>JAGWTU010000065.1 GCA_028868825.1 Burkholderiales bacterium | reverse complement strand
GTCTGCGCCGACGCCGTCGCGCCTTTCGGGGCCGACAAGTACCCGCGCTTCAAGGCCTGGTGCGACGAATACTTCTTCCTCAAGCACCGCAACGAGCCGCGCGGCATCGGCGGCCTCTTCTTCGACGATTACAACGAGGGCGGCTTCGCCAGCGGTTTCGCGCTGATGCGCGCCGTCGGCGACGCCTTCCTGCCGGCGTATCTGCCGATCGCGCAGCGCCGCCGCCACGACGAATACGGCGAGCGCGAGCGCGAATTCCAGGCCCTGCGTCGCGGCCGCTATGTCGAGTTCAACCTCGTCTGGGACCGCGGCACGCATTTCGGGCTGCATGGCGGCGGCCGCACCGAGAGCATCCTGATGTCGATGCCGCCCGTCGTGCGCTGGCGCTACGACTGGCAGCCCGAGCCCGGCAGTGCCGAGGCGCGGCTGGCGCAGGATTTCCTGCGCCCGCGCGATTGGCTGAACGAGGCTGCATGAATGAGGCTGCATGAGTAGGCGCGTCGGCCTCTTCGGCGGCACCTTCGACCCCGTGCACGAGGCGCATGTGGCGCTGGCGCGCGCGGCGCGCGATGAACTCGCGCTCGACGAGGTGCGCTGGATTCCCAGCGGACGGTCGTGGCAGAAGGCGCGCGCGATCACGCCTGCGGCCGACCGCGAGGCGATGGTGCGGCTGGCGATCGCCGGCGAGCCGCGCTTCTCGCTCGACCGCATCGAGATCGAACGCCCCGGCCCCAGCTACACGCTGGACACGGTGCGCGAACTCGCCGCCGCCGAGGCCGACGCGCAATGGCTGCTGATCATCGGCGCCGACCAGTACGCGGCGCTGCCGAGCTGGCATGGCTGGCAGGAGCTGCTGCAGCGCGTGACGCTGGCGGTGGCGAACCGGCCGGGGCCGGTGCGGCCGCCGCCGAGCGAGCTGGCGGCGTTCCCGCACCAGATGGTGCCGCTGCCGATGCTCGACATTTCCTCGACCGAGATCCGCGACCGCGTACGCCGGGGCGAGGCCATCGCCGCACTGGTGCCGCAACAGGTCGCGCGCTATATTGAAACCCACCGCCTCTATCGAGGCCCTGCCGGGAGCTGAATGGACATACGCAAACTGCAACGGGCCATCGTCGATGGCCTGGAAGACGTCAAGGCACAACACATTGCCGTCTTCAACACCGAGCACCTGTCGTCGATGTTCGAGCGCGTGATCATCGCCTCGGGCACCAGCAACCGGCAGACCAAGGCCCTGGCCGCGAGCGTGCGCGACGCCGTCAAGTCGCGCGGCATGCAGGTCATGAGCACCGAGGGCGAGGACAACGGTGAATGGATCATCGTCGACTGCGGCGCCGCGGTGGCGCACATCATGCAGCCGGCGATACGCGAGTACTACCACCTCGAGGAGATCTGGGGCGGCAAGTCGGTGCGGATCAAGATCGGCGCCACCGAGCACAAGCTCGTCAAGGCGAGCGAGCCCGAGCCGGCACCGAAGGCGGCAACGTCGTCACGCGCCGCGCCGAAGAAGTCGGCACCGCGGCCGCCGTCGCTGAAGACGCCCAAGACCTCGGCGCGCAAGTCGGCGCCGCGCACGCCCGAATCGAAGGCCGAGAACCAGGCCGCCGCGTACAAGCGCGTCGCCGCGAAGAAGGCGCCGTCGCGCTCGAAGGTGACGACCGTCGTCGCCTCGCGCAAGACGCCGCCGCGCAAGACGACGGCGCGCAAGGTGCCGCGCTAGTTCGCGCAGTGCCCCCCGCGTGAAGCTGGTCCTCGTGGCCGTCGGCCAGCGCCAGCCGGCCTGGGCCGACGCGGCCTGGGCCGACTTCGCCAAGCGCTTCCCGCCCGAGATGCGGCTCGAACTGAAGGCCGTCAAGGCCGAGCCGCGCAGCGGCGGCAAGACGGCCGCGCAATGCATGGCCGCCGAGGCGCTGCGCATCGAGGCGGCCCTAGCGAAGGGCGCGCGCCGCGTCGTCCTCGACGAGCAGGGAACGCGCATGACGACGGCGCAGCTCGCCGACCGCGTGCGCGCCTGGCGCGGCGAGGGGCGCGATGTCGCGCTGCTCATCGGCGGCCCCGACGGCCTCGCGCCGGCGCTCAAGTCCGGCGCCGACGAGACGCTGCGCCTGTCCGATCTGACGCTGCCGCATGCCTTCGCCCGCGTGCTGCTGGCCGAGGCGCTGTACCGCGCGGCCTCGCTCATCGAAGGCCATCCCTACCACCGGGAATGACGCTACCCATGCCTGCCTTCATCTACCTCGCCTCGCAAAGCCCGCGCCGTGCCCAGCTGCTGGACCAGCTCGGCATCGCGCACGAGATGCTGCTGCCCGATGCCGACGAGGACGCCGAGGCGCTCGAGGCCGAGCGCGCCGGCGAGCTGCCGCGCGCCTACGTCGAGCGCGTGACGCGAGCCAAGCTCGCCGCGGCGCGGCGCCGCCTCGCGCGGCGCGCGCTGCCCGCCGCGCCCATCCTCTGCGCCGACACGACGGTGGCGCTGGGCCGGCGCATCCTCGGCAAGCCGCGCGACGCCGCCGACGCGGCGGCGATGCTGCGCGCGCTCTCGGGCCGCAGACATCGCGTGTTGACGGCCGTCGCGGTCAGCGCCGGTGCGCGCTCGTCGCTGCTGACCAGCGTTTCGCATGTGCGCTTCGCGACGCTCGCGGAATCGACGATCGCCGCCTATGTCGCCGGCGGCGAACCGATGGGCAAGGCCGGCGCCTACGCGATCCAGGGCGTCATCGCGGCCTGGATCGAGCATATCGACGGCAGTTACACCGGTATCATGGGTCTGCCCCTGCACGAGACCGCCACCTTGCTGATCCGCGCCGGTTTCAACCTGCCCCACTAGCCGACATGCCCACCCAGGACATCCTCATCAACTGGTCGCCGCAGGAAACGCGGGTGGCCGTGGTCGAGAACGGCGCCGTGCAGGAACTGCACATCGAACGCACGCTCGAGCGCGGTCAGGTCGGCAACGTCTACCTCGGCAAGGTCGTGCGCGTGCTGCCCGGCATGCAGAGCGCCTTCATCGACGTCGGTCTCGACCGCGCCGCCTTCCTCCATGTCGCCGACCTGCACAGCGGCCCGCCCGGGCGCAGCGACGCGCCGCAGGTGCCGATCGAGCGCCAGGTCTTCGAGGGCCAGACGCTGACGGTTCAGGTCATCAAGGACGCCATTGGCACCAAGGGCGCGCGCTTGTCGACGCAGGTCTCGATCGCCGGCCGCATGCTCGTCTTCCTGCCGCACGACAACCACATCGGCATCAGCCAGAAGATAGGCTCGCAGGAGCTGCGCGAGCAGCTGCGCGCGCGCATGACGCTGCTGGCCGGCGATGGCGGTGGCGGCTTCATCCTGCGCACGAATGCCGAGGAGGCCAGCGACGCCGAGCTCGGCGAGGACATCGCCTACCTGCGCCGCACCTGGGCGCTGATCCGCGAGCGCGCGCAGGCCCGGCCCGCGGGCACGCTGCTGCACCAGGACCTCAGCCTGGCCGAGCGCGTGCTGCGCGACCTGACGAACGAATCGACGCACCAGATCCGCATCGACAGCCGGCTGCAATGCGACGCGCTGAAGACCTTCGGCGAGACCTTCATGCCGGGCGTCGTCGCCAAGCTCGAGCATTACCGCGGCGAGCGGCCGATCTTCGACCTCTTCGGCATCGAGGAGGAGATCGTGCGCGCGCTGGCGCGCCGCGTCGAGCTCAAGAGCGGCGGCTACCTGATCATCGACCAGACCGAGGCGCTGACGACGATCGACGTCAACACCGGCGGGTTCGTCGGCGCGCGCAATTTCGAGGACACGATCTTCAAGACCAACCTCGAGGCGGCCGGCGCGATCGCGCGCCAGCTGCGGCTGCGCAACCTCGGCGGCATCATCATCGCCGACTTCATCGACATGCTGCGCGAGGACCACCAGCAGGCCGTGCTGGCCGAGTTGCGCAAGCAGCTCGCACGCGACCGCACGCGCACGACGGTCAGCGGCTTCACCCAGCTCGGCCTCGTCGAGATGACGCGCAAGCGCACGCGCGAGAGCCTGGCGCACATGCTCTGCGAACCCTGCCCGACCTGCCAGGGCCGTGGCCAGGTGAAGACGGCGCGCAGCGTCTGCTACGACGTGCTGCGCGAGATCCTGCGCGAGGCGCGCCAGTTCAACCCCAAGGAATTCCGCGTCGTCGCCAGCGCCGCCGTCGTCGAGATGCTGCTCGACGAGGAAAGCGTGCATCTGGCGGGACTGAGCGAATTCATCGGCAAGCCGATCTCGCTGTCGGCCGAGCCGACGATGAATCCGGAGCAGTACGACATCGTGCTGATGTAGCGGCCGGCCTCAGGTCGCGGCGGGCGAACCGCCGGCGCGCAGTTCCTCGGCGAGGCGATCGAGGTTCTGCTCGTTGGCCGGCTCGCAGATGTGGCGCAGCGAAGACGCCACGGCGTCGTCCTCGAAGGCCTGGTCCCAGCGCAGCAGCGTGCCGCCGGCCGTCGCCTCGAGCGTGATCGTGAGCTGGAAATGCGGCTGGTTCACATGCCGGATGACGACCTTGCGGTCGACCTCGATGGCGCCGAATTCGGACTCGTTCGGATAGCGCGTGCCGTCGGGCCCGATCATCGTGAAGGTCCAGCTGCCGCCGTCACGGAATTCGAAACGCTCGAAGCGATTGGTGAATCCCGCCGGCCCCCACCAGCGGGCCAGACGCGCGCCATCGGCGATCGCTGCGAACAGGACTGCCGGGGCGGCGGCATAGGGACGGCTGGTGCTGAAGGTGGTGGTCATCGGTGGCTCCCGCTGGCAGATGGGCGGTCGATGCGGCGGCCCGGACCCGACACTCTGCCTCAGCGCCGAGCCGCGAGCAAGCCACATCGCGGCCCCGCGATTGCGGCTAGAGTGCGCCGGTCCCAGCGCCGCTGCGAAACTAGAACTCCAATCAAACGATGGTCAAGCGCCTGCCCGCACCCGCTGACGACCCGCGCGGCTGGGTCACGCCCGAGCCGCTGAACGTCGCACCGGCGCTGATCGGCCAGGCGCTCGCGACGCCGAAGTCGCGCGCGCTGGCGATGGCCGTGGACCTCGCGCTGGTCGCGCTGTTGTCGGGCGCCAGCGGGCTCTGGCTCGTCGGCGGTCTGCTGCTGGTGGCGCTGCAATTGCGCGGCCGGCGCGACGCGACGGCGGGGCGGCGCTTGATCGTCGGCTGGGTCGCGGCGGCGCTGGCGCTGCTGCTCGCGGCGCAGGAGGCGAACCAGCTCTGGCAGGCGCAGCGCCATCCGCGCACGGCGGCGCAGACGCAGGCGGCGGCGCGCGACGATGCCGATGACGACGAGTCGGCCGATGCCGCGGCCGCGGCGCTGCAGGCTGCGCTGACGGCGAAGACCGTCGTCTCGGCGTCGAACCAGGCGTCGAACCCGGCATCGACGGTGGCATCGACGGCGGCCTCGAATGCGGCGGCCAGCGTTGCCGCGCGCGACGCGGCGCGCATCGCCCAGCTCGAGGCCCAGCTCGCCGAGGCGCGCAAGCCGCCGACGCTGCGGCGCCAGTTGCAGCGACTGGCCGACGGACTCGGCGCGAAGTTCGGCTGGGGCATCGTCTATTTCTCTTTGCTGCCGGCCTGGTGGGGCGGGCAGACGGTGGGCAAGAAGCTGTTCCATCTGCGCGTCGTCGATCTCACCGGCAAGCCGATGACGGTCATGCGCTGCCTCAAGCGCTACGGCGGCTACGCGGCCGGCATGGCTACCGGCGGCCTCGGTTTCCTGCAGGTCTTCTGGGACCCGAACCGGCAGGCGATCCAGGACAAGACCGCGCACACCGTCGTCATCGACCTGCGCGCGCCGCCGCTCGTACCGCCCGCAGCGCCGCACGATGCGGCGACCGCGGCGGCGGATGTCTAGCGATCGGCGCCCAGCCAGGCCGCACCGCGCACGCCCGAGGCGTCGCCGTGCCGGCTCGCCAGCAGCCGCGTGCGCACCGGGCGCACTGGCGTCGCGCCGAAGACCCAGTCGCCCCACAGCGCCGGCACGCGCTCGTACAGATGCGGCAGCCGCGAGAGGCCGCCGCCGAGCACGATGACGTCGGGGTCGAGCAGGTTGACGACGCCGGCCAGCGCGCGCGCGAGGCGGCTGGCGTGGCGCTCGAGCGTCGCCGCGCAGGCGGCGTCGCCGGCGGCGGCGCGCGCGACGATGGCTTCGCCGACCAGCACTTCGCCGTTCACGTGCAGGTGGTCGCGCGCAAGTCCCGAACCGCTGACCCAGGTTTCGATGCAACCGCGCTGGCCGCAATAACAGGGCGCGGCCGCATCGTCCACAGGATCGGCCCAGGGCAGCGGGTTGTGCCCCCATTCGCCGGCCAGGCCGTTGGGCCCCGTCAGCACGCGGCCGCCGACCGCGATCCCGGCACCGGCGCCGGTGCCCAGGATGACCGCGAAGACGACCTCGGCGCCGGCGCCGGCGCCGTCCGTGGCCTCGGACAGTGCGAGGCAGTTCGCGTCGTTGGCCATGCGCAGCGGCTGGCCGAGCGCCGCTTCGAGGTCGCGCTGCAGCGGCCGCCCGTTGAGGCAGGTGGAATTGCAGTTCTTCATCAGGCCGCCGGCGTCGGCGCAGCCCGGCGTGCCGATGCCGATGCTGAGCGCGCCGCCGGCCGCCGCGCGCGCCTGCCGCACGAGTGCGGCGACGGCGTCGACGGTGGCCGCGTAGTCGCCCGCCGGCGTCGCGATGCGTTGCCGCCAGATGGCCGCGTTCGGGGGGCCGCCGGCGGCGAGCAGCACCGCCTCGATCTTCGTGCCGCCGAGGTCGATCCCGAGCGCCGGTCGGCCGCCCGCTGCGCCGCTGCTCGGCACGGCCTCAGATCGGTTGCGTGCGCTCGTTCAGCCAGGCCAGCGCCGGGCCTTGGAGTCGCGGCGCGAGCCGCTCGCGCACCGTCGCGTGGTAGGCATTGAGCCAGGCGATCTCGTCGTCCCGCATCAGCTCGCGCACGATGCAGCGGGTGTCGATCGGGCACATCGTCAGCGTCTCGAATTCGAGGAATTCGCCGAATTCCGCATCGACGGCCGCCGGCACCGCGAGCACGAGGTTCTCGATGCGCACGCCCCAGCGGCCGGCGCGGTAGACCCCGGGCTCGATCGACGTGATCATCCCCGGGCGCATCGCCATCTGCGGCTCGGGCGTCGCGCGGCTGATGCTCTGCGGGCCCTCGTGGACATTCAGGAAGTAACCCACGCCATGGCCGGTGCCGTGGCCGTAGTCCAGCCCCTCGGCCCACAGCGGCGCGCGCGCCAGCGCGTCGATCATCGGGCTCGGCGTGCCGACGGGGAAGCGCGCGCGCGACAGGTTCAGCGTGCCCTTGAGGACCAGCGTGTAGTCGCGCTTCATCGCCGCGCTCGGCTGGCCGATCGGCCACACGCGCGTGATGTCGGTGGTGCCGCCGAGGTACTGGCCGCCGCTGTCGATGAGCAGCAGGCCGTCGCCCTCGATCACCGCATGCGCCTGCGCCGTGGCGCGGTAATGCGGCATGGCGCCGTTGGCGTTGAAGCCGGCGATGGTGCCGAAGCTCAGGCCGACGAAGCCGGCGCGGCGCGCGCGCTGGGCGGTGATGCGCTCGTCGACCTCGATCTCGGTCGGCCGTTCGCCGCGCGCCAGCGCGGCCTCGAACTCGGCGTAGAACTCGCACATCGCGGCGCCGTCCTCGGCCATCGCCTCGCGCACGCAGGCCGCCTCGGCCGCGTTCTTGCGGCACTTGAGCATCGTGCTGGGGTTGATCGCCTCGATCACGGCGCAGCCGGCGCCCACGCGCTCGCGCAGGCCCAGCGTGACGCGGCGCGGGTCCAGCAGCAGCCGCTGCCGGGCGCCCAGCGCCGCCAGCGCCGCGCCGGCCTCGGCGTAGGGCGCGACGCCGATGCCGTCGGCGGCGAGCCGCGCGGCCAGCGCGGCGTCGACCTTGCCGGCGCCGACGAAGAGCGTGCCGCGCTGCGCGTCGAGCAGCAGATGGCCGATGAAGACCGGGTTGTAGGTGACGTCGGCACCGCGCAGGTTCGTGATCCAGGCCAGGTCGTCGACGGTGGAGACGAAATGATGGGTCGCGCCACGCTCGGCCATCGCCGCGCGCACGGCGGCGAGGTTCTCGGCGCGGCTGCGGCAGGCCTGCGGCGGCAGGTGCTCGTAGATCGGCGCCGCCGGCAGCGGCGGGCGGTCGGTCCAGACGCGGTCGAGCAGGTCGATGTCGGTGCGCAGCGCGACGCCGGCGGCGTCGAGCGCCGATTGCAGCGCCTGCGCCGTGCCCAGCGCCAGCACCTGGCCGTCGACGGCGACGACGCTGCCGCGCGGCAGGTGGCTGGCCAGCCAGTCGATGTGCGCCGGGCTCGAGCCGCTGTCGATCTTCACGAGGTCGACGCTGCTGCCGGCGATCTCGGCCAGCGCCTGGACCCAGTAGCGGCTGTCGGCGAACAGCGCCGCCTCGGTCGCGGTGACGACCAGCGTCGCCATCGACCCGGTGAAGCCCGACAGCCATTGCCGGCCCTGCCAATGCGCCGGCAGGTACTCCGACAGGTGGGGATCGCTCGAGGGCAGGACCAGCGCCTGCACGCCGGCGGCGGCCATCGCGTCGCGGATCTGGCTCAGGCGCAGACGGGTCGGATTGGTGCGGGTGTCCATCGCTGCCTTTCGCTGTGTAGATCGGTGATTCTAGGGATCCGGGGTGGCGCGTGCAGGTCGGGGGCGGCGTGGTGATATCCCTGATGGATTCGCCTCGGCAGCGAGCGTGCGCGTCGGGATGACCATGTGCAGGTTGACGAAGTACATGCGTCGAACCTTGAATGAGGCCCATGAAATCAAACGGAGTTCGACTCGCGGCATGCGTCGCTATCTGGCTGCTGGCCTGCTCGGGCTGCGAACGGTCGGTCCCGCTCCCGCCGCCCGCACAGGCGGGATCGGCCGTGGCGGCGCCGGGGCCCGACGCTGGACCAGTGACCTTGCTGGTCGGCCCCTCCTGGCTGGGCCTTTGGCAGGGGGGCAAGCTGCAGCGTCGCGTCGACGCGGTCGACTGGAATTTCAACGCGGTGCACCTGTCGGCCGACGGCAAGGCGATCGAGGTTGCCGCCTATCCGTCCAACGACAGCGGACGTGCCGCCGATGCGCCCGGCGTGCTGCGCTACGACGCGCACACGCTCGAAGCCCTGGGTCGGACTGCCGATGCGGCTGCCGGCGCCTGGCGACCGCTGCCGGCGCCACTGGGCACCGACAGCCCGGACCTGCCGGTCGGGCCCAGCGCGCCCGCTGCGTCGGCCGTCGAAGCCGGCTCGACCCTGGTGGCGGTGCGAGGCGAGGCCTGGTTGACGGCAGCCTCGGCCGCCGCGGGAGGGACGCGACTGCAGGTGCGTGATGCGGCTGGCCAGACGGTCGGTCCGGCGCACACGATCGCCGGTGCGGTTTGGCGTGCCGCCCTGTCGCCCGATGGCTCCACGGTGGCCGCGTTCACGCCCGGTGCCGACAAGCGCCAGGCCTGGCCGGGGATGGCCTGGGCCGCGGCCACGGGTCAGACGTTGGCGACGCCGGGCTTTTCGGTCGACGACGGCTCGGCGCGGGAGAACGGCGCGCCGCGGACGCTGGCCTGCCTGCTGCCACGAGGCGAGGGCGCCATCTTCACCTACCTTGGCGCCCGCCGACCGCTGGTCGGAATTCCTGCCGTTCGCTCCCGGGGCTGGGACGGCGATCCGCCTGGACACGCCCTGGGTGATGGGTTGCATCAGCCTGCCGGTCAAAGATCGGTCCTGAGCTTCCAGATCTCCGGGAACAGTACGACGTCGAGCATCTTGCGCAGATAGCCCACACCCGAGGTGCCGCCGGTACCGCGCTTGAAGCCGATGATGCGTTCGACCGTCGTCACATGGCGGAAGCGCCAAAGCCTGAAGGCGTCCTCGAGGTCGGTCAGTTCCTCGCCGAGCTGGTAGAGGTCCCAATGGGTCTGCGGATCGCGGTAGACGGTCAGCCAGGCGGCCTCGACCTCGGCGCTCTCGACATAGGGGCCGGTCCAGTCGCGCTCGAGATGGTCGGCCGGCAGCGCCAGGCCGCGCCGCGCGAGCAGCCGCAGCGCCTCGTCGTAGAGCGAGGGCGCACGCCAGGCGGCCTCGACCTCGGCGAGGCGGTCGCTGCGGTGCGCATGCGGCTGCAGCATCGCCTCGTTCTTGTTGCCGAGGCTGAATTCGATGCAGCGGTACTGCCAGCTCTGGAAGCCGCTGCTGTGGCCGAGGTAGGGGCGGATCGCCGAATACTCGGGCGGCGTCATCGTCGCCAGCACGTCCCAGGCGTGGACCAGCTGCTCCATGATCTTCGAGACGCGCGCCAGCATCTTGAAGGCGCGGCCGAGCTCGTCGGCGGCGACGGCGGCGATCGCCGCGCGCAGCTCGTGCAGCATCAGCTTCATCCACAGCTCGCTCGTCTGGTGCTGGACGATGAACAGCATCTCGTTGTGGTCGGGCGAGAGCGGGTGCTGCGCGCTGAGCACGGCGTCGAGGTGCAGGTAGTCGCCGTAGCTCATGTCGCGGCTGAAATCCAGCTGCGCGCCATGGTGTGTCGTCTGGTTCATGTCACCCCCTGTCGGCGGTTGAATTCGGGTCGTCGCCACTCGCCGCTGGCCATGACGTCGACCAGATGCCCGGCGGCGTCCCAGGCGTCGACATGGCGCAGATAGATCGGCGCGAAGCCGAAGCGCAGGATGTCGGGCGCGCGGAAGTCGCCGACGACGCCGCGCGCGATCAGCGCCTGCACGGCGCCGTAGCCGGCCTCGGCATGGGCGTAGCTGACCTGGTTGCCGCGGCGCGCGGCGTCGCGCGGCGAGGCCAGCACGAGCTCGGGGCAGGCGGCCGAGACGCGCGACTCGAAGATCGTCGTCAGCGCCACCGCCTTCGCGCGCAGCGCCGCGATGCCGCCCAGCGGCTGCGCCGCCAGCAGCGTGTCGACGCCGCATTCGAGCGCCGCCAGCGCCAGCACCGGCGGCGTGCCGCAGAGGTAGCGCGCGATGCCGGCGGCGGGCCGGTAGCCGGGTGTGAACTCGAAAGGCGCCGCGTGGCCCATCCAGCCGGCCAGCGGCTGCCAGAAGCGTTCGGCGTGACGCGGATGGGCCCAGACGAAGGCGGGGGCGCCGGGGCCGCCGTTGAGGTATTTGTAGCCGCAGCCGACGGCGAAATCGGCGCCGTCGCGGTGCAGATCGACCGCGAGCGCGCCGGCGCTGTGCGCGAGGTCCCAGACCGTCAGCGCACCGGCCGCATGGGCGTCGGCACTCAGCGCCGCCATGGCGTGCAGCGCGCCGCTGCGGTAGTCGACCTGGGTCACCATCAGCACGGCGGTGCGCTCGTCGAGATGACGGCGCAACTCGCCGGGCTCGGCGAGCACGAGCTCGCAACCGCGTTCGCGCGCCAGCGCCTCGGCGATGTAGAGGTCGGTCGGGAAGTTGCCGCGTTCGCTGAGCACGATGCGGCGCTGCGGCGCATCGGCGCGCGTGATCGAAAGGGCTGCGCTCAGCACCTTGTAGAGATTGACGCTCGTCGAATCGGCGACGACGAGCTCGCCCGGCCCGGCGCCGACGAGGCTCGCGATCTTGTCGCCGACGCGCCGCGGCAGGTCCATCCATCCGGCGCTGTTCCAGCTGCCGATCAGCCCGCGGCCCCATTCGCTCTCGACGACCTCGCGCAGCCGCGCCGATGTCGCCTTGGGCAGCATGCCCAGCGAATTGCCGTCGAGGTAGATCAGCCCGGCGGGGATCTCGAAGCGCTCGCGCAGCGGCGCCAGCGGGTCGGCGGCGTCGAGCGCCAGGGCATCGGGACGATCCATGGCCTAACGCTCCAGTTGCCGCAGCACTGCGCGCACCGGCGAGGCATCGGCCTCGACCAGCCGCAGCGGCAGCGCGATGAGTTCGTAATCGCCCTCGGGCACGTCGTCGAGGACGAGGTTCTCGAGCACGCGCAGGCCGCGCCGGCGCAGCACCTGGTGCGTCGGCAGCGTCTTGCTCGCGGCGGGGTCGACGCTGGCGCTGTCGATGCCGATCAGGCGCAGCCCGCGGTCGGCCAGGGCCTCGACCGTCTCGGGTGCGAAGGCCGGGAGGTCGGCGTCCCAGCGCGCCACCGGCGCGCGCTCGTAGGTGCGCACGAGCAGCCGCGGCGGCAGGTCCGCGAGCGCGTGAGCCAGGTGCTCCCAGCGCACGAGCCGCGCGCCGATCGCGTGGATGACGCGGCAGCGGCCGAGGAAAGGTCCGAGGTCGAGCAGGCCGATCGCGGCGCCCGCGTCGTCGTAATGCAGCGGCGCGTCGGCATGGGCGCCGGTGTGCGGGCTCAGCGTGATCGTCGAGACGTTGACCGGACCTTCGGCGCCGATGCGCGCTGCCCAGACGGCGCGGAAGGTGGCGTCGCCCGGAAACACCGGCGACGCCGGCCCGACGGGCGGCGAGATGTCCCAGATGCGCGGATGGCCGGCTTGCATGGCGGCGATGATAGTCGGGGGCGGGCAATTGATTGACAACTAAAGTATCCCGCCGAAGAATGCGGACATGAGCTCGGATCGAACGGCAGCGGAACCGCCCTACAGCGCGCATATCGATCGTTATGCGATCGAGCATCTGCCGCCGCGCGAGCAATGGCCCGAGATGCTGTTCGAATTGCCCGAACTGCAGTTCCCGCCGCGCCTGAACTGCGCCGTCGAACTGCTCGACCGCGCCGTCGCCGCCGGGCGCGGCGACAACCCCTGCATCTACGGCGCCGGGGTGCGCTGGAGCTACGCCGAGTTGCAGTCGCAGGTCAACCGCATCGCGCGCGTGCTCGTCGACGAACTCGGCGTCGTCCCCGGCAACCGCGTGCTGCTGCGAGGCGCCAACTCGCCGATGCTCGCGGCGGGCTGGTTCGCGGTCGTCAAGGCCGGCGCGATAGCGGTCGGCAGCATGCCGCTGCTGCGCGCGCGCGAACTCTCGGCCATCATCGACAAGGCGCAGATCAGCCACGCACTGTGCGACGAGCGGCTGGCCGAGGAACTCGAATCGGCGCGCATCGCCTGCTCGACGCTGCAGCGCATCGTCCATTACGGCCAGGGCCGGGGCGAGCTCGAGACGCGCGCCGCGAACCAGCCGCCGCGCTTCGAGGCCGTCGAGACCGGCGCCGAGGACATCGCGCTGATCGCCTTCACCTCGGGCACCACCGGCGTGCCCAAGGGCGCGATGCACAGCCACCGCGACGTCATGGCGGCCTGCGCCTGCTGGCCGGCGCATGTGCTACGGCCGCGTCCCGACGATGTCTTCATCGGCAGCCCGCCGCTGGCCTTCACCTTCGGCCTCGGCGGGCTGCTGCTGTTCCCGCTGGCCGCCGGCGCGAGCACGGTGCTCGTCGAGAAGGCGGGCCCGGACGCGCTGCCGGCGGCGATCGAGCAATACCGTGCCACCGTCTGCTTCACCGCGCCGACCTCGTACCGCGCCATCGCCGCGCAGCAGCCCCGGCCGGACCTGCGCACGCTGCGCCTGTGCGTCTCGGCCGGCGAGGCGCTGCCGGCGGCGACGCGGCTGGCCTGGAAGGAGGCCACCGGCATCGAGATCATCGACGGCATCGGATCGACCGAACTGCTGCACATCTTCATTTCGGCCGATGCGGCGCAGGCGCGCCCCGGCGCGACCGGCCTGCCGGTGCCCGGCTACCGCGCCGCCATCCTCGACGAGCAGGGTCGCGAATTGCCGCCGGGGCAGGTCGGCCGCCTCGCGATCAAGGGCCCGACCGGTTGCAAATACCTCGCCGACCCGCGCCAGACGCAGTACGTGCAGAACGGCTGGAACCTCACCGGCGACGCCTACCTCGTCGCGGCCGACGGCCAGTACGAATACCAGGCGCGCACCGACGACATGATCGTCTCCGGCGGCTACAACATCGCCGGCCCCGAGATCGAGGGCGCACTGCTGCTGCACCCGGCGGTGGCCGAATGCGGCGTCGTCGGCGTGCCCGACGAGGCGCGCGGCATGGCGGTGAAGGCCTATGTCGTGCCGCGGCCCGGCTTCGAAGCCGGGCCCGACCTCGTGCGCGATCTGCAGGACTTCGTCAAGCGCACGATCGCGCCCTACAAATACCCGCGCCAGGTCGAATTCCGCGCCTCGCTGCCGCGCACCGAAACCGGCAAGCTCCAGCGCTTCAGGCTGCGCGACGGCGGTTGAATGCGCTTCGAACGCGAGCGCCGCGTGCGCTTCTCCGACTGCGATCCGGCGGGCATCGCCTTCTACCCCCAGTACTTCGTGATGCACAACGGCTTCGTCGAGCAATGGTTCGACGAAGGGTTGAAGTTCCCGTACGCGGCGCTCATCGGCGAGCGCCGCTGCGGCTTGCCGACGGTGCGGCTGGAGGCCGAGTTCACGGCCGTCAGCCGGCATGGCGACGCCCTCGTGCTGGCCGCCTCGGTGGCGCGGCTCGGCCGCAGTTCGCTCACGCTGCACACCGAATTCCGCGCCGCCGACGGTCGTGGCGAGCAGCGACTGCGGCTGCGCCAGGTGCTGGTCTGCATCTCGCTGGACGACCACCGGCCCCGCGAGCTGCCGGCCGATCTGCGCCAGGCGCTGCAGGCCTGCGTCGAGACTTCAACGACCGGCGATAGTTGACAGGATTGACCGGCGCCCAGGATCGGGTACGCTAGGCGCGGTACCAGGTCACCCCAGGAGCGCCCATGAAGCCGGTCTCATTGCTGCTCAAGAACCGCGACGGCACGCTGTGGCATGCGCGGCCCGACGACACCGTGTTTTCGGCGCTGCAACTGCTGTCGGAGTACGGCGTCGGCGCGCTGATGGTCATGGATGGTGGCCGCCTCGTGGGCATCATTTCCGAGCGCGACTACACGCGCAAGGTCGCGCTGCTGGGGCGCAACTCGAAGGAAACCAAGGTCGCCGAGATCATGACGACGCAGGTCACGACGGTGAACTCGTCCACCGGCACGCGCACCTGCATGGCGCTGATGAGCGAGAAGAAGATCCGTCACCTGCCGGTCGTCGATGACGGCACCGTGCTCGGCATGATCTCCATCCGCGACATCATGGACGACATCATCGCCAGCCACGAGCAGACGATCCAGCAGCTCGAGAGCTATATTCAAAGCTAAGCAGCAGCCGGCCCTCTCAGAGCGCCAGGCGACGGCTCTGCAGCAGCAGCAGGCCCTCGAAGATCAGCGTCTCGACGATCTCGAACGGCAGGTCGGTGATCGGCACCAGCTTGACGGCCGCGCCGCCGGTCATCAGCAGCATCGGATCGGCGCCGGTGCGCTCGCGCAGGCGGCGCACCTGGCGTTCGATGGCGCCGGCGATCGCGCTCGCGCCGCCGCTCATCAGCGCGTCGCTGGTGTTGGTCGGGAAATCGACGATCTCGCCCGTCGGCACCTTCAGCCCCGCGGTGCCCATCTCGAGCGCGCGCAGCATGAGTCCGAATCCGGGCAGGATCAGCCCGCCGAGGAAATGCCCTTCGGCGTCGAGCGCGTCGACGGTGACCGCGGTGCCGACCATCACGACCAGCGCCGGCCGCGTCGGCCCGGCGGCGAGCACGCGCGAGCGCGCACCCGCCAGCGCCACCCAGCGGTCGGCGCCCAGCCGGCTCGGGTGGTCGTAGCCGTTCTTCATCCCCGCCTCGTGCGCCGTCGGCACGACCCAGCGCGGCGCGATGTCCCACAGCTCCATCTGCTCCTCGGCGCGGCGGCGCACGGCGTCGCCGGCGACGACGCAGCCCAGCATGCTCGAAGGCACGGGCAGCTCACGCCAGTCGCGGTCGGCCAGTTCGTCGATGGCCTCGACGAAGATCGCCCCCTGGTGCAGCAGCGTCGCACCCGGGTGCGGCGCCGCGTAGAGCGCCCATTTCAGGCGTGTGTTGCCGATGTCGATGGCCAGGAAGGTCATGGGTTGAGCGTGCGGGCGGCGGGTGCGCGAGCGTAGCAGCGCGCGGGGATGCCGCCGCCGCATCGGGGTAAACCACGAGGTTGGATTCCCGTCAGAAGGCCATGGCATGATCGGCAATTGACGTTAACGTCAATTCGCCCCTACCCCACAGCCGCCGGAACCCGTCATGACCGATCTGTCCGCCGAAGCCCAGGCCCTGGCCAACTATCGCCCCAAGAACAAGGTCCGCTTCGTCAGCGCGGCGAGCCTGTTCGATGGCCACGACGCCGCGATCAACATCATGCGGCGCATCCTCCAGGGCATGGGCGCCGAGGTGATCCACCTCGGCCACAACCGCTCGGTCGACGAGGTCGTCACGGCGGCGCTGCAGGAGGATGCCCAGGGCATCGCCCTGTCGAGCTATCAGGGCGGCCATGTCGAGTACTTCAAGTACATGGTCGACCTGCTGCGCGAGCGCGGTGGCGCCCATATCCAGGTCTGGGGCGGCGGTGGTGGCGTCATCGTGCCGGCCGAGATCGCGGAGTTGCAGGCCTACGGCGTGGCGCGCATCTTCAGCCCCGAGGACGGCCAGCGCATGGGGCTGCAGGGCATGATCGGCGAGATGATGATGCGCTGCGACGTCGACCTGTCGTCGTATGCCCCGACCGATGTCGCGAAGCTGCAGGGCCACGGCGACGCCGCCTGGCGCGCGCTCGCGCAGGCCATCACGGCGCTGGAGAACGGCAAGGCGAGCGCCGAGTTCAAGGCGGCGCTGGCCGCCGCCGGATCGCCGACCCCGGTGCTCGGCATCACCGGCACCGGCGGCGCCGGCAAGAGTTCGCTCACCGACGAGCTGATCCGCCGCCTGCGCCTGGACCAGGACGACCGCCTGCGCATCGCCGTGATCTCGATCGACCCGAGCCGGCGCAAGAGCGGCGGCGCGCTGCTCGGCGACCGCATCCGCATGAACGCGATCTCGCCCTGGCGCCAAGGCCAGCGGGTGTTCATGCGCAGCCTGGCGACGCGCGACTTCGGCAGCGAGGTCAGTCAGGCGCTGCCCGACGCGCTGCTGGCCTGCAAGGCGGCCGGCTTCGACCTCATCATCGTCGAGACCTCGGGCATCGGCCAGGGCGACGCGGCGATCGTGCCGCTCGTCGACGTGTCGATGTACGTGATGACGCCCGAGTTCGGCGCCGCGAGCCAGCTCGAGAAGATCGACATGCTCGACTTCGCCGAGTTCGTCGCCATCAACAAGTTCGACCGCAAGGGCGCCAGCGACGCGCTGCGCGACGTCGCCAAGCAGTACCAGCGCAACCGCGAGGCCTTCACGACGCCGCCCGAGCAGATGCCGGTGTTCGGCACCATGGCCAGCCGCTTCAACGACGATGGCGTGACGGCGCTGTACCAGGCGCTGCTGCCGCGGCTGGCGCAACTCGGCCTGAAGCTCGGCGAGGGCCGCCTGCCGCCCGTCCACACGCGCCACAGCACGCACCAGGTGCCCATCGTGCCGCCGGCGCGCGTGCGCTATCTGGCCGACATCGCCGACACCGTGCGCGGCTACAAGCAGCGCGCCGTCGCGCAAAGCCGGCTCGCGCGCGAGGTGCAGCAACTGCGCGCAAGTGCCGTGATGCTCGCCGAGCAGCCCGAGGCCGCCGCGGCCGCCGCGGCGCTCGCGACCGAACGTGACGGCCGGCTCGAGGCGAGCTCGCGCAAGCTGCTCGCGATGTGGCCCGACATGAAGAAGGCCTACGCAGGCGACGAATACGTCGTGAAGATCCGCGACAAGGAGATCCGCACGGCGCTCACGCATCTGACGCTGTCGGGCAACAAGATCCGCAAGGTCGCTCTGCCGAGCTACGAATGCCATGGCGAGCTGCTGAAGTGGCTGCTGCTCGACAACGTCCCCGGCAGCTTCCCCTACACCGCGGGCACCTTCGCCTTCAAGCGCGAGAACGAGGACCCGACGCGCATGTTCGCCGGCGAGGGCGACGCCTTCCGCACGAACCGCCGCTTCAAGCTGCTCTCGGAAGGCATGCCGGCCAAGCGCCTGTCGACGGCCTTCGACAGCGTCACGCTCTACGGCAACGACCCGGATCCGCGGCCCGACATCTACGGCAAGGTCGGCAACTCGGGCGTCTCGATCGCGACGCTCGACGACCTGAAAGTGCTCTACGGCGGCTTCGACCTCACGCACCCGGCCACCAGCGTCAGCATGACGATCAACGGCCCCGCGCCGAGCATCCTGGCGATGTTCATGAACGCGGCGATCGACCAGAACCTCGACAAGTTCCGCAGCGACAACGGCCGCGAGCCGACGGCCGACGAGGCCGCGAAGATCCGCGCCTGGACGCTGGCGAATGTGCGCGGCACCGTGCAGGCCGACATCCTCAAGGAGGACCAGGGCCAGAACACCTGCATCTTCAGCACCGAGTTCAGCCTCAAGGTGATGGGCGACATCGCCGAGTATTTCGTGCACCACGACGTGCGCAACTTCTACTCGGTGTCGATCAGCGGCTATCACATCGCCGAGGCCGGCGCGAACCCGATCAGCCAGCTCGCCTTCACGCTCAGCAATGGCTTCACCTTCGTCGAAGCCTATCTCGCGCGCGGCATGCACATCGACGATTTCGCGCCGAATCTGAGCTTCTTCTTCAGCAACGGCATGGACCCCGAGTACACCGTGCTCGGCCGCGTCGCGCGGCGCATCTGGTCGGTGGCGATGCGCGACCGCTACGGCGCCAACGAGCGCAGCCAGAAGCTGAAGTACCACATCCAGACCAGCGGGCGCAGCCTGCACGCGCAGGAGATCCAGTTCAACGACATCCGCACGACGCTGCAGGCGCTGATCGCGATCTACGACAACTGCAACAGCCTGCACACCAACGCCTACGACGAGGCGATCACGACGCCCACCGAGGAGAGCGTGCGCCGCGCGATGGCGATCCAGCTCATCATCAACCGCGAATGGGGGCTGGCGAAGAACGAGAACCCGAACCAGGGCGCCTTCATCATCGACGAGCTGACCGAACTCGTCGAGGAGGCGGTGCTGCAGGAATTCGAGAAGATCGCCGAGCGCGGCGGCGTGCTCGGCGCGATGGAGACCGGCTACCAGCGCAGCAAGATCCAGGAAGAGAGCATGCATTACGAGATGCTCAAGCACACCGGCGAGTACCCGATCATCGGCGTCAACACCTTCCGCGGGCCCGAGCAGCCGCCGCAGCCCATCGAACTGGCGCGCAGCACCGAGGACGAGAAGAAGAGCCAGCTGCAGCGGCTGCAGGATTTCCACGCCCGCCATGCGGCCGAGGCACCGGTGCAGCTGCAGCGGCTGCAGCAGGCCGTGATGGACAACGGCAACGTGTTCGCCGTGCTGATGGACGCCGTGCGCTGCTGCAGCCTGGGGCAGATCACGAACGCGCTGTTCGAGGTCGGCGGGCAGTACCGGCGCAGCATGTAGCGCGGCCGCGCGGCGCGCCTGCCGCTGCGGCAGAATGCCCCCGGCGGCCTACGGCTGACGAGGGGGGCGCATGGCGTTCGAATACAGCACCCAGGGTGCGACGCTCGATTTTCCGAATCCGTACCGCATCGAGAACCAGTTCCTCGCCGCGCGCGGGCTCTTGCTGCTGGCCTGCGGCGTCGCGCTGCTGCTGCAGGCGCGCGGCAGTGGCGCCGCGGTGCAGGTCGCGCATCCCGACCTCACGCAGGGTGTGCTGCTGCTGCTGATCGCCGGCGGCGGCCTGCTGGTGCTGCTGGGCATCGTCGAATTCGGCCAAGCGGCGCTGCAGCTGCGCGTGTTCTTCGGCCGCGGCCAGCCGGCTTCGCTGGCCAGCGACGTCGCGCGCGAGGCCGAGGGCACGAGCGCCGGCGCGCAGCATCTGGTCGATCAGCTGCGCCAGGGCGCGATCGCGCTGGCCGTGCCGCAGGGCGCGCTCAACGGCGTGCTGTATTCGCTCTCGCGCCACCTCGTCACGGCGCCGCGGCCGCTGCGCGAATTCATGCAGGTGCGCTTCGCCAACGCGCTGGCCTCGGCCAGCCTGCTGCTGCTGTTCGCGCTGACCTGGGCGTTCACGGCGCCGGGCGCGGCACGGTCGCTGGTGGCGCTCGTCTACCTGCTGCTGGGCGCCGGGCTGATCCTGCGCAGCTACCTGCGCCGCGCCTCGGCCGTCGTCGCGCTGACGCCGATGGCGCTCGCCGCGCTGCTCGTGTTCGGCATCGTCGGCTCGGTGCTCGTCGGCCGCGCCGTCGGCGGCGCCGACTGGCCCTGGCTGGCGCATCTCGCGCTGCCGCGCATCGCCTTCGTGCTGCTGGCGGCCAGCGTCGTCATCGAGGCGCTGGGTCTGTACGCCGGCCATGCCCATGTCGACGAACCGCCGCCGGCCAGCACCGCCAATGACCAGGTCGCGGTGAGCTTCAACGCCGACCCCAACCTGCTGCTGCAGGAGATCGACCGCGAACTGCAGCGGCGCTGGAACCAGGGCATCCCGAACCGGCGCTACATCTGGCAGCCACCGAAGGTCGAGCCGACGCGCGAGGCCGGCAATTTCACCGCGATGGCGCTCGAGGAGACGCAGCCGATGCCGCCGCAGGCCGTGCGGCGCATGGACTGGTCGACCTGCCTGGCCTTCCCGCGCTTCCTGCGCCTGGCCGCGCTCGACGCGCTGGCGGTGGCGGCGACCGGCGCCGGCGCGCTGCTGTGGCTGATGCTGGGGCGCGAGCTGGGTGCGGGGCAGGCCGTCGAGTCGTGGTCGGCGGGGTCGATCGGCTTCATCCTCATCGTCGTCGGCGGCTACGGGCTGCGCGTCGCGCACCAGCTCTGGGGCCGGCTCGATTTCGAATCGACGTTGATCTGGCTCGACCTCGGCGGCTCGTACGCGCGGGCCCAGGTCGGTCTCGGCGCGCAATGGAGCGACCGCGTGCGCAGCGAGCGCACGGTGGTCAACGTCGAATCGATGACGCTGCGCGCCTGGGTCGTGCGCACGCGCTCGGTGATCTTCAGCTACCGCGAGCACGAGGTCGGCAGCCGCACGCTCGTCGGCATGAGCGGCGATATCGACGCCGCGCGCGGCTGGACCCAGCTCGTCGCGCAGTTCGCCGCCGCACAGAGCATGGTCGTCGTCCCGGGGGCGCACGAGGATGCGCGCCGGTTGCAGCAGCTCGGCGCGGCGAACCAGCTCGCCGGCGCCGAAACCGTGCCGCAGATCGCCGCCCGCGCGACGATGGCGTCCGCCGCGGTGGCACCGGCGCCGGCCGCGGCGCGTGCCTGCGGCCATTGCGGCGCATTGCTGGCGCAGGCGGCGCGCTTCTGTGCCCAATGCGGCACCGCGGCCGGCGGCGAGGTCGACCTGGTCCTCTGAATCGGGTGTGTCGAGCTAGACCGGGGGATGGTCCCGGTGCCGGATCGCGCGGCAAGAATCGCCGCGCCCTCCTCTGCATGACCCCCGCATGACGCCGTCCCGACCGTTGTTCGCCCTCATCCTGGCCACGCTGGCCACGGCAGCGCGGGCGGGCGACCTGCCGCCTGTCGACGCCGGCCTGTGGGAGATCCAGGCGCTGACGACGACCGAACCGCGCCCCGACTCGGCCTCGACGCCGCGGCCGCGCTCGTACCGCATCTGCATCGATCGCGAACGTGCGCGCTCGCCGATGGTCCCGGCGCGGCTGCCGGGCGCGGGCGAGCTGTTGATCGGCCACCAGTCGCTGAGCGGCAACTATGTCGAGACCGGTCCGGACGGCGTCTCGCAGCAGGTCGAATTCCGCTACCGCCGGCTCGGCGCGGCGAGCTTCGAGGGCAGCTACGACCGCGTCGGCGGCGGCCTCACGCTGCACACCGAGTACTACGCGCGCCGGCTCGACGCCGATTGCGGTGCGATCGAGCCGACACCGCTGCAGTCGGTCGGCTTGCCCTGAGGCAGCCGACGCCCTGAGGCCCCGAGGCCGGGACATCCTGACGACTAGGCCGGCGCCGGTTCGGCCTCGATGGCGCTGATCATGCGCATGTCGGCGACGGTATGGTCCTCGTGCGTCGTGATGGCGTCGATGTAGCGCATCCCGGGCGCGAAGTCGGCGCCGGTGTAGCCGTGCATCGCGTGGACCTCGGCGCCCAATGCCTGGTCCAGCGCGGAGACGCTGATCATCATGCGCAACGTCGCCAGTCGCCCCGCGTCGTCGATGACGCCGTGCAGCGGGCTGGCCGGGGTGAGCTCGTGCATCAGCGTCCAGGTGAGGGCGAAGAACGGCAGGTCGGCGCGCGCGAGTTCGAGGTCGACGGCGCGGCGGAAGAACTGCCCGTCGGGCCGAAGGTCCTCGACGAAGACGGTGACGCGGGCGACGGCCTCGATCAGCGCGTTGGCGCGGCCGTTGCCGATGCGGATCATCAGCGTCGGGTGCGCAGCGCCGGCGCGCGCGACGACGGGCCGAGCCGCGAACAGGACCTTCGCCTTCGGCTTGGACAAGCGCACGAACAGCAGGCCGGTCATCGTCGCCGTGAACAGCATGCCGACGAAGATCTCGACGGTGGCCACCGCGTGGCCGTAGCGGCTGGCCGGCGCCATCACGCCGTAACCGACGGTGGCCAAGGTCTCGACGCTGAAATAGAAGGCGTCGAGCAGCGCATGCGGCGGCAGGTTGGCGACGCAGCCGGGGCTGGCCACGTAGAGCTCGGCGAAGGCGAGATTGATCACCAGGTAGGCCAGCACCATCGCGCCGAGGAAGCCGGGCCAGCTCAGCGTCAACGCGAGGTGGTACGGATCGCGCAGGTCGAAGCGCGAGATGCCGAGTTTCTCCATGCTGAAGGCGAGCGAGCCCGAATCGACCTCGGTGCGCGCGACGGGGTTGCGGTTCCTGTGCATGTGGTTTCCGCGCGGGTTGATCGAGGCCCGGCCGGCGCGCATTGTCCACGGCGCCGCGGTTCGCCGCAGGCCTGCCGGCGCGACGCGGCGACTCCTACAATCAGCGCGATGTCCTCCCCGCCGCTGCTCCAGCCCGGCAGCGCCGCGCGGCGCCGCATCCGCGAACTGCCCGACGAACTCGTGAGCCAGATCGCGGCCGGCGAGGTCGTCGAACGCCCGGCCTCGGTCGTGCGCGAACTCGTCGACAACGCGCTCGACGCCGGCGCGCGCCAGATCACCGTGCGGCTGGCCGCCGGCGGCGTGCGCGCCATCGTCGTCGAGGATGACGGCGCCGGCATCGAGGCCGACGACCTGCCGCTGGCACTCAAGCGCCACGCGACGAGCAAGATCGCCAACCTCGCCGAGCTCGAATCGGTCTCGACGATGGGTTTCCGCGGCGAGGCGCTGGCGGCGATCGCCTCGATCTCGGAAATGAGCGTGACGACGCGCAGCGCCGGTGCCGCCCATGGCTGGCGGCTGGCCGCCGCCAGCGGCGAGATCAGCGCCGCGGCGCGCGCGCTCGGCACCACCGTCGAGGTGCAGGAGCTGTTCTTCAGCACGCCGGCGCGGCGCAAGTTCCTCAAGACCGACGCCACCGAACTCGCCCATGCGCTGGAGGCCGTGCGCCGCCACGCGCTGGCGCGGCCCGATGTCGCCTTCGCCGTCTGGCACGAGGGGCGGCTCGTCGCGCAATGGCGTGCCGCGGCCGCGGCGCCGCAGCGCTGGAACGACGTGCTGGGCGCCGACTTCATGGCGGCCAGTCGCGAGCTGCGGGCGCAGCGCGGGCCGCTGGCGCTGACGGGCCGCGTCGGCCAGCCCGAGGCGGCGCGCAGCCGCGCCGACCTGCAGTACCTGTTCGTCAACGGCCGCCATGTGCGCGACCGCCTCGTCGCCCATGCGGTGCGCTCGGCCTACGAAGACCAGTTGCACGGCGCGCGCCAGCCGGCCTGGCTGCTGTTCATCGAGATCGCGCCCGAGCTCGTCGACGCCAACGTCCATCCGACCAAGGTCGAAGTGCGTTTCCGCGACGGCCGCGCGCTGCACCAGGCCGTGCGGCAGGCGGTCGAGGATGCGCTGGCGCCGACGCGGGCGGCCGTTGCCGCGCCGCCTGCCGAGCCGACATCCGCCGCGGCGCCGCCATCGGCGCTGCCGCCTTCGTGGCAACAGCCCGCCCTCGGGCTGGCCGATGCACCGCCGCAGGCGCATGAGCGCGCCGCACCCTGGCGGGTGGAGGCGGCGGCGCTGGCGCCGCAGGGCAGCGGCGGGCTCGCCACCTGGTCGGCGCTGCGCGGCACGGCCGACGCGCTGGCGGCGTCGGCGGCAGCCGCGGGAGCCGCTTCGCCTGATGACGCGCCGGCCTGGCCGCTGGGCCGCGCGCTGGCGCAGATCGCCGGCGTCTACGTGCTGGCCGAGAACGCGCAAGGCCTCGTCGTCGTCGACATGCACGCGGCGCACGAGCGCATCGTCTACGAGCGCCTCAAGCGCGCCGCCGCGGCGTCGGGACGGCTGCCCTCGCAGCCGCTGCTGATCGCGCACAGCTTCGCGGCCACGGCCGACGAGATCGCCGCCGCCGAGGCCGAGCGCGACGCGCTGCTCGAGCTCGGGCTCGACGTTGCGCCACTGTCGGCTTCGACGCTGGCCGTGCGCAGCCGCCCGGCGGCGCTGCCCGACGCCGATCTCGCCGAGCTGACGCGATCGGTGCTCGCCGAACTGCGCGAGACCGGCGCCAGCCGCGTCGTCCAGCGCGCGCGCGACGAGATCCTCGCGACGATGGCCTGCCATGGCGCCGTGCGCGCCAACCGCCGCCTGACGATCGAGGAGATGAACGGGCTGCTGCGCGAGATGGAGGCGACCGAGCGCGCCGACACCTGCAACCATGGCCGGCCGACCTGGCGCCAGGTGACGATGAAGGAGTTCGACGCGCTGTTCCTGCGCGGTCGCTAGAGACGACCCAGGCCGCCGGCACGCGATCAGCCGGCCTTTGGCGCCTCGGCCGCGGCGGTGCCGCCGACCTGCGTCGCGTCGAGCTCGAACGGCTTGGACAGCAGCACCGAAGGCAGCAGCGTCGTCAGCAGCGCATAGACGAGCAGGGCGCCGAAATGGGTGTCCGACAGGCCGTAGCGCTTGGACAGGATGTCGGCCAGGATGATCGTGAAGACGAGGGTCGGGGTCAGTGCCGTGGCCACGCGCAGGCTGCTGCCCGCCGTCTCGCGGAACAGCAGCCGGCGCTGCAGCCAGACGCTGGCGACGCGGCAGGGCACGAAGACCAGCGTCAGCGCCAGCCCGAGACCGAGCGCCGACCAGGTCAGCGCGCCGCGCGGCACATGCATGCCGCTGTAGAAGAAGTAGAACGGCACGAAGAACGACGCGAACAGCCGCACCGCGTGCAGGTTCTGATCCGAGGCCAGCGCCGGCATGCGCTCGCGCAGCAGCCGCGCGACGAGGCCGGCGATGAAGGCGCCGACGAGGTAATACACGCCGAGCTGGCGCGTCGCATAGGCGGCGACGAGCCCGACCATCACGAGCAGCGAGAACTCGGAACCTCGGGCATAGGGCACGACGTAGCGGCCGAGCGCGATGAACAGCAGCGGCAGCACGACGATCAGGCCGACCAGCAGCGCCGAGGTCCACGCCAGATGGATCACGGTGTCCGACTGCACGACGCCGAACAGCAGCACGAGCGCCAGCAGCTCGCCGCCGACGGCCTTGCTCATGACCCAGAAGCGTTCGCGCTCGTCGAGGCCCAGCGAGGCCAGCGATTCGAGAATGAAACCGGTCGACGGCGTCAGCAGCGCCAGCGCAAGCAGGATCGCCGCCTGCGTGGGCATGCCGAGCCAGCGCTGCGCCGCCCAGGCCAGCGCCGCCAGCGTCACCGAGCGCACGGCCAGATGGGTCAGCAGCGCGCCCAGCCCCTTGCGCAGCAGGGCGAGGTCGACCTCGAGCCCGGCGAACAGGAACAGCGACGAGATCCCCAGCGTCGACATCAGCGCCAGCGTGTCCAGCGGCACGTCGTGCGAGATCACGAACGAGGCCAGCAGGCCGAGCGCGATGCAGGTCAGCGGCGCCGGCAGCAGGTAGCGCTGCAGCGCTCGCGGCACGACGAGCAGGCCGAAGATGAGGGCGACGATGCCGAGTTCGCTGGTCATGGGGATGCGCTCCTGCAGAGTCGACGGCGATCGTCGTCGATCGCCCTAACGCTGCAAATGCGGGACGGTTCGGGGTGCCGATGCTAAGCCAGCACGGCACCGTGCATCGGATCAGCCGGCGATCACCGGGAGTTCAGTGGCCGCCACCGAGATACGCCGCCTGCACGGCCGGATCGTCGCGCAGCTGCGCCGCCGGCCCGTGCACCGAGATGCGGCCGTTCTCGAGCACGTAGCCGTAGTCGGCGACGGCCAGCGCGGCAGCGGCGAACTGCTCGACGAGCAGCATCGTCACGCCCTGCTCCTTGAGCCGGCCGATGATGCGGAACACCTCGTCGACGAGGATCGGCGCCAGCCCCATCGACGGCTCGTCGAGCAGCACGACCTCGGGGTTGAGCATCGTCGCGCGCGCCATCGCCAGCATCTGCTGCTCGCCGCCCGAGAGGGTGCCGGCGAGCTGCAGGCTGCGCTCCTTCAGGCGCGGGAAGAGGTCCATCGCGCGCTGCAGGTCGGCCTCGATGTCGCCCTTGGGCCGCGCACCCGTGTAGCGCGGGAAGGCGCCCAGGCGCAGGTTGTCGGTGACGGTCATCGTCGCGAACACGCGCCGGCCTTCCGGCGAATGCGCCAGGCCCAGGCGGGCGATGTGGTACGACTCGCGGCCGTCGATGCGCTGGCCGGCGAGCGTGATCTCGCCGGCGCTGGGCTTGATCATCCCCGAGACGGCGCGCATCGTCGTCGTCTTGCCCGCGCCGTTGGAGCCGATCAGCGTCACGACCTGGCCGCGCTGGACCTCCATCGAGATGCCCTGCAGCACCTCGACCTTGCCGTAGCCGGCATGCAGATTCTGGATCTTCAGCATGTCGCTTCCTCAGCTCGCCTGGCCACCGAGGTAGGCCTCGATGACCTTGGGATCGGCGCGCACCTCGGCCGGCAGGCCTTCGGCGATCTTCTGGCCGAAGTCGAGCACCGAGACGCGGTCGCAGACCGACATCACGACATCCATGTGGTGCTCGATGAGGATCAGCGTGATGCCATGGTCGCGGATCTTGCCGATGATCGCGACGAGTTCCTTGATGTCGGGCGCCGTCAGCCCGGCCGCCGGCTCGTCGAGCAGCAGCAGCCGCGGGTCCAGCGCCAGTGCGCGCGCGATCTCGAGCAGCCGCTGCTTGCCGTAGGGCAGGTTGCGCGCCTCCTCGTGCGCGAGGTCGGCGAGGCCGACGAACTGCAGCAGCGCCAGCGCGCGCGCCGTCGCGGCGCGGTCCTCGCGCGCATAGCGCGGGCTGTGCACGGCGACATCGACGAGATTGGCGCGGAAGCTGTGGTGCAGGCCGACCATGACGTTCTGCAGGGCCGTCATCTCGCCGAACAGCTGCACGTTCTGGAACGTGCGCGCGATGCCCGACAGCGCGATGTCCGACGAGGTGCGGCCGACGATGCTGCGGCCGCCGAACTCGATCGTGCCGGCGGTGGGCTGGTAGATGCCGGTGAGCACGTTCATCATCGTACTCTTGCCCGAGCCGTTGGGGCCGATCAGGCCGTGCACGGTGCCGCGCGCGACGCGCAGATCGACGTCGGCCAGCGCCCGCAGGCCGCCGAACTGCATCAGCACATGGCTGGCGCTCAGCAGTTCGGTGGCGGCGTCGCCGGCCGCGGCCGTGGCGATCGCGTCGCCGCGCATCGCGCCGACATCGGCCTCGTCGAAGGCGGCGGCGCGCGGGCGCAGGTTCAGCGCCTGGCGCACGAAGCCGACGATGCCGTCCTGCAGGTAGTAGACGACGAACAGCGTGATGAGGCCGAAGATCGACAGCCGCCAGTCGGTCATCGTCTGCAGCAGGAACGAGACGACGGCCAGCGCCGCGCTGCCGAGCACCGGAATCGCCGCCGCGCGCCAGTCGGTACGTCCGCGCGCGATGCCGACCGCCGCGCCGGCGGCGACGAGCACGGCGATCGTCACCGCGACATAGCGGAACAGCTCGACGTCGTCGAGCAGCTTGGGCAGCAGCACGATGATCGCCGCGCCGAGCATCGCGCCGACGCGCGTCTTGCGCCCGCCCATGATGATGGCGAGCAGGAACAGCACCGTGAGTTCGAAGTTGTAGGTGTTGGGGCTGATGTACTGCTCGGAATACGCATACAGCGCGCCCGCCAGCCCGGCCATGCCGGCGCTGATGACGAAGGCGTAGACCTTGTAGCGGTAGACGCTCACGCCCATGCAGTCCGACGCCACCGGGCTGCCGCGCAGCGCCTCGAAGGCGCGTCCCAGATGCGAGCGCAGGATGCGGTGCACGACGACCAGCGAGAGCACCAGCAGCGCCAGCACCATCCAGTAGAAGCTGCGCTCGTCGAGCTGCAGGCCGAGCAGCTTGGGCTTGTCGAGCTTGATGCCCATCGGCCCGTTGGTCAGGAAATCCATCTCGTTGATCAGGATCCCGATGATGGTGCCGAAGGCCAGCGTCACCATCGCCAGATAGGGCCCGGTGACGCGCAGCGCCGGCAGCGCGAGCAGGGCGCCGAAGCCGGCCGTGATCAGGATCGCGCCCGGCAGCGTGATCCACAGCGGCGCCGCGAGCTTCATCACCAGCACGCCGGCGGCGTACGAGCCGATGCCGAACAGCCCGGCATGGCCGAGCGAGACCTGGCCGGTGTAGCCGACGACGATGTCCAGGCCGAAGAGCAGGATCGCGTAGATCATGATCGTCTCGACCAGGTGCAGGTAATACGGGTTGGCGAGCGCCAGCGGCAAGCCGCCGACGAGGGCGACCGCGACGACGCCGACGAGCAGGGTTCTGCGATCCATCCCTCAGACTTTCTTGATGGCCGTCTTGCCGAAGAGGCCGGCCGGCTTGATCGCGAGCACGATCAGCAGCAGCACGAGCCCGGGCACGTCCTTGTAGCCGGTCGAGATGTAGAAACCGGTCGTCGTCTCGGCGATGCCGAGGATGATGCCGCCCAGGATGATGCCCATGCCGCTCGTCAGCCCGCCGATGATCGCCACCGCGAAGGCCTTGAGCCCGAGCACCGCGCCCATCGTCGCGCCGGTCAGCGTCAGCGGCGCGATCAGCACGCCGGCAAACGCTGCCGACAGCGACGACAGCGCATACGAGAACGTGATCACGAGACCCGTGTTGATGCCCATCAGCTTGGCCGCGTCGCGGTCGTTGAAGGTCGCGACGACAGCCTTGCCGTAGATCGTCCTGCGGTTGAAGATCTCGACGGCCAGCATCATCGCCACCGCGCCGACGACGACCAGCACCTCCATCGGCAGCACGTTGGCGCCGAGGAAGTGCATCGGTGCCTCGGGCAGCGGTGACGGGAACTTCAGGTCGTCGCGGCCCCAGAGGTTCTCGGCCACGTTCTTGAAGATGATGCCCAGGGCGATCGTCGACATGATCCAGCCGAATTCGCTCTTGATCTTGATCGCCGGGCGCACGCCGATGCGCTCGACGAGCGCGCCCTGCAGCGCGCCGAAGACGCAGACGAGCGGGATCATCAGCCAGTAGTTCACGCCCGCGTTGACGAGCGTCAGGCCGACGAGGGCGCCGAGCATCAGCGCGTCGCCCTGGCCGAAGTTCAGCGTGTCGCTGGTCGCGAAGGTGAGCTGGTAGCCGAAGGCGATGACAGCGTAGATCATGCCCAGCGCGATGCCGCTGAACACCAGTTGGGTGAGGATCGCCATGGCGCGGGTCCGGGTTCGAAAGAGGAACCGCCGGGTGGGTCCCGGCGGGTGGGCGATCGCCGGCTGACTACTTCTTGACGGTCAGCGCGCCCTTGGCATTGACGTCCTTGACGCGTACCTGCGACGCCTTCTTCTGGTCTTCGGCGTAGGCGTAGACGACGCGCTGGCCCTTGACCTCGCCGAACACCGGAATGTTGGCGGTGATCGCCTCGTGGTCCTTGGCCGTGTACGGATGGTTGTAGGTCGTGACGACGCCTTCGACCGGCGTCTTCAGGTCCTCGAGCGCGGCCTTGATCTTCGGGCCGTCGGTGCTGCCGGCCTGCTTGATCGCCGCCGCCAGCAGGTACACCGAGTCATAGCCCTGCGCCGCCGACACCGGCGAATCGATGCGGTTGTTCTTCGGCGCGAAGGTCTTCAGGTAGGCGATGATGAAGCTCTGGCGCTTGGGCGTCGTCGGCTCCTGGATGAAGGTCTGCGGCATGCGCGCGCCCTCGCCGCCGGGGCCGGCGTTGTCGATGTAGTTGGCCATCGACAGCGTCCAGCTGCCGATCATCG
>JAGWTU010000110.1 GCA_028868825.1 Burkholderiales bacterium | reverse complement strand
CAAGCTCAACGACCACAGCATGGCCGACCTGCTGCAGCGCACGCCGCCGCGCTCGCTGATCCTCATCGAGGACATCGACGCCTTCTTCTCGGCACGCGCCAAGCAGGACGCGCGCATCGAGGTCAGTTTCTCGGGCCTGCTCAATGCGCTGGACGGTGTGGCGGCGCAGGAGGGGCGCATCATCGTGCTCACCACCAACCACCGCGAGCGGCTCGATCCGGCGCTGATACGACCCGGCCGCATCGACGTCGAGGTGGAACTGGGCAACGCCACCGCCGAACAGCTGATGACGCTGTTCCTGCGTTTCTTCCCGGCCGCCGAGGCCGAGGCCACGGCGGCCGCGGCGGCGTACCCGAGCGGGCGCCTGTCGCCGGCCCAGGTGCAGCAGGCGCTGCTGCAGGCCGAGGATGCGGGTGCTGCGCGGCACCAACTGGAGCGCGCCTGGCAGGCCGCGCTGCCGCCGGCCACGTCCTGAATTCGAGGTGTCGCCAGTGCTCCGCCGCCGGCCCATTCCATAAGCTCGGCTCCCCATCGACCTTCGGCGAGAGGTCGATGGGGAAAAGGGATGGCCTCTAACATGAGTGCATGGGCGCGCCTTCCCATGTCGTCGAATCCCCGACGGCGCGGACGAGCTCGATGCCCATGCGGGGCCGGAAATGGACGAGGGCGCGCGCGATCTCGGCATGGACAGCGACATCACGCGGCGGGATTTTCTCGACGGCGTGGCGAAGGTCATCGGCGGCTCGGTCGCGGTTTCGGCGGCCGCCAAGGTCCATGCAGCACAGACCGATGTCGGCAGCCCGACCTCCACCTCGCAATTGCCCCCGCCCGGCGCCGCCGAGCCGCCCTTGCGCCAGGGCATGCGCGGCTTCGACGACGCCGCGATGCAGGCCGGCCATGCCTTGCGCGACGGCCGCACCTTCGATTCCGGCAACGACACCGGCGAGTTCTACGACCTGGTGATCGTCGGCGCGGGCATGGCCGGCCTCTCGGCCGCGTATTTCCATCGCAAGCAGATACCCGGCGCGAGGATTCTCGTGCTCGAAGGCTGCGACGATTTCGGCGGTCATGCGCGGCGGGTCGAATTCGAGGTCGACGGCAGGAACTTGCTGGTCTGCGGGGGCACGCAGGAATTGTGGAACGTCAACACCTTCGCGCCCGAATCGCTGCGGCTGCTCGAGGACATCGGCATCGACCGCGAGCGTTATCGCCGGCATGCGCAGGCCGACGAGGATGCGCTCGTAAAGCTGGGCCTGGGCATCGGCCTGTTCTTCGACCGCGAAACCTTCGGCACCGACCGGCTCGTGCCGAACCGGCCGCCGATGCGCGGCACCACGGCCGCGCAATGGCGCGACTATTTCGACCGCACGCCGATGTCCGAGGGACTGAAGTCGGGATTCATCAAGCTCAACACCGACCGCACGAATCACCTGCCGGGCCTGCCGGCCGACGAGATCGCGCGCCGCCTGCGCCGCATCAGCTATGCGGACTACCTGCGCGATGTCGCCGGGATCCATCCCGAGGCGGTCGATTACCTGGTGCGCAGCGGCAGCGGCGACCACGACAACCAGTCGGCCGGTCCCGAGACCTACAGCGCCTGGACCGCCTGGCGCCGTGGCTTGCGCGGCTTTGCCGGATTGGGCCCGCCGCCGGATCGCCGCTTGTCGAGCCTGACCGACGATCCCGGCGAGATGATCGCGTTTCCCGACGGCAATGCGGGCGTGGCGCGATTGCTGATCCGCTGGCTGATCCCGCAGGCGCTGCCGGGCCGCAGCGCCGAGGATTCGATCACCGCGCGCCTGCGCTACGACCGCCTCGACCTGCCCGAGAGCGAGGTGCGCATACGCCTGTCCTGCATGGTCGCCCGCGTCCGTCATCTGGGCGATGCGCAGGCCGCGCGCGAGGTCGAGGTCACCTACCTGCGCGACGGGCGGCCCTGCCGCGTGCGCGCCGGCGCCGCCGTGATGGCCTGCTTTCACACGATGATCCCGAGCCTGGTGCCGGAACTGCCGGCTTCGCAACAGGCCGCCTTGCGCAGCGCCGTGCGCAAGCCGCTGGTGCGCAGCTTCGTCGCGATCCGCAACTGGTCGGCATTCCAAAAGCTCGGCGTCGCCGAGATTGCCTGCCCCGGCATGTTCCACCAGAGCATCGCGCCCTGGCTCAGGCCCGAATGGGGCGGCGCCTACCGCAATGCGCGCAAGCCGGACGAACCGGTCATCGTCTACATGCCGCTGGCCAACCGCATCCTCGAGATGCCCGGCTCCGGCCTGCCGCCGCGCGAGCGCTGGAAGGCCGCGCGCGCGCAGCTGCAGGATCTCGATTTCGCGACCTTCGAGCGCGAGATCCGCGCCCAGCTCGATCGCGTGCTCGGTCCCGGCGGTTTCGATGCGCGGCGCGACATCGCCGGCATCACGGTCTGCCGCTGGAGCCATGGCTACGCCGGCGGTTCGAACGACCTGTACGACCCGGACTGGTCGCATCGCGGCGATGCGCCCTGGGTGCTCGCGCGGCAGCGCCATGGGCGCATCGCGATCTCCAATTCCGATGCCGCCGCGACCTCGCTGACGAATGCCGCGTTCGCCCAGAGTCATCGTGCGGTGATGGAAATCGTCAACGACATCGTCCGTCCGGTCTACGACTTCCGCTGGTCCGAGCGCGACAGCAAGGGATGGCGCGATGCCTAGCGGGCCCGCGGCGTGCGGCGCGCCGAGGCTCGATGGATCGGGCCAGCGATTGCACGCGCGGCTGCTCGGCCATGCCGATCTCGCGCAGGCGTGCGCCTTCGTGCCGGCCTGGCTCGGCCTGCACGAGCGCGTGCGCGCGGCGCTGCCCGCGGTCTGGACGCGGCTGCTCGGACATCCGGCCTTCAACGCCGACGTGATCGAGGATCTGCGCCGCCCCGCCGATACGCGCATGGTCGGGCTCGGCGTGGCGATCGCGCTCGACGAGAGCTGGCGCCGCCGCATGGCCGACGATCCGCCGCCATTCGCGCCGGCGCTGCTCTACGGCGAATTGCTCGACGGCCATTTCGTGCCGCCGTCGGACAAGGAGCTCGCGCGGCTCAACGGCCGCGGCGAAGTGTCGTTCCTGGTCCTGCATTACGAGCAGACGCTGACCGATTTCGCCGACCCCGACACGCTGGAGATCCTGGCGCTGGCGATGTCGCGCTTCCGCCAGGCCCATGCCGGCTATCGCCTGCAGCACCTGTATCAGGAAGGCCTGGGCGAGCAGGGCGCCTATCTGCAGAGCATGGGGTTTCGACCGCGCACCGCACGCGGCAGCCCCGACGTGCCCGAGCTCTACGGCCTCGGCCGTGACGAAGCCGCCACGCTGCTGCCGGGCTCGCCCGTGCGCGACGCGTTCCAGTTCACGCCGCCGCGCTTCGGCTTCACGGCGTCGGAGCGGCGCATGCTGCGCCTGGCGGTGACGCAGCTCAGCGACGAGGACATCGGCGACGAGATCGGCCTGTCGCTGCACGGCGTCAAGAAGCTCTGGCGCTCGGTGCATCAGCGGGCCCTGGATGCGATGCCGCACTTGTTCGACGAGGCGCCAGCCGGCGACACCGGCACGCGCGGACCCGAGAAGCGGCGCACGCTGCTGCAGTACCTGCGCCAGCATGCCGAGGAACTGCGGCCCTATGCCGCGCCGCGTGACGCCGACGCGGCGGCGGCCGATCGCGGCGCCGTGTGAGGGTGTTCTCCCACCTCTTTTAGGTCCCGGCCCAATTAGGGGCCTGTCGGCGACGGAGTCGCGAAGGAATCATGGCGTCCATCGCAACCGACCCTGGAGAGATGCCATGAACCTGACCGCCATCCCAGCCAAACGCGCCCCGGACGCCATCGCCTCGTGCGCCGCCGCCAACCGCGTGCAGCCGTATCGAACCATCCACAAGGCGCTGCGCCTGATGTTCGGGCACGCCCTGGAGCGCACCGGCGCGCTCGATGCTGGCGACGCCGAGGAGCGCGCCGCCTTCGTCGACGAGGTCGAGCGGCTGCTCGGCTTCTGCGCCGACCACCTCGCCCACGAGAACCATTTCTTCCACGAGCCGCTGCGTGCCCGCTCGCCGCTGGCCGTCGTCGCCTTCGACGACGACCACGCCGATCATGTCGCCGGCATCGAGGAGCTGCGCGGGCTGCTGGCGCGCCTGCGCGACGGCGGTCCGCGGGCGGCGTCGCTCGCCTACGAAATCCATCTGCGGCTGTCGCAATTCGTCGGCGAGAGCCTCGTGCACATGGCCGAGGAGGAGAGCACGCTGACGAGCACCTTGTGGGCGCACTTCAGCGACGCCGAAATCATGACCTTCGAGTCGGCCCTGCATGCCACCTTCACGCCCGAGCAGCATGCGTTTCACCTGCGCTGGCTGGCGCGCGCCTTGAATGCGTCCGAGCTCGCCGAACTGCTGGCGGCGATGAAGCAGGCGCTGCCGGCGCCGGTCTTCGATGCGATGGCCGATGTCGCGCGCGCCGAACTGGGCCCGCAGCGCTGGGGCCGCATCGCGCGGCAGCCGGCGCTGGCCTGATCCAATCACCCGGGGAGGACGCGATGCATTCGAACCAAGTTGGCGGCGCTGCTGCCGCGTGCTGCGCGCAAGGGCTGGCGCGCCTCCATGCGCTCGCGTTCGCGTCGCTGCTGGTCGCCTGCGGCGGCGGCAGCAGCGGCGGCCACGGCGGGGCCGGCGACCCGCCGACGCCGACGCCCGCGGCCTGCCTGGCCTTGCCGCAGGAGATCACCTGGCACCGCGACACGCTGTCCAGCGCCTGGACCGATGTGCTCGTCGACGGCCGCGGCCGCCTGTGGATCGCAGGCTGGACCAACGGCATCGTCGGCCAGACCAATCTCGAGCCCGGCGGCAACAGTCGCGGCGTGCTGCGCGCGTTGGCCGCCGATGGCTCGCTGCTGTGGGACGCCGGCGAGCGCTTCGACACCGCCGGCAGCGACACCCTCGAGGCCCTGGCGCTCGGCCCCGGCGGCACCTTGTACGCCGCCGGCCGCACCACCGGCAGCCTGGGCGGCGCCGTCAACGCCGGGCAGTTCGACAGCTTCGTTGCCTGGTCGGACGAGGCCGGCGACAAAGCCGGTGACCGCGCGCCCTGGCATGTCTTCCAGACCGGCACGCCGGCGCCGCAGCACCCGCGCCGGATCGTCGCCGACGACCGCGGCGGCCTCGTGCTGGCCGGCGAGGACGACGATTACATCCCCAGCAATTACCTCGAGGCCTGGACCGACGCGTTCGCGCTGCGCCTGCAACGGCATGACGCCGGACAGGCGGGAGACCGCATGAGCCTCGCCTGGTCCTGGCAGGCCGCGAGCCCCGAACCCGATATCGGCGGCGGTCTGGCGGTGATGCCCCACGGTGCCGGCGGCGCGACCTACCTCAGCGGCGCCAACGGAGGCGGCAGCGCGCGCGGCATGGTGCTGCGCAAGCTCGACGCCAACGGCCATCCGCTGTGGACCGCGCGCTACACGAACACGCCGGTCGACCATCTCGCCGTCGTGCGCGCGCAGGCCGACGGCACGCTGCTGATCGCCGGCAGCGTTTTCGGCTCGTTCCATGGCGGCATCGCCGTCGGCCAGCAGGACATCTTCGTCGCCCGCGTGAGCGCCGACGACGGCCATTTGCTGCAAAGCTGGCAATACGGCTCGACCGGCACCGACGGGCTGGCCGACCTGCAGATCGATGCCGCCGGCAACCTCATCCTGTTCGGCGAGACCGACGGCGCCATGGCGACCGGGGCCGAACCGGCCGGCTCCAGCGACTTGTTCCTGCTGAAGCTGGCACCCGATGGGCGCGTGCTCGCGGCGCGCCAATGGGGCACGGCGGAGGACGAGCGTGCCCATCGCCTGGCGCTGGACCGCTGCGGCAGCGTCGCTGCCGTCGGCAGCTCGGGCGGGCGGGACCGGCGCGACGCGTTGCTGTGGTTCTGGAAGGCTTGAGGCCGGCGCCGGTGGTTCGCCGCGATCTCAGCCGGAGATCCGCACCACCGTGCGCCCCTTGACGCGGCCCTGGACGAAGTCGTCGAAAGCGCCGGGCAGGTCGTCGAATTCGATCACCCGCGTCATCGATTCCAGATGCCGCGGCGCGAGATCGCTCGCCAGCCGGTCCCAGACATGCTGGCGCGTCGGGAAACCCATATAGCCCGAATCGACGCCGAGCAAGCTGACGCCGCGAAGGATGAATGGGAACACGGTCGTCGCGATCTCGAAGCTCGAGGCGTTGCCGATGCTGGCCACCGTGCCGGCCTGCGTCATCGTCGCCAGCACCCAGTGCAGGATGCGGCCGCCGACGTTGTCGACCGCGCCGGCCCACAGGGACTCCTCGAGCGGCCGCGTCCGGCTCAGGTCGATCGAATCGAGTGTCTTGATCTCGGCCGCGCCCAGGCCGCGCAGATACGCGGCCTGATCGGCCTTGGAGGTCAGTGCCACGACGTGGTAGCCGTTGCGCGCCAGCATGTCGATGGCCAGGCCACCGACGCCGCCGGTGGCGCCCGTCACGAGCACCGGGCCATTGCCGGGGGCCAGTCCGTTGGCCTCCATGCGCACGATGCCCAGCGCGGCGGTGAAGCCCGCCGTGCCCAGCGCCATGGCCTGCAGCAGGCTCATGCCCGCCGGCAGCCGCAGCACCCAGCGGCCGGGCACGCGCGCCATCTCGGCGTAGCCGCCGTGGTGGGCGACGCCGATGTCGAAACTGGTGGCGATGACCTCGTCGCCGGGGGCGAAGCGCGGGTCGCTGCTCGCGGTGACGACGCCGGCCATGTCGATGCCGCCGACGCAGGGGAAGCGGCGGATGATCTTGCCCTTGCCCGTCGCGGCCAGGGCGTCCTTGTAATTGATGCTCGAGTAGTGGACGCGCAGGCTCACTTCGCCCGGGTCGAGCTGCTCGGGTCGCATCGTCGTCATGGCGCCCAGGCCCAGGCCCTTCTCGGTGGCT
>JAGWTU010000064.1 GCA_028868825.1 Burkholderiales bacterium | reverse complement strand
CGGATTCCATTAGGGACAGCGGCGGTGCCGCGTGTGAAGTCCGGATGTATGTGTGCAATCTCTACCTCTTGAGCCCTGTCACGACCTGATCGCTTGGCAAACCGGGGGCGTCCATGTATGTGCGGGGGGTGCCGAGCAATCGGCATCCCTACCGCGATCGCCGATAGCACTGACTCCCCCAATCATTCTCTTGAGACCCGACATGAAGCCTCTCCACACCGCCTTGGCCGTCGCCCTATTCGGCACTTGCACCGCCGTACCCACCGTGCACGCCCAGCCGACCTACCGCCTCGAATCGGCGGTGGCGCTGCCCAGCGCCGCCCCCGACTGGGACTACGTCACGCTGGACGCCGCCCATGACCGTCTGTTCATCGGCCGGCGCGCCGAGGGCGCCGTGGTCTACGACATCAAGTCGCAGCGCGTGCTGCGCACGCTGGACAAGTCCGAATCCGCCAGCGGCGTCATCCTCGTGCCCGAATTCGACCGTGGCTACACCGCCAACGAGGACGGCACGACGACGGTCTTCGAGATCTCGACGCTGAAGACGCTGGACCGCGCCAAGTTCGGTGAAGACTCCGACTACGGCTTCTACGATCCGGTGACCAAGCAGATCGCGTTCACGATGGGCGACAGCCACGCCATCGCCTTCGTCGACGCCCGCGACGGCCGGGTCAGCGGCAAGCTGAACATCGACAGCAGGAAGCTCGACGGATCGGCCCCCGACGGCGCCGGCCACCTGTTCATGGCGCTGCGCGACCGCAACGCGCTGCTGAAGATCGACATGGCCACGCGCACCGTGGCCGCGCGATGGCCGACCACGGGCTGCGAGCAGCCCACCGGCGTCGCCTACGACAGCGCGAACCAGCGCATCTTCGTCGGCTGCCGCGGCGCCAAGCCGGTGCTGGCGGTGCTCGACTCGGCCGGCGGCAAGGTCGTGACGACGATGGAGATCGGACGCGGTACCGACGGCGTGGTGTACGACGCGGCAGCACGGCGCATCTACACATCCAACGGCGTCGATGCCAATCTCGTGATCTACGAGCAGATCGACGCCGACCACTACAAGCTCGACCAGGCTGTGACGACCCGGCCCTACGCCCGCACGATGGCCTACGACACGGCCAGCCGCAAGATCTACATGATCACCGCCGAGGGTCTGGCTGATCCGGCGAAGAAGATCAACAAGGCGGTGGCGCCGTTCTATCCGAACCGCTACTACGCCGACAGCTTCACCGTGCTGACGTACGCCCCCAGGTGAGGCGTGGGGCGCGGGCCCCATCGGACCCAGGGCGCCGAGGGTTCAGAAATGCGTGCCCGCAATGAACTTCAGCACCCAGCGGTCGGCATCGGGGGTCAGGCCATGGCCGATGCCGAAATCGATGTCGACATCCGCGCCCACGGTCCGGTCGAGCACCAGGTACAGGGTCTTGCCATTGCGCCGCCACCCTTGGATGCGGCTCGCGGGGCCGAGCTCGCTGTAGAGCTCCGCGCCGAGTTGTGTGCCCTCGGCCACCGCGCGCGCAACCTTGAGGTCGAGCGACGCCAGCACCGGCCCGCCGCCCGGGGACGGGCTCCAGTCCAGATTGGGGTTGGCACCGACAGTCCAGGCCCCGTCGCGGTAACCGACGATGCCCTTGAGCTGGGCATTCCACGGCTGTTCGGAAACCGTGTGCCGCGTGCGTCCGAATTCGAAATTCAGGCCCCAGAAGGCACCCGAGTGCTCGTCGTGCGGTGCGATGTATTTGAGCCGCAGCTTGGATCCATCGAGCGACGCTGCACCGTCGCCCGTGCGCGAGGTCAGCACGTACCAGCCGAGCTCGAGCTCGGGCGTGAGTCCGTAATAGAACTCGGGCGTGAGCCGATAGACGTGATCGGGCGGCACCGCGCCGGCGTAGGCCGGCGTGCTGGAAGCGGAGAGCGCGACGTTGTTGTGCAGGTCGATGCCGAATTGACCGGGCGCGCTCAGCTCGTCGAGGTAGACCTGGATCTCCTCCGGCGCCGCTTGGGCGACGGCGCCACACAGGGCCAGCGCCGCCGCCAAGAGGCGGCCGATCGCGGCGCGGTTCATCGCACCGTGATGTCGTCGGCGACGACGGCCGCCTTCTCATCGCGCACCCGGGCCTTGCTCTCGCTGATGGCGTGCCAGGTCGGCTGCTCCTTGAGCCGCGCGCGCACCTTGGCCACGGTGGCGTTGCGCGCGGCCAGGCCCTCGTCGCCGCGATAGTCGACGAGGATCAGATGCGACCAGCCGCGCCCGGCCGGGAAACTGCTGGCGTAGATCGCGTACTGCGCTGCCATGCCTTCGTTCATCCAGCCCTGGAATTGCGGGATCACGTAGGCGTCGGCGTAATTCAGGTAGTCGCCAGCGCTCACCAGCGATTGGTAGGGAATGGCGAGCACGACCGGACTCGGCTCCGGCGCTTCGGCGTGCTGCCGGCGTACGAGTTCCACCGGCACGCTGTGCAACTGGACGACCGAAGCCAGCGTCGCCGGATCGAGCGCCGCGGGCGCCTCGCGCTCCAGCTCGGCCCAGCGCGCTTGCTGCGCCGCTGCGGTGAAGGTCAGCACGACGAGGCCGTCCCATTGATCGCTGTCGGCATGGCGGCTGAAGAGCACGCGGTAGTCCGCCAGCACGCCCTGCGTCTTCAGCGTCTTCAGCCGCGTCTGGACGACTTGCCGCAGGGCCTGACGCAGGGCCAGGCGCTGCGCCGGCGCGACTTGGTAGCTGACCAGCAGGCCGGGCAGGGGCGGGGCCGGTTCGGCCGCCTGGGCGCCGAGGCCACCCAGCAGCGCGCAGGCGAGGGTCAGCGCCTGCGCGCAGCGGCGCGGGCTCGGGTCGAGGAGGGTCGCAAGCGATGCGGGCATGTTCAGAGATCCAATACCAGGACGGGGCTGCGGGCACGCGAGCAGCAAGGCGTGAAGACGTCCTTGCGCGCGTGATCGGCGGCGGTGAGGAAGGCGTCGCGGTGATCGGGCTCGCCCGCGACGACACGTGTCAGGCAGGTGCCGCAGACGCCCTGCTCGCATTGCAGCGGAATCGGGATGCCGGCTTCGACGAGCACCGAGGCCACCGTCCGGTGCTTGGCGATGCGCACGACCTTGCCCGAGCGGGCCAGCTTGACGTCGAATTCGCAATCGCCTTCCAAATGCCGGACTTCGGCGGCGAAATGCTCGCGGTGCAATTGCCCGTCGCTCCAGCCGAGTTCGATCGCTGCCCCGCTGACCTTGTCCATGAAGCCGCTCGGGCCGCAGACATAGAGGTGGCTCGCCGGCGGCGCCTTGGCCAGCAGGGCGTGGAAATCCACTGCCGTTCCCGCCAGCTGGTCGCTGAAGTGCAGGCGCGTGCGGCCACCGAAGTCCGACGCCTCGATCTCGTCGACGAAGGCCGCGCGGCCGCGCGAGCGGGCGCAGTAATGCAGCTCGAAGCTGCGCCCCGCGGCCGCGAGTTGACGCGCCATCGCCAGGATCGGCGTGACGCCGATGCCGCCGGCCACCAGCACGCTGTGCGGCGCGGTGGCGTCGAGTCCGAAATAGTTCTTGGGCATGCCGACGCGCACGCTCTCGCCCACGGCCAGCCGCGCGTGCATCGCGATCGAGCCGCCGCGCGAATCAGCGTGGCGCAGCACGGCGATCACGTAGCGCTTGCGGTCCGCGGCAGGGCCGGTGAGCGAGTATTGCCGCACCAGGCCCTCGCCCACGGTGATGTCGATGTGCGCGCCGGCGGTGAACGGCGGCAGGTCACGGCCCTGCGGATCGACGAATTCGAAGGCGCTGATATCGGGCGTCAGCACGGTCTTCTTTGCCAGCCGCAGCGTCAGATGCGTGCGCACCGGCTTGCGCAGCTTGCGGCGCAGATAGGGACTGAGACCGGAATAGGCCTGCACCGGAATGCTGAAGGCAGCGCCCAGCAGCAGGAGCTGGAACGGCAGCCCGCCCACGAGGCCCGAATGCAGCGCGATGCAATAGAGGTAGATCTTGCGCCCGAGTCCGATGTCGCCGGCGTAATGGCTCGCGCGGAGCACGGCGCCGGTGTGGGCGTCGAGGAAGACATAGGACTTCGAGTCGGCGTGCGGCACGCCATGCTCACGGATTTCGGCCTCGACGCTGTCGCCCGGCTTCACCGGGTAGCGCAGCATCATCCATTCCTGCTCCGGCATCGCCTGCCGCGCGCGCTCGTACAGGGTCTGCATCGGCAGGCGCGGCTGCCCCGACGCTGCCGGCAGCGATTTCGGCTTCGCCGATTCGACGTCGTGGGCCAGGCGGTAGATCCATTGCTTGACCGGGACGAACGAGATCGGTATCGCCGTCAGCGTGATCAGCAGCAGCAGCAAGGCGCTGTAGATGCCGACGACGCGATGCAGATTCAGCGTGCGCGCGCTGCCGGGCAGGCGCGGATCGAACTTCAGGCCGTGGCCGAGCGGCACGCCCTTGCGCGGCCACCAAAGCGCGACGCCACCGACGATGAGCACGACGAAGAAGGCCAGGCTGACCCAACCCGCCACCAGCCGCCCCTCGTCCATGAAGCGGAATCGGTGCAGCCAGTCGACGACGCCGAAATAGCCACCATATTCGTTCTGCTGACCCAGCACGCGGCCGTCGCAGGGGTTCAGGAACACCTGGTCCTTGTTGGCGAAGCGCACCAGCACCGATGCGTTGGGGTCGGCCGTGATGTCGATGCTGTGCAGGCGACCCGAAGGATGGACCGCCATGGCCCGACGCGCCAGATCGTCCAGCGGCAGCGGCGCCGTGCAATACGGCACCACGAGCAGATCGCGATTGACGATCTCGTCGAGCACCGGGCGCAGCACCATGCCGCCACCGGTCACGGCCAGCAGGACGATCACGAGCCCCAGGGTCAGCCCGGTCCAGGTGTGCAGCCACAGGAGTTTCTTGCGCAGACCGGGGTTCATGGGAGCATTCAGCGTGGAATGGCCGGTATTCTGTCGAGCGCGGGTTTAGCGCCGGTTTACCGTCGACCTGGGGAAAACACCGAACGATGTGCGGCCGCCGGCGGGCGCGTCTTGCCCGACGATTTGCCTCTTCGCCCCTCCCCCGACACGTCGTGCGCATCCTCCTCGTCGAAGACAGCATCAAGCTCGCCGACTCGCTCGCCCAGGCGCTGCGCGAATCCGGCTATGTTGTCGACACCTTGCACGACGGCGGCCAGGCCGATCGCGTGCTCCTGACCGAGACCTACGACGCCATCGTGCTCGATCTCGAGTTGCCGCACCTCGACGGCCTGACCGTGCTGCGGCGCCTGCGCGGACGCGGCGGCAGGACGCCGGTGCTGGTGCTGACCGCGCGCGGCGGCCTGGCCGACCGCATCCAGGGCCTGAAGCAGGGCGCCGACGATTACCTGCCCAAGCCCTTCGATCTCGCCGAACTCGAGGCGCGGCTGCAGGCGCTGATCCGCCGCTCGCATGCCTCGGGCTCGCCGCAGCTCACGCTGGGCACGCTGCGCTACGACAGCGACAGCCGGGTGTTCCACCTCGGCGACAAGCTGCTCGCGCTGCGCCCGAAGGAACATGCGGTGCTCGAGGCGCTGCTGATGCGCGCCGGCAAGGCGATCAGCAAGGAGCAGTTGTTCGACAAGGTCTTCCCGGCCGATGCGACGACCAGCGCCGACGTGCTCGACATCTACATCCACCGCCTGCGCAAGCACCTCGCAGGCTCGGGGGCGGCGATCGTCACGTTGCGCGGCCTGGGGTACATGATCGATGCGGCCTGACAGCCTGCGCCTGCAGCAGCTGCGCTGGCTGCTGCTGCCGCTGATCGCGCTGCTGCTGGTCAACGGCTACTTCAGCAACCGCGCCGCGGTCGCCGCCGCCGACCAGGCCTATGACCGCCTGCTGCTGGCATCGACCGACGCGATCGGCGAACAGGTCAGCGTCCAGGACGGCACGCTCGCGGTCGACTTGCCGTATGTCGCACTGCAATTGCTGGAATCGAACCTGCAGGAGCGCGTCTTCTACCGCGTCATCGGCCCCGACGGCAAGACGCTCACCGGCTACGACGACCTGCCGCTGCCCGTGGCGCGCTGGCGGGACGACCAGCCCGCCACCTACGCCTTGCCCTACGGCGGCGAGATCATCCACCTCGTGGCGCGGCGCAAGATGGTTTTCGGCGGTCCGAAGGCGTTGCCGGTAGTAATCATCGTCGGCGAGACAGGCGAATCGCGCCGCGCGCTGTCGCGCCAGATCCTGCTCGACGGCCTGGAGCGGCAGGGCCTGCTCATCGTCGCCGCAGGCGTGCTGCTGTGGTTCGGCATCGGCCGCAGCCTGCGCCCGCTGCTGCGGCTGCGCGACACGCTCGTGCAGCGCGCGTCGACGGACCTGCGCCCGATCGACGCGAAATCGCTGCAATCGGAGGTGCGCCCGCTGATCGACGCGCTGAACCAGCACACGGCGCGCATCGAGCAGTTGCTCGCGGCGCGCCAGCGTTTCCTCGACGACGCCTCGCACCAGCTGCGAACGCCGCTGGCGGAAATCCGCACCGAGATCGACCTTCGATTGCGCCAGCGCGATCCGGCCGTCGCGCTCGCGACGCTGCACGACATCCGCAACGCCGTCGACGGCATGACCCGACTCGTGAGCCAGATGCTGGTGCTGGCGTGCAGCGAACCCGAAGCGCAGGGCGGACAGGCGCAGGAGGTCATCGACCTGTCGACGCTGGCGCGCACGACGACGTTCGACTTCGTCGCCGCGGCGCGCCGCAAGTCGATCGACCTCGCCTTCGAGGACGAGGCGACCGGCGGTTCGCTGCTCGGCCAGCCGCTGCTGCTGCGCGAGCTGATCGCCAATCTCGTCGACAACGCCATCGTCCACGGCCGCGCCGGCGGCGCCATCACGGTGCGCGTGCGCCGCGGCGATGCGGCGGTGCTCGAGGTGGACGACGACGGCCCCGGCATCCCCGAGACCGAGCGTGCCAAGGTGCTGCAGCGCTTCTACCGCGGCGCCGATCGCCGCACGCCGGGTTCCGGGCTCGGCCTGGCGATCGTCGCCGGCATCTGCACCACGCATCAGGCACGTCTCGAACTCCTGACGCCGCCGTGGGGCCACGGACTGCGCGTGCGCGTGAGCTTTCAGGCCCTGGCCTGAGCCTGGCGGCGCTTCAGCGCGCGCCCTGCGTCTCGCGGCGCCAGCGGCGCAGGAACTCGGCCTGCTTGGCCTGGTCGCGGTAGACGAACAGGCCAGGTCCGACAGTGATGGCCTTCATGCTGCCGCCCAGGCCGTCGCGCAGATGCGCCGAGCTCGCTTCGCCCTGCACGTCCTTGCGCAGCGCGGCCATCCCGGCGCGGCCGGCGAGCAGGTTTTGGCCACGTGCCGACAACAGGTAGTCGAGCCACAGCCGGGCGGCATTCGGGTGCGGCGCCTCCTTCGACAGCAGCACGATGCGCGACATCACCAGCGTGTAGTCGCCGGGCATGACGACACCGATGGCCGGATCGTGGCGTGCGCGCGCCACGGCATACGAGCCGATCAGGTTGTAGCCGATATAGGCCCGGCCCGAGGCGATGCGCTCGACCATGGCCGCCGTCTCGGGATCGAACTGGACGGCCGAGCGGCCCAGTTGCCGCGCCAGGTCCCAGTAGTCGTGCATCACGTGCGCGTCCTGGGTTGCGAAGAGGAAGCCGAGCGCCGATTTCTCGATGTCGTAGGTCGTGACCCGACCCAGGTACTTGTCGTGCCGGGCCGCCAGCAATGCCATCAGTTCGGCATGGCTGTGCGGCACTTCGGCCGGCGGCACGTTGCGCCGATTGAAGACGATCACGGCGGGCTCGAACGTGGTGCCGTAGGCCATGTCGCGCCAGACCGCCCAATCGGGCAGGTAGCCTGCTTCGGGCGAGCGGTAGCTGGCGGCACGGTTGTCGTTGGCCAGCTTCATCTGCAGATCCATCGCCGGACTCCACAGCGCATCGGCGATGGGCTTGTTGCTCGCGATGTCGCCCAGGTAGCGCGCGTACAGTTCGGCGCTGTTGAGTTCGCGGTAATCGACGCGCACGCCGGGAAAAAGGGTCTCGAAATCGTGGATCAGCGGCGACGCCGCCGACAGGTCGGTGGCGGCGTAGACGACGACCTTGCCCTCGCGGCGTGCGCCGTCGACGAGGGTCTGATACTCGGCCGGATAGTAGGTGGGCAGCGCGGCGCGCGCGATGCCGGCCAGCAGCAGCCCGGCGAGCGCGGTGAAGAAGTTCGCAGCGCTGATCGGCCGTGCCCGCATGTGCCCGCCCGAGTCAATGCGGCGCCACGACGGCGCGTTTGGCGAATTCATTCGTGTAGCTGAGTTCGACCTTCGCCGTCGCCAGCGCCGGTTTGAAGGTGGCCAGCCACTGCGCCTCGCGGGGCGCGCCGTCGTCGGGCATGCGGCCATCGCCCGCGAACATCGGCATCGCCTCGCGCAACGTACGCAGGTACGCCGCCTGGTCCCTGCCGCGGACTTCGACCGGCACCAGCGCGGCGATCTCCTCGGCGCTGTGGGCATGGATGTAGGTCAGCGTGCGCACGAAGGCACGCGCGAGATGCCGAGCGACTTCGGGGCGTGCCTGCACGGTGGCGCGCTTCATGACGACGGTGCTGGTGGGGAACAGCACGCCTAATCGGCGCTTCGTTCCTTCGGGCGTCGTCAGGTCGGCCCAGACCGTGGCGACGCCGGCGCTCTCGTAATAGTCGGCGTCGGAGGTCGGCGCGACGACGAGCGGGAAGTTGCGTATCGCCTCGACCTCGTCGACGAGCAGCACGACGCGTTGGGGCGTGGCCTGCGCAGCGCAGGCCGCGAAAGCGAAAAGCAGGGCGGCAAATCGGGGCACGGACATCGGGACTCCGGCTTCGAAGCGGGACCTTGGCTCCGCGTCGTCGGGTTGTATATCAGGACCTGGATCGGCGCGCCGTTCGCGCCCGCTCAAAGATCCAATTTAGCCGAGAAGCGCAGTGCCCGGTCCATGCCGGCTCCGAAGGCGCTGGAGGTGGCCGACGACCAGTAGCGCTTGTTGGTGAGGTTGTCGACGCTGAACTGCAGCGCCACGCGCGTGCCCCAGGCGCGGACGTTGTAGGCGGCGCCGGCCGAATACAGGTTCACCGCCGGAATGGCGCCTTGCTGCGCATTGCCGACATAGCGCTTGCTGATGTACGAGGTGCCGGCGCGCACCGACAGCCCGCGCACCCAGGGCAGCGCATACCCGACGTTGGCCGTGACGATGTCGTCGGGCGTGTTCTCGGTGCGCATGCCGCTGCTCACCCCGCCCTGCTGGATCGCCTTCATGATCTGCGCCGAGCCGCTGAGCGTCCAGTGCCGCGCCAGCACCGTGTTGGCCTGCAGCTCCCAGCCCGAGAGGTGCAGGTTGCCGTCGTAGGCGAAGACCACCGTCGTCGGCGTGAGCTGCAGGTTGTTGGTGTTGGACTTGAGGATGTCGAAGTAGTCGAGGTTGATGAAGGTGTCGGCGATATAGCCCGTGCGCAGCCCGATCTCCTTCTGCGTCGAGTTGGCCGGCTGCAGCACCGCGAAGGCGTTGACCACGGTCGAGCCCTGGATCGGGCCGCTGGGGGCGATCGGGCCGTCCTCCATCGCCTGCATCCAGCTCGTGTAGGCGGTCGTGCGCGGCGCGAAGTCCCACAGCGCGCCGTAACCCTTGGCCGTGGGCGTGTAGTGGGTCGTCAGCAGCGGTCCGTTGCCCACCAGCGTCTGGCTGAACGAGTAATGGACCTTGCGCAGACCGGCCAGCAGCTTCACGTCATGGCCGATGGCCAGCGTGTCGTAGACATAGAGCCCGGCGTCCTTGGAAACATTGGGCTTGTAGGTCAGCGGCGTGCCGGGGTCCGGCGGCGCCGACAGCGCCACCGGGCTGTAGACGTTGATCGGGCGGTTGTTGCCGACCTTGGGGCTGTAGGTGGACGGGATGTTCGAATCGCGCTCGGCCGACGAGTAGCCCAGCGTCAGGTCGTGGTGCAGCGACCCGGTCTCGAAATGCCCCTGCAGTTCCCCCTTGACGTAGGTGTTGGTGTACTGCTGGTTCTTGATGAACGTGATGTTCTGCTGGCCGTCGCCGGTGAGCACATTGTTCAGCGTGATGCGCACCTGGGTGCGGTTGCGCGAGGACAGCGAGCGGCCGTACTCGGCGGTGGCGGTCCAGTTCGAGCCGAGCTTGTAGTCGGCATGGGCGACCATGTTCTCGGTGCGCGGCGTGTAGACGTCCCAGGTGCCCGAGAGCAGCTTGCGCGGGTCCGGCGGCGTCGGGATGGCGATGACGCCATTGACGGCGGTGGGTGCGACGATGCCGCCCTGCTCGACGACGTTCTTGTTGTAGTTCTCGTAGTCGATCTTCAAGCCGAGTTCGCGCGTGGGATTCGCATCGGCCGCCAGGCTGAACAGCGAGCCGTCGCCGCCGATGCCGCGCGTGCCGGTCTCGATGTGGGTGTTGACGAGATTGACGCGGAAGCCGTACTGCTTGCGTTCGCCGAAGCGGCGGCCGAGGTCGAAGGCCACGCCGAGCTGGCCGAAGCCGTTGCCCGAGATCGACACGCTGGAGACATCGCGACGGCCGGCGCGCTTGGTCACCATGTTGAGGATGCCGGCGGGGCTGGCCAGGCCGAACATCAGCGCATTGGCGCCCTTGAGCGCCTCGACCTTCTCCTTGTCCTCGGTGGGCACGGTGATGACGTTGGTGATCGCCAGGCCCCCGTTGATGCGGTAGTTCGAATACAGGTTGAGCTGCAGGCCGCGAAAGCGCAGCGAGTCGTTGGCATTGCCCTTGCCGTTGTTGCTCATCGCACCGGGGACGTTCCTGACCGCCTCGCCATAGCCCTCCTGCTCGGCGCCTTCCTCGATCTGCTTGCGCTCGACGACGACCTTGGTCAGCGGCAGGCCCGAGGCGTCGAGCGGGATCTTGGCCGGCGCCGGCTCGCCCAGGGCGTCGCGCGCGGGCCGCGCCGGCGGTGCGGTGTCGTCGGCGCGGGCCGTCGGTGTCGACCCTGCAAGGGCAATGACAACAGCCAAGGAAATCGGGTGCATTCGGGCTCGAGCCATGTCTTCTTTCTGCGGTTTGAACTCTGGTTTCGAGCAGATTCTGTCGACGGAGTCTTTAGCGCAGGTTTAGCGCACCCCAGGGGTATTCCCGAGCCGCCAGGGTGATGGCGATATGACTGAGTTGGAACTGGCTGCATCATCCGATGTCCATGCATCCGCGGTCGCGGGGTGGATGGGGGTCGCGGCCCTGCGCGATGCGGTGCGTCGCTCGCGACGGTTCTGCCTCGGAGAGGATGCCTTATCGCAGCACGACGTTCTTTTGCACAGGTATTCGTTTGGCGAAGTTGAATTGGCGCACTCGGAAGGGAGAGCACCGAGGCACGCAGGGATTGTCCGCGAACGATCAACCCATCGGAACAAGCTGGCGCCGCCAATTCGATCGGCTACATCTGGCGGGTTCCGATTACAACTTGATTGGGCGGCCACCTCGACCAGCGCGAGCCCGATGCTCAAGCCGATAAAGGCAAAGGCGCTCCGAAGAGCGCCTTTACTGTTCACACCGACCGGAATTCCATGCCCGCTGGGTCGCGGGGCCAGCCGGTTAAATGCCCACTTACTGGATGGCTTTCTTGGCCGCTGCCTTGGAGGCGCGTACCGCGTGCTTGGCCTTGGCCTTGTGGATCCGGGCCTTCACCTGATGCACCGACTTCTCGGGCTGGCCGCTGGTGGCGGCCTTCGCGTTCTCGACGCCTTGCTTGGCGACTTCTGCGGTCGCTGTGCCGGCTTCCTTCACCGCTGTTCCAGCCTGGGCATGGGCGCCGAGGGCAGCAAAGCCAAAGACCAGGGCAATCAGTGCGTTCTTCATCGAGTCTTGCTCCAAAGTGTATCGGTGGAAAAAAGAACACAGGCGCTAACTGCCGTCGCGCGCCTTGGCGCTGAGCAGGTGCGCGGCCCTCGTGAAACTGGCCTGCATACACAACGCCCGGCCCTCAAAGCCCGTTGACACCGCGGGCTGGAGGCCGAGTCGCCACCAGTTATCCTGTGGCTGGCACCTTCGAGGCTGTCACCACCACATGGCCATCCTTCACGGGCAGCGTGTTCCCCGGCCTGGAATTGGTGCGCACGACGCCCTCCTTGCCTGAGAGGCGGTAGGTGACGTCGTAGCCGACAACCGCCTTCGACTTCTGGTTGACGGTGCGGCAACGGCGCTCGCTCGTGACCACGACGTCACGCTGCTGCATCCCCTTTTGCACTTGGTTGCCTGCGTAGCCGCCTGCCACGGCACCGGCCACCGTGGCCAGCGTCTTCCCGTTGCCACCACCGACCTGGTTGCCGAGCAGGCCACCGGCCAGGCCGCCGATCAGGCTGCCGGCTATGCGCTTGCCATCCTGCACCGGTGCCTGGTGACTGACGGCCACCTTCTCGCACTGTTCCTGCGGCGTGACGACGGTCTCGACCACTTCCTTGACGGCCAGCACATCGGCGGTGCTGGGCTTGACGATGGTCCGGTATCCGGTGACGGCCCCCGCGCCGAGAACGACGGCAGCGATGCTGCCGACGGCGAGGCCCTTGGCCATTGACTTGTCCATGTGACGACTCCTGTTTCGTTCAGTTGACTGCGCATTGCAAGCGGAGGTTCTCCAGGATCTGTATCACCGTGTTAGCCCTGTGGCTGGCCGTCTTTGAAATCGGAACAGCCCTGAATGCCAGTCACGGTAGGCCTCGGTGCGTCGAATGTCTGTGTGGTGGCGAACGCTGGCAGGTATTCGCGGCTCTCGACAAGCGCCTGCTGACCAAGCGGCCGATTCGTGAACCGGGTGACCCCATGACCCGCTCGGGTGATCCACCGGGGCGATCGACGCGTACAAGCCCCATGCACCCTCGAAGACGCGTCCTCGCCCATCGGCATTCCCGATGCTCGGCCACCAGGATGGCGGCTGGTCGCGCCCTCGTCGTGTTCGGCATCGGATGCGTCGGCCTGGCGCATGGAGCCCCCGATGTGGCAGCCAACGGGCTGCCGCGCGGCGCTCGGGAATGGCACTTTCGGGTGCTGTTGGACGGCAAGGAGATAGGCCGACACGACTTCCTGATCGCCCCGGATGAAGACGGGGATCCAAGCGCGGTGCGGGTCACCAGCGCTGCCGACTTTCGGGTGCGCATCCTGGGAATCCCGGTGTACCACTACCGGATTCGCGATATCGAGCGCTGGCGGGGACACTGCCTGCAACAGATCAGCTCCGATGCCGATGATGCGGGCCTTCGTACGCAGGTTCGTGGAGTCCGGGAAGGCGATCGCTTCGATATCACTGCGGTGACGCAGGGTGGCGACGCGGTGCCCCAGGCCGCGTCGTTTCAAGGTTGTGCGTTCAGTTTCGCCTACTGGGACCCTGCGTTGGCCGCGCAGAGGGCCCTGATCAACCCACAGACCGGCCGCATTGAGCAGGTAACGATTTCGGAGGTTCCGCCGACAACGGTCGACGTCGCCGGGCATGCGACGCAGGCGCGTGGCATTCGCATCGCCAATGCCGTCGCGCCGATCGACGTCTGGTATGCAGCGAATGGCGGCGCATGGATCGGCCTCGACACGACGGTTGGCAAGAGTCGGCACTTGAGCTATCGACTCACAGCACTGCCGCCGCCGCCCCAGGACCCGAGCCCCTCCGCGATCATGCCCGGCACGTCCCGGGCGAACGAGCCAGCGTCGGGGGGTCCTGCGGTGAAGAACCCCTGATGCCTATCCGTCACCTCGCAGATGGGTGTCGTCGCTCGCGCCGGCTCACAGGGTCCGCAGGCAGGCGATCAGGTCGACCCTCTCGGCGCTGCTCAGCGGCCCACATCCGCCGCCGCTCACGCACATCGGACCATTTAGGGACAGACACGCCCCCAGAGGTACCGCTATAAACGGCCTTGATGTCCCTAGCCGCCTCCGACCTCGCCCTCCTCTCCCGCCTGTACGACGAGGTCGCCGACCTCGAGCCCGAGGCTGCCCGCGAGCGCCTGGCGCACCTGCCGCCCGAGCAGGCCCATCTGCGCGCGGCGCTCGACCACATGCTGTTCGACTGCCGCGACCTCGCCGATGACGAGACGCTCGCCACGCGCGGCGAGGCGGCCTCCACGGCCTTCCTCGCCGGCGGGCCGCGGCTGCCGGCGGCCGGGCCCGCGGTGCGCGCGGGCGACACGGTGGGGCCGTACACGCTGCTGCGGCCGCTCGGCCATGGCGGCATGGGCGCCGTGTGGCTGGCCGAGCGCAGCGACGGCACGCTCAAGCGCCAGGTCGCGCTCAAACTGCCCCGGCTGGCCTGGGACCTGCACCTGGCCGAGCGCATGGCGCGCGAGCGCGACATCGCCTCGCGCCTCGAGCACCCGAACATCGCCCGCCTGTACGACGCCGGCGTCGACGCGCAGGGCCGGCCCTATCTGGCGCTGGCCTACATCGACGGCCAGGCGATCGACGACTGGTGCGCGGCGCGGCACTGCACGCTGCGCCAGCGGCTCGAGCTGTTCCTGCAGGTCGTGCGCGCGGTCGCCCATGCCCATGGGCGGCTCGTCGTCCACCGCGACATCAAGCCCTCGAACGTGCTCGTCGACGGCGAGGGCCGCGTGCACCTGCTCGATTTCGGCATCGCCAAGCTGCTGGAATCGGCGGCCGGCCACGACGGCGCCGGCGCCGCCGACGACGGCCTGACGCGCGAGTACGGCCGCATGCTGACGCCGCGCTTCGCGCCGCCCGAGCTGCTGCGCGGCGAGGCCGCCACGGTGGCCTGCGACGTCTACTCGCTCGGCGTGCTGCTGTACGAGCTGCTCGTCGGCGCGGGTCCCGAGCCGGCCACCGGGCCCGAGGCGCCGCCGGTCAGCCGCCGCGCCGGCGACCCGGCGCTGCGCCGCGCGCTGAAGGGCGACCTCGATGCGATCGTCGCGCAGGCGCTGCGCCACGACCCGGCGCGACGCTACGCGACGGCCGACGCGATGGCGCAGGACATCGAGCGCCACCTCGCCGGCCTGCCGGTGCTGGCGCGCCCCGACAGCCTCGGCTACCGCCTGGGCAAGTTCGTGCAGCGCAACCGGCTGGCCTGCGGCGCCGGCCTGGCGGTGGTGCTGGCGCTGGCCGGCGGCGTCGGCGTCGCGCTGGTGCAGCAGGCGCGGGCGCGCGAGGCGGCCGAGCGCGCGCAGGTCGTGAAGTCCTTCGTGCTCGACGTCTTCAAGGTCAACGAGCGCAGCACCGCCGTCAGCGCCGAGCTGCGCCGCCTGCCGGCCGAGCTGCTGCTCGAGCATGGCGCCTCGCTCATCGAGCAGCGCTTCGCGCGCCAGCCGGCGCTGCAGGCCGAGCTGTTCGGCGTCATCGCGTCGATCTTCGCCGACATGGGCGCCAGCGAGCTGGCGGCGCGCTATGCCGAATCGCAGCTCGTCGCGCTGCGCCAGCTCGGCGCGCCGCCGCCGGCGCGCGCCGCCGCCACGCTGACCTGGGGCCAGGCGCTGCTGGCGCAGCAGCGCCTGGCGGCCGCGCAGGCGAAAAGCGAGGAGGCGCTGGCCCTGGTCGACGGCGATGCCGGGCCGCTGCTGCCCGGGGCGCTGCTGCTGCTGGCCGCGACGCAGCGCGCCCAGGGCCGGCTCGAAGCCGCGCGCGCCACGCTGGCGCGCGCCGACGCGGCGATCGGCTCGGCGTCGGCACCCTCCGGCCTCGCGGCCCGCGCGCGGCTCGAGCACGCGCGCCAGACCGATTCGACGCGCTTCGACGAGGCCCGCGCGCTGTACGAGTCGGCCATAGCCGAGGCGCTGGCGGCCGAGGGCCCGCGTTCGGCGACCGCCATCGACGCGCGCCTGCTGCTCGCCGGTCAGCTCGTGCTGCAGGACCAGCCGGCGCAGGCCGACGCCATCCGCGAGCAGGCGCTCGCGGCGCTGCGCGAGGGCGGCACCGCGGGGACGATACGCGCCGCGCTCGCCGACGCCGATCAGGCCTCGACGCGCTTCATGATGGGCCGCCTGGCCTACGCGCAGGCCGCCGAGCTGATCGAGCGCAACCGCCGCGCCGTCGAGCCGTTCGGCGAGCTGGTGCCGGCCTCGGTGCGCGCGCGGCTCGAGCAGAACCTGGGCAGCGTGCTGGCGCTGTACGGCGATGCCGGGCGCGCGCTGCCGCTGCTCGAATCCAGCGCGGCGGTGCTCGACCCGCTGCTCGAAGCCCCGCGCGATCGGCTGCTGCAGGCCTCGTACCGCGGCCTCGCGGCGATGTACGCCGGCCAGCATGTGCGCGCCGACGCGCTGCTGCGCGAGCGCCTGGCGCTGCGCCGCTCGACGACGAGCGCGACGCATCCGTACGCGGCCTTCGACGTCGCCTACGTCGCGCTGAACCTGGCGATGATGGGCCGCGGCGACGACGCGCAGCGCTTCCTCGACGAGGCGCTCGCCGCCGCGCCACCGCCGGCCGCGCCGGCGGCCGCGCCGCTGACCTGGCGCCAGGTGATCTGGCATGCGCGCGCCCGCGTCGCGCTGCTGCAGGGCCGCCCGGCCGACGCGCGCAGCGCGCTCGCCTCGGCCTACACCGGCTTCAACCAGCTGCCGTTCGACGACGCGCTGCTCGCCGCCGAGGTCGGCTGCGCGCTGCACGAGCCCGATGCGCTGGCCCGGCTGGCGCGCGCCATCGACGCCCACGACGCCGACTACACGCATCCGGCGCATCCCGAGCTGCTGCGGCTGCGCGCCGTCGCCGGTCTGTGCGCGCTCGACCGGGGCGAGCGCGCGCGGGCGCAGGCCTACGCGCGCCAGGCGCGTGCGGCGCAGGCGGCGATGCCGCAGGCCGGCGCGTATTTCCGCTCGCCGCTGCGGCAACTCGAATCACGGCTGGGGGGCAGCACCGCATGAACGCCGACGTCACCGGCGAGCCGCCGCGCATCGACGACGAGGCGGCCGCGCTGCCGGCACTGCCCGCGTTGCCGGCGCTGGAGGCGCTGCTCGACGACGTGCGCGCCGAGCGAGCCGGCGCGCGCGAGGCGCTGTTCACCGCCACCTACGGCGAGCTGCGCCGGCTGGCGCGCGCGCGGCTGCGCGACGGCGGCCGCGGCACCGTGCTCGACACGACGGCGCTGGTCCACGAGTCGTACCTGCGCTTCGCCAAGGCCGGCGCGCTGCAGGCGGCGTCGCGGCGCGCCTACTTCGCCTATGCGTCACAGGTCATGCGCTCGGTCATCGTCGACACGGTGCGCGAGCGCCTGACCGAGCGGCGCGGCGGCGATCTCGTGCGGCTGACGCTGTCGACGCATCTGCAGGACGCCCTGTCGGCCGACGGCGACGATGACGAGGCCCTGCGCGTGCACGAGGCGCTGGACGCCATGGCCGCCGCCGAGCCGCGGCTGGCCCAGGTCGTCGAGATGCGCTATTTCGGCGGCTTCGACGAGGCCGAGATCGCCGACACGCTGGGGCTGACGACCCGCACCGTGCGCCGCGACTGGGACAAGGCGCGGCGCCTGCTGAGCGCGATGCTACGGCTCTAGCCGGCCGGCCGGCGGCCGACCTCGGCGCCGGGTGCTCCCCGGGCCCCAACCATTCGCTTCCAGCACCCGTTTCGCCTGCCGCGCGCAGGCGATGTCCCATTGCGCCACCGGATCGCGTCTGTACAGACGGGTGGGCACGACGTTGACGTTGCGGTCCTGAACCCATGACCACTTTAGCCATTGGAGCGAACATGAAGTACCTGCTGGATCTGTTGCACGGGACCACCGAAATCGACCTGCCGAACGAGGTCGTCCAGGGCGGCATCCGCGAACTCGACATGAACGAGCGCGCGCTGGCCGCCGGCGGCATGCAGATGGTCGGCACGACGATCACGCTGACGCCGAGCAGCTGCGGCGGCTGGGGCTACGACGACTCGCGCGACGGCTACACGTCGCCCGACAACTGAGATCGAGGAGGGGCGGGCGACCGCCCGCCCCTCCTTCCGTCCTTCCGCAACCCCAGCGAGACCCCCCTATGCAACCCTTGGTCATCGAGGCCCTGATCCTCAAGTCGCCGGACGACCTGGTCCGCGTGATCGTCGGCAAGCATTGCCTGGACTTCCCACCCGCGGACGTGCTGGACCTGCACGAACTCCCCGCGCCCAGCGGCCTGATCCCTGGCCGCGCCGTCTACGCGCGCCTGACGCTGCGCTCCGGCGCGACGCTTATGCGCATCGCGTCGGCCCAGGACTACGAGCCGCTGCTGTGGGCCTGGCGCCGGCCTTTCCCCTACGCGACGCGGCCCGAGCGCAGCGTCGACGGCGACGCCCATATGGCGGAACAGGAGCAGGCCTACTTCCGCGAGCGCGGCATCACCGCCGAGATGCTGGGCGTGGCCATCCCCACGCCGCAAGCGGGAGCCTCGGCATGATCCTCATCGTCTCTTCGGCCAACGACGTCCACGCCCTGTGCGTGGCCCAGGAACTCGCCAGGCGCGGCGCCCGCTACGAAGTCGTCGATTCCACGCGCCTGAGCATGGAGGGCCGCGTCTCGCATGCCATCGGCGCCGGCCGCTCCAGCATCGAGTGGACAAACGTCCGCGGCGAAAGCGTCGACCTCGGCGAGGCGCGCGCCGTCTGGCATCGGCGCCGCTACATGCCCGTCGCCCCCGCGCTGCCGGACGCGGACGACGAGGCCTTTCTCAAGCGCGAATGGGACGAGCTGTTCTCCGGCCTCTTCGCGTCGATGGACTGCCCCTTCGTCAACGCGCCGCAGGCGCAGCGCGCGGCGGTGAAGCCGCTGCAGCTGCATTGGGCGTCGCGGCTGGGCCTGCGTTTCCCCGACACGCTGATCACCAACGATCCCGAGCAGGCGCGCCGCTTCGTCGACCGGCATGGCTCGCGCGTCATCCACAAGGTGCTGTCGCCGCCGTACCACCGCTGGATGGGCACGGCGCGCTGGCGCGACGAGGACCGCGCCCACCTCGACGAGCTCGTGCTCGCGCCGACGATCTTCCAGGAGATGGTCACCGATTGCCGCGAGCTGCGCGTGACGCTCATCGGCAACGAGCTCTACGCCGCCGAGTTCAGGCCGCGCGACGGCCTCATCGACGGCCGCCTCGAGTCGTTCGAGGGCTATCGCCGGCACGATCTCCCGGCAGCGGTCGGCCGCCAGCTCAAGGCGCTGGCCGCGCGGCTCGGGCTCGTCTTCTGCACCATCGACCTCAAGCTCACCAATGAAGGCGAATACGTGTTCCTGGAGCTGAACCCGCAGGGCCAGTTCCTCTACATCGAGATCCTCACCGGCATGCCGCTGTCGCGCGCGTTCGCCGAGCTGCTGATCGACGTCGCCGACGGTGCGGATCCGCTGGCCGATGCGCGCGCCGCCGCCGCGCTGACGCGGGCGCCGGCGCGGGCCGCGACGCGCGAGCTGGCGCCGGCGGTCTAAACGGGGCGGCGCGATGCGAACCACGTTGTTCAGGCAGGAGGCGCTCGACGGCCAGACGACCACGATGGTCGGCTCGCTGCTCGCCGCGCGGCGCCTGCCGTTCGGGCTCGTCACCGCGCTGTCGGTGGCCGCCGCGCTGGCGCTCGTCGCGCTGTGCGTGTTCGGCCAGTACACGCGCAAGGCCCATGTCGGCGGCTATCTGGCACCCAGCACCGGGCTGATCCGCGTCGTCGCCGGGCAGTCGGGCACGCTGCTGGACAAGCGCGTCAAGGAGGGCCAGCGCGTGAAGCGCGGCGACGTGCTCTTCGTGCTGTCGACCGAGCGCATGTCGGCGCAGGCCGGCCAGGTGCAGGCCCGGGTCACCGGGGCCATCGGCGAGCGCGCGGCGGCGCTGGACCGCGAATACGCATCGCAGCGCGGCGTCGCGCGGCTGCAGCTCGACGGCGCGCGCCGGCGGCTGCAGAGCATGCAGTCCGAAGCCGAACAGGTGCGCTCGATGCTGGCGCTGCAGCAGCAGCGCGTCGCCGGCGCCGAGGCGGCGCTGGCCAACCACGAGCGCCTGCAGGCCGACGGCTTCATGCCGGCGGCGCAGGTCGACCTGAAACGCAACGAGCTGCTCGAACAGCGCGCCCGCCTGGGCGAGCTGCTGCGCGGGCGCTCGACGCTGGAGCGCGAGATGAATCTGCTCGAACTCGAGCTGCAGACGGCGGCGCTGAACGAGGCGCGCGAGCGTTCGCGCCATGAGCGCGAGCGCTCGCAGCTCGCGCAGGAGGGCATGGAATCGGAATCGCGCGGCGCGCAGGCCATCGTCGCGCCGGCCGACGGCGTGGCCACCGCCGTGCTCGGCGAGGTCGGGCAGTCGACGCAGGGGCAGACGGTGCTGCTGACCATCGTGCCGGCCGACGCGACGCTGCAGGCGCTGCTGCTCGTGCCCAGCCGCGCGATCGGCTTCCTCGCCGTCGGCGACACCGTCTCGCTGCGCTACCAGGCCTTCCCGTACCAGCGCTACGGCGCCTTCCGCGGCCGCGTCGTCGAGATCCCGCGCGCCATGGTCACGTCGCAGGAGGCGGGCGCGCCGCAGGCCCCCGACGAGGCCGTCTACCGCGTCAACGTCGCGCTGGAATCGCAGCAGGTGCCGACCGGCCGCGCCGTCGTGCCGCTGCAAAGCGGCATGTCGCTGGAGGCCGATGTCTGGCTCGAGCGGCGCACGCTGCTCGAGTGGATGTTCGAGCCGCTGCTGGGCCTGGCGAGGATCGCCTGACCATGCGCCCCATCCTGCGTTTCAGCGGCCGTCGCGTGACGCCGGTCGTGCGCCAGACCGAGGCGGCCGAATGCGGCCTGGCCTGCCTGGCGATGGTCGCCGCGCACCACGGCCACCACATCGACCTGGCGACGCTGCGCCAGAGCCAGCCGGCGTCGGGCCGCGGCGTGAACATCGGGCAGCTGGCGATCGCCGCGACGCGCATCGGCCTCAACGCGCGGCCGATCAAGGCCGAGCTGGCCGACCTGCCGCAGCTGACGCTGCCGGCGATCCTGCATTGGGATTTCGCGCATTTCGTCGTGCTGACGGCCGTGCGCCGCGGCCAGGCCGTGATCCACGACCCGGCGCTGGGCCGGCGCACGTTGCCGCTGACCGAGCTGTCGCGGCATTTCACCGGCATCTGCCTCGAGCTGCGGCCCGGCATCGAGTTCAGCCCGCGTGCGGCGGCGCCGCGCATCTCGGTGCTGGACCTGCTGGGCCGGCTGCGCGATTGCCGCGGCGCGCTCGCCCAGGTGCTGCTGATGGCCGCCGCGCTCGAGGTCTTCGCGGTGGCCGCGCCGCTGTTCGTGCAGCTCGTCGTCGACCAGGCCGTGGTCTCGGCCGACCGCGGCCTGCTCACCGTGCTGGGGCTGGGTTTCGGGCTGCTGGCGCTGGTGCAGACGGGCGTGACGGCGGCGCGCGCCTGGGTCGTGATGGTGCTGAGCACGGCGCTGAACATGCAGCTGCTCACGGGGCTGTTCGCGCATCTGCTGAAGCTGCCGCTGGCGTATTTCGAGCGCCGGCACCTGGGCGACATCGGCTCGCGCTTCGAATCGCTGGGCACGATCCAGCGCACGCTGACGACGAGCTTCGTCGAGACGCTGCTCGACGGCGCGATGGCCGGCGTCACGGTCGTCGTGATGGGGCTGTACGCGCCGCGGCTGGCGCTGATCGTGCTGGTCGCGGCGCTGCTGTACGGCGGCGTGCGCGCGGCGCTGTACCGCGCGTCGCGCAGTGCGCAGGACGAGCAGATCTCGCACATGGCGCTGCAGCACAGCAGCTTCCTCGAGACGGTGCGCGGCATCCAGAGCGTCAAGCTCTTCAGCCGCGAGCAGCAGCGCAGCACGCGCTACGCCCATCTGCTGGCCGACAACCTGAATGCCGGCATCCGGCTGCAGCGGCTGACGATCGCGTCGCAGGCTGCGCAGGGCGTGATCTTCGGCGTCGAGAACATCGCCGTCGTCTGGCTCGGCGCGTCGCTGGTGCTCGACGGTGCGCTCTCGGTGGGCATGCTGTTCGCGTTCGTCGCCTTCAAGCAGCAGTTCGCGGCGCGCACGGCGGCCTTCGTCGACCGCGCGGTCGAGTTCGGCATGCTGGGGCTGCACGCCGAGCGCGTCGGCGACATCGCGCTGGCGGCGCCCGAACGCGGCCATGGCCAGCAGGACACGCCGCTGGCCGATGCCGCGGTTGAATTGCGCAACGTGAGTTTTCGCTATTCGGCCTTCGACGCGCCCGTCATCGAGCGGCTGAACCTGCGCATCGAGGCCGGCGAATCGGTGGCCATCACCGGGCCCTCGGGCTGCGGCAAGACGACGCTGCTCAAGCTCATGCTGGGGCTGCTCGAGCCGACCGAGGGCGAGGTCCTCATCGGCGGCGTCAACATCGCCAGCGCCGGGCTCGCGTACCGCGAGGCGATGGGCGCCGTGATGCAGGACGACGACCTGTTCGCCGGCACGATCGCCGACAACATCTGCTTCTTCGACCTCGAGCGCGACCAGGCCCGCATCGAGGCCTGCGCGCGCGCCGCGGCCATCGACGCCGACATCGACGCGATGCCGATGCGCTACCACACGCGCGTCGGCGACATGGGCGCGGCACTGTCGGGCGGGCAGAAGCAGCGCCTGCTGCTGGCGCGCGCGCTGTACAAGCAGCCGCGCATCCTCGTGCTCGACGAGGCCACCAGCCATCTGGACACGGGCTGCGAACGCAACGTCAACGAGGCGGTGCGGGCGCTGGCGCTGACGCGCATCATCGTCGCCCACCGCGCGGAGACGATCGCGACGGCCGGCCGCGTCATCGTGCTTGGCGAGGCGCAGGGGGGAGAGACGGTGCGGCGGTTGGTGGCGGCGGCTTAGGGGCGGCGACTTAAGGGCGGCGCGGCGGCCGCGACTCGACCGCCGTCAGTTCGAGGCCAACGAGCCGGCCAGGATGGCCGCGACGTCCTGGCGCTCGCCCAGCAGCCGGACGACGTCCAGATGGTCCTCGCGCTCGAAATAGCACCACAGCAGCGGAAACTTCGCCACGCGCCAAGTCCGAAGCCCCGGAATGCCCAGTCGCTTGCCGAGCACCGGCGAACCCATGCCGGGTTCGTATTCGAGCTTGTCGAGCGCGGCGTCAGTGGCCTTGGCCAGTTTCACTGCCACGCGGGTGCCACCTTCCTGGCGGTAGTAGCGAACCTCGCCCTGCTGATCGCGCAACGCCTGTGGGCGCAGAACCGCCGGCTTCAATCGATCTCGCCGCGCGCGATCGCCAGCAGTTCCTTCTCGTCGTCCTTGGTGCGTCGCCGACCGGGTCCCGATGCCAGTCCTGCCTCGATGAGGTCGCGCAGCCGCTGCCGGGCCTGCTCCTCCTGATCCCGGCGGACGAGGTCGCGGATGTACTCGCTGGTGTTGCCGTAATGGCCTGTCGCGACGCGCTGGTCGATGTACTCGCGCATCGATTCCGGCAGGGCGAAACTCATGGTCTGGCGGCTCATGGCGTTATCTTGAGCGGCTTGACAACGGTTGTCAACTTCGCCGCCCCCACTGGATGTCCGAAAGCGGCGTGTTCCGGCCGCGGTGTTGCCATACAACTCGACCCCACGCATCCAACCTCGGCATTTCATGACTTCCGCCAGCCTCGTCCGCCTGTTGACCCTCTCCGCCATCTGGGGCGCGTCCTTCCTGTTCATGCGCATGGGCGCGCCGGTGCTCGGGCCGACGCTGCTGATCGCCTGCCGCGCCGCGTCGGCGGCCGCGTTCCTCGCCGTCGTCGGCGTCGCGCTGCGCAAGCCGCTGGACGCGCGCCGCAACGCGCTGCATTACCTCGTGCTGGGCCTGTTCAACTCCGCGCTGCCGTTCCTGCTGTTCGCCTACGCCGCACGCACGCTGTCGGCGTCGCTGCTGTCCATCCTCAACGCCACCGCGCCGATCTGGGGCGCCGTCATCGGCGCCGTATGGACGCGCCAGGCCGTCGCGCCGAAGGCGATGGCCGGCCTGGCGCTGGGCGTGGCAGGGGTGGCGATGCTGGTGGGATTCGACCCCGGCGGCCTGCGCGAAGGCGCGACCCTGGCGATCGCGCTGGCGCTGGGCGCGACGTTTTCGTACGGCGTGGCCAGCAACTATGCGAAGTCGGCGAAGAAGGTCGACCCTTATGCCAATGCGCACGGCAGCATGTGGGCCGCGACGCTGCTGATCGCCCCCGCCGTGCCTTTCGCGCCCGCGCCGGGAACGGCGACGCCCGTGATCTGGCTGGCCGTGCTCGCGCTGGGCATCGTCTGCAGCGGCATCGCCTATCTGCTGTATTTCCGGCTGATCGCCGATCTGGGCGCCGCATCCGCGCTCACGGTCACCTTCCTCATTCCCGTCTTCGGCGTGCTGTGGGGACATCTGTTCCTGGGCGAAGCGCTGTCGTGGCATATGGCGGCCGGCGCATTGGTCGTCATCGTCGGCACGGCATTGGTCACCGGCTTCAGCCCGGCGGCGCTGTGGCGCCGGCCGGCGATCGCCGCCTGAGCCTGTGACGCTCCCGTCGCTCAATGCATCCGCTGCCGGGGGCTGCTGCCCAGATGCCAGAGTTTCCAGAATCCGAGATGGGCATCCGGCCAGGTCTGACTTCGCACACGTAGCGCGAACAGAAATGCCGCTTGGAATGCAGATCGAATCCGGTGTCGTGGAAGACGCCGTAGCCATGCCTGGCCGCCGTGGTCACTGCCCACTGCTGTCGCGGCGTCAACCGGGTCCGCTATCGCATTGTCGACCGCATCCGCCCGCGCCCCGTGCGTATTGCAGGCCCCTCGCGACTGGGAGCCGGCGGGGTTTCGCGATCTGCGCCGTTAGGCGGCCGGCCGTGTATCGGGCCGCGTTGGCGGCTCAGGTTTGGGGCTCAGCCCAGGCCGAGCGCGGCGCGCTGGGCCGCATTGCGCGCTTCGGCCGCCTGCAGCGCAGGTCGCAGTGCCAGTCGCTCGGCATAGGCCGTGAAGGCGGGGCGCGCTTCTATCGTCTTGAAGGCCAGCATGAAGCGCAGCGTGCCGCCGAAGATCACGTCGGCCATCGAAAACTCGTCGCCCAGCAAGTAGGCCCGATCATGGATGGCAGCCTCCATGGCTTTCAGCATGGCGTCATACGAGCCCCATCCGGCCTGGGTTTCCTTGTAAGCCCAACCCGCCTGCCTGGCCATGGTTCCGGGTTCGATCACCGACGGTGCGAACAGCGACCAGCGCAGATAGGTGCCGCGGGCCGCATCATCGACCCGTGGCGCCAGGCGGCCATAAGCGTAGCGATCGGCCAGATAGAGACCGATGGCCGCCGACTCGGTCAGCACCGTGTCGCCGTCGGTCAAAATGGGCAGCTTGCCCATCGGATTGAGCGCCACCAGATCGGGCGCCTTGTGGGCCCCTTTCATGAGGTCGACCGAACGCAGTTCGTAGGGCCAGCCGACCTCTTCGAGCATCCAGACGACGTTCGAGGCGCGGGAATAGGGATGGTGGTAAAGAACGATCGACATCTCGTGCGGCCTCTGCGGATGGGACGGCGCAGTGTAGAGCTGCGGCACGCACCGATTCAAGTTACCGGGCGGCTGCGCCGACCGCTCGATGCAACAGGAGTGAAGGCATGTCCTACATCGACGGTTTCGTGATCGCGGTTCCCACTGCGAACAAGCAGAAGTTCATCGAACACGCGCGCCATTTCGACTCGCTGTTCATCGAGCTGGGTGCGACAAGGGTGATCGAGGCCTGGGGCGACGACGTCCCCGACGGCAAGGTCACCGATTTCCGCCGCGCGGTGCAAGCGACGGCCGAGGAAACGGTGGCCTTTTCGTGGGTCGAATGGCCGGACAAGGCCACGCGCGACGCGGCCATGAAGAAGATGCTCGAAGACCCGCGCATGGACCCGTCGACACCGGGCAATCCGCCGGTGCCTTTCGACGGCAAGCGCATGATCTTCGGCGGTTTCGAACCCGTGGTCGAAGTGCAGGCTTGAACGTCAGGACGATTTCGGCCGATAGATCATCGCCACCAGGCCGGAGTCCGATCCCAGCTCGATGCGATCGACGAGCCGCAGATCGAGCGGTTTCGAGAGTCCGGCGAGCAGGCTCGGCCCATGGCCCGCGACGCGGGGATGCACGATGAACTCGTATTCGTCGATCAATCCGAGTTCGGCCAGCGCCAAGGGCAGCTGCACGCCGCCCGTGAACAGGCCCTTGCCCGGTTGCTGCTTGAGCCGGCGCACGGCGCCGGCCAGATCGCCTTGCACGAGCTCGGCATTCCAGTCGACCTCCTGCAGCGTGCTCGAGACGACGTACTTCTTCGCTGCATCGATCGTGCGCGCGAAGGGCAGCATCCAGTCGTCCATCCAATCGGGTTTGACGCCGGTGCGCGCCGGTGCGCGCCAGGCCGATTCCATCATCTCGTAGATCACGCGACCGAACAGCAGCGCGTCGGCGGCGGCAATGTTCTCGGCCGCATGCCGGTGCAGTGCCGCGTCGGGGATGCCGGCGCGGTGATCGCAGCAGCCGTCCAGCGTGACGTTGATCGAATACTTCAGCGGTCGCATCGCGGGCCCTCCCGGCTCAGGTCGGCCTGGCGTCGCCCGACGGCCAGTCGCGCGGCGCGGACATCGCCTGCGCCATGCCGGTGCGGATCTGCTCCGGCGTCAGGTCGCGCTGGTGCGTCGCCAGCGACCACAGGTGGCCGAAGGGATCGCGCACCTGGCCGTAGAAGCCGACGGCGTCGCTGGCGCCGGCGCAGATCAGGTGCGGGGTCAGGCGGTGCCAGCCTGCGGGAATGGGTCGGGCGGGAGATGGGGCCACGGTCGACGCTCCTGGGGCGGGGTCGAAGGAAAGCGATGGGAACGGCGCGGGGCGCGTCGGTTCCCTCTTACGACGAACGGGGAGATGACTTTTCGACATCGGCGGTCCGCATCGATCGATCAATCAGCAAGCGTCGCCGCGTGCCCGCGCCAGCAGCTGCCGGCGCTCGCGCCGATTCTCGGTTAGCGCGGCGGCGCGTTCGAATTCGCGCCGCGCTTCGTCGGCGCGGCCGAGCCGGGCCAGCAGGTCGCCGCGCACCGCGCCCAGCCAGGGATAGCGGGCCAGCGCCGGATCGGCGGCCAGCGCATCGACCAGCGGCAGCGCCCGCGCCGGTCCCCAGGCCATGCCGACCGCCACCGCGCGGTTGAGCTCGACCACCGGCGACGGCCGGCAGCGGCCGAGTTCGTCGTACAGCGCAACGATGCGCAGCCAGTCGGTCGCGGCGGCGCTGGCCGCCTGGGCATGGCAGGCGGCGATGCGCGCCTGCAGCTCGTAGGCTCCGGCCTGCTCGCGCAGCGGCTGCGCAGCCGCCAGCGCCGCCAGCCCGCGGCCGATCAGCAGGCGGTCCCAGCGGCTGCGGTCCTGGTCGGCCAGCAGCACCGGCTCGCCCTGCGCGTCGACGCGGGCGTTGGCGCGCGACGCCTGGATCTCCATCAGCGCCACCAGGCCCAGCACCTCGGCGTCGCGCGGCATCAGCGCGGCGAGCATGCGGCCCAGCCGCAGCGCCTCGTCGCACAGCGCCGGGCGCATCAGGTCGTCGCCGGCGCTGGCCGCATAGCCTTCGTTGAAGATCAGGTAGACGACCTCGAGCACCGCCGCCAGCCGCGGCACCAGCGCCTCGCCGCGCGGCACCTCGAAAGGCACGCCGGCGGCCGAGAGCGTGCGCTTGGCGCGCACGATGCGCTGCGCGAGGGTCGGCTCGGGCAGCAGGTAGGCGCGCGCGATCTCGGCCGTCGTCAACCCGGCGACGAGCTTGAGCGTCAGCGCCACCTGCGCCTCGCGCCCGAGCAGCGGATGGCAGGCGCAGAACACCAGCCGCAGCAGGTCGTCGTCGATCTCGTCGGCGGCGTCCAGCGCGTCGCTGAAATCGGGCACGACATGGTCGCCGCGGGCGTCGGCGTCGGCGCCGAGTTCCGCCTGCTTGCGCCGGTGCAGCGCGTCCTGGCGCAGCCGGTCCAGCGCCCGGTTGCGGGCGGCGGTCATCAGCCAGGCTGCCGGGTTGTCGGGCAGGCCGTCGAGCGGCCAGCGTTCGAGCGCGGACACCATCGCGTCGTGGGCCAGCTCCTCGGCCAGCGCGACATCGCGCACCAGCCGCGCGACGGCGGCGACGAGGCGCGCCGACTCGATGCGCCAGACGGCCGCGAGCGTGCGTGCAACATCACCGTTCATGCGGCGATGATCATGCAACGGCGGCGGAATCGGCGGCCTCAACCACCCTGCCTGATGGCGGCCAGCTGTTCGCGTATGAGGCGTTCCGCATCCTCGGGCGGCAGGTCGATGCCGCCCATCAGCGGGCGCACCTCGATGCAGCAGGGCTGGCCGGGGAACGGCGCCGGGAAGCGCCGCGCCCAGGCCAGCGCCTCGTCTTGCGAGCGCACGTCGATCAAGGTGTAGCCGGCAATCAGTTCCTTGGTTTCGGCGAAGGGACCGTCCGTGACACGGGCCTTGCCGGCCGCGTCGTAGTGCACGCGGAACCCCTGGCTGCTGGGCTGCAGGCCGGCACCGTCGAGCAGGATGCCGGCCTTGGCCATCTCGTCGTGGAAGGCCATCATGCGGCTGACCAGTGTCGGGTCATCGGGGAATTCACCGGCCTCGCTCATCGCGGTGGCTCGAACCTGGATCATGTAACGGGGCATGGAAGTCTCCTGGAGTGGTTGACTTCCATACGACGAATGGCGGCGGCGAATTTCGACAGGACAGCGGTTCCGCGCCGGCAACCTCGGGTCGACGGGATCGCGGCCGCATCGATGGACGAGGCGCTGCGGATCGCGACCGCGTCCTTCAGTTGCTGCCGCCGCAGGTGGCGCAGCGCGCGCAGGCGTCGGGCCAACCGAACTGCGAGCAGGCCTGGCAGATGTAGCGGCAGGCCGTGCTGCGCGCCGAGGTCACGGGTGCCTTGTCGCCCTGCAGGAAGGCCACCGAGTGGGCCCCAGGGCGGGTGCTGGCCCGCGCCGTCGCACAGGTCGCCGCCGGATCGGCCAGCGCCAGCACGGTCATGGCGTTGTCGTCGGGCGCCGCCGTCGCCGCGGTTGCCGGCACGGCCTGCGGCAGCCGCACGACCGAAGGCACCGCCTGCGACAGCATCGGCGCCACCAGCGCCAGCGCGAGGAGGAACTTCTGGATGGATCTGAACATGATGGGCTCCCTTGTTGAACGATGGATGGATGAATGAATGGAATGTCCCCGGGCGACGCTTTCGGATGCGATGCCGTGCCCGGGTGTCGCCTTTGTAGTGAGCACCTCGTTATGCCGGCGTTATGCGCGGCGCGCCGATCCGGCCCGGGCTGCGGCGCCGTCGTAAGCTCACGCCCATGTCCGATCTGCTGGAACGCGACGAGCTGCTCGGCGCCCTCGCCGCATTCGCCGCACTCGCGGCGCAGTCGCCGCGGCGCGGCCATACGGTGCTCGTCAGCGGCGAAGCCGGCGTCGGCAAGACGTCGCTGCTCGAGCGTTTCGCCCTGCGCATCGCGCCGGCGCGCGTGCTCTGGGGCGGCTGCGAGGCGCTGGCCACGCCGCGGCCGCTGGGACCGCTGCACGATGTCGCCGCGCAGTGTCGCGGCGAGATCGCGCGCCGGCTGGCCGTCGACCAGGCGGCCGCTGCTGGCGCGAACCTGTTTCCCGCCGTGCTCGACGAACTCGCGCGGCCGCCCGCGCCGACCGTGATGGTCTTCGAGGACCTGCACTGGGCCGATGCGGCGACGCTCGACCTCGTGAAGTACCTCGGCCGACGCATGCACCAGGTGCCGGCGCTGCTCGTCCTCAGCCACCGCGACGACGCGGCGTCGCTCGAGCGGCTGCGCTCGCTGCTCGGCGAGCTGCCGGCGGCGCATGTGCAGCGGCTCGTCGTGCCGCCGCTGTCGCGCGGCGCCGTCGACCGGCTCGCGCAGGCCGCGCAGCGCAGCGACGCCGACCGCATCCATGCGGCCACCGGCGGCAACGCCTTCTTCGTCGCCGAGCTGCTGCGCCAGGGCGCCGACGTTGCGCACTCGGCGCAGAGCACCGACGCCGTGGACGCAGCGGTGCCGGCCACCGTGCGCGACGCCGTGCTCGCCCGCGCCGCATCGCTGCCGCCGGCGGCGCAGCAGGTGCTGCAGGTCGTCGCCATCGTGCCGGCGCATGCCGACGCGGCGATCGTCGAAGCCGTCGCCGGGCCCGCGGTCGATGCCGTCGATGCCTGCGTCGCCGGCGGGCTGCTCGTCGCCGAAGGGCGGCGCCTGCGCTTCCGCCACGAGCTGGCGCGCACGGCGGTCGAGACCGCGATCCCGCCGCTGCGCGCGACGCAGCTGCACGCCCGCGTGCTGGACGCGCTGGCGGCGCGGCCGACCGGCACGGTCGCGCTCGCCGCGCTGGCCCACCATGCGCAGGCGGCCGACGATGCCGAGGCCATCCTGCGCTGGGCGCCGGCGGCGGCGCGCGAGGCCGCGGCGCGCGGCGCCCGT
>JAGWTU010000063.1 GCA_028868825.1 Burkholderiales bacterium | reverse complement strand
TCGCGGGCGCGACCGGGCCGGCGGCGGCGCCCTGCGCAGCCGCCGCGGCAGCGGCGGCCAGCGCCGCCAGCAGCACGAGCACCCGGCAGCGGATCACGGCCAGACCTTGACCTCGATCTCCGCGGCGCCGGCGCCGTCCTTGAGGTGCAGCTCGACGTTGCGCGCCGTGCCTTCCTTGGCGAATTCGAGCTTGGCGCTGCGCTTGAACTCGGCACCGCCCGGTCCATGGCCGACCAGCGTCACCGCCAAGCCATGCTGGCCGGTGCCGATGCCGGCGGCGTACAGGCGCTGCACCGCGCCGCGGCGCAGCGAGCGCTGCTCGAGCGCCGAATAGGCATGGCTGGCGACGATCTTGTCGTCGAGCGCCAGGCTCAGGCTGTCGACCTCGATCGCGGGGCCGAGATCGGCGCTGACGAAGACCGTGATGCCCGACCCGCTCGGATAGAGCAGTTCGTCCTCGAGCGCGCGCAGATCGCGTTCGAGTTGCAGCGATTCGCCCTGCAGGTCCTGCACGTGCTGGTCGAGCGCGGCGTCGGTGGGCAGCGCGGCCGCGGCGCTCAGGCTGGCGGCGAGCAGGGCACAGGCGATCAGCCTGGCCGCGGTCGGGGCGGTCATCGTCGGTCCTTCGTGGCTACGCGTCGCGCGGGCGGCGACGCGCCCGATTGTCCACGCCCGGGCCGGGGCGACCGCGGCCGACTTGTAGCCGGACGCTACGAAACCGCCGGCGCGAGGCCGGTTGCGGCCGCCGCGGGCAGCGGCCGCCCGCCGCTCACATGCCCTTGAACAGCCCCGTGTAGCTGCGGCTGACCTCGAGTTTCTCGGGGTGGCCGCGCACGGCGACGATCTGGCGGCCGCGGAAATCGCGCGTCACGCCGGCGACGGCCTTGACGTTGACGAGCGTGCTGCGGTGGATCTGCCAGAACTGTGCCGGGTCGAGCTCGTCGACGAGCTCCTTGATCGGCTTGCGGATCAGCGCCTCGACCTGCGGCGTCTGCACGCGCGTGTACTTCTCGTCGCTGATGAAGAACAGCACCTCGTCGACGGCGATCATCTGGATCGCCTGGCCGACGGTGGCCTGGATCCATTGCAGGTAGTTCGGCTTGCCGCCCGGATTGAGCTGCGCCGCCAGGCGGTGCAGCAGCTGCTGCAGATGCGGGCCCGCGGGCGCCGCGTCGTCGCTGTCGCGCGCCGCGAGGCGGCCGCGGATGCGGTCGACGGTCAGGCGCAGGCGGTCGGGCTCGGCCGGCTTGAGCACGTAGTCGGCCACGCCCTGCTCGAAGGCCTCGACCGCGTACTGGTCGTAGGCGGTGATGAAGACGATCTCGGGCAGGCGCTCGTCGTCGTCGCCCGGGCGCGGCGGCAGCTGCGCGATGCGGCGCGCAGCGTCGACGCCGGTCAGCCCCGGCATGCGGATGTCGAGGAAGACGATGTCGGGGCGCAGCGTGTCGACGAGCTCGACGGCCTCGATGCCGTTGCGCGCCTCGCCGACGATCTGCAGCTCGGGCCAGACCTCGGCCAGCCGCGCGCGCAGCTGTTCGCGCATCAGCCTTTCGTCGTCGGCGATGACGGCCGTGGGCGCGGCGCTCACCCCCGGTCCCGGTTCTGCGGCGTGGTTCATGACCCGATCCTAGCGGCGCCGCGCGGTCGCAGCAGCAGCCACAGCAGCAGCAGCGGCAACCACAGCGGCGACGCCACGCCCGCGACCACCGCCAGCACGACGAGCAGCGCGATGCCGACGCCCAGCACCGTCGACAGCAGCGCCAGCAAGAGCGCGAGCGGCACGATTACGAGCACCGCGACGAGCGCGACCGCGAGCCCCGCCAGCAGCATCCCCGGATGGTCGACGCCGACGACGACCGGATCCCACTCGTCGCCGTTGATCGTCAGGTGCAGGCCATGGCCGCCCCCCTCGCCGAGCGCCTGCACGGCGGCCCAGGCGCCGGCCGCGGCCAGCAGCGCCAGCAACAGACCCAGCGCCAGCAGCCATGGCCAGAGCGGGCGGCGCGCCGGCCGCGCCGCGGCGGGCGCGAGCGGTGCGGAGGCGGGTGGGGCACGAAGGTCGTCGTCGAGCGTCATGTCGGTGTCCCTTCGATCGTCTTGTACGGCACGGTGATCGTGACCACGGTGCCGCTGGGCTGGTTGGCGGCCACCGTGAGCGTGGCACGCGGGCCGTAGAGCAGCTGCAGCCGCTCGCGGATGTTCGCCAGGCCGACGCCGGTGCCGGCGGTCGGCGCCTTGCCGAAGCCCAGCCCCGTGTCGGCCACCGTGACCTGCAGCTTGCCGTGCACGATCTCGGCGGCGACGCGCAGCGATCCGCCCTCGGGCTTGGGTTCGAGCCCATGCTTGATCGCGTTCTCGACCAGCGTCTGGATCATCATCGGCGGGAACTCGGCCGAGAGCAGGCCGTCGGGCACGGCGATCTCGGCGTGCAGCCGCTCCTCCATGCGCACCTTGAGGATCTCGACATAGGGGCGGATGACGGCCAGCTCGCGCCCGAGGTCGCGCACGCCGCCGTCGCTGGCCTCGCGCATCGTCGGCATGCTCGCGCGCAGCAGCGCGATCAGGTTCTTCTGCATCACGCTGGCGCGCGCCGGGTCGGTCTGGATCAGGTAGTCGATGCTGGCCAGCGTGTTGAAGAGGAAGTGCGGTTCGACCTGGGCCTGCATCGCCGCCATGCGCGCCTCGACGACCTGGCGCTTGAGCGATTCGGCCTCGGCCGTCTCGGTCGCCTGCGCCGCCTTCACCTCGGCCTGCATGCGGCCCTTGTAGGTGTACTTGATGACCGCCGAGGCGGCGATCCACAGCAGCGTGAACTGCATCATCAAGTCGCCGATGCCCACGCGCACGCGCCGCGTGCCGCCGCCGTCGCGGCCGAGTTCCCTGATCGTCTCGGCGGCGTCCTGCTGCGCCTGCACCGCGTCCTGCTGCGCCTGGACGGCATCCTGGCGCGCCTGCTCGGCCTGCTCGCGCGCCTCCTTGATCGAGTCGGCGATCTGCTGCTTGGCCTCCTCGACCGCCGCGCGCACGGCCTCGCTGGTGGCGCCCGGCGGCAGCGTGATGTGGACCCCGGCTTCGGCACCCGATGCCGCTGCCGCCGATGCCGACGCTGCCGCCGGCGCCGTCGCGGCCTCGGCGGCCGACGCCGCGGCGCCCTTGGGGCCGATGTAGACGCCTTCCTTGCCGATGCTGATCTCGACCCCCTCGCCCTTGCCCGGCGTGACGATCTGGATCGGCGGCTTGCCCGGCGTCGCCGCCGGCGCGGCGGGGGCCTTGGGCGGTCGCGGCGGCCGCGGCGGCACGATCACGACCCTGGGCCCGCCGGCGTCGACCTTCTCGGTGATGGTCCAGGTGAACGGCGGCTTGTCGTGGACGATGCCGACGACGATCACCAGGATCAGCGCCAGCACGACGAAGCGGCGCCAGCTGATGCCGACGAGCCAGTTCGCGTAGGCGTGGAAGGCGCGCAGCGCGGCGCTCGAGAATTGCTGCCAGCGCGCGTGCCAGTCCGCGGTGCGGCCAGGCGGGGGGGCGTTCATCGGATCCGACATGGGATGCAATGTACGCAAGCGCCGGCCGCGCCGGCAGCCCCTTCGGACGCGGGGCGGTCCCGGCGCGACAGGATGCAGGCACCGGCGACAGGCCGGCGCGCTGCCGCGGCCTTCAGGCGCCTCTGTGGGGCCCCGTAACGCGCCTTGCTACGCGCTCAGGCTGCTCGCCAGCGCGAGCACGAGGGTCGCCAGCGCCGCGCAGGCCACCAGCTGCAACAGCACGCGGTCGGCGGCGTCGGCGCGCTGCAGCAACTCGACCGCGTCGCCGGGCTCGGCGGCATTGAACTGGGTCTCGGCGAAATCGGGACGGTGGTTTTGGATCGCAAACATGACGGGGCTCCCTGGCTTGATCTCAGCTGCTGCTGGTTGGCCAGGGTTTTAATCCGCCGACCGTTACGTTCGCGTTACGGCCGTTCCAGGGTCGGTTGACCCGACCCCCAAAGCGGCGTGGGTCGGGTGCTGGTGCAGAAAACCGTCGGCGAACTCGGGCGCGATCTGCTGCGCCAGGGTCTCGGCGAGCCAGCGCCGGCCGGCGCCAGCGACCTCGGCCGCCTCGGCGGCGAGGTCGGCGGCGGCGAGCGCCCGCGCCGGGGCGAGCCAGCGCAGGCCGCGGTCGGCGTGCAGCGCCTCGGCCGTCTTCGCCAGTTCGAGCGCCGCCCGGGCGCGCGCCGCGCAATGCGGCTCGCGCAGCGCCGCCGCCGCCAAGCAGGCATGCAGCCGGGCGCCGAGTTCGGCGCCGTGCAGCGCGCGCTCGCCGGCCGCGGCGGTGATGGCGTCGAGCAGCGGCAACGCGCGCATCGGCGCGTGCGCCAGCGCCTGCTCGGTGCCGACGATCAACCCCAGCTCGGGCCAGCCGATGGACGGCGAGAGCGCCGCCGCGGCCGCCAGCACCGGCCCCGGGTCGACGCCGAGCCGCCGCTGCACGCGCGCCGCCAGCACCAGCCAGCGCACGCCGTAACGCGCCGGCATCGCGCGCGCCGCGGCCTGCGCCGCCGCCGCGTCGCCCAGCAGTTGCAGCGCGCGGGCATGCTGGCCGAGGTCGAGCCAGACATGGGCGCGCTGCAGCCGCGCCACCGGCACGCGTGCCGGGTTGCGCTGGGCCAGGATGGCCTCGGCGCGGTCGCACCACTGCAGCGCCGCGGCATAACGCCCGAGCGAGCGCTCGCATTGCGCGCGCAGCATGGCGATGAAGCCGGCGCTGCTGCCGGCCAGCTCGTAGGTGTCGACGATGCGCTGCGCCTGCTCGAGCTGCGCCGCCGCGCCCTCGGCGTCGCCGGCGTCCAGGCGGCTCAGCGCGTAGTTGGCGAGCTGGGTCGCGAGCTGCGACTGGTCGTCGCGCGCCGCGCTGGCGGCGAGCGCCTGGCGGTGGTGCACCTGCGCCTCGGCCGGCCGTCCGAGGTTGTCGAGCACGACGGCGAGGTTGCCGTCGAACTCGCAGCGGTCGTCGGCCGAGGCATGTGCGGCGATCCAGGGTTCGGCCTCGCGCAGCTGCGCCAGCGCCTCGTCGAAGCGGCCGACCATGCCCATCGCCGTGCCCAGGCGCTGGCGGATCGACGCCAGCAGCGCCTCGTCGCCCAGCGGCAACGCCTGCGCCAGCGCCGCCAGGCCGAGCTCGATGGCGCGCGCCGGGTCGCCGAGCACGGTCGTGTACCAGGCGCGATCGCCGGCGACGCGGACGCGCTGCGCCGGCGTGCGGGCCAGCGCCTCGAGGCGGTCGAGCAGCGGCAGGCCGTCGGCCTGGCGGATCGTGTTCATATGGCCCTCGACGGCGCTGCGCACGAGGTCCCAGGCCTCGTCGATGCGGCCCGCCGCCTCGGCGATCTCGGCGCCGCGCAGCAGCAGCTCGATGCGCTCGCCCTCGCGCAGCGCCTGGTGCGCGCGCTCGGCCGCGGCGCGCAGCGCCGGCAGCGCGCGTGCGCGCTGGCCGGCGGCCTCCCAATGCGCGGCGACGCGCGCCGGCTCGGCGCCGCGTCCCTGGCCTTCGAGCCAGGCCGCGGTCTGGCCGTGCAGATGGCGCGCGATGACCTCGGGCAGACCCTGCAGCAGCGCCTCGTGGATGAGGTCGTGGGTGAATTCGGTGCCGCGCAGCACCTGCTGCGATTCGAGCTCGCTCCAGGCGTCGGCGAGCTCGATCGCATGGCGGCCGAGCAGCGCCTGCGCGAGCTCGATCGAGAAGTCGACGCCGGCCACCGCCGCCGCCCGCGCGAGCTGCAGCGCCGGCGCCCCGAGCCGCGCGAGCTGCTCGGCGACGAGCTGGCTCAGCGTGTCGGGACGCGGCAGGTCGGCGGTCCAGGCCAGGCGGCCGTCGTTCCAGGCCAGCTTGATCGTCTCCAGAGCGAACAGCGGGTTGCCGCCGCTGCGCTGGTGCAACTGGGCGGCGAGCGCGCCGCCATCATCGCCGTCGTCGCCAGCTTCGCCGACGCGCAGCCCGGGCAGGGCGAGCGATGCCACCAATGCCGCGAGGTCGTCGACACCCAGCGGCTGCAGCGTCAGCCGCGTCTGCGGCCCGGCGGCGGCCAGCGCGTCGAGCAGCCCGGCCAGCCGGCTGCCCGGCGCCGGTGGCCGCAGGCCGAGGCAGCAGCGCAGCGGCGCCTCGCCGCGCGGCGCGCTGAGCAGCGACTGCAGCAGATCCAGCGTGGCGTCGTCGGCGAACTGCAGGTCGTCGAAGGCGAGCGTCGAGACGGCGGGCGCGGCGCGCCGCAGCAGCGCCTGCAGCGCGGGCGCGAGCATCGGTGCCGCGGCCGGCGCCGGTGCCGGCGCGTTCGGCGCGGCGCCGAATTCGGGCAGCAGCGCCGCCAGCGCCGGACGCAATGCGGCGTCGACGGCCTGCGGCACGCGCTCGATGAGCTGGCGCAGCGCGCGCGCCAGCGTCGCGTACGGCGCCAGCGCGTCGCCGGGGCGGCCGTTGGTGTGCAGCCACTGCGCATCGGCGGCGGCCAGCGTCTGCAGCAGCCGCGTCTTGCCCATGCCGGCCTCGCCGACGACGATGACGACCGAACCGGCGTCGAGGCCGCGCCGCAGCGCCGCGAGTTCGGCGTCGCGGCCGATCAGCCGCGGCGGCCGCAGCACCGCCGCGGGCACCGGCTTGCGCGCTGCGGTGGCCGGCGGCGGCGCGGCCGCATGTTCGATCGTCGCCAGCAGCTCGATCGTCTCGCGTGCCGGCGCGGTGCCGATCTCGTGCTTGAGCAGCGATTCGCAGCGGTCGAAGGCAAGCAGCGCCGCGGCGCGGTCGCCGCGCAGATAGTGCAGGCGCATGACGCGGCGGTGCGCGGGTTCGCTCAGCGGGTCGGATTCGAGCAGCGATTGCGCCAGCGCGAGCGCGGCGCCGAGGTCGCCGGCGGCCTCCAGCGTCTCGATGCGCGCCTCGCGTTCGCGCCGCGCCGCGCCGGCGCGCTCGCTGCGGCGCGCGGCGAGCCAGGCCGCGAGTTCGGGCGCGTCGGCGGCTTCGAGGTCGCCGAGCAGGCCGGGGCCGTGGCCGAGGTCATGCGCGACGCCGTCGGCCAGCGCCAGCGTCGCGCTGCCGCTGACCGCGTCGGCGCCGAGCTGTTTGCGCAGCCTGAACAGGCGCTGGCGCAAGGCGTTGCGCGCCGAGGCCGCGTCGCTCGCCGGCCAGATCAGCTGCGCCGCGCGTTCGCGCGAGGTCGGACCCTCGAGCGCGAGCCAGGCCAGCAGGAGCGCGTCGCCGGCGGCGAGCGCCGCCGCGCGCGCGCCGCAGCGCGCACGCGGCGCGGCCAGGAGTTCGAGCTGGATCGTTGCGGGCACGGCGGGCAGGATAGCGCCGCGCCGTGCCGGGGCTGCCGGCTTACTGCTTGATCGCTTCGATCTGGACGAGGATGCGCACGTCGTCGGGCGCGCCCATGTTCTCGTAGGCGTCCATGCCGAAGTCCTTGCGGTGGATCGCGGCCTCGAAGTCGCCGCCGCAGACATCGCGCTTGAACATCGGGTTGACGTAGCAGTTGAAGTGGTTGGCCTTCAGCGTCACCGGCTGCGTCTTGCCGTGCATCGTCAGCTGACCCTCGACGGCGGCGACCTTGACGCCGTCGAAGACGAACTTGTCGCTCTTGAAGGTCGCCGTCGGGTAGGTCGCGACGTCGAAGAATTCCTTGCTCTGCAGATGCTGGTTGAAATGGTCGACGCCGGTGCTCAGCGACGCGATGTCGATCGTCACGTCGACACGACCGGTCTTGGCGCCGGCATCGACCTGCACCGTGCCGCTCTTCTTGTCGAAGCGGCCGCGGATCGTCGAGGTGCCCATGTGGCCGATCTCGAAGGTCGCGAAGGTGTGGTTCGGGTCGATCGTGTAGTTGGCGGTCTCGGCCCGGGCACCGAAGGCGGCGAGGGCGACGGCGGCGGCGATGGCGAGCTGTTTCATGGGAACTCCTGGAAGGTGGGGGGTGAAGGGGGTCAGAGCGGGGCGAGGCCCGTCAGATGGAGCTTGAAGCGGACCTGGACGTCGTCGGCGAGCATCGACGTGTCGGACCATTCGCCTTCGCCGACCTTGAATTCGAGACGCTTGATCGTGAAGCTGCCGCTGGCGACGCTGTCGGCGCCGGACTGCGTGAGCTGCACCGGCACGACGACGTTGTGCGACAGACCCTTGATCGACAGCACGCCGGTGACCTCGAACCTGCCCGGTCCGGCGGCCTTGATCGCCGTCGACTTGAAGCTCGCCTGCGGGAACTTCACGACGTTGAGCCAGACCGGCTTGGGCACCTCGGCATCGAGTTCGGCGCTGCCGAAGCGGGCGCTGCCGGTGTCGATCTCGAAGGCGACGCTGCCGGTCTGCGGCTGCTTCGGGTCGAGCACGATCTGCGCCGTGAACCTGCCGAACTTGCCGTCGACGGGCACGCCCATCTGCTTGGTCGTGAAGTCGATCTCGCTGCCGGCGGGGACCAGCTGGGCGGGCTTGGTCGCCGCCATCGCGGCGGGGGCGGCGACGACGGACGCGGCGAGGGCGGCACCGAGGACGATGCGGTGGATGAGGCTCATGGGAATCCGGGTGACGGGAGGAGGTTCAGGGGCGCATGCGCTCGAGCAGGCCGTCGCGGTCGACGAACTGGTGCTTCAGCGCCGCGGCGACATGGAGCCCGACGACGACGGCCAGCGACCAGGCGAGCGTGCCGTGCAACTCCTTGAGCGTGTCGGCCAAGGCGCGGTCGGGGGCGACGAAGTCGGGCAGCGGCAGCACGCCGTAGACGACGACGGGGAAGCCGGCCGCCGAGCTGTAGGCCCAGCCCATCAGCGGCACGGCGAAGAACAGCGCATACAGCGCCCAGTGCAACAGGTGCGCGGCGCGCGCCTGCCAGGCCGGCATCGGCACGTCGGGTGGCGGGCGGTGCGTCAAGCGCCACAGCAGGCGCAGCGCCGACAGCGCGAGGATCGTGATGCCGGCCCACTTGTGATAGTTGAAGAGCTTGAGCCGCGTCGGCGACAGCGGCAGATCGGCCATGTAGGCGCCGACGCTGAACGAGCCGATGATCATCAGCGCCAGCAGCCAGTGCAGCGCGATCGCGACCAGGGTGTAACGCTGAGCGGGGGCGGTGGTTTTCATCAGGGTGCGAAGTATCACCCGACGACATGCAGGGTCGGCTTCAAGCCGTTTGATCACGGCGCGCAATGCGCGCGAACGAACGGTGACGGGCGGACGGCGACGGGCGCCCGGCCCGGCCGCCGCGCTCTCAGGCCGCTTGCCGCACCGCCCCGGCGCGCCAACGCTGCATCAGCGCGTCCCACTTCGCGCGCGCCGCCGCGAGATGGCGCTCCTTGACATGGCCGTAGCCGCGGATCTCCTCGGGGATGCGCGCGATCTCGGCGGCCAACGCGCGGTTGTCGGCGTTCAGGCCGCGCAACAGTTCGTCGACGGTGTCGCGGTACTCGGCGATGAGCCGGCGTTCGGTGCGGCGTTCGGCGCTGCGGCCGAAGACGTCGAGCGCGCCGCCGCGCAGGCCCTTGAGCCGCGCGAGCAGCGCGAAGGCGCGCCGCACCCAGGGGCCGAAGGGCTGCTTGACGAGTTCGCCCTGGGCGTTGCGCTTGGCGATGGCCGGCGGCGCGAGGTGGTGGACGAGGCGGTAGTCGCCCTCGAACTGCTGCTCGATCTGGGCCAGGAAGGCGGGGTCGGTGTGCAGCCGGGCGACCTCGTACTCGTCCTTGTAGGCCATGAGCTTGAAGAGATGGCGCGCGACGGCCTCGCTCAGCGCCGTGTTGCTGCCCGCGCCGCCACCGCCACCGATCGCCGCCTCGGCCGCGCGCACGCGCTCGACGAATTCGCGGTAGCCCGCCGCATAGGCCGCGTCCTGGTAGCCGGTGAGGAACTCGACGCGCGTGGCCACGAGCCCATCCAGCGTCGGCCGCTTGACGAACTCGATGACCTGCGCCGGCGCGTACAGCGCCTGCACGGCGGCGAGGTCGTGCGCGCAGCGCCGGCCCCATTCGAAGGCCGCCTTGTTGTTGTCGATCTGCACGCCGTTGAGCTCGATCGCGCGCAGCAGCGCCGCGCGCGACAGCGGCAGCCGGCCCTGCTGCCAGGCGTAGCCGAGCATCAGCGGGTTCGTGTAGATCGAATCGCCGAGCAGCTGCACGGCGGCCTGTTCGGCATCGAAGGCGCCGACCAGCGCATCGCCGACGCTGGCGCGCACGGCGGACTCGCAGTTCGCGCCCGGGAACTGCCATTCGGGGTTGCGCACGAAGGCCGCCGTCGGCGTGCCATGCGTGTTCAGCGCGACATAGGTGCGGCCCTGCTGCATCACGGTCAGCGTGTACTTCATCGCCGCGACGATGCTGTCGCAGGCGATCACGAGATCGGCCTGCGCCGTGTCGACCTTGGTCGTGTGGATGGCCTCGGGCCGGTTCGCGATCTGGACATGGCTCCAGGTCGCGCCGCCCTTCTGCGCCAGGCCGCCGGCATCCTGCGTCACGACGCCCTTGCCGTCGAGATGCGCCGCCATGCCCAGCAGCGAGCCGATCGTGATCACGCCGGTGCCGCCGACGCCGCCGACGACGATGCCCCAGGCCCGCTCGGCCGCCGGCAGCGCCGGTTCGGGCAGCGGCGGCAGCGCCCCGAGATCGCCACGCTTTTGCTTGACGGGCTTGCGCAGCTGGCCGCCCTCGACGGTGACGAAGCTCGGGCAGAAGCCCTTGACGCAGCTGAAGTCCTTGTTGCAGCTGTTCTGGTTGATGCGGCGCTTGCGACCGAATTCGGTCTCCAGCGGTTCGACGCTGAGGCAGTTGCTCTGCACGCTGCAGTCGCCGCAGCCCTCGCAGACCAGCGGGTTGATGACGACGCGGCGGTCGGGCTCGGCGAGCTTGCCGCGCTTGCGACGGCGGCGCTTCTCGGTGGCGCAGGTCTGGTCGTAGATGATGACGCTGGTGCCGGCGATCTCGCGGAATTGCCGCTGGATGGCGTCGAGCTCGTCGCGATGGTGGACCGTGACGCCGGCCTCGAGCGCGACGCCGTCGTACTTCGCCGGCTCGTCGGTGACGATGACGAGCCGGGTCACGCCCTCGCTGACCAGGCTCTTCATGATCTGCAGCACGCTGTGGCCCTCGGGCCGCTCGCCGACCTGCTGGCCGCCGGTCATCGCGACGGCGTCGTTGTAGAGGACCTTGTAGGTGATGTTGACGCCGGCGGCGATGCTCTGGCGCACGGCGAGGATGCCGCTGTGGAAGTAGGTGCCGTCGCCGAGGTTGGCGAAGACATGCGCCTCCTTCGTGAACGGCGCCTGGCCGGTCCAGGCCACGCCCTCGCCGCCCATCTGGCTGAAGGTCTGCGTGCTGCGGTCCATCCACACCGTCATGTAATGGCAGCCGATGCCGGCCAGCGCGCGGCTGCCCTCGGGCACGCGGGTGCTGGTGTTGTGCGGGCAGCCGCTGCAGAACCAGGGCGCGCGGTCGCCGGTGTCGACCTTCAGCGCCGCGAGCTGCGCTTCGCGCGCGGCGACGACGGCCAGCCGCTCGTCCATGCGCGCGGCGGTGTCGCGGTCGACGCCGAGCTTCGTCAGCCGCTTGGCGATGGCCTTGGCGATGATCGCCGGCGTGAGGTCGGCCTTGGCGCGCAGCAGCCAGTTCTGGCTCGGGTTCGGCCGGCTCCACTCGCCGCCGCTGCCGCCGTCGCCGTCGGTCTCGTCGAACTTGCCGAGCACGTTGGGGCGCACGTCGGCGCGCCAGTTGTAGAGCTCCTCCTTGAGCTGGTACTCGATGACCTGGCGCTTCTCCTCGACGACGAGGATCTCCTGCAGGCCCTGCGCGAACTCGCGCGTGATCGTCGCCTCCAGCGGCCAGACGACGTTGACCTTGTGCAGCCGCACGCCGATGCGGCGGCAGGTGTCGTCGTCGAGGCCGAGGTCGGCCAGCGCCTGGCGCGTGTCGTTGTAGGCCTTGCCGCTGGCGATGATGCCCAGGCGGTCGTGTGGTCCCTGCACGACGGTGTGGTTGAGCTTGTTCGCGCGCACATAGGCCAGCGCCGCGTACCACTTGTAGTCCATCAGCCGCGCCTCCTGCTCCAGCGGCGCGTCGGGCCAGCGGATGTGCAGGCCGCCGGGCGGCATGACGAAATCCTCGGGGATGACGATGTTCACGCGCGCCGGATCGACGACGACCGAGGCCGACGACTCGACGACCTCCTGGATCGTCTTCATGCCGCTCCACACGCCCGAGAAGCGGCTCATCGCGATCGCGTGCAACCCCATGTCGAGGATGTCCTGCACGTTCGACGGGAAGAACACCGGCAGGCCGCAGGCCTTGAAGATATGGTCGCTCTGGTGCGCGGCCGTGCTGCTCTTGGCGACATGGTCGTCGCCGGCGATCGCGAGCACGCCGCCATGGCGGCTCGTGCCGGCCATGTTGGCATGCTTGAAGACGTCGCCGCTGCGGTCCACGCCCGGGCCCTTGCCGTACCAGATGCCGAACACGCCGTCGTACTTGCGCTGCTGCGGGAACAGGTCGAGCTGCTGCGTGCCCCAGACGGCCGTCGCGCCGAGCTCCTCGTTGACGCCGGGCTGGAACACGATGTGGTTCTCGGCCAGGTGTTTCTTCGCCGCCCACAGCGCCTGGTCGTAGCTGCCCAGCGGGCTGCCGCGGTAGCCGCTGATGAAGCCCGCGGTGTTGAGCCTGGCGGCGAGGTCGCGCGCGCGCTGCAGCATCGGCAGCCGCACGAGCGCCTGCACGCCGCTCATGAAGGCGCGGCCGCGGCTGAGCGTGTACTTGTCGTCGAGACTGGCGGTTTCCAGGGCCTTGCGGACGGCTTCGGGCAGGGGCGCGTTCATGGCGGTGTTCCTCGCTTCGGGGCAGCGGGCAGTGTAGGAAAAGCAGGCCCGCGTGTCTTTTCTTTTGATGCCGCCTGAACGATGATCGGCGCAACGATCTTGCTCAAGAATGAGATCAATGAAGAAAATCGCGCCCAAAACTGCGGAAGTCGGGAAAACCTCTAGCGTCGAGGCCGAGGCTGGCCCCGGTTCCGGGCTGGACCGCTACGACATCGCGATCCTCGGCGAGCTGCAGGCCGATGCGCGGCTGACGAACATCGAACTCGCCAACCGCATCGGCTTGTCGGCGGCGCCGACCTGGCGCCGCGTGCGCCGGCTCGAGGAGCAGGGCTACATCACCGGTTACCGCGCCGAGATCGACCGTCGCCGCATAGGGCTGGGCGTGCTCGCCTTCGTGCGCGTCGACGCGGAGCGCAACAACGTCGACGCGACGCGCGCGCTCGAGGACGCGATCCGCGAACTGCCCGAGGTCGTCGCCTGCCACTACATCAGCGGCACCGGCACCTTCGAGCTGCATGTCGTCGCCACCGACCTCGACGCCTTCTCGCGCTGGACCATGAACAAGCTGTTCAAGCTGCCCAATGTCAAGGACCTGCAGACCAGCTTCTCGCTCGGCGAGGTCAAGTCCGGCGCCGCGTTGCCGCTGGGCCATCTGGCCTGACCGGCTCGATGCGCTACGCTCGCGGCATTCCATCGCAAGGACCGCCCACGGCATGAGTCGTCTCGCCGACGTCCTGCTCAGCACCGAACCGACGCAGCGTGCGCGACTCGCCCAGGTCGGGCCGGCGCTGCTGCTGCTGGCCGCCGGTCTCGTCGGCATGGGCTATTTCGCCGCCGTCGGCATCGCGCGCGTCGATGCCGTGCTCTGGTGGGGCGCGCTCACCGTGCTCGGGCTGGCGGCGATCTACGCGCTGGTGCGCAGCGGCTGGTCGTCGCGGCTGCAGGAACCAGCGATGGTCACGGCGCAGCTCGTCTGGGCGGTGGCCTGCGCCGCGATGGCCTACGCGCTGCTCGGGCCGGCGCGCGGCGCCGTGCTGCCGGTCGTGATGCTGATCCTGATGTTCGGCATGTTCGGCGCTTCGGTGCCGCGCATGCGCTGGATCTGCGTCTACACCGTCGCGGTCTTCGCAATCGCCATCGCGAGCGGAGCGTTGCGCCGGCCGGCGGTCTACGCGCCGGCCGTCGAGTTCGGCCATTTCCTGCTGCTGGCGACGATGGTCCCGGGCGTCGCCATCCTCTCGGCGCGGCTGGCGCGGCTGCGCCAGCGCGCGCGCCACCAGCGCGGCGAACTGACGCAGACGCTGGCACGCATGCGCGAGCAGACGACGCGCGACGAACTCACCGGCCTCATCAACCGCCGCCACATGACCGAGCTGATGGACCAGGAACACCAGCGCTGCATACGCTCGGGTCAGACCTTCTGCCTGGCGATGCTCGACATCGACCGCTTCAAGCCCGTCAACGAGGCCCATGGCTACGCCGTCGGCGACGCCGTGCTGCGCGCCGTCGCCGACGAGGCGCAGCGCCATGTGCGCGTATGCGACACGCTGGCACGCTGGGGCGGCGAGGAGTTCGTGCTGATGCTCTCGGACACGCGCGCCGCGCTCGCGCGCGGCGGCATCGAGCGGCTGCACCAGCGCGTCGCCGCGCTGCGCATCCTGCACGGCGGCGTCGCGCTCGGCGTCACGCTGTCGGGCGGCCTGTCCGAGCACCACGCCGGCGAGACCGTCGCGCAGACGCTCGAGCGCGCCGAGCGCGCGCTCGGCGAGGCCAAGGCGCTGGGCTGCGGCAAGATCGTCGTCGCGCCGTGACGGCCCGCGCGCACGAGCCGCTGCCGCTGGCGCATGCGCTGCTCGCGGTCGCCGTCGTCGCCATCTGGGGCACGAATTTCGTCGTCTTCAAGATCGCGATGGGCACGCTGCCGGCGCTGCTGCTGGCGGTGCTGCGCTTCGGCTTCGTGTTCCTGCCCGCGGCGCTGTTCGTGCGCCCGCCGGCCGTGCCCTGGCGCAAGCTCGCGGCCTATGGCCTGCTGATCGGCGCCGGTCAGTTCGGGCTGCTCTATCTCGCCGTCGACGGCCATATCTCGCCCGGGCTGGCGTCGCTGGTGATCCAGATGCAGGTGTTCTTCACGATCGGCCTGGCGATCGCGATCCAGGGCGAGCGCGTGCGCGCCTTCCAGTGGCTGGCGCTGCTGCTGGCCAGCGGCGGCATCGCCGTCATCGCCACGCACACCGATGGGGCGACGACGCCGCTGGGGCTCGCGATGGTGCTCGGCGCGGCGTTGTGCTGGGCCGGCGGCAACCAGGTCTCGCGCTCGATGGGACGGGTCGACATGCTGGCCACCGTCGTCTGGTCGAGCGGCTTCGCGCTGCCGCCGCTGTTGCTGCTGTCGCTGACCTTCGACGGCCCGGCGCGCATCGGGCAGGCGCTGACCGCCGCCGGCCCCGGGATCTGGGCCGCGGTGCTGTGGCAGTCGGTCGGCAACAGCCTCTTCGGCTACGCCGTCTGGGCCTGGCTGCTGTCGCGCCACCCGGCGGCGACGGTGGTGCCGATGGCGCTGCTGGTGCCGGTGTTCGGCATGGGCGCCTCGGCGCTGCTGCTGGCCGAACCGCTGCCCGCCTGGAAGATCGCAGCCGCCGCGCTGGTGCTCGCCGGGCTGGCGCTGAACATCCTGTGGCCGCGGCTGCGGCGGCCGGGTTTCTGATCGGGAGGCGCGCGGGCGATGGCGATGCTGCTGCTGGAAATGCTGCTCGTGCTCGGGCTGGCGGTGTTCATCGTCTGGTGGGTCGTGTTCGCGGGGCGCAGGCCGCCGCGCGACGAGGACGAGCCGCCGAAGTGACCTTGGACCGAGCGCCGACACCCACGCGCTGCCGATAATTCGTAGGTCGAAGCGCCCGAGGACTGGAACATGGCCGGCTATCGAATCCCTCAACCGCTGTGCGGCACGCGCGGTGCAGGCATGGACCCGGGAACGTCGTGTCTCGCGCGGACGCCGTTGCCGGGCCCGATGTCGGTGATGCCAGGGCAACAGCCCGACGCCGGCTCCTGGATTCGGGACACCGAGTGGCATGCCCTGTCGGTGCCCTGGGGCTTCTATCCATCGACGATGCGGCTCGGCCCGGAGGGTCGCGCGCTGCTGAAGTCGGTCGAAGCCCTCAGGCTCGAGCCCTACGACGACCAGAGCGGTGCGGCGACGGCGGCGTGGGTTGCGGGGGCCACCGTCGGCTACGGCCATCTGATACGCGAGTCCGAGTGGGACACCTGGAAAGGCGGCATCACCGAAGCGCAAGCCTCGGATCTATTCGACGACGACCTGCGAGCCTACGAGGACGCGGTGAGGAACGCGATCGGCGTCGGCCTGCAGCAGCACGAATTCGACGCCTTGGTGGTGTTCGCCTTCAACATCGGCGTGGCGGGCTTCAAGAAGTCGACCGTCGTCAGGCTGATCAACGCCGGGCCGCGCAGCGAGGCCGATACGATGCTGCTGCATGCAGCCTGGAGCGCGTGGAATCGATCACAGGGCAAGGTCATGCGGGGCCTGGTGAATCGCCGCGATTGCGAGTGGAAGATATTCACCAGGGCCGTCTATGAACGCTGGTAGCGCGCGTCGCATGCCAGACCTGAGCCGACGGGCTTTGCTTTGCCTGCTTTCAGCCGCCCTGGCGGCGCCGCAGCTGGCTTGCGCGCTCGACGATCCCGATGCACCTGATCGAGTGGCCGCCTTCGTCGCGCGCGCTCGCGACCACGAGCAGGCGGTGATCAATGCCGAGCATGACGCCGAAGGCCTCGCGGCTGCGGCCGCCTACGCCAAATTCCTGGATCGCGAACTCAACACCGCGTACCAGCAGTTGCTGGCGCGGGTGCCCGCCGATGCGCGTCGCGAACTGATCCGTTCGCAGCGCCGGTGGCTCGAATTCCGTGATGCCGAAGTCCAATTCATCGATGCCAATTGGACGCCGGCGCAATTCGGCAGTTCGTCGGCACTGTCGCGCTCGGGCTACCGCAACAGCCTGGTCAAGCAACGTGTGCTGACCCTGCTCGACTACATGCGCAACTACGGCGACGGCAAGCCTTAGACCGGGGCTCGCGCACGAGCAATGCCCCCGCGCCGAGTGCCGCGCTATTTCGCATAGGCCTAGCGCGATCCGTCCTCGAACACCGCATCGTCGCGTTCGAGCCTGCCGCTGCCGTCCCAGGCTCGTTCACGCACCCGGCCGTGGAACCTAGCCGCGTCGCGCCCCGCCGACAGCGCCCGAGAATCGCGCACCCGCACTCTGGATGCCCCAGATCAGCTCGACCAGCGCCGGGTTGTTGATCAGCGGCTCGCCGCCCAGCACGAGGCAGTAGTCGACGCCGTCGATCCAGAAAGGCACGAACGAGACGGTCGGGATCAGCATCGCCGCGTCGTCGTGGAAGGAGGTCATGCCGCCGGCACCTTTCCAGCCCCGCAGTCGTTGCCGGCGGGCGAATTCGGAATAGTCGGCGGCGGCCACGCAAAGGGCCTCGGCCTCGGCGAGCGCGTAGCCGGCATGGCCGACGCAGAAACCGCCCGACGACGCCAGCGCCGCGCGGCGCTCGCCCGACAGCCCGGCGATGATGTGCGGCAGGAAATCGTCGAGCCTGACATCGGGCGCGTGCAGATCCCGCGCGATCTCCTGCAGCCAGCCCCGATCCTTGCCCAGCGCGTACACCGCGGCATGCTCGGGCGACTGTTCGACCCAGTCGCTGGCCACCGGCAGGCGGGTCCCGGACAGGATGTCCTGCAGGCAGCGTTGGGCGCGATCGGGCGTGGCGCGCGAGTATCCCCACAGCGCACCGGCGGGCGTCAGGGCCAGCCGGCGCGCAGGGGCCGCGCGCGCGGCGGGCATCGCGTTCATCGCCGCGTCGGCGTGGCGACGCGCGTTTTCATCGGGCTTCATGCAGCGGGTCCAGGCTGTAGATCAGCGACCTGACGAGCGTCGCCATCTCCGAACGCGACCGCGCGTCGGCGTCCATGACGACGGGCGGCAGGCCCAGTCGCGCGAGCTCGGCCGCCACCGCGGGACGCAGTTGGCGGTCGCCCCAGCCGATGTGGGTGATGCCGACGACCAGCGCCGTCTGGTCGATGATGCGGCGGAAATGCGCGACGTAGGTCTTCAGGTCGGCGACCGGGTCGGCGGCGCTGCCGTCCAGCAGCAGCACGATGCCCAGCGCGGTCTCGCTGAGGATTTCCCACATGAACATGAACCGCTCCTGGCCCGGCGTGCCGTAGAGCCTGACGATGTCGCCGTTGGCGAGTTTCATGACGCCGTAGTCCATCGCCACGGTGGTCTGGGCCTTGATCTTCCTGACGTCGTCGCTGGCCGTGGCCTCGGTGGACACGACCTCGATATCGGACAGTACCTTCACGGCCTCGGTCTTCCCCGCGCCCACCGGGCCGGCAAAGACGATCTTGTAGATGGCGGGCATGGCGGCGCGGCTAGAAGAGCTTGCTCAGCAGCGAGCGGAAGAAGCCGGCCTTGCGCGCGCCTGCGCGTGGTGCCTCGCGCGCGGGCATCGGCGCGCCCGCCGCCTCGTGCGCCGGCAACACGGTGGCCATGCCCGACAGCACGGCGCAAAGCACGAACAGCGTCACCTGCCGCGGGTCGTGCGCGGCGAAGGTCCGCGTCAGGCGGGCGATCGACTGCGGACCGCGCAGGCTCAGCAGCGCAAGCTGGATGAACAGGCCCGGCGTGGCCGGCAGGCGCGTGAAGTTGGGGAAACACTCGAGCCGGAACCAGAGGTCGCCCGACGCCAGCGGCGGTGCGTCGGCGTAGCTGTTGTAGACCAGCGACCACAGGAATGAATCCAGCGGCCGGCGGCCGTCGGCGCGGCGGCCGAAGAGCCGTGCCGCGCGCTCGATCGCCTCGTGCTCGTCGATGGTCCGGACCTTGACGATCTGCAGCATCGTCGGATGCCGCAACAGCCGGTTGCGCATCGCATTCGAGATGTTCGACGCCGCCCAGTTCTCGGTCGGCACGATGACGCCGCCGGAATGCGCGCCGATCTGGAATTCCTGCGGCGCGCGCCGCACGACGATGCCGCAGACCAGGTTGACGTACGGGTTGCGGGCGGCTTCGGGGCAGGCCGCGACCAGCGCCGCCAGCGCGGCCTCGCTGAGGCCGGCAGGACGCCCGCTGGCACCCTCCCGGGATGACGCGGGGACCTGCGGCCCGGCCTGCGCCGGGCCGGCGGGGGTCGCGCTGCGGTCGATCGCTTCCTCGTCGGCCGCGTCGGGGGGCTGCGTCGATGGAAATCCGGCATCCGTGGTCTGGGCGTCGTGGTCTTCTTGGCGGTCCTGCGCCACTGTGGCGGGGCTCGCCGGCCTGGTCGTGGCGGTTTCGCGAGCGCCGGCAAGCAGCTCCTGCAGGGCCCGGCGCATCGCCACGGATTTCAAGGGATGCTGGAGCAGCAGGCGGCGCCCACCCGCTTGCCGCCGGTCCGGCGCCGTGAGCCAGCCGCCGCCGCCATCACCGGAAGGCGCCACCAGCACGGCGGGCAGTCTGCCGAGCACGCGCTCGTGCAACTCCGCCTCGACGGCTGCCGACCAGGTCCGGTAGCCCAGTCCCAGCAGGTCGACGACGCTGAGGTCGCAGTGCCGCAGTTCCGCCAGCGGCCGGGCCCCGGGCAAGGGCCGGCCCCGCCCCAGCTTGATGACCGTCACGCCGTCGAAGGCCGTCGAGACGAGCAGCTCGAGCGCCGTCGTCGACTGCTCGGACATGCCGGCGATCATCACTCTCACGATGTCAGCACCGAAGTCTGCAGTCGTCTGTAGGCCTCGGCCCAGTCGGCGGGCAGATCCAGGGCCTCGCGCTGGATGGCACGGCGGGCGACTGTGAAGGCCAGCGTGTCGCGGCAGACGCGGCAATGTTCGAGGAATTCCTGCTGCGCCGCGGCGTCGGCGCGCCGCCAGGCCTGCACGGCCGCTGCAGCCAGCGCGCGCGCGTCGTCGCTGGTGCAGCGCAAGGCGCGCCGCGGCACGTCGAGCGAGGCCGTGGCCAGCACGCTCCAGCGCGTCGCCAGGCGGCTGCAGCGCGGGAATTCGGAGCGGTCCAGCCAGGCTTCGAACCAGGCCGCGATCTGCGGGTGCAGACGCTCGCGCACGAGGTCCAGGGCGGCCCGCTGGGCGGCGGCATCGGCGCAGCCCAGGAACAGGTCGGCCAGTGCCCCCTGGGCCGGTTCGGCGCCGGGCAGGTCCAGCGCCGCGATCAGCCGTGCCCGATGCGCCGGCAGCGAGGCGGGCTGCTGCGCGACATGGCGCGAGCAGGCACGGAAGCGCAGGCGCGCTGCCGTGTGCGCAGGGGCCGCCGTTAGCCCGGGCATGGCCTAGTCGAGCAAGGTGTCCATCAGGTCGACCATGAACTCGGCGTCTTCCTGCGGCATCGCTTCGAAGCCACCCGGGATGCCCAGCGCATCGAGCACTTCGAGGTCCTGGGGCGTGCCGCCGATGCCGGTGAGCGCCGCACACAGGTCCGGCATCGACAAGGCCGTACGCTCATGGGCCAGCAGCACATGGGTGATGTCGGTGATCGCGCTCTCGATGAGCACGTGCAACTGGCCGCGCGTGATGCGCGAGAGCGCATGAAAGGTCTCGGCGAGAAAGAACGAAGCCTGGACCTCGCCCTTCATCGCCATGCGGGCGGCGGCCTGGTAATTCTCGACCAGGATCCACTCCAGGTGCGCCTCGGCGAGATCGGCCGCCTCGAGCAGGCGCAGGCCGATCAGCTTGACGTCGCGGTTGTCGGTCAAGGCGATGCGATGACCCGGCCTGAGGTCCTCGACGCAGCGGATCGGCGAGTCCTGGGCGGTGGCCATCACCATCTCGTCGGCCCTGCCGATGGGCCGCGCCAGCGCACGGAATCCCAGCTCGCGCATCAGGTACGAGGCATCGAAGGGGTTGGCGTAGACGAGGTCGATGCCGCCGCGGGCCAGCAACTCCGCTTGCTCCTGGGCCGATGCGGGCGTCTCCAGGTGCAGGCGCAGCCCGGTGCGCGTCTGCAGCAGCGTGTTGAGCATGTGCCAGCCGGCGAAGCGCTCGGGCGCGAAGTCCGGCGCGACCATGAAGTTCAGCTTCACGCCGCCGCCCCTTCGCGGGCCAGCATCTGGGCGTAGAGCGCCGCGAATTCGCCGATCTTCGCGCGCGACGGCTTGCGCCGCACCGAGGTGTAGCCGGCGATCCGTCCGCCGCGCACGTTGGGCACCGCGGTGGCGTAGACCCAGTAGTACGCGCCGTCCTCGCGGAGGTTCTTCACGTAGCCGTGCCACTTGCGGCCCGACCGGATGGTGTGCCACAGGTCGGCGAACGCCGCGCGCGGCATCTCGGGGTGACGCAGGATGCAGTGCGGCGCGCCGATCAGCTCGGCGAGGGCGTAGCCGCTCATTTCGACGAAGGCCTCGTTGGCGTGCGTGATGAGGCCGTCGAGGCCGGTGCGCGAGACGATCAAGCGGCCATCCGGGAACGGCACCTCGACATCGCTGCAATAGACGAGGCGGCGGCTGCCGTCCTGGTAGGTGAGCAGATGCTCGCGGTGCGGTGCCGCGGGCCTCCGCATGTCCGGCAACGCCAAGACGCGCCCCTCAGATCAGCTTGGCCAGCGACTCGGCGGCGCGCTTCATGTCCAGGAAGATGAGGCCGAGCTTGGCATCGTGCCTGGCCAGCAGGGTGAGCACGGCCTCGGTGCCCGCCGCGCTCATGATCACGTAGCCGCGATCGCCATGGATCAGGATGCGCTGCAATTTGCCGCGAGCCAGCTCGCGCGCCGCGCGGTCGCCCAGCGACAGCAACGCCGCCGTCATCGCACCGATGCGGTCTTCGTCCATGCCCTGGGGCAGGGCCGAAGCCATCATCAAACCGTCGGTCGAGATCAGCGCCGAGGCCTCGATGTCGGCGGTCGCACCGTTGAGCTCGATCAGGATGTTTTGAAGCATGTCGGTGCGCATGGCCCCTCCCCGGAACACAGTTCGACCGGCCCCGTTGTGGCTCGGGGGGCCTCGTATATGGCAAGCCTATACCTTACGGCTGCGTATGTTTGGTCGAACTCTACTGAGGTATTGAATGCGCGACGAACGATTTGTTCTGCATCAAAAGTCACGGCGCGGCTTCAGTGGCGGCCCTCCCGCTGCGCGAGCCGTTCGCGCAAGCCCCGCCGCGCCAGCTTCAGCGGCGTGCGGTGCTGCGTCCACCCGCCTTGCCAGGGCGGGGTGAGCCAGGCCAGACGGCGGCCGATCGCGACCGCGGCGCGGTACAGCGTCGGCCTCGTCGACAGCCAGGCCCAGCCCTGCCAGGCCAGCGCCTCCTTCCAGTCCTTGGCGCTGGCCTGGCCGGCGAGCGGCGCATGGCCGGGCAGCGCGTCGTGCTTGGCGGCGTGGCGCAGCTGGATCAGCAGATCGGGGATCGGGATGCCGACCGGGCAGACCTCGCCGCAGGCGCCGCACAGGCTGCTGGCGGTCGGCAGGTCCTGCGTCGGCTCGAGGCCCAGCAGGTGCGGCGAGATGATGGCGCCGATCGGCCCCGGATAGGTCGTGCCGTAGGCCAGGCCGCCGATGCGCGCATAGACCGGGCAATGGTTCATGCAGGCGCCGCAGCGTATGCATTGCAGCGTCGGCCTGAAATCGGCGTCGGCATAGGCCTGGCTGCGGCCGTTGTCGAGCAGCACGAGGTGCACCTGCTTCGGGCCGTCGAGCTCGCCGGCGCGGCGCGGGCCGTTGATGACGTTGAGATAGGTCGTCACCGCCTGCCCGGTCGCCGAGCGCGTCAGCAGCGCATACAGCGGCAGCACCTGGTCCCAGCGCTCGACGACCTTCTCGATGCCGGTGATCGCGATATGCACCTCGGGCACCGTCGTGCACATGCGGCCGTTGCCCTCGTTCTCGACGAGCACCAGCGAGCCGGTCTCGGCGACCATGAAGTTGACGCCGGAGACGCCGATCGCGGCGTCGCGGAATTCGTTGCGCAGCACGCGGCGGCCGATCGCGATGAGTTCGTCGACATCGTCGGTGACGCCGACGCCGGGGATGCGCGCGGCGAACAGCTCGGCGATCTGGCGCTTGGTCTTGTGGATCGCCGGCATGATGATGTGGCTCGGGCGCTCGCCGGCGAGCTGGACGATGTACTCGCCCATGTCCGATTCGAGGCAGTCGACGCCCTGCTCGGCCATGCGGTGGTTCAGCTCGATCTCCTCGCTGACCATCGACTTGCCCTTGATCATGCCCTGGGCGCCATGCGCGCGCGCGATGGCGAGGAAGATCGCGTTCGCCTGCTCGGGCGTCGACGCCCAGTGCACCTGGACGCCGAGCGCGGTCAGCTTCGCTTCGAGCTGCGGCAGCAGCTCGGGCAGTTTCGCGAGGCTGTATTGGCGGATCGCGCGGCCGACGCCGCGCAGCGCCTCGAATTCGTCGACGTTGCCGAAATGCGCCGCGCGCTTGGTCTGCAGGAAATCCATCGCGCTGCGGAAGCTGGCGCGCAGATGCGCGTCGTCGACGGCCTCGGCGGTGCGCGCCTTGAACTGGCGCGGGTCGACGAAATGCAGGGTCGATTCGGTGGCGGCATTCATCACGCGGCTCCTTCGAGGTCGTCGACGAGGACGATGACGAGCTCCTTCGGCCCATGCGCGCCGTAGGCCAGCACCTGCTGGATGTCGGCGGTCTTCGAAGGGCCGGTGACGAGCAGCAGGTTCGTCGGCATCGCGTCGGTCGGCGCCAGCGCCTGCATCGCCGCCGGCAGGCTGGCGTAAATCCGGCTCGCGGCCAGCACCGCGACATGCACCGGCGGCACGAGCGAGAGCGTGCGCGGCTCGCCGGACCCGGGGCGGATGAGCAGCGAGCCGGTGTCGGCGACGCCGCCCAGCGTGCTCGTGACGCCGGCGTCGACGGCGTCGAAGAGTTCGGCCTTCCAGTCCTCGATCGGCCGCTCGAAGCGCCGCGGCTCGAGCCCGGCCAGCGCGATGTCGAGCTGCGGCTGCAGCGGGCTCGCGGCGCCGATGGCGATGCGCCGGCAGCCGCGCGTGGCGAGCGCGCCGCGCAGCACCTGCGGCCAGTCGGCGGGCGTGGCGCGCAGCACCTCGGCGCGCCAGCCTTGCGCGGCGGCGACGAAGGGCTCGATCAACGATGCAGGGTCGATGCGCGCGCCGATGCTGCCGCGACCGTAGCGGCCGGTGAGGTAGGGCGCAAGGTCGGGCAGCGGCAACGCCGGCGCGGGGGCGCCGCGGCGCAGCGCGCCGAGGATCGCGTCGCGCGCGCTTCGGGTGTCGGGCAGGGTCATCGCGGTCTCCTCAGGCTCAATCGGTGACCCGGTGCGCGGCATCGGCCGCACCCAGGCGTTCGCGGATGAAGCTCGCGAGGTGGACACAGCGCGGCAGCGCCTCGCCGGCCGCGCGCCGCACCTCGGCCGCATGGTGCATGTTGAGCAGGCAGCCGCAGTCGGCGCTGACGAGCACCTCGGCGCCGCTGTCGCGCACGGCGTCGAGCTTGTCGCCGACCATCGCGCCCGAGATCGACGGATGGCGCGCCGCGAAGGTGCCGCCGAAGCCGCAGCATTCGGCGACGCGCGCCGGCTCGACGATCTCGACGCCGGGCAGCGCGCGCAGCAGCGCTTCGCTCGGCATGTGCGTGCCGAGGCCGCGCCGCGCCGCGCACGAGGTGTGCAGAGCGACCTTGATCGGGGCACGCTGCGGCGCGTTCAATCCGAGCCAGGCGTTGGCGAAGGCGCTGAACTCGATCACCCGCGCGGCCACCGCCTGCGCCGCCGCGGCGTCGGGGTCGCCGGCGAACAGCGTGCCCCAGTCGTGCGCCATCATCGACGCGCAGGAGCCCGAGGGAACGACGATGGGCCAGGGCTCGGGGAACAGCGCCAGCTGGGCGCGCGCGACGCGGCGCGCCTCGTCGAGGTAGCCGCTCGAATACGCCGGCTGGCCGCAGCAGCTCTGCGCGCCCGGGAACTCGACCTCGATGCCGGCGCCGCGGATCAGCTCGATGGCGTCGTAGCCGGCGCCCGGCGCCATCAGGTCGACGACGCAGGTGGCGTAGAAATAGACGCGGCGCGGCTTCGGGCCGGTCGTCGCAGTGGGTTGTGTCATGGCGTCTCCTCGCAATCGCAAGCCTAGAATGATTCGAACCCTGCGGCGCATCCGGTCGCCGAATTTCGATGGCCCGCCTGCAGCGACTCCCCCCGATCCACGCCCTGTCCGCGTTCGAGAGCGCGGCGCGCCTGGGCGGCTTCGGCCAGGCGGCGGCCGAGCTGTGCATCACGCCCAGCGCCGTCAGCCATCGCATCCGCCAGCTCGAGAACCAGCTCGGCGAAGCGTTGTTCGAGCGCCTGCCCGGCGGCGTGCGGCTCACCGAGGCGGGGCGGCGCTACCTCGAGGGCGTGCGCGCCGCGTTCGACAAGCTGGCGCTGCTGGGCAGCGGCGGCGGCGCGCCCGAGCGGCCGCGGCTGGCCGTCGGCGTGCCGCCGACCTTCGCGCGCAACCTGCTGATCCCGGCGCTGCCCGATTTCTATCGCGACTGGCCCGAGGTCGAGATCGAGGTCTCGGTCGCCGCGCCGCTGCAGGAGCGGCCCGAGCGCCACGATGTCGACGTGCGCTATGGCGTGCCGCCCTTCGACGATCGGCCGCCGACGCGGCTGTGGGCCGACCGCGTCGCGGTGTTCGCCACGCCGGCTTACCGCGACGCGCAGGGCCTGGCGCGGCCGGCCGATCTGCACCGCGTCGAGCGCCTGCGCAGCCCGCTCGTACCCTGGCGCGACTGGTGCGCAGCGGCCGGCTTCGAGGCGGGCGAGCCGGCGCGCGGGCCGTCGTTCGCCGACCTCGGCATCCTGCTCGAGGCCGCCGCCAGCGGCCTGGGCGTGGCGCTCGCGCCGCTGCGCATCGCCGCGCGCTGGACCGCGGCGGGGCGGCTGGTGCCGCTGTTCGGAGTCGAGGCCGCGGCGGCGGCCAACTACCACCTGCTCGTCGATCGCGATGCGTTGCAGCGGCCCGAGGTCGCGGCCTTCGTCGACTGGTTGAAGGCGCTCTGCGCCTGTACGGCCCCTACCGCCGCTACCGCCGCCACCGCCTGAGTCGTCCGCACCCGCCATCGCCCGCCACCCCCGATCCGCCATCGGCGATCGTCGGCGCCCCGGGCCGCGATGGCAAACGAAAGATTTTCAGTGCCGGGGTGCGCGGAATTCACCGCTGCCGGCAGCCCGCCGCCGGCGCGCGGGAATCAATCAATGCAGCGCGCCTGGATAGACCAGCGCGAACTCGGGCACCTGGGCCTCGAACGGTTGCGCGTCTTCGGTCATGCAGTAGTAGGTGCCCTGCATCTGCCCCTGCACGGTGTCGATGCGCGTCCAGCTCGTGTATTCGAACTGCTCGCCCGGCTTGAGCAACGGCTGGTGGCCGACGACGGCCAGACCGCGCACGTCCTCGCGCTGGCCGTCGGCGTCGGTGATGATCCAGTGGCGCGCGATCAGCTGCGCCGCGATGTCGCCGCTGTTGCGGATCGTGACGGTGTAGGTGAACGCGTAGGGGCCCTCGGGGGGGTGCGATTGCTCGGGCAGGTACTGGACCCGCACGGCACAGGTGAACTCGGGCTTGGCCATCAGCCATTCTAGGCAGGCTCCTAGAATTTGGCCGATGAGACCAACCTTCCGCATCGCCCCCAGCATCCTCTCGGCCGACTTCGCCCGCCTCGGCGACGAGGTGCGCAGCGTCGTCGACGCCGGCGCCGACTGGATTCACTTCGACGTGATGGACAACCATTACGTACCCAACCTGACCTTCGGGCCGATGGTCTGCAAGGCGCTGCGGGGCCACAGCAGCGTGCCGATCGACGTCCACCTGATGGTCAGCCCGGTCGACGCGCTGGCCACCGCCTTCGCCGAGGCCGGCGCCGACCTCATCAGCTTCCACCCCGACGCCAGCACCCATGTCGACCGCACGCTGCAGCTGATCGCCGGCGCCGGCTGCAAGGCCGGCCTCGTGTTCAACCCGGCGGCGCCGCTCGATGCGCTGGAGTGGGTCATCGACAAGGTCGACCTCGTGCTGATCATGAGCGTCAACCCGGGTTTCGGCGGCCAGGGCTTCATAGCGTCGGCGCTGCGCAAGATCGAGCGCGCGAGGAAGCTCATCGACGCCTGCGGGCGCGACATCCGGCTCGAGGTCGACGGCGGCATCAAGATCGACAACATCCGCCGCGTCGCCGACGCCGGCGCCGACACCTTCGTCGCCGGCAGCGCCATCTTCGGCCAGCGCGACTACCGGGCCGTGATCGATTCGATGCGCGCCGAATTGGCGCGCTGAAGTCGCGATCCCGCACAGGCCCGGGCCGGGGACGGTCGGCTCGGCCGCGCCATTCGCGCTGCGTCGCGCGCGCGCTCCCTGACCGACATGCTGTCCGTTCGTCTTGCTGCGATGTCTATACCTTTGGCGATTAGAACAGTTCTATAGGTTAGCGCCACTGCGCTTGCATGGTGCGCGCTGGCTGGAAGGCCGGGTGGAGTGCCATTTCCGCGTTCTCCCTTATAAAACCACTGTACTAACCTAGTCTTCATAGCCTAAAGTAGAGGCTAGACGCCAAAGATCAGTGGACGTCTGGGCCAAAAAACAAAGCAATCGGTCAGGGATGGATCACTTTCCAGCTGTTGGGCTATGAAATGAAAGTCCGCGAGGTCACGATATTCAGTGGCGAGCAGTTCGAGGTGCCCCAGGGCATCCAGCGCATCGACCACCGCGCCACCCACGGATGGCAACTCCGCTATGGCGGGACGAAGCTGTTTTCCGATCACACGAGCGACGGCAGCGGTGCCAAGGCGGCGTTGCAGGCTGCGACCAAGGAACTGCTCAAGCGCATCGCGACGCTGCCGGCCCCTTCGCTGCTGCAACGCGGACCGAGCCAGAACAAGACCAGCGACCTGCCCGTGGGCATCTCGGGCCCGCTGCTGCGCGAGCGCCGCAACGGCCGCGCGCGCGACTGCAGCCTGTCGGTGCTGATCCCGCGCTTCGGCGAGAAGCCGCGCCGACGCACGATCTACATCGGCACCGAGAACACCTACACGCCGGCGCGCTTCCAGGCCGCGCTGGCGCGGGCGATCGAGATGCGCACCGCCGCCGAACAGGCCTACGAGGCCGCGACGACGCGCGCCAAGCGGGCGCAGGCGCGCGAGCACAAGAAACTGCTCAAGGAGCGCGCGGCCGCGGAATAGCGCCGCGACGGCCCTTTTCCCCCGGTGGCCGGTGCCGGCATGGCACCATCGCGGCCTTGCGTCCGACCGAGGGAAAGCGATGAAGCTCGAGCTTGTTTCGCCGGGGCTGCGCGGCGCGCTGATCGCCGCCGCCATCCTTGCCGGTGCGCTTGCCGGCTGCGCCGAGGTCGCACCCGCCGTCGACGGCGGCCCCGGCCGCCAGCCGCTGCCCACGGGGCAGTACGCGACGCCGCTGGCCGTGCCGCGCGCGCACCAGCAGCCGCTCAACCCGGGCCTGGCCGCCTATCCGGACTTCGTCGCCGGCGAGGCCGTGCGCGCCCAGCTCAGCCCCGACGGCACGACGCTGGCCGTGCTCTGCGCCGGCCAGAACTCGCTCTTCGACCGCGACGGCAAGGTCGACGCGGCGCACTCGACCCAGTACATCTTCCTCTACGACGTCGCCGGCGCGAACCGCTCGCACCCGCTGCTGCGGCAGGTGTTGAAGCAGACCAATGCGTACGTCGGCCTCGCGTTCGCGCCCGACGGCCAGCGGCTCTACGCGGCGGGCGGCAGCGACGACGCGGTCCATGTCTACGCGCTGAGCGGCGGCTCCTCGAGCGGCGGCACCTGGGCCGCGGCGGGGCGCATCGCGCTGGGCCATGGCGGCAAGGGCGTCGGCGTCGACGTCGAGCCCAACGCCGGCGGCCTGGCGATCTCCGACGACGGCGCGACGCTGGTCGTCGCCAACAACTACAACGACTCGATCAGCGTCGTCGACACCGCCAGCGCCCGCGTGCGCTACGAACACGACCTGCGACCGTATTTCGCCGCCAACGAGGGCACGCCGGGTGTCGCGGGCGGCGAGTATCCCTTCGCGGTCGCGATGGCCGGCAACGGGCGCGTCTATGTCTCGTCGGCACGCGACCGCGAGGTCGTCGTCGTCGACGTCTCGGCGAAGGACGCCGGCAAGCTCGTCGCGCGCATTCCGCTGGCCGGCAATGCGCTGGGCCTGACGCTGAACCGCGAGCGCTCGCGCCTGTACGTCGCGCAGGACAACGTCGACGAGGTCGCCGTGATCGATACCGCCGACAACCGCGTCGTCGAGCGCATCGATGCGCGGGCGCCGGCCGGCATGCTGCCGGCGCGTTACGCCGGCGCTTCGACCTACGGCGTCACGCTCAGCCCCGACGGCGAGACGCTCTACGCCGTCAATGCGGGCGCGAATTCGATCGCCGTCATCCCGCTGGCCGGCAACGCGCCGCACGGCGTCGCCGGCCTCATCCCCACCGCCTACGAACCGCACGACATCCGCTTCAGCGCCGACGGGCGCTGGATGTACATCGTCAACGGCAAGAGCGATACCGGACCGAATCCGGCCCACCTCACCGGCGCCACGGCCAAGCTGGCGCCGGGCACCTACCCGGGCGGCAATGCCGCCGCGGCGCGGGCGGCCAAGGCCTCCAACCAGTACCAGTTCCAGCTCGAGCACGCGACCCTCGTCGCGGCGCCGGTTCCCGATGCGGCGACGCTGGCGGCGCTGACGGCGCGGGTGGCGGCCAACAACGGCTACGCGGTGCCGTTGAACGCGGCCGACGCGCGGGTGATGGATTTCCTGCGCGGCAGGATCCGCCACGTGATCTACATCGTCAAGGAGAACCGGACCTTCGACCAGATCCTGGGTGACCTCGGCAACGGCTCCAACGGCGATCCGACGCTGGCCGTCTTCGGCCGCCGCATCACGCCGAACTTCCACGCGCTGGCCAGCGAGTTCGTCACCCTCGACAACTTCCTCGACCCCGGCGACGGCAGCATGGACGGCTGGTCCTGGGCGACCCAGGGCCGCGTGACGCAGACCCAGACGCTGACGCAGCAGATCGCCTACGGCGCGGTGAATCGCGGCCTCTCATACGAGTCCGAGGGCGAAAACCGCAACGTCGCGGTCGGCCTGGCGAGCACGGCGGCGCGCGACGCCGCCAGCGGCGGCCGGTTCAGCGCCGCGGCGGCCGAACTGGCCGGCGGCAGCGCCAACCTGCTGCCCGGCGCCGCCAACCACGAAAGCGCCGACGCGCCGTTCGGCATCCAGCGCGGCGCGATCTTCGACGCCGTCGCGGCTGCCGGCGGCACGGTGCGCAACTACGGCTTCCTGGTGCGCAACATCGGCGCCATCGGCACTGCCGCGGCGCCGATCAGCGACCCCCACGGCGCCGGTGTCGTCCAGGTCGCGGCGCTGAACCCGGCGCTGCTGGCGGCGACCGACCTCTACTTCCGCGGCTTCGACCAAAACTACCCCGACCTCTGGCGCTACGACGAGTGGAAACGCGAGTTCGACCGCTATGTCGCCGATGGCAATCTGCCCAGCCTGTCGCTGGTGCGCTTCAGCCACGACCACACGGGCAGCTTCGCCACCGCGCTGGCCGGCGTGACCACGCCCGAGACGCAGCAGGCCGACGACGACCTCGCCGTCGGCCGCCTCGTCGAGGCGGTGGCGCACAGCCCCTACGCGGCCGACACGCTGATCATCGTCACCGAGGACGATTGCCAGGACGGCCCCGACCACTACGACTCGCA
>JAGWTU010000017.1 GCA_028868825.1 Burkholderiales bacterium | reverse complement strand
GCGACTGCGCCGAGTGAGTCAAGAAGGCAGCCCGAACCGGCAGATCGCTCTGGCTCAGCACCCTCATCGAACGCTGCCGAGGTGTCGAGCGGCGGTGTCAAGCCCGAAGTGCAACGGCGCCATGCGGCGCCTGGGGTTGGCGGAACATCGAACGACTCGCGTGAATCGTTTCGCTGTGATGGCCGCAAGTACTGTTCTCAAATGAATTCCTGTGCCGAAGCGAAGTATTTCCTTGCAAATTGTCCAGGTGTCAAGATGGACGGGGATCGCGATGGGATCCCCTGTGAGGATCAGTGGTGCCATCCCTGAGCCCGAAATTACCGGGGCATTGGATCTGACGCGGCGCATGGAGCAGGCCCTTGGTGTACGGGCAAACACCGCCTCGTCAGTGGACTCCGGGTATTTGAGAATCGCAGCGGTTGAACTTGCTGCCGCATGAGCGTTCAGCCCGATACCATGTCCCCAGCCCTGAACCCGAAGGAGCCCCGCATGACCGCCAGCCGCGCCCAATTCACCCGCATGCAGGACAGCACCCAGGCGGACTGGGCGCTGATCGTGCCCGAGGCGATGAAGATGGCTCGGGCGCTGCCGGACCGGGTGATGGCGCACCTGCGGCTGCTGGACGGTGACTTCGGCGGCTTTCCGGTGGACCGCTTCACCCACAGCCTGCAGACCGCGACGCTGGCGCTGAGGGCGGGGCGCGACGAGGAGTACGTGGTCTGCGCGCTGCTGCACGACATCGGCGACACGCTGGGCAGCTTCAACCACCCGGATATCGCCGCGGCCATCCTCAAGCCCTTCGTCAGCGAGGAAAACCTCTGGATGGTGCAGAACCATGGCGTCTTCCAGGGCTACAACTTCTTTCACCACATCGGACTGGACCGGAACCTGCGCGATCAATTCCGCTCGCACCCGCATTACGAGCGCACCGCAGAGTTTGTCGAATGCTTCGACAACGCGGCCTTCGACCCAAAAGGCGAAACCCTGCCGCTGAGTGAGTTCGAGCCGATGCTGAGGCGGTTGATGGCGGCGCCGAAACAGTCGATCTACAAGGCGGCACTGGCCCGTCCCGCTGCCGCGAGCTGATGTCACGGGCGCCGGTATTTTTCGACGAGGGGCTGCGCTGCGCTGTGCCACAGTGCGGCCCCATGAGCCCCGCATCACGCCGCCTCCTTGGCCTGTCACGCCTCTCTCATCTGTTGGCGGTGTTCGCCCTGGCGGCCAGTGGGGCCTGCTTGGCCGCGGGCGGCTATGACCAGGGTACACCGGCGGGGCGGGGCAACCTGGACCTGGATTTCACGCTGAATCCTGGCGATCGGGTCAAAAATGGCCAGAGCTACGTGGTCTGGGGCTATGGCCTGACCGACCGGCTGGATTTCCACGGCTACCTGTCGCACGAGGCGGGCGGTACGGACCAGATTTATTACGGGCTGATGCTCAATGTCTTCAGCGGGACCTGGCTGGATTTGTCCACCGCGGTCGGCCTGCGCCACCGGGACGGCGAAACGCACACGCTGTTTCCGCAGCTGCTCTACACGGTCAAGCTGCCGCGGGATTTCGACCTCATCGGCAGCGTGACACGGGTGCGCAACAGTTCGACGGGTCGCAGCGGGCTGCCGACGCTCGACGTGGCGCTGCGCATCCCGCTGCCCGACGACTGGCGCCCCAGCCTGGCCAAGAGCTGGAAGCTGGACCTGGGGGTCTTTCGCAACAGCGCAGGAAGCTGGAACCCGACCTACAGCGTCGACTTCAAGTTCTGACTCGGCGCACGCCGCGCGGCGCGTGCTGGAAGCCGAACGTCAGGCCAGCGGGTCGACGCGCATCAGCGCGAGCGAGAGGTTGTCGCCGCCGCCGCGGGCACGCTGGCGAGCCTTGGTGATCAGCATCTTGCTGGCGTCGCGCGGTCGCAGGGCGTTGGTGATGGTGCCCAGCTCGCGCGGGGTGAAGTAGTGCCACAGGCCGTCGCTGCAGACCAGCACGGAGTCGCCCACCTCAAGCTGGTCGACGCGCGACAGGGTATTGGGCGGGTCCTCGTCGGCGCCCAGGCAGCCGGTCAGCAGGTTGGAGTTGGGGTGGTCGTTGGCCTCTTCCTCGGTGATCTCGCCGCGCTCGACCAGGCGCTGCACCAGGGAGTGGTCCAAGGTGCGCATCATCATCTGTGAGCCGCGGAAGACGTAGACGCGCGAGTCGCCGGCGTGGGCGATGTGGCACTCACGGTTCGGCAGGATCAACGCGGTGGCGACGGTGCTGTGGGGCTCCTGCTCGGAAGTGATGGCAGTCAGCTTGATCATCAGGTGGGCTTCCTGGACGATCTTGCGCAGCAGCTCGGGGGCCTTGTCACGCGACGGGGCGAAGCGCTCGAAGAGCTGCTTGGCGATCAGCAGCACCTGATCGGCGGCCTTGCGCCCGCCGCTCTTGCCACCCATGCCGTCGGCCAGCACCGCGAGCAGGCAGCCGGGCACGCGAGGGTGGACGAACACCTCGACCTGATCCTGTTGGTACAGGCGGTCACCGCGATCGATGCCAGTGGCGGCGGAGAGGCGGTATCCCGGGGGCGGTGTCGTCATGCCGAAAACTATAATCGTTCGCATCAGGTTGCCCCGTTGATGATGCACGACTATGGAAGAGAACCTGCGATCTCCGCAGCGGCGCCTGATCGAACTGCGCATCGAACATGCCGACCTGAACGACATGATCGATCGCCTTTCACAGGCTCAGCCGCTGGACGAGTTGACCATGCGCCGCCTCAAGAAGCGGCGCCTGCTGCTGCGCGACCAGATGGCGCAGCTGGAAAACGACGTCGATCCGCCAGAACCCGCATGAAGGCGGGGGAGATGCAGGGGCGTGCCCGCCGATGAACGGGCGAGTCGGCTCCCTGCTGCGCGACGAGGTGGCCGAGGCCTTTTCGGCCCACGGCGCGCTGGCGCGCGCGGATGCGCAGTTCACGCCGCGCGCGGTGCAGGCCGACCTGGCCGACGCGGTGGCGCAGGCGCTGGATGCGCGCTCGGTGCTGGTGGCCGAGGCCGGCACCGGCGTGGGCAAGACCTACGCCTACCTGGTGCCGCTGCTGCTCAGCGGCCAGCGTGCGCTGGTGTCCACCGCCACCAAGAGCCTGCAGGACCAGCTTTTCCTGCGCGACCTGCCTCGGCTGCTCAAGACCTTCCAGCTGCCGCTGCGCGTGGCGCTGCTCAAGGGGCGCGCGTCCTACCTCTGTCCGCAGCGGCTGGAGCAGGCCCGCCACGACGCGACTTTGCCGGACCGCCACACGGTGCGCCTGCTGGCGCGCGTCGAGGCCTGGGCGCCGACCACGCGCACGGGCGATCTGGCCGAGCTGCCGGCGCTGGACGAGCGCTCGCCGCTGATTCCTCTGATCACCTCCAGCCGCGACAACTGCCTGGGCAGCGATTGCCCCAAGCTGCGCGACTGCCATGTGATGGCCGCGCGGCGCGAGGCGCTGCAGGCCGACCTTTGCGTGGTCAACCACCACCTCTTCTTCGCCGACCTGATGGTGCGCGACAGCGGCATGGCCGAACTGCTGCCCACGGTGGACGCGGTGGTCTTCGACGAGGCGCACCAGCTCAACGAGGCGGGGGTGCAGTTCCTGGGCCGCAGCCTGGGCAGTGCGCAGCTGCTGGACTTCGCGCGCGACCTGCTGGCGGCCGGGTTGAGCCAGGCCCGCGGCCTGCAGGACTGGACGGTGCTGGCCGGGCGCTGCGAGACGGCGGCGCGCGCGCTGCGCCTGGCGGCGGCGGGGCCGGGGCTGAATGCCGGCCGGCTGCGTTGGGAGGAGCGGGCCGGTGACACGGCCTTCACCACCGCCCTGCAGGCTGTGGGCGACGCCGGCCGGTCGGCGCGCGAGGCGCTGCTGGCGGTGGCCGAGGCCTCGCCCGAACTGGCCAAGCTGGCCGAGCGGGCCGAGGGCTTGGTCGCGCTGGCGGGGGGCTTTGCCAAGCCGACGACGGCGGGCTTCGTGCGCTGGATCGATCTGACGCTGCACCAGGCCCGCCTGGCCGAGGCACCGCTGGACATCCGCGAGGCGCTGCGCGCCGAAGTGGAAGGCGCGAGCCGGGCCTGGATCTTCACCTCCGCGACGCTGGGCGAGGACGATTCGCTGAGCTGGTTCACCCGCAGCGCGGGCGTCGAGGATGCTCGTACTCTGCGCGCGGGCAGCCCCTTCGACTACGCCCGCAATGCGCGGCTGCTGGTGCCCGGGCGTTTTCCCCGTCCCGCCGACCCGGGGCACCCGGCGGCGGTGAGCCGGCTGGCGGCGCGCTGCGCGCAGGCGCTGGGCGGGCGCACCTTCGTGCTGACCACCACGCTGCGCGCGCTGCAGGTCATCGGTCAGGCGCTGCGCGAGCAGCTGGCGCAGGCCGACCCGCCGCTGCAGGTGTTGATCCAGGGCGAGACCTCCAAGCGCGCGCTGCTGGCGCAGTTCCTGGCCGCGCCGCACGCGGTGCTGGTGGGCTCACACAGCTTCTGGGAGGGCATCGACGTGCCGGGCGAGGCGCTGCAGTGCGTCGTGATCGACAAGCTGCCGTTTCCGCCGCCGAACGACCCGCTGGTCGAAGCGCGCTGCCGCGCCATCGAGGCCGAGGGCGGCAACGCCTTCGCCGATCACGCGATTCCCGAGGCTGCGATCGCCCTCAAGCAGGGCGCGGGGCGCCTGATCCGCAGCGAGACCGACCGCGGCCTGCTGGCGGTCTGCGACAGCCGCCTTGTCACGATGGGCTACGGCCGGCGCCTGCTGGCGGCGCTGCCGCCGATGGGGCTGATCGACAGCGAGGCCGATGCACTGGCCTGGCTGGCCACTTTGAACGCGCCGGCCTGAACGCCAGCGGGCGGCCTCAGGTCGGGGCCGCTTCAGCCGGCCTTACTGCTTCGCGGCGTCGCTGCGCGCGAGCCAGGCACTCTTCGGGTAGTTGTTTCTCAGCACGCGCAGCGCGTCGTCGCGCAGCTGCGGCAGCCCCAGCCGCTCGTAGCTGGCCACCATGATGTACAGCGCCTCTTCGGCCGCCGGCACGCCGCGGAAGTCCTGCAGCGCCTGCTGGGCCCGGTTGGCGGCGGCTACGTAGGCGCCGCGCTGCAGGTAGTAGCGCGCGACGTGCACCTCGTAGGCCGCCAGCGTCGCGATGATGTACTTCATGCGCAGCACCGCGTCGGCGGCGTACTTCGACTCCGGGAAGCGCTCGATGAGCAGCTTGAAGGAGGCGTAGGCGTCGCGCGAGGCCTGCTGATCGCGCTCGGACAGGTCCTGCTTGATCAGGTTGCCGAACAGGCCGAGGTCGTCGTTGAAGTTGATCAGGCCCTGCAGGTACAGCGCGTAGTCGGCCGCCGGGCTGGTGGGGTGCAGCTTCAGGAAGCGCTCCACCACCGACAGCGCCCGCGCCTTCTCCTGCATCTTGAACAGCAGGTAGGCCTGTTCGAGCTGGGCCTGCTGCGACAGCAGCGTGCCCGCAGCCTGACCCTCCAGGCGCTCGTAGAGCTTGATCGCCGCCTCGTAGGAACCGGCGGAGGCTTCCTCGCGGGCCTCTTCGTACAATTTGGCGACGCTCTTGGCGTCGTCCTTCTTGGGGTCGGTGCCGCAGGCGGCGAGCATCACGGCCAGGGCCGCCGTGGCGAGCAACGCCGCCGTCCGGGCGGGCAGGCCCGCGCTGAGCTTGAACATGGATTTCCTGAGTCGCTGCCGCGGCCGGCTGCGCATGTGGCCAAAACGTCGAAAGATTATATGAAGCGCTCCGCGCGCGCCGCAGCGCGGCAATCCCTCACGCCGTCGGAACCGCGTCCGGACGGCCCGTTCGATCGGATCGTGGCGGCTGAACCCGCCATGGATGCGCCAGAGGCGGAGGCGGGGGCCGACGATGGCTCCGATGGCGCGGCCGACGAGGGTGAGCTGCGTGCCGCCACCGTCGACGCCGACGGCCACGGTCAGCGCCTGGATCGCTGGCTGGTGGCGCTGGCGCCGGAGTTTTCGCGCAGCCACCTGCAGCAGCTGATCGCCGACGCTCTGGTGCGCGTGGACGGCGCGGTTCAGACCAGCGCGTCCAAGAAGCTGGCCGCCGGCCAGCACATCGAGGTGCAGCTGCGCCCGACAGCGCAGAGCGCGGCCTTTCGCCCCGAGCCGATGGCGCTGGACATCGTGTACGAGGATGCGCAGCTGCTGGTGGTCAATAAGCCAGCCGGCCTGGTCGTGCACCCCGCGGCGGGCAACTGGTCGGGCACGCTGCTCAACGGCCTGCTGGCGCACCATCCCGGCGCGGCGCGGCTGGCGCGCGCGGGCATCGTGCACCGGCTGGACAAGGACACCTCCGGGCTGATGGTGGTGGCCAAGACCCTGGTGGCGCAGACCGCGCTGGTGCGTGCGATCGCGGCGCGCGAGGTGAGGCGCGAATACCTCGCGCTGGCCCACGGCGCGCATGCGAGCGGGCTGGCCGTGATCGATCGGCCGATCGGGCGCGACCCGGTCTCACGCGTGCGCATGGCGATCCAGGCCGGCGGCAAGCCCGCGCGCACCGATGCGACCTGCCTGGGTTGCGTCGAACTGCTGGGCGAGGACGCCGGCGGTGCGCCGACCGTTGGCGTGAGCGCCTGGCATTGCCGCCTGCACAGCGGGCGCACCCACCAGATCCGCGTGCACCTGGCGTCGATCGGCCACCCGCTGCTGGCCGATGCAGTCTACGGCGGGCGTGCGCTGCTCGGGCTTCGGCGCCAGGCCTTGCACGCCGCGCGGCTGGCCTTCGCGCACCCCGCTTCGGGGGCGTGGCGTGTCTTTTCCGCCGCATTGCCGCCCGACCTGGACGCCGCTTGGCAGCACCTGGGCGACGCGGTCGAGCGGGCTGCAGCTACAATGTTGGAAACGCGGGGTGACGACGCACGATCCGGCTGAGCCAGCCCATCGACCGCCATCCCGGATGTTCACGACGACCCTCCCCGATATTTCCCCGCCCCGGCCATTCCGGGAATCCGGCGGGACGACGTTGCGGGAGGTGCGAAGCCAAAGACACACAGCGTGTGCGACCGCCGCCGGTACCGGGTTCGGACCCGTCTGGCGAACGGGTCGGAAGCTGCGGGCCGACGAGCCCAAAAGTCAGTGAGCCGGTGCCGGTGCCTCAGCAGGTTGGGGGCACACCCGCCGGCAGGTGATCGAACCTCGAGGGCCTTGGGCCCACCACTGCCCGCCGGCAACGCGGGCCAACAGACACAACGGATTGATGGACACGAGGGATGCGAAGCGCGTCCTGGAGACCGCGCTCATCTGCGCACAGCAGCCCATGCCGCTGCGCGAGATGCGGGCGTTGTTCGATGGCGCGATCGGCGCGGATACCCTGCGCATGCTGCTCGACGAACTGGTGCGGGATTGGACCGGTCGGGGTGTCGAGTTGGTGAACGTGGCCACGGGCTGGCGTTTCCAGAGTCGACCGGAGATGCGCGTCTACCTGGATCGCCTGCATCCGGAGAAACCGCCGCGGTATTCGCGTGCGGTGCTCGAAACTTTGGCGATCATTGCGTATCGCCAGCCGGTCACGCGGGGCGACATTGAGGAGATTCGTGGCGTGACGGTGAGTACGCAGATCGTCAAGCAGCTCGAAGACCGCGGCTGGATCGACGTGATCGGCTACCGCGAGGCGCCGGGCCGGCCGGCGCTGTATGCCACGACCCGACAGTTTCTCGACGACCTGGGCCTGAAGACGCTTGAGCAGCTGCCCGAGATGGTAGCGGTGGCCGGCGCCGATCCTGTGGCGCTGGCGAAGTTGCCGCAGCAGGCCTCGCTGCTCGATGAGGTGTTGCCCGATGCCCCCGCTGGGGGTGACCCGAGCGGTGTCGCTCCCGAAGATTTCCCCGAAGGGCCAGGTTCTGTCCTTTCCGATGCCACCCCTTTCGCCAGTTCCGATCGGCCCGCGGCCGGCGCTGCTGGCTCCGTAGCCTGAGGCTGCACGCATGAACGACATGACCTCCGATTCTTCCGATGCCCTGCCGGCCGACCTGGCCGACACCCCCGCGGCCGCGCCCAAGCGCCGCCGTACCCGCAAGGCCGATGTGGCGCCGGCGGTGGTGACCGAAGCGCCTGCGCCGCTGCCCGCCGAGGCGGCTCCGGCCGAGGTGCCCGCCAAGCCCAAGCGCGCGCCGCGCAAGAAGGCGGTGGCCGTCGAGGCCGCGGCTGAGCAGGTGGTTGAGCCGGCGGTGGACGCGGCGGTCGATGCCGCAGTGGCGACCGAGGCGGTGGCTGCTCCGGGCGAGCCGGCTCGGCTCGATTCGGCTGTGGTTGCGCGGCCGGTTGCTGCCGATGAGCCCGTCGCTGCCGCTCCGGCCAGGAAGGCCCCGCGCAGCCGCAAGAAGGTCGTCCTGCCCGAGCAGGTGCTGGACGCGCTGGCCACGGCGGTGCAGCACGAGGCCGAGGCGGCTGAGCCGATGGCTGAGCCCGCCGCCGAGGTGGCCTCTGCGCCCGTGGCGACCGAAACCGCAGAGATGACCGAGGCGGCCGCCCCCGAAGGCGAGCGCCGCCGGGAGCGCGGGCGTCGCCGTGGCCGGCGGGGTGAGGAGGGCGGGAGTACCGCTGAGGGCGCGCCCGCCGACACTGCAGAGCCTGCACCGGTGCTGTTCACGCTGGGCGATGCACCAGCGGCCGAGGGCGAGCCGGCGCTGCCGCGCGTGGATGCGCAGGCGCGCTTCGGCGATGTGATCAGCGGCAACTACGACAGCGAAGGCGAGGTGGCCTCCGAGGAAGAGTCCGGCAAGCGCGTGCTGCGCCCCGAGCCCGAGGCGCCGAAGCTGCACAAGGTGCTGGCGCAGTCGGGCATCGGCTCGCGCCGCGACATGGAGCAGCTGATCGAGCAGGGTCAGGTGACTGTCAACGGCGAGGTGGCCCACGTGGGCATGCGCATCGCCCGCGGTGACCAAATCAAGCTGGCCGGCAAGCCGGTGAAGGTGCGCATTGCGCCGCCGCCGGCGCGCATCCTGGCCTACCACAAGCCGGTGGGGGAGGTGGTCACGCACCACGATCCGGAAGGCCGCCCGACGGTGTTCCGCCGTCTGCCGCGCCTGCCCGGCGGCAAGTGGCTGTCGGTGGGGCGTCTGGACATCAACACCGAAGGTCTGCTGCTGTTCACCACCTCGGGCGATCTGGCCAACCAGCTGATGCACCCGCGCTTCGGCGTGGAGCGCGAGTACGCCGTGCGCGTGCTGGGCACGCTCGACGAAACGGCCCGCGCCAAGCTGCTGACCGGTGTGGAGATCGAGGGCCAGTCTGCGGCCTTCAAGTCCATCGAGGACGGCGGCGGCGAGGGTGCGAACCACTGGTACCGCGTGGTCATCACCGAAGGCCGCAACCGCGAGGTGCGCAAGCTCTTCGACAGCGTGGGCATGGCCGTGAGCCGGCTGATCCGCATCCGCTACGGCACCGTGGTGCTGCCGCGCGGCCTCAAGCGCGGCGTCTGGGTGGAGCTCGACGAAGACGACGTGCGCCAGATCCGTCGCCTGGCCGGCAACGACCAGGGCCGGGGAGAGCGTACCGAGCGGGGCGAGCGCGGCGATCGGCCGGAGCGTGGCGAACGCGGTGAGCGCCATGACCGCGGTGCCGAGTCGCGGGGTGAGCGGGGTGACCGAGCTGAGCGCGGCGACCGTGCCGATCGTTCCGACAAGGGTCGGGGCCGCGGTGCCCAGCACGGTGGCGGCATGGGCAAGGGTGGCCCGTCGGCCCAGGCGGGCGGCCCGGGTGGGCGCGGTCCGGGCCAAGGTCCAGGCCAGGGCCCTGGCAAGTCGCGGCGCGGCAAGGGCCCGGGCGGCAAGTTCGGTGTCGGTGGCGGGGAGCGTGACCTGCGCGATGCCCGCGAGCCGCGCGAGCAGCGCGAGGTCCGGGGCGAGGACGACTTCGACGACGACATCCCGCTGCGCATCCCGAATCCGCTGGAGCAAACCTTCGACCGGCGCTTTGCCACCGGGTCCAAGCGCATCACCTCCGGCTTCGGGCGGCCCGCAGATGCTGAGCGCCAGGCCGAGACGCAGCGCCGCAAAGGCGAGCCGCGCCAGCCCGACCCGATGCAGACCTCGGTGGGCTACATCGGCGCGGATGCCTACTTCAGCCGCCCCGGCGGCCAGGGTAAGAACCGCGGCGGCCGTCGCCGCTGAGTGGCCTGCAGCCCGACGTGCCGGCAAGGTCGGTGCCGCGGGCTAAAATCAATGGCTTTGTCCGACAAGGCGGCAGGTGCCGCCTTGCTTCATTTTTCAGGAGCCCCACATGGCCATCGAACGCACCCTGTCCATCATCAAGCCCGACGCTGTTGCCAAGAACGTCATCGGCCAGATCGTCGCCCGTTTCGAAGGCGCCGGCCTGAAGATCGCCGCCGCCAAGCTGGTGCACCTGTCGCGCGCCGAAGCCGAGCAGTTCTACGCCGTGCACAAGGCCCGCCCGTTCTTCAATGACCTGGTGACCTTCATGATCTCCGGCCCGGTGTTCGTGCAGGTGCTGGAAGGCGAAAACGCCATCGCCAAGAACCGTGAGCTGATGGGCGCCACCGACCCGAAGAAGGCCGAGAAGGGCACCATCCGCGCCGACTTCGCCGAGTCGATCGACGCCAACGCGGTGCACGGCTCCGACGCCCCCGAGACCGCCGCTGTGGAAGTGTCGTTCTTCTTCCCGGGCCTGAACGTCTACGCCCGCGGCTGATCTAAGTCGGCCCCCGGCGGGCTGCTGACCCGGCGGCTCGGTTGGGGTGCGCGAGTCTGTACAGTGCGCTCCAACCCACTTGCCTGCCCATGACTGCGGTCAACCTCCTCGATTTCGACCTCGACGGCCTGGCCGCCTACTGCGCCACGCTGGGCGAGAAGCGCTTTCGCGCCGTTCAGCTGATGCGCTGGATCCACCAGCGCGGCGAGGCGGATTTCGATCGCATGAGTGACCTTGCCAAATCCCTGCGCGCCAAGCTCGCCGGGGTGGCCGAGGTCCGGGCACTCCCTGTGATTTCCGAGCACCGCTCGGCCGACGGCACCGTCAAGTGGCTGTTCGACGTCGGCGCGGGCAATGCGATTGAAACCGTCTTCATTCCCGAAGACGACCGCGGCACGCTGTGCGTGTCCTCCCAAGCCGGCTGTGCGGTCGGCTGTCGTTTCTGTTCCACCGGTCATCAGGGCTTTTCGCGCAACCTGAGCACCGGGGAGATCCTTGCCCAGCTCTGGCACGCCGAGCACAGCCTGCGCCGCGCGGGCGTGAGCCGGCCCGGGCCCGATCCGCGCGTCATCACCAACGTCGTGATGATGGGCATGGGCGAGCCGCTGCAAAACTACGCCGCGGTGATCCCGGCGCTGCGCGTGATGCTCGACGACCACGCCTACGGCCTGTCGCGCCGGCGCGTGACCGTCTCCACCTCCGGCATGGTCGCCAAGATCGACACGTTGCGCGAAGAGTGCCCGGTGGCGCTGGCGGTGTCACTGCACGCACCGGACGACGCCCTGCGCGATGAACTGGTGCCGCTCAACCGCAAGGACGGCCTGGCGGCGCTGCTGCAGGCCTGCAAGCGCTACCTGGAGCGCGCCCCGCGCGACTTCATCACCTTCGAGTACTGCATGCTCGATGGCGTCAACGACAGCGACGCCCAGGCCCGCGCCCTGCTGGAGCTGGTCTCCGCACGGGGGCCGGCCGGGCGCGTGCCCTGCAAGTTCAACCTGATTCCCTTCAATCCCTTCCCGCAGTCCGGCCTGAAGCGCTCGCCGATGGCGCGCGTGCAGGCCTTTGCCCAGGTGCTGATGGACGGTGGCCTCGTCACGACGGTGCGCAAGACCCGCGGCGATGACATCGATGCCGCCTGTGGGCAGCTCGCCGGCGAGGTGCAGGACCGCACCCGTGTGCAGGAACGCCTGGTGCGTCTGCCGCTGCCCCGTGTGGGCGCTTCGGGCCGCGGCGCAGCGGCGCAGCAGCGGGGCTGAGGGATGGCCGAGCTCTTGTTCGCCCGGGTGCGCTCGATGCTGCCGAGGTTGCCGAGGTGGCCGAGCGTGCTGAGCACCGCCGGGCTGGCAGCCTGCGTGCTCAGTGCCTGCGTGTCGGCGCCCGAGGGCGGGACTGGCGCGCCGCCGACGCCGGAGCCGCCGGCTGTGGTGTCGAACGTGGGCAGCAGCGTCGGCTCCGGAGGGGGCGCGTCAGGCAGCCGCGGGGACCTCGTGACCGCCTCCGACGAGACCGAACTGGCCAAGCGCGCGCGCATTCGCCTGGAGCTGGCCTCGGCTTACTTTGCCCAGGGCCAGGCGGTCACTGCGCTGGATGAAGTCAAGCGCGCGCTGCAGGTCGACCCCGAGAACGTCGGCGCCTACAACCTGCGCGGGCTGATCTACGCCAGCCTGGGCGAGGTGGCGCTGGCCGACGAGAGTTTCCGCCGGGCGCTGTCCATTGCACCGGCCGATGCCGACACGCTGCACAACCACGGCTGGTTCCTCTGCCGCCAGCGCCGCTTTGCTGAGGCGCGCAGCCGCTTCACCGCCGCGCTGGCGGTGCCGCAGTACCGCGAGCCGAGCAAGACGCTGCTGGCTCAGGGCGTGTGCGAAGCGGCCGCGGGCGACCTGGTGGCCGCCGAGCGCCTGCTGCTGCGCAGCTACGAGCTCGACGCCGGCAACCCCACCACCGCCTTCAATCTGGCCGAGGTGCTGCTGCGCCGCGGCGACACCGACCGGGCGCGCTTCTACCTGCAGCGTGTCAACCAGGTCCCTGAGCGCGTGAACGCGCAGACCCTCTGGCTGGCCGCGCGCATCGAGCGCAAGCGGGGCAACCTGGCTGCTGCCGAGGAATGGGCCCAGCAGCTGCGTTCCCGCTTCCCGAACGCGCGCGAGACGGCCGCGTATGAGCAAGGAAAGTTCGATGAGTGATGCCGACCCGAATCTGACCCCCGCTGCGCCCGCCGAGCCGGGTGAGGCGGCGCAGTTCGAGTCCGCCGGCGCGATGCTGCGCCGTGCCCGCGAGGCCCAGGGCCTCGACCTGGATCAGCTGGCGCTGCTGCTGAAGGTGCCGGTGCGCAAGCTCGAGGCGCTGGAGGACGACCGCCTGGATGACCTGCCGGGCACCGCCTTCGTGCGCGGATTGGCGATGGCGGTGGCGCGCCAGCTCGGCCTCGACCCGCAGCCGGTACTCGCTGCGTTGCCCAGCGCGCTGCCGCCGCCGCAGAAGCTCGAAAACGTCTCGCGCGGCCTGGCCACGCCCTACCGCGAGCCGGTCAGCCGGATGATCGGCGGCGGCTCACCCGAGTGGCTGCGCTTGACGGTGATCGCTCCGGCCGTGCTGATCCTGGCGGCGCTGCTGTTCTGGTTTGCCCCGCCGATGCGCACGCTCTTCAGTACCGCGGGAGGCAGCGCGGCCGAGTCGGCCGCCGCCGCCGCGAGCAGCGCGGTCGACGCGGCTGCCTCTGGTGTGGCGATGGTGGCGCAGGCCGCCTCAGCCGCCGGCCTGCCGGCGTCGGCTGCCGCGGCAGGCGCAGCATCCGCTGCCGCGGCCGGCGCGTCCGCCCCGCCGGTGCCGCCTGCGGTGGTCGATACCGTCTTCTCCGCGCCGCAGGACGAGCCGAACGCAGCGTCCCCCGCGGCGGCGGCCTCCGGGGCGGTGGTCCTGCGCACCAGCGCGGAGTCCTGGGTCGAGGTGCGTGACGGCGTCGGAAGTGTGCTGCTGTCGCGCATGCTGGTGCCCGGCGAGGCGGTGGGCCTGGATGGCGCGATGCCCATCAAGCTCAAGATCGGCAACGCCGTGGGCACGCGCGTGATCCTGCGCGGCACTGTGGTGGATCTGGCACCGTTTACGCGCGACAACATTGCGCGCCTCGAACTGAAGTAAGCGCAGGGGAGCCCTGAGATGAATCAAGCCGCGATCCCTGAGATCCCCGCCATCCCGGCGCCGTTGGGCGCTGCCGGCCCGATCCCGCTGGGCGAGGCCCTGCCGCGCCGCAGCCTCCAGGCCCGGGTGGTCTGGGGCAGCCGCGTGGTCACCATCGGCGGCGACGCGCCGGTGCGGGTGCAGTCGATGACCAACACCGACACGGTGGACGTGATCGGCACCGCCATCCAGGTCAAGGAGCTGGCCATCGCCGGTTCGGAGCTGGTGCGCATCACCGTCAACACGCCCGAGGCCGCCCGGGCCGTGCCGGCGATCCGCGAGCAGCTCGACCGCATGGGCATCGACGTGCCCCTGATCGGCGACTTCCACTACAACGGCCACACCCTGCTCACCGAGCATCCGGACTGCGCCGCGGCGCTGTCCAAGTACCGCATCAACCCGGGCAATGTCGGCAAGGGCGACAAGCGCGACCGCCAGTTCGCCCAGATGGTCGAGGCCGCCGTGCGCTGGGACAAGGTCGTGCGCATCGGCGTCAACTGGGGCAGCCTGGACCAGGAGCTGTTGGCGCAGCTGATGGACGAGAACGCGCGCCGCGCTCGCCCGGCCGACGCCAAGCAGGTGATGTATCGCGCGCTCGTGCAGTCGGCGCTCGATTCGGCCGCCTTCGCGCGCGAGATCGGGCTGAACCCCGACCAGATCGTCATCAGCTGCAAGGTCAGCGGCGTGCAGGACCTGATCGCCGTCTACCGCGCGCTGGCCGCGCGCTGCGACTACGCGCTGCACCTCGGCCTCACCGAGGCCGGCATGGGCACCAAGGGCACGGTGGCCTCGGCCACCGCGATGGGCGTGCTGCTGCAGGAGGGCATCGGCGACACGATACGCGTCAGCCTGACGCCGCAGCCGGGCGAGGCGCGCACGCAGGAGGTCGTCGTCGCGCTCGAGATCCTGCAGTCGCTGGGTCTGCGCACCTTCAACCCCAGCGTCACCGCCTGCCCCGGCTGCGGCCGCACGACGAGCACGACGTTCCAGGAGCTGGCCAAGCAGATCGACGATTTCCTGCGCGCCCAGATGCCGGTGTGGAAGGCGCGCTACCCCGGCGTCGAGACGCTCAAGGTCGCGGTGATGGGCTGCATCGTCAACGGCCCCGGCGAGAGCAAGCATGCCGACATCGGCATCAGCCTGCCCGGCACCGGCGAGGCGCCGGCGGCGCCGGTCTTCATCGACGGCGAGAAGGTGCTGACGCTGCGCGGTGAGGGCATCGCGCAGGAATTCCACCAGATCGTCGAGAACTACATCGAACGCCGGTTCGGCGCGGCGCAAGCCGCCGATTGACGCAGCTCCCGATCCTCGGCGCCCAGGCGCGCCCCAGCGAACATACATGGCAGAACCATCCCAGACCGCGCCCCAGCGCGCGCCCCGCAACCAGCCCCTGACGGCGGTGAAGGGCATGAACGACATCCTCCCGGGCGAATCGGCCCGCTGGGAGTCGTTCGAGGCCAAGGTGCGCGCCTTGATGGCCCGCTACGGCTACCAGAACATCCGCACGCCCATCGTCGAGCCGACGGCGCTGTTCGTGCGCGGCCTCGGCGAGGTGACCGACATCGTCGAGAAGGAGATGTATTCCTTCGAGGACGCGATGAACGGCGACAAGCTGACGCTGCGCCCCGAGGCCACGGCCGGCATCGTGCGCGCGACGATCGAGCACAACCTGCTGTACAACGGTCCGCTGCGCGTGTGGTCGCACGTGACGGTGTTCCGCCACGAGCGGCCGCAGAAGGGGCGCTACCGCCAGTTCCACCAGATCGACGTCGAGGCGCTCGGCCATGCCGGCCCCGATGTCGACGCCGAGCAGATCCTGATGTGCCGCGCGCTGCTGCGCGACCTCGGCCTCGTCGAGGGCCGCGACGTGCGGCTCGAGATCAACAGCCTGGGCCAGGCCGACGAGCGTCTCGCGCATCGCGCGGCGCTGATCGCGCATTTCGAGGCCCATGCCGGACTGCTCGACGAGGACGCGCGCCGACGCCTGCACAGCAACCCGCTGCGCATCCTCGACACGAAGAACCCGGCGATGCAGGCCGTCGTCGAGTCGGCGCCGCAGTTGATCGACTTCCTCGGCGCCGATTCGCTCGCGCACTTGGGGGCCGTGCGCGCCGTGCTCGACGCCGTCGGCCTGCCGTACCGCGTCAACCCGCGTCTCGTGCGCGGCATGGACTACTACAACCTGACCGTGTTCGAGTGGATCACCGACCACCTCGGATCGCAGGGCACGGTCTGCGGCGGCGGCCGCTACGACGGCCTCATCGAGCAACTCGGCGGCAAGCCGGCGCCGGCCGTCGGCTGGGGCATGGGCATCGAGCGCATGCTGCTGCTGCTCGAGGCGCTCAAGCTCGACGCGCCCGCGGCGCTGCCCGACGCCTACGCCGTCGTGCCGACGGCCGAGGCGCTGCCCGGCGCCATGCAGGTCTGCGAGGCGCTGCGCGCCACCGGCCTGGCAGTGCTGATGCATGGCGCCGGCCGCGAAGGCCTGGGCAGCTTCAAATCGCAGTTCAAGCGCGCCGATGCCAGCGGCGCGCGCTACGCGCTGGTCTTCGGCGCCGACGAGCTGGCGCGGGGCGAGGTCGCGATCAAACCGTTGCGCGATGCATCGGCGTCACAAATCTGCCGTCCGCTCGCCGACCCCGCGGCCTGGGCTCACGAACTCCACCAAGCATAATCGCGGACTTTTCCGCCACCCCGACCATGGCCACACAACTCGACCTGCAAGAGCAGGAGCAACTCGACGCCCTCAAGGCCTTCTGGAAGCAGCAGGGCAACCTGATCACCTGGGTGTTGATCCTCGTGCTCGGGGCGTTTGCCGCCTGGAACGGCTGGCAATACTGGCAGCGCAACCAGGCGACGCAGGCGGCGGCGATGTTCGAGGCGCTGGATCGCGCCGCCGGCAGCGGCGACGCCGACAAGACCGGCCATATCTTTGCCGACCTCAAGGACCGCTATCCCGGCACCGCCTGGGCCGAGCAGGGCGGCATGCTCACCGCGAAGCTGCAATCGGCCAAGGGCCAGGCCGACGCCGCCAAGGCGACGCTGAGCTGGGTCGCCGAACATGCCACCGAGGACGAGTACCGCACCGTCGCGCGGCTGCGCCTGGCGGCGATGCAGGCCGACGCCAAGCAGTACGACGCCGCGCTGGCGACGCTGGACGCGGCCAAGCCGCTGACCTTCGGCGCCCTCATCGCCGACCGCCGCGGCGACATCCTGCTCGCCCAGGGCAAGAAGGACGCGGCCCGCGCCGCCTATCAGGAAGCCTGGAAGACGATGGACGCGAAGGTCGAGTACCGCCGCCTCATCGAAGCCAAGCTGACCGCGCTGGGCGCGGCGCCGGATGCCGCGCCGGCCGCCGGCACCGCCTCCGGGGCCGCCCGATGACGCAGCGCCGCGCCGCTTTCGCGCTCGTCGCCGCGCTCGTGGCGGCGATGTCGCTGCTCGGCGCCTGCTCGTCCGACAAGCCCAAGCCGACGCCGCTGCAGAAGTTCGAGCCGCGCATCAAGGCCGACGAGGTCTGGCACAAGGCTATCGACAACATCGACTACCCGATGGTGGCGGCGGCGGTGGACGGCACCTTCTTCGTCGGCGCCGGTTCGGGTGAGCTGCTGGCGCTGCGCGCCAGCGACGGCGCCGAGCTCTGGCGCACCAAGGTGCCGGGCGGCATCGCCGCCGGCGTCGGCAGCGACGGGCGCTATGTCAGCGTCGCCACGCGCGCCAACGAGGTCGTCGTGTATGCGAAGGGCAAGGAACTCTGGCGCAAGAGCATCCCGGCGGCCGTCGTGACGCCGCCGCTGGTCGCCGGCGAGCGCGTCTTCGTGATGGGCGTGGACCGCGCCGTGTACGCCTTCGACGCCCAGGACGGGCGCCGGCTGTGGTCCTTCGTGCGCCCCGGCGAGGCGCTGACGCTGGCGCAGTCGGGCGTCGTCGCGGCCTTCCACAACACGCTGCTCGTCGGCCAGGCGCAGCGCCTGGCAGGGCTGGAGCCGCTGCACGGCCAGCTCCTGTGGGAGGTCCCGGTGGCCACGCCGCGCGGCACCAACGAGGTCGAGCGTCTGGCCGATCTCGTCGGCCCCGTCGTGCGCCTGGGCGACAAGGTCTGCGTGCGCTCGTTCCAGGTCGCGGTCGGCTGCGTCGACGCCAGCGCCGGCAAGCTGCTGTGGTCGCACAACGTCGGCGGCATCGAGGCCGTGGCCGGCAATGCCGACGTCATCGTCGGCGGCGACGCCAGCGACCGCATCACCGCCTGGCACACCGCCAACGGCAATGTCGCCTGGACGAGCGACAAGCTGCTGTACCGCGGCCTCAGCGGCGCGCAGATGCTGGGCTCATCGGTCGTCTTCGGCGACTACGAGGGCTATCTGCACTTCCTCTCGGCCGCCAACGGCGAACTGCAGTTGCGCCTGTCGACCAACGGCAAGCCGGTCGTCGGCACGCCCATCGTCGAGGCCGGCACGATGCTGGTGGCGACGCGCAACGGCGGGCTCTACGCCTTCCGTCTGCATTGAGCGAGCCTCGATGAAGCCGGTCATCGCCATCGTCGGCCGGCCCAACGTGGGCAAATCCACGCTGTTCAACCGCATCACGAAGAGCCGCGACGCCATCGTCGCCGACTACGCCGGCCTCACCCGCGACCGCCATTACGGCGACGCGCGGCTGGGGTCGCAGGAATTCATCGTCATCGATACCGGCGGCTTCGAGCCCGAGAAGCCCAGCGGCGTCGTCGCCGAGATGGCCAAGCAGACGCGCCAGGCGGTGGCCGAGGCCGACATCGTGATCTTCGTCGTCGACACGCGCGGCGGACTCTCGGCGCAGGACCACGACATCGCGACCTACCTGCGCAGCCAGCGCAAGAAGGTGCTGCTGGCGGCGAACAAGGCCGAGGGCATGCAGGATTCGCCGCTGCTGGGCGAATTCCACGAACTCGGCATCGGCGACCCGCATCCCGTTTCGGCCTCGCATGGCCAGGGCGTGCGCAGCCTGCTCGAGGCGGCGCTCGAGGGTTTCGCGGCCGAGCCGGAACCGGAATATGGATCCGGCCCCGGCGACGACGAACGGCCGATCCGTCTGGCCGTCGCCGGCCGCCCCAACGTCGGCAAGAGCACGCTGATCAACGCCTGGCTGGGCGAGGAGCGCCTCGTCGCGTTCGACCAGCCCGGGACGACGCGCGACGCCATCCACGTGCCCTTCGAGCGCGACGGCCGCCGCTTCGAGCTCATCGACACGGCCGGGCTGCGCCGCCGCGGCAAGGTCTTCGAGGCGATCGAGAAGTTCTCGGTCGTGAAGACGCTGCAGGCCATCGCCGACGCCAACGTGGTGCTGCTGCTGCTCGACGCGACCCAGGGCGTCAGCGACCAGGACGCGCATATCGCCGGCTACATCCTCGAATCGGGGCGCGCCGTCGTGCTCGCCGTCAACAAGTGGGACGCCACCGACGACTACCAGCGCCAGACGCTGCAGCGCTCGATCGAGAGCCGGCTCGCCTTCCTCAAGTACGCGCCGGTGATGCATATCTCGGCGATCCGGCGCCAGGGCCTGGGCGCCGTGTGGAAGGCGATCATCCAGGCCCACGCCTCGGCGACGATCAAGATGAGCACGCCGGTGCTCACGCGCCTGGTCCACGAGGCCGCCGAGCACCAGGCGCCGCGCCGCGAGGGCCGTTTCCGCCCGAAGATGCGCTATGCGCACCAGGGCGGCATGAATCCGCCGCTGGTCGTCATCCACGGCACCTCGCTCGACCATGTCACCGACAGCTACAAACGTTATCTCGAGGGACGGTTGCGCGAGCATTTCAAGCTCGTCGGCACGCCGGTGCGCATCGAAATGCGGTCGGCCGACAATCCTTTCGATACTTAGGGAACTCACGCCCGGGGACCGAACCGAATACGGCCCTTGAGGAAACGCCGGGACGCCCCCAAGTTCGAAAAATCCCCTCGGGGGCCTGCCGCGCCGCGGCAGGTTCGGGGCACCTTCTTAACCCCAGTCTGCGGTCGCCGGACCGCGGCGCGACGTTCGAGTCCCTGTGATAACGTGGGGACCTCGTCGTATCCAACACGGAGCATATCGTGAGCAACAAAGGCCAACTTTTGCAGGATCCCTTTCTCAACCTGCTGCGCAAGGAACATGTGCCGGTGTCGATCTACCTCGTCAACGGCATCAAGCTCCAAGGCCATATCGAATCGTTCGACCAGTACGTGGTTCTGCTGCGCAATACGGTGACCCAGATGGTCTACAAGCACGCGATCTCCACCGTCGTGCCCAGCCGTGCGGTCAATTTCCACGCCAACGACCCCGCCGAAGCGCAGCCCTGAGCGGCGGCGCGCGACCCACCGACCTTGAGTTCCCCCTCTGCCTCCGCCGCCCCGCGCGGTGACGAGCCGACGCGCGCCGTCCTGGTGGGCGTCGATATCGGCGGCGATGCCCGCTTCGATGCCAGCCTCGACGAACTCGCCTTGCTCGCCGGATCGGCGGGCGACGAGGTCGTCGCCCGTGTCACCGCGCGCCGCCGCGCGCCCGACCCGGCGCTGTTCGTCGGCAGCGGCAAGGCCGACGAGATCCGGGCGCTGGTCGAGGGCACGCGGGCGCATGGCGTGATCTTCGACCAGGCCTTGTCGCCGGCGCAGCAGCGCAACCTCGAACGCCACCTCGGCGTGCCGGTGGCCGACCGCACCTCGCTGATCCTCGACATCTTCGCCGACCGCGCGCGCTCGCACGAGGGCAAGCTGCAGGTCGAGCTGGCGCGGCTGCAGTACATGGCCACGCGGCTGGTGCGGCGCTGGAGCCACCTCGAACGCCAGCAGGGCGGCATCGGCACCCGCGGCGGCCCGGGCGAGGCGCAGATCGAACTCGACCGGCGCATGATCGGCGACCGCATCAAGAGCGTGAAGGAGCGGCTGGAGAAGGTCAAACGCCAGCGCGGCACGCAGCGCAAGGCGCGCGAGCGGCGCGGCACCTTCCGCGTTTCGCTCGTCGGCTATACCAATGCCGGCAAATCGACGCTGTTCAACGCGCTCGTCAAGGCCAAGGCCTATGCCGCCGACCAGCTCTTCGCGACGCTGGACACGACGACGCGCGCGCTCTGGCTCGAACAGGCCGGGCGCTCGGTGTCCCTGTCCGACACCGTGGGCTTCATCCGCGACCTGCCGCACAAGCTCGTCGAGGCCTTCGAGGCGACGCTGCACGAAGCCGCCGAGGCCGACCTGCTGCTGCACGTCATCGACTGCGCGAGCCCGCAACTGGCCGAGCAGCAGGCCGAGGTCGAGCGCGTACTCGCCGAGATCGGCGCCGGCGACGTGCCGCAGATCCTCGTCTACAACAAGTTCGACCTGCTCGAACCCTCGGCGCGCCCGCGCGTCGATGCCGACTGGGTCGAAGCCGGCGCCGGCGTGCGCCGCCGCCGCGTCTTCGTCAGTGCGCGCGACGGCCAGGGCCTGGCCCTGCTGCGCGAGGCCATCGCCGAGGCCGTCAATGCCGAACCCGACCTGTCGGCTCACGGCCACATCCTTCCCGACGGCACGGTGGCGCCGACGGCGACAATACCGGCTGCCGCCTCCTGAGCCCCTACGCATGTCCGAACGTCCGACCCCCACGCTGATCGCCCGGCTGCGCGACCACCTCTACGCCAATCGCGGCGAGGGTCCGCCCGACCTCGACGAGCTCTGGCGCGATTTCAACCGCAAGCTGGGCAAGCTCTTCGGCAATCGAGGAGGAAGCGGCGGTGGCGGCAGCGGCGGGCGCGGCGACGAACCGCCGCCGGGCGGCCCGTTCCAGCCCGACCTGCGCAGCGCCGGCATCGGCTTCGCGCTCATCGCCGTCGTCGCGCTGCTGATCTGGCTGGGCAGCGGCTTCTTCATCGTCCAGGAAGGCAACCGCGCCGTCATCACGACCTTCGGCAAGTACAGCGGCACCATCGACGCCGGCTTCCAGTGGCGGCTGCCGTACCCGATCCAGTCGCACGAGATCGTCGCGGTGACCCAGCTGCAGTCGGTCGAGATCGGCCGCAATGCGGTGATCCAGGCGACCGGGCTGCGCGATTCGTCGATGCTCACGCAGGACGAGAACATCGTCGACATCCGCTTCACGGTGCAATACCGGCGCGCCGATGCGCGCGACTACCTGTTCAACAACAGCCATCCCGACGAAGCCGTCGTGCAGGCCGCCGAATCGGCGGTGCGCGAGATCGTCGGCCGCAGCCGCGTCGACCAGGTACTCTACGAGCAGCGCGACGCCATCGCCGCCGAACTCGTCAAGTCGATCCAGGCCCAGCTCGACCGCCTGAAGGCCGGCATCGTCGTCTCCAACGTCAATCTGCAGAACGTGCAGGTGCCCGACGCCGTGCAATCGGCCTTCAACGACGCGTTCAAGGCCAGTGCCGACCGCGACCGCCTGAAGAACGAGGGCGAGGCCTACGCCAGCGACGTCATACCGAAGGCGCGCGGCACCGCGTCGCGCCTGCTCGAGGAAGCCCAGGGCTACAAGGCGCGCGTCATCGCCCAGGCCGAGGGCGACGCGCAGCGCTTCCGCTCGGTCGTCGCCGAATACCAGAAGGCGCCCGCCGTCACGCGCGACCGGCTCTACCTGGAAACGATGCAGCAGATCTATTCGAACGTCACCAAGGTGCTCGTCGACACCCATGCCGGCAACAACCTGCTCTACCTGCCGCTGGACAAGCTGCTCGACCTGCAGAACAACAGCGCGGCATCGACCCCGGTGACGGTGCTGCCGGCGCCTTCGGCGACGCAGTCGCCGTCCGACCCGAGCGGGACCCAGAGCGTCGACATCCGCTCACGCGACAACGCGCGCGGCCGTGACCGCGAAGGGCGTTGAGGGGGCCATGAACATGAACCGCATCGGACTCGTCGTCGCCAGCATCCTGATCGTGCTGATGCTCGTCGCCAGCACGCTGTTCGTCGTCGACCAGCGCCAGTTCGGCGTCGTCTACGCCCTGGGCGAAATCAAGGAAGTCATCACCGAACCCGGGCTGCATGTGAAGATGCCGCCGCCGGTCCAGAACGTCGTCTTCCTCGACAACCGCGTGCAGACGCTGGACAGCCCCGAATCGCGGCCGATCTTCACGGCCGAGAAGAAGAGCCTGGTCATCGACTGGCTCGTGAAATGGCGCATTTCCGAACCGCGCCAGTTCATCCGCAACAACGGCACCGATTTCCGCACGCTCGAAAGCCGCCTCTCGCCGGTCGTCCAGGCCGCCTTCAACGAGGAAATCACCAAGCGCAGCGTCGGCGGCGTCCTCGCGACCGACCGCGAGAAGGTCATGAAGGACGTGATGCAGCGCCTCAACGACGAGGCCAAGGCCTTCGGCATCGAGATCGTCGACGTGCGCATCAAGCGCGTCGATTTCGTCGCCGACATCACCGATTCGGTCTACCGCCGCATGGAGAGCGAACGCAAGCGCGTCGCCAACGAGTTGCGCTCGCAGGGCGGCGCCGAAGGCGAGAAGATCCGCGCCGACGCCGACCGCCAGCGCGAGGTCATCGTCGCCGAGGCCTACCGCGATGCCCAGAAGACCAAGGGCGAGGGCGATGCGAAAGCCTCGGCGCTGTACGCCGAATCGTTCGGCCGCGACCCCGCGTTCGCGAAGTTCTACCGCAGCCTCGAGGCCTACCGCGCGACCTTCCGCAGCAAGAGCGACATGATGGTGCTGGACCCGAACAGCGAGTTCTTTGCCGCGATGCGCGGCAGCGGCGCGCCCGCGGCCGCTCCGTCGCGGCGACCTTGAGTCGACCGCGGCCCCATGGGGGACCTGTTGCTGGGCGCACTGGCGCTGATGCTGGTCTTCGAAGGCTTGCTGCCCTTCGTCAGCCCGGCGCGCTGGCGCCGCGTGTTCGAACGCGCGGTGCAACTCAGCGACGGCCAGATCCGCTTCATCGGGCTCGTCAGCATGGGCCTGGGTCTGCTGATGCTCGCCATCTGGCATTCCTGAAGGCCTGAGTCCGGGTCGCCACCGGTACAATGCCCGTTTCAATACCGGTGCATTTCATGCTCTCTGCTTGGCTGCTGCCCGAGCACATCGCCGACGTCCTGCCGGCCCAGGCACGGCAAATCGAGGATCTGCGCCGGGCGCTGCTCGACCGCGCCCGCGGCTATGGCTACGAACTCGTGATGCCGCCGCTGCTCGAGCACCTGGATTCGCTGCTCTCGGGCACCGGGCGTGACCTCGATCTGCGCACCTTCAAGCTCGTCGACCAGCTCAGCGGGCGCATGCTCGGGCTGCGCGCCGACACGACGCCGCAGGCCGCGCGCATCGACGCCCATTTGCTCAACCGCGAGGGCGTGACGCGCCTTTGCTATTGCGGCCCGGTGCTGCACACGCGGCCGGCCGGCATCGCCGCCTCGCGCGAGCCGCTGCAGTTCGGCGCCGAGATCTTCGGCCACGCCGGGCTCGAGGCCGACCTCGAGGCCGCCGAGCTGGCGCTCGATTGCCTGGGCGCGGCGCGCGTCCACCCGCTCGTCATCGACCTCGCCGACGCGCGCGTGCTGCGCGGCGTGCTCGCCGGCGTCGTGCTCGACACGGCGCGGCTGCAGGAGCTCGTGCAGGCGCTGTCGGAGAAGGACCAGCCGCGCCTTGCCGAACTGCTGGCGGATGCGCCGGCCGAGACGCGCAGCGCGATGCTGGCGCTGCCGCGCCTGTACGGCGGCGACGAGGTGATCGCGGCGGCGCGCCGCGAACTGCCGCAGCGACCGCTCGTGCAGGCGGCGCTCGACCAGCTGGAGTGGCTGGCCAGCCACCTGCGGCGCGCCTATCCCGGGCTCGAGGTCGGTTTCGACCTCTCGGACATGAGCGGCTACGGCTACTACAGCGGCCTGCGCTTCGCCGTCTACGGCGCGTCGTCGAACGACGCGCTGGCGCGCGGCGGCCGCTACGACGAGGTCGGCGCGGTGTTCGGCCGCAGCCGGCCGGCCTGCGGCTTCAGCCTCGACCTCAAGGCGCTGGCCGAGGCCGGGGCGCCGACGCCGGCGCCGGCGGCGATCCGCGCGCCCTGGGGGGAGGATCCCGAGCTGCGCGCCGCCGTGCGCCGGCTGCGCGCCGAAGGCCAGACCGTCGTCGCGCTGCTGCCCGGTCATGAACTCGAATCGCAGGCCTTCGACTGCGACCGCGAACTGGTGCAGCAGGGCGGCCATTGGGTGCTGCGCGCGCTCGCGCCGAATTGAAAATCTAAAACAGGACCTCATCCATGCAAGCAGCTACGCGGACCGGAGTCGGCCGCAACGTCGTCGTCGTCGGCACCCAATGGGGCGACGAGGGCAAGGGCAAGATCGTCGACTGGCTCACCGACCACGCCCAGGGCGTCGTGCGGTTCCAGGGCGGCCACAACGCCGGCCACACGCTCGTCATCGCCGGGCGCAAGACGGCGCTGCAGCTCATCCCCTCGGGCGTGATGCGCGAGGGCGTGGCCTGCTACATCGGCAACGGCGTCGTCGTCGATCCGGCGCATCTGCTGACCGAGATCGAGCGCATCGAGCAACTCGGCATCGACGTGCGCTCGCGCCTGTTCCTGTCCGAGTCGTGCCCGCTGATCCTGCCGTTCCACGTCGAGCTCGACCGCGCCCGCGAGGCGCGGCGCGAGACCAGCGCCGGCGGCAAGATCGGCACCACCGGCAAGGGCATCGGCCCGGCCTACGAGGACAAGGTCGCGCGGCGCGCGCTGCGCGTGCAGGACCTCAAGCACCCGGCGCGCTTCGAGAGCAAGCTGCGCGAACTCGTCGAACTGCACAACGCCGAGCTGACCGGCGTGCTCGGCGCGCCGGCGCTGGCCTGGCAGCCTATGCTGGACGCGGCGATGAAGTCGGCCGAGCAGCTGCGCCCGCTGCTGGCCGACATCGGCTATCGGCTGCACCAGGCGCATCTGGCGGGCGACAACCTGCTGTTCGAGGGCGCGCAGGGCACGCTGCTCGACATCGACCACGGCACCTACCCGTATGTCACCTCGAGCAACTGCGTCGCCGGCAACGCCGCCGCCGGTTCGGGCGTCGGCCCGGGCATGCTGCATTACGTGCTCGGCATCACCAAGGCCTACACGACGCGCGTCGGCGGCGGCCCGTTCCCGACCGAGCTCGACATCGACAAGCCGGGCAGCGTCGGCCACCACCTCTCGACGGTGGGGCAGGAACGCGGCACCGTCACCGGGCGCGCGCGGCGCTGCGGCTGGCTCGACGCCGCGGCACTCAAGCGCTCGATCATCATCAACGGCGTATCGGGGCTGTGCATCACCAAGCTCGACGTCCTCGACGGCCTGCCGGAGATCCGCATCTGCACCGGCTACCGGCTCGGCGACCGCGCGCTCGACGTGCTGCCGCTGGACGCCGACGAGATCGCCGACTGCGTGCCCCAGTACGAGACGCTGCCGGGCTGGTCAGAGACCACGGCCGGGCTGACGAACTGGGAGCAGTTGCCGGTCAACGCGCTGCGCTACCTCGAGCGCATGCAGGAGCTCATCGGCGCGCCGATCGACATGGTCTCGACCGGTCCCGATCGCGTGCACACGATCCTGCTGCGCCATCCCTTCCGCGCCTGAATCCCGCCCATCGCTAGGAGTTTCCGAACATGCTCACCGACGACGGCAAGCACCTGTATGTGTCCTGGGACGAGTACCACCTGCTGATCGAGCGGCTGGCGCTCAAGGTCGCCGCCTCGGGTTGGGAATTCGACCAGATCCTGTGCCTGGCACGCGGCGGCATGCGGCCCGGCGACGTGCTTTCGCGCGTCTTCGACAAGCCGCTGGCGATCATGTCGACGAGCTCGTACCGCTCGGACGCCGGGACGATCCAGGGCCGGCTCGATCTGGCCAAGTACATCACGATGCCCAAGGGCGAGCTCGCAGGACGGGTGCTGCTCGTCGACGACCTCGCCGACACCGGCGTGACGCTGCGCGCCGTCGTCGACCGGCTGCGCGGCATGCCCTCGATCGAGGAGCTGCGTGCGGCGGTAATCTGGGTCAAGGGCGTGTCGAGCTATGTGCCCGACTACTACGTCGAGACGCTGCCGACCAGCCCCTGGATCCACCAGCCGTTCGAGGAATACGACGGCCTGCGGCCCGACGGGCTGGCGAAGAAGTTCGCCGTCTGAACGACGCTCGACGCCAGGGCCGGCGCCCGCACACATGGACCCGACCAATGCAAAGGCCGGCATGTTTTGCAACATGCCGGCCTTCATCTGACTTTCACCTTTGGTGCCCAGGAAGGGACTCGAACCCCCACGCCGTTAAGCGCTAGTACCTGAAACTAGTGCGTCTACCAATTCCGCCACCTGGGCTTTCAGGAACTAAGGAATATACCATAAACAAGAACGAACACATCAACGCCGGCCAGGCGACGACCGCCCTGCTGGGCGAATTCGAAGGCCGCATCGAAGGCCATCGCGACGGCCACGGACTCGTCTTCCCCGACAACGGCGACCCCGCCATCTACCTCGCACCGCAGGAGATGCGCAGCGTGCTGCACCGTGACCGCGTGCGCGTGCGCGTGCTGCGCTACGACCGCAAGGGCCGGCCCGAGGGGCGCGTGCTCGACATCCTCGAGCGCCGCAAGGCGCCGATCATCGGCCGCCTGCTGCACGAGGGCGGGCAATGGGTCGTCGCGCCCGAGGACAGCCGCTACGGCCAGGACATCCTGATCCCGAAGAACGCGACCGCATCGGCGCAGGTCGGCCAGGTCGTCGCCGTCGAGCTGACCGAGCCGCCGTCGCTGCATTCGCAGCCGGTGGGCCGCGTCGCCGAGGTGCTGGGCGAGATCGACGACTCGGGCATGGAGATCGAGATCGCGGTGCGCAAGTACGAGGTGCCGCACGAGTTCACGCCCGAGACGCTGGCGCAGGCCGCGGCGCTGCCCGAGAAGCTGCGCCCCGTCGATCGCAAGCACCGCGCCGACCTGCGCGACGTCGCGCTGGTGACGATCGACGGCGAGGACGCGCGGGATTTCGACGACGCCGTCTATTGCGAACCGTTCAAGCGCGGCCGCGGCAAGTCGGCCTTCGAGGGCTGGCGGCTGATCGTCGCGATCGCCGACGTCAGCCATTACGTCAAGCCCGGCGAGCCGCTCGACGAGGATGCCTACGAGCGTGCGACCTCGGTGTATTTCCCGCGCCGCGTGATCCCGATGCTGCCCGAGAAGCTGTCCAACGGCCTGTGCTCGCTGAATCCCGAAGTCGAGCGGCTCGCGATGGTCTGCGACATGCTCGTCGACGGCGAAGGGCGCATCGACGCCTACCAGTTCTACCCCGCGGTGATCGAATCGCAGGCGCGGCTGACCTACACCGAGGTCGCCGCGATCCTCGGCAACACCCGCGGACCCGAGGCGCAGCGCCGCGCCGACCTCGTGCCGCACCTGCTGCACCTGCACGAGGTCTACCGCGCGCTGCTCAAGCAGCGGGCGCTGCGCGGCGCCGTCGACTTCGAGACGACCGAGACGCAGATCATCTGCGACGACAACGGCCGCATCGAGAAGATCGTGCCGCGCACCCGCAACGAGGCGCACCGGCTGATCGAGGAATCGATGCTGGCGGCCAATGTCTGCGCCGCCGAGTTCATCGCCGCCGCCGACCATCCCTGCCTGTTCCGCGTCCACGAAGGGCCGACGCCGGAGAAGCGCGTCGCGCTGCAGGCGATGCTGCGCTCGCTCGGCGTCGCCGTGCACCTGTCCGACGAACCGCAGCCGCGCGAGATCCAGGCCATCGCGCAAGCCGTCCAGGACCGGCCCGACGCGGTGCAGATCCACACGCTGCTGCTGCGCTCGATGCAGCAGGCGATCTACACGGTCCACAACTCGGGCCATTTCGGGCTCGCCTACGACGCCTACGCGCATTTCACGAGCCCGATCCGGCGCTACCCGGATCTGCTCGTGCACCGCGTCATCAAGGCCATTCTCGGCAAGCGGCGCTACCACCTGGTGGCGAGCGCCAAGACACGCGCGCCCGAGGTGCGCAAGGGCGGCAAGCTGCAGCGCCAGCCCAAGCCGATGTCGCAGGAGATGGCGCTGTGGGAGGCCGCCGGCGGCCATTGCAGCGCCAACGAGCGTCGCGCCGACGAGGCCAGCCGCGATGTCGAGGCCTGGCTCAAGTGCCGCTACATGCGCGAGCACCTGGGCGAGGAATACGCCGGCACGGTCAGCGCGGTGGCCGGCTTCGGGCTCTTCGTCACGCTCGACGCGCTGTACGTCGACGGCCTCGTCCACATCACCGAACTCGGCGGCGAGTACTACCGCTACGACGAGGCGCGCGGCGAGCTGCGCGGCGAGCGCACCGGCATCCGCTACGGCGTCGGCACGCGGGTGCGCGTGCAGGTCAGCCGCGTCGACCTCGACGGCCGCAAGATCGACTTCCGCATGATGCGCGAGGGCGAGGCCGAGCGGCTGCTCGCGCGCGGCAGCGACAAGCAGCGCGCGCCGGGTTCGGTCGCCGAACTCGCCGCCGTGCGCGATGCCGATCGCATCGCCAAGGCGGCGGCGAAGGCGGCGAAATCCAAGCAGGGCAACCCGACGGGCAAGACGATCGGCAAGGGCGATGCGCGCTCGCGCAAGCCGGGGCCGCAGCGGCCGGCGCCCAAGGCGAGGACGCGACGCTGAGCGTTCCCCGCGCAAGCGCCGGTCAATCGAGCTAGAGCCCGCGCCGGGCCATCGTTTCGATCAAGACGCTTGCGCGCAGCGCGCCGGCATGGCCCGCTTCGACCCAGCGGTCGGCGGCGTCGCCATGGACCCAGGCCGCGGCGGCGCCGATCGCCGCCGGGTGCGCCTGCGGCTCCTGCGCCCAGAGGCCGGCCGCCCAGCCGGCGAGCACGTCGCCGGTGCCGGCGGTCGCCAGCGCGGCATTGCCGCTCGAATTGATCACGGGCAGCCGGCCCGGCGCGGCGACGATGCTGCCCGAACCCTTGAGCAGCACCGCGACGCCGAAGGCCGCGGCGATGCGTGCCGCGGCAGCCAGGCGGTCCTGCTGCACCTCGGCCGCGCTGGCGCCCAGCAGCCGCGCGGCTTCGAGCGGATGCGGCGTCAGCAAGGTCGCGAGGCCCTCGTCGGCGCGGCGGCGCAGCAGCGCTTGCAGTGAGGCGTCGGCCGCGATGGCGTTGATCGCATCGGCGTCGAGCACGAGTCGCCGCGCGTGCGCCAGCAGCGGTGGCAGCGCCGCCCGTATCGCGTCGCCGCCGCCGCAGCCGCAGGCCACCGTGGTCGCCGCGAGCCGGTCCTGCCCGGCGAGCCAGAACTCGCGCCGGCCCATCAGCTCGGCGTGCGTCGCATCGAGCAGCGATGCCGCGGGATCGAGCGGACTGCAGTAGACGCGGCCGGCACCGGCGGCCGCCGCGGCGCGCGCGGCAAGCCAGGCCGCGCCGGTCATGCCGGCGGCGCCGCCGACGATCGCGACATCGCCGTAGCTGCCCTTGTGCGTGGCATGGGCGCGCGGCGCCGGCGTCACCGCGCCGGCCAGCCACGCCGTCGGCGCGCCGGCGTCGACGCCGAGGTCGTCGAACCAGACCGCGCCCGCCTGGTCGCGGCCGTCGCCGGTGTGGCAGCCGGGCTTGAGCGTGAGCAGCGCCAAAGTCGCCGTCGCCCGCACGGCGGCGGCGCCCAGCCGCGTGCCCCGGTCGGGATCGAGTCCCGACGGGATGTCGACCGCCAGCACCATCGAGCAGCGCGCGTCCTGCAGCGCCGTTATCGCCGCCGCGATCGCGCCCGTCGGGGCGCGACTCGCGCCGAGGCCGAGCAGGGCGTCGATGTGGATGCCGTCGAGCTCGGTTTCGGGCACCGCGGATGCGATCGCGACGCCGGCCTGCTGCGCCTCGCGCAAGGCCTGCGCCGCATCCGCGGGCAGCCGCGCCGCGTCGCCGAGCAGCGCCACGCGGACCTCGAGTCCGGCACCGTGCAGATGACGCGCCGCCACGAGCCCGTCGCCGCCGTTGTTGCCGGGCCCCGCCCAGATCTGGACGCGGCGCCGCGTCGGCGCCAGCGCCAAGGCCAGCCGCGCGACCGCAAAACCGGCGCGTGCCATCAGTTCATGCGGCGCCGCGGCGGCAAGCGCCGCCTGTTCGGCCGCGCGCGAGGCGGCGGCGTCGTGCAACGGCCAGGGGCCGTTGCGCGAGGTGACGGGCCGGGGTGCAGGCATGGTCGGATTGTGTCCCGACGCCGACCACCTTCGCGCTACTTCAATCGCGCCACCGAGAAGCGCTCGAGATCGATAGGCGCCGCGCGCCCGGCAACCACCTCGGCCAGCACGCGCGCCGAGCCGCAGGCCAGCGTCCAGCCGCTGGCGCCATGGCCGACGTTGAGCCAGACGCCGGGCGCGCCGCTGGCACCGAGCACCGGCGGGCCGTCGGGCAGGGTGGGCTGCGCGCCCTTCCAATGCTGGGCCTCGCGCGTCACGGCGGCGCCGTCGAACCACTCCTCGAGCAGCCGGTACAGACGCCGCAGCGGCTCGACTTCGACCTTCGCCGCCGACCCGCCGAGCACGGCGCCGCCGCTGGCTCGCACGCGCTGCCCGAGCCGCGCGATCGTCACCCCCATGCGCTCGTCGATGAGCGCCGCGCGCGGACCCGGACGCGGCAGGCCGTCGAGGTGGCGCAGCGGCGCCGTGACGCTGTAGCCGTGGACCGGCAGCAGCGGCAGCCGCAGTCCCAGCGGCGTCAGCAGCGGCGCTGCCTGCGCGCCGGCGCAGACGACGACGGCGTCGAATTCGTGCGCCTGGCCGTCGTCGTCGACGACCCCGGGATGCGCGCCCGGCGTGATGCCGCGCACGGCGGCGTCGAGACGGAAGTCGGCGCCCAGGCGCTGCGCCTGCGTCTTCAGCTGCTGGGCGAAGAGGCGACAGTTGCCGACACCGTCCTGGGCGAGGTGGATGGCGGCGTGCACCGGCGCGCTCTCGGCCAGGCCGGGCTCGAGCGCGCGGCAACGCGCCGCGTCGACGAGTTCGTGCGGCACGCCCCATTCGGCGAGCAGCGCCAGCGTCGCGTGCGCCGCCTTCAGGTCGCGTTCGTCGCGCAGCAGCACGAGCAGCCCCGGCTCCTGTTCGTATTCGAGACCCTGCGCTCGCGTGAGCTCGAGCATGCGTTCGCGGCTGTCGTGTGCGAGCTGCTGCAGCGCGCGCCGGTTCGCCGCCAGCACGGCCGGCCGGCCGGCACGCCACCAGCGCCACAGCCACGGCACGTGGGCGAGGGCGCGCAACCCGCCCATGTCGCCCAGGTCCGGCAGGACGCGCGGCGCCACATGGCCGGCCGCGACGATGCCGCCGCCGGCGAAGCTGGCCTCGCCGGCGACGCTGCTGCCGCGCTCGTAGACGGTGACCTCGTCGCCCTGGCGCGCCAGTTCATAGGCGGTGGTGACGCCGGCGATGCCGGCGCCGATGACGGCGACTCTCAAAGCGGGCCGCCTCGCCGTGCGCCGGCCATGCGCGCCGAGGGTTCGGCCATGCCGGCCCATGCTAAAATCATCGGGTTTGCCTCTATGGGGGTGCGGAGCGGATGCTTGCGGCACCCTGATAACGCGGCAAAGGCGCAACCGCGCCTTTGTCGTTGCGTTACCGGGCAGACGAATCGCGAACCCGGCCGGACCAAGGTGCCGCTGCGATGCTGAGGAGTCGATCGAACGACTTCGCATGCGCGCAGCGATATAGCGGCGGGATTCTAGACACAACCTTCGGAGTTTCCATGACTGTCTCGATGCGTGAAATGCTGGAAGCGGGCGTCCATTTCGGACACCAGACCCGTTTCTGGAACCCCAAGATGGCGCCGTACATCTACGGCCATCGCAACAAGATCCACATCATCAACCTCGAGAAGACGCAGCCGCTCTTCGAGGACGCGATGAAGTTCATCCGCCAGCTCGCGAGCAAGCGCGGCACGATCCTGATGATCGGCACCAAGCGCCAGGCGCGCGAGGTCATCGCGCTCGAGGCGCAGCGCTGCGGCATGCCCTACGTCGACCAGCGCTGGCTCGGCGGCATGATGACCAACTTCAAGACCGTCAAGGGTTCGCTGAAGAAGTTGAAGGACATGCAGGCGACCAAGGAAGCCGGCACCGACGCGATGATCAAGAAGGAAGCGCTGCTGTTCGAGCGTGAACTGGTCAAGCTCGAGAAGGACATCGGCGGCATCCAGGACATGGGCGCGCTGCCCGACGCGATGTTCGTCATCGACGTCGGCTACCACAAGATCGCCGTCGCCGAGGCGCAGAAGCTCGGCATCCCGGTGATCGGCATCGTCGACACGAACCATTCGCCGATCGGCATCGACTACGTGATCCCCGGCAACGACGACTCGGCCAAGGCCGTCGCGCTCTACGCCAAGGCGGTCGCCGACGCCGTGCTCGAGGGCAAGGCCAACGCGACGAACGAGGTCGTGCAGGCCGTCTCGGCTGCCGGCGACGAGTTCGTCGAGGTTCGCGAAGAGGCCTGAGCAGGGTCCTGATCGCGCCGCGCCCGGCCGGCTGACGGCGGGTGCGGCAAAAGCCGCCGGGGGTCGTGCACGCCCGGCGGGTCACCGCATGGAATGGAGTATTCGATGGCTGCAATCACTGCAAGCATGGTCGCCGAGCTGCGCGCCAAGACCGACGCCCCGATGATGGAGTGCAAGAAGGCGCTCACCGAAGCCGAGGGCGACTTCGGCCGCGCCGAGGAGATCCTGCGCGTCAAGCTGGGCAACAAGGCCAGCAAGGCCGCCGCCCGCATCACCGCCGAAGGCGTCGTCGCAGCCCAGGTCAAGGGCAGCACGGGGGCCCTCGTCGAGGTCAACTGCGAGACCGATTTCGTCTCGAAGAACGAATCGTTCCTCGCCTTCTGCAACGGCGTCGCCGCGCTGGTGGCTGAGCACAACCCGGCCGACGTCGCCGCGCTGGGCGCGCTGCCGCTGGCGCAGGACGGCTTCGGCCCCACGGTCGAGGACGTGCGCAAGGGCCTGATCGGCAAGATCGGCGAGAACATGGCCGTGCGCCGCTTCAAGCGCTACGCCGGCGGCGGCGCCCTGGCCAGCTACCTGCACGGCACGCGCATCGGCGTCATCGTCGAATTCACCGGCGACGAGGTCGCTGCCAAGGACGTCGCGATGCATGTCGCGGCGATGAAGCCGGTCTCGCTGGCCTCGTCCGAAGTGCCGGCCGAGCTGATCGAGCGCGAGCGCCGCGTCGCCGCCGAGAAGGCCGCCGAGGACGCCGCCACCGCGGTGGCCGCCGGCAAGCCGGCGCAGTCGCCGGAGATCGTCGCCAAGCGCGTCGAAGGCTCGGTGCAGAAGTACCTCAAGGAGGTCTCGCTGCTGAACCAGACCTTCGTCAAGAACGACAAGCAGACCGTCGAGCAGATGCTCAAGGAGAAGGCGACGAAGGTCGCCGGATTCACGCTCTACGTCGTCGGCGAAGGCATCGAGAAGAAGGTCGACGACTTCGCCGCCGAAGTCGCCGCGCAGGTCGCCGCCGCCAAGGGCGGCTGAGCCGGGCGCGGGCGCGGCCCGCGCCGCATTCGGCGTCATCAAGGCGCACCGGCCAGCAAGGCGGTGCGCCTTACACTGCGGGTCCAGAACAAAGTCCAGATCAAAGGGTCGATCGCATGCCGGCTTACAAGCGCATCCTGCTCAAGTTGTCGGGCGAGGCCCTGATGGGCGACGATGCCTACGGCATCAACCGCGCGACCATCGTGCGCATGGTGCGCGAGGTCCAGGAAGTCACGCGGCTGGGCTGCGAGGTGGCCGTCGTCATCGGCGGCGGCAACATCTTCCGCGGCGTCGCCGGCGGCTCGGTCGGCATGGACCGCGCCACGGCCGACTACATGGGCATGCTCGCCACCGTGATGAACTCGCTCGCGCTCGCCGACACGATGCGCCAGGAGGGGATGACGGCGCGCGTGATGTCGGCGATCTCGATCGAGCAGGTCGTCGAGCCCTATGTGCGGCCCAAGGCGCTGCAGTATCTCGAGGAAGGCAAGGTCGTCGTCTTCGCCGCCGGCACCGGCAATCCCTTCTTCACGACCGACACCGCCGCCGCGCTGCGCGGCGCCGAGATCGGCGCGCAGATCGTGCTCAAGGCGACCAAGGTCGACGGCGTCTACAGCGCCGACCCGAACAAGGACCCGCACGCGACACGCTACGCCAGCATCAGCTTCGACGAGGCCATCGCGCGCCACCTGCAGGTGATGGACGCGACGGCCTTCGCGCTGTGCCGCGACCAGAAGCTCCCGATCAAGGTTTTCAGCATCTTCAAGCCGGGCGCGCTCAAGCGCGTCGTCCAGGGCGAGGACGAGGGCACGCTCGTCCACGTCTGAGGAGGATCAAAGCATGGAACTCTCCGACATCCGCAAGACCGCAGAACAGAAGATGGGCAAGTCCATCGAGTCGTTCAAGAACGAGCTGCACAAGATCCGCACCGGTCGCGCCCACCCGGGGCTGCTCGACCAGGTGCATGTCGACTACTACGGCTCGATGGTGCCGATCAGCCAGGTCGCCAACGTGACGCTGCTCGACGCGCGCACGATCAGCGTGCAGGCCTGGGAAAAGGGCATGTCGGCGAAGATCGAAAAGGCGATCCGCGAGTCCGACCTCGGCCTCAACCCGGCGTCGCAGGGCGACCTGCTGCGCGTGCCGATGCCGGCGCTGACCGAGGAGCGCCGCAAGGAGCTGACGAAGGTCGTGCGCCACGCCGGCGAGGAGGCCAAGATCGCCGTGCGCGCCGTGCGCCGCGAGGCCAACGAGCATCTGAAGAAGATGCTCAAGGACAAGACCGCGACCGAGGACGACGAGCGCCGCGCGCAGGACGAGGTCCAGCGCCTGACCGACCGCGTCATCGCCGAGATCGACCGTCTCGTGCAGGGCAAGGAAGCGGAAGTGATGGCCGTCTGATCGATGGCGACATCGACGACAGCCATGGACCGCCGCCGCAGCCGATGACCGAACCCCGACCCAGTGCCACGGTGCCGCGCCATGTCGCGGTCGTGATGGACGGCAACGGCCGCTGGGCACGCAAGCGCTACATGCCGCGCTTCTTCGGCCACAAGGCCGGGGTCGACGTGCTCGTGCGCACCGTCAATGCCTTCGCCGACCGCGGCGTCGAACACCTGAGCGTGTTCGCATTCTCGAGCGAGAACTGGAAGCGGCCGACCGAGGAAGTCTCGGGGCTGATGAGCCTGGTGCTCGTCGCCGTCAGCAAGTACCTCACCAAGCTCGCCGGCGACGGCGTGCGCATCCGCATCGCCGGCGACCGCGAGGCCGTCTCCGACAAGCTGCGCCAGGCCTGGGAACATGCCGAGCGGCTGACCGAGAACAACAGCCGCATCACGCTCACCGTGGCCTTCAACTACGGCGGGCGCTGGGACATCGTGCAGGCCTGCCGCGCCGCCGTCGCCCAGGGCCTCACGCCCGAGCAGGTCGACGAGGCCTGGCTGTCGCGCCACATGGCGCTGGCCTACGCGCCCGACCCCGATCTGTTCATCCGCACCGGCGGCGAGATGCGGATCAGCAATTTCCTGCTCTGGCAATCGGCCTATGCCGAGTTTTACTTCACGGAATGCCTGTGGCCCGATTTCGGCCCGCGGGAGATCGACGCCGCGCTCGCCGCCTATGCCCAGCGCGACCGCCGTTTCGGCACCATCGCCGCGCCGCAACTGCTGCCCGAGTCGTCCTGAACCCATGCTGCGACAGCGCATCATCACGGCCCTGATCCTGGTGGGCCTGCTGCTGGCCAGCCTCGCGGTGCCGAGCCGGCTGCCGTTCGAGCTGCTGACGCTGGCGCTGATGGCCGCGGCGGGCTGGGAATGGGGGCGCTTGAACGAGGCGCCGCCGCAGCTCGCATTGCTGATGGGCATGCTGGTCGCCGCAGGCGGCGCCGCGGCGCTGGCGGCGGGCTGGGGCGCGCAGCCGGTGCCGAGCGCGCTGTGGTGGCTGGTGACGGCCTTGTGGATCGTCGGCGGCGCTATCGCGCTGCGCGCCGGACCCACGGCCTGGCCCCGGATGAGCCGCGGGCTGCGCTGGGGCCTCGGCTTGATCGCCCTGTGGGCCGCCTGGCTCGCGCTCGTGCAATCGCGCCGGCTCGGCATCAATTTCATGCTCTCGCTGCTGTGCCTGGTCTGGATGGCCGACATCGCGGCCTATTTCGGCGGCCGCGCCTGGGGCCGGCGCAAGCTGGCCCTGTCGATCAGCCCGGGCAAGAGCTGGGAGGGCGTCTGGTCGGGCATGGTCGGCGTGCTGCTGCTGGCGCTGTTCTGGACGACGCTCGATGCCCATTCGTCTCTCGACGGTCCGAGCCTGTACACGCGCCTGTGGGACGGCCTGGGCAGCCTGGGCTATATGCCGGCGCTGCTCGCGCTGACCGGCCTGGGTGTCGCCGGTGACCTCATCGAATCGCTCGTCAAGCGCGCCGCCGGCGCCAAGGACAGCAGCGGCCTGCTGCCCGGCCATGGCGGCGTGCTCGACCGCGTCGATGCGCTGCTGCCGGTGCTGCCGGCGGCGCTGGCGCTGGCCAGCCTGAGGCAGTCATGACGATCCAGCGCCTGGCCATCCTCGGCTCGACCGGATCGATCGGCTGCAGCACGCTCGATGTGGTGGATCGCCATCCCGAGCGCTACCGCGTCGTCGGCCTCAGCGCCTACCACCGCACGGGGCAGCTGATCGAGCAGTGCCTGCGCCACCGACCGCTGGTGGCCGTGGTGCCGACCGAGGCCGCCGCCGCCGAGGTGCGCAGCGCGCTGCGCGAGGCCGGTCTGGCAACCGCGGTGCGCAGCGGCGCCGAGGCGCTGTGCGAACTCGCCGCACGCGACGACGTCGACAGCGTCATGGCCGCCATCGTCGGCGCCGCCGGCCTGCGGCCCTGCCTGGCCGCGGCGCGCGCCGGCAAGCGGCTGCTGCTGGCCAACAAGGAAGCGCTGGTCGTCGGCGGCGCGCTCTTCGTCGCCGCGGTGGAGCAGGGCGGCGCGACGCTGCTGCCGATCGACAGCGAGCATTCGGCGATCTTCCAATGCCTGCCCGAGGACCGCTCGAGCTGGGCGCGGCGCATCGACCACATCGTGCTCACCGCCAGCGGCGGCCCGTTCCGCAGCGCCGACCCGGCGACGCTGGACGCCGTCACGCCCGCGCAGGCCGTGGCGCACCCGAACTGGGTCATGGGGCGCAAGATTTCGGTCGATTCGGCGACGATGATGAACAAGGCGCTCGAGGTCATCGAGGCGCGCTGGCTGTTCGACCTCGCGCCCGAGCAGATCCGCGTCGTCATCCACCCGCAGAGCATCATCCATTCGATGGTCGTCTGCCGCGACGGCTCGGTGCTGGCGCAACTCGGCACGCCCGACATGAAGGTGCCGATCGCCTACGGCCTGGCCTACCCCGAGCGCATCGAATCGGGCGCCCCGCGGCTCGATTTCCCGACGCTGCAGCCGCTGACCTTCGAGCCGCCCGACCCGCGCCGCTTCCCCGGGCTGCAGCTGGCCTGGGACGCGCTGCGCGCGGCGCCGGGGACGACGGCCGTGCTCAACGCCGCCAACGAGGTCGCCGTCGAAGCCTTTCTCGCCGGCGCGCTGCGCTACACGGCGATCCACCGCGTCATCGCGACGACGCTCGAGACATTGGTCCCGGGGCTCGCCCCCGACCATGACCTCGACGATCTGCTCGACCTCGATGCGCGTGCCCGCGCCGCCGCCAACGCGGCCCTGAAGGAGGTCGCGCGATGATCGTCACCGTCCTCGCGTTCCTGTTCACGCTGGCCGTCCTCGTCGTCGTCCACGAATACGGGCATTACCGCGTCGCCGTCGCCTGCGGCGTCAAGGTGCTGCGCTTCTCGGTCGGCTTCGGCCGCGTGCTGTGGCGGCGCCAGCGCGGCGCCGACGCGACCGAATTCGTCGTCTGCGCGCTGCCGCTGGGCGGCTACGTGAAGATGCTCGACGAGCGCGAGGGCGAGGTGCCCGCGGCCGAACTGCAGCGCGCCTTCAACCGCAAGCCGCTGTGGGCGCGTTCGGCCATCGTGCTCGCCGGGCCGCTGGCGAACCTGCTGCTCGCCGTCTTCCTCTACGCCGGCGCGCATTGGATCGGCGTGCAGGAGCCCAAGGCGCTGCTCGGCGCGCCGGTGGCCGGCAGCCTGGCCGAGCAGGCCGGCATGCACGCCGGCGACTGGGTACGCGCGGTGGCCGTCGACGACGGCCAGGGCGTCGGCGATTGGCACGACGTGCGCTCGCTGCCCGACCTGCGCTGGCGCGTCACCGACGCGGCGCTGCAGGGCCACCCGCTGCAACTGCGCCTGACCGATGCCGAGGGCCGCGGCCCGCGCACCGTGACGCTCGAACTGCCGCCGACGCCGGCGCGCGAGGTCGATGCCGCGCTCGCCAAGCGCATCGGCCTGGGCGACGCCTACGGCACGCCGGTGCTCAGCCAGATCCAGCCCGGCAGCCCGGCGGCCAAGGCCGGCCTGCGCGCCGGCGACCGCGTGCTCAGCGTCGACGGCGCGGCCTACAGCGATTCGCGTTCGCTCGTCGAACGCATCCGCGGCGCGGTGCGCGACGGCCGCGGCATCGCGCAGCACTGGGTCGTGCAGCGCGGCGCTGCCGAGGTTGCGCTCGACGTGACGCCGAACGCCGAACTCGACGGCCAGAAGACGATAGGCCGCATCGGCGCCGGCATCGCCCTGCAGCCGCAGATGATCACGGTGCGGCTGGGCCCGATCGACGGCCTCACCGAGGGCCTGCGCAGCACCTGGGACATCTCGTCGCTGACGGTGCGCATGCTCGGCCGCATGGTCATCGGCCAGGCCTCGATCAAGAACCTCAGCGGGCCGCTGACGATCGCCGACTACGCCGGCCAGTCGGTGCACGAGGGCCTGGCCTATTACCTCGGCTTCCTGGCCCTGGTCAGCGTCAGCCTCGGCGTGCTCAACCTGATGCCGCTGCCGATGCTCGATGGCGGCCACCTGATGTATTACATTTTCGAGGCCATCACCGGCCACCCGGTCTCCGAGACCTGGCTGGAGCGACTGCAGCGCGGCGGCATCGTGGTGCTGCTCGCGCTGATGTCGGTCGCCCTCTTCAACGACGTGGTCCGCCTGCTGGGCCTGCACTGAAATCCATGCTCCCTGTCTCCCGTTTCGGCCCGCTGCGTCCCACCGCCGCCTGCGTGATCGCGATCGCCGCGCTCGCCGCCGCGCCCCTGGCCCGGGCCGTCGCGCCCTTCGTGATCAAGGACATCCGCGTCGAGGGCCTGCAGCGCACCGACCCCGGCAGCGTCTTCGCCGCGCTGCCGTTCCGCATCGGCGACACCTACACCGACGACAAGGGCGCCGCGGCGCTGCGCGCGCTGTTCGCCACCGGGCTGTTCAAGGACGTGCGCGTCGAGATCGATGGCCAGGTCGCGATCATCATCGTCGACGAGCGCGCGATCATCGCCAACGTCAATTTCGTCGGCTTGAAGGAGTTCGACAAGGACCCGCTGACGAAGTCGCTGCGCGACGCCGGCATCGGCGAGGGCCTGCCCTTCGACAAGGCGCTGGTCGACCGCGCCGAGCAGGAGATCAAGCGCCAGTACCTCAGCCGCAGCCTCTACGGCGCCGAGGTCGTGACGACGGTGACGCCGCTGGAGCGCAACCGCGTCAACGTCACCTTCACGATGACCGAGGGCGAGGCGGCGCGCATCAAGGACATCCGCATCACCGGCAACAAGGTGTTCAGCGAATCGACGCTGCTCAACCTGATGGAGCTCACGCCCAGCGGCTGGTTCACCTGGTACAGCAAGTCCGACCGCTACGCCCGCAGCAAGCTCAACAGCGACCTCGAGAAGATCCGCGCCTACTATCAGGACCGCGGCTACCTCGAGTTCGCCGTCGAGTCGACCCAGGTCACGATCTCGCCCGACAAGCAGACGATCTCGATCGCCATCACCGTCAAGGAAGGCCAGCCCTACACGGTGACCTCGGTGCGCCTGGACGGCGACTACCTGGGCAAGGAGAAGGAATTCGAGTCGCTGATCCTGCTGCGGCCGGGCCAGCCCTACAGCAGCGAGGCCGTCACCGCCACCGCCAAGCGCTTCTCGGACCTTTTCGGCCTCTACGGCTACGCTTTCGCGCGCGTCGACCCGCGTCCCGAGATCGACCGCAAGCATGGCCAGGTCGCCGTCGTCTTCAACGCCGAGCCGCAGCGCCGCGTCTATGTGCGCCACATCGAGATCGCCGGCAACACGCGCACCCGCGACGAGGTCGTGCGGCGCGAATTCCGCCAGCTCGAGGGTGGCTGGTACGACGGCGGGCTGATCAAGCTGTCGAAGGAACGCGTCGAGCGCCTGGGCTTCTTCAAGGACGTCGACGTCGAGACCAACGAGGTCGCCGGTTCGCCCGACGAGGTCGACCTCATCGTCACCGTCACCGAGAAGGCCACCGGCAACCTGATGGTCGGCGCCGGCTACTCGAATGCCGAGAAGCTGACGCTGACGGCCTCGGTCAAGCAGGAGAACGCCTTCGGCTCGGGCAACTACCTCGGCTTCGAGATCAACACCAGCAAGTACCAGCGCACGGCGGTGCTGAGCACGGTCGACCCGTACTTCACCGTCGACGGCATCTCGCGCGCCATCGATCTCTACTACCGCACGAGCCGGCCGTACAACAGCCTGGGCACGAGCTACGACCTGAAGACGCCGGGCGCGTCGATCCGCTTCGGCCTGCCGGTGACCGAATACGACACCGTGTTCATCGGCGGCGGGGTCGAGCGCACCGAGATCAGCACCTCGGTCGGCGTGCCGCTGTCGTACCAGAACTACGCCGTCCTCTACGGCGCCAAGAGCAACTCGTTCCCGCTCACGCTGGGCTGGGCGCGCGACGCCCGCGACAGCGTGTTGACGCCCACGGCCGGCCATTACGAGCGTGTCAACGTCGAATACGCGCCGATCGGCGACGTCCAGTACGTGCGCTACAACCTGCAGTACCAGCAGTACTGGGGCCTGCCGGCGCGCATGTCGGTGGGCATCAACACCGAGCTCGGGTTCGGCCATGGCCTGTCGGGCAAGCCGTTCCCGGTGTTCAAGAACTTCTACGGCGGCGGCCTCGGCACGGTGCGCACCTTCGAGCAGAACTCGCTGGGCACGGTCGACCCGACGGGCGCCTACATCGGCGGCGCCAAGCGCTTCAACATCAACACCGAGCTGTACTTCCCGGTGCCGGGCACCGGCAACGACAAGAGCCTGCGCATCTTCGCCTTCGCCGACGCCGGCAACGTCTGGGCCGAGTACGAGAGCATCAACGTCTCGTCGCTGCGCAGCTCGGTCGGCCTGGGGCTGTCGTGGATCTCGCCGGTGGGGCCGCTCAAGCTCAGCTACGGCAAGCCGCTGGGCACCAAGCCCAACGATAGAATCCAACGCTTCCAATTTCAGATCGGGACCGCCTTCTGATGAAGACCCTTGCGCTGCGCTTCCTGTCCGCCGCCCTGCTGGCCGTGGCCGCCGTCGCGCCGGCCCACGCCGAAGAGCTCAAGATCGGCTATGTCAGTCTCGACCGCCTGATGCGCGAGTCCAACCCGGCCAAGGCCGCGGCGGCCAAGCTCGAGGCCGAGTTCAGCAAGCGCGACCGCGACATCAACGACGCCCAGGCCAAGCTCAAGGCCGCCGCCGACAAGCTCGACAAGGACGCGCCGACGCTGTCCGAGGCCGAGCGCAGCCGGCGCCAGCGCGAGCTCGTCGACGCCGACCGCGACCAGCAGCGCAAGCGCCGCGACCTGCAGGACGACCTGAACCAGCGCCGCAACGAGGAAATGGCCAGCGTCATCGAGCGCGCCAACCGCGTCATCCAGCAGATCTTCGAGAGCGAGCATTACGACCTCATCCTCCAGGATGCCGTCAAGGCCGGCCCGCGCGTCGATATCACCGACAAGGTGATCCGACTGATCAACGCGCAGCCCACCCCCGGCGGCAAGTAGGCGGCAGCGCCGGGCAGCGGGCGTGCAGGCCAGCGCCGCCGAGATCGCCCGGTTCCTGGGCGGCGAGCTGATCGGCGACCCCGATCGCCTCGTCGACCGCATCGCCGCGCTCGCCCATGCCGGCGCCGACGCCATCACCTTCGCCACCGGCGCGCGCTACCTCGATGCGCTGCGCGCCAGCACCGCCGCCTGCGTCATCGTGTCGCCGGCGCTGCGCGAGGCGGCGGCGGCGCGCGGCACGGCCATCGTCTGCGCCGACCCCTATCTGGCCTATGCCCGCCTGACCCAGTGGTGGGTGGCGCGCGAGCGCGGTGCATTCCGGCCGGGCGTGCATGCCAGCGCCGTCATCGAACCCGGTGCGCGCATCGACCCGCTGGCGCGCGTCGACGCGCTGGCCCATATCGGGGCCGGGGCGACCATCGCCGCCGGCGCCCTCATCGGCGCGCAATGCGAGGTCGGCGCCGGCGCGTCGGTCGGCGAGGGCACCGAACTGCGGCCGCGCGTCGTGCTCGCCGCGGGCTGCCGCATCGGCCGGCGCGGCCTCGTCCACAGCGGCGCCGTCATCGGCGCCGACGGCTTCGGCTTCGCGCTCGACGCCGGCGCGATGCGCTGGGCGAAGATCGAGCAGATCGGCGACGTCGTCATCGGCGACGACGTCGAGATCGGCGCCAACACCTGCATCGACCGCGGCGCCATCGACGACACGGTGATCGAGGACGGCGTCAAGCTCGACAACCTGATCCAGATCGGCCACAACTGCCGCATCGGCGCGCACACCGCGATCGCCGGCTGCACCGGCATCGCCGGCAGCACGCATATCGGCGCGCGCTGCACGATCGCCGGCGCGGCGATGATCATCGGCCACCTCGAGATCGCCGACGATGTGCACATCACCGTGGGCACGGCGGTGACGCGATCGATACGCCGCGCCGGCCGCTACAGCGGCGTGTTCCCGTTCGATGACAATGCGGCCTGGGAAAAGAACGCCGCGACCCTCAGGCAGCTGTACTCGCTGCGCGAGCGGCTGCGCGCGCTGGAGAAGAAAATTGATAGTTGAGAATTACGACATCCAACGCATCCTGCGCAAGCTGCCGCACCGCTATCCGTTCCTGCTCGTCGACCGCGTGCTCGAACTCGAGAAGGGCGTGCGCATCAAGGCGCTGAAGAACGTGACGATGAACGAGCCGTTCTTCGTCGGCCATTTCCCGATACGGCCGGTGATGCCGGGCGTGCTGATGCTCGAGGCGCTGGCGCAGGCCGCCGCGCTGCTGTCGTTCGAATCGGCCGACATCGAGCCCGGCGAGGACACCGTCGTCTACTTCGCCGGCATCGACAACGCCCGCTTCAAGCAGCCCGTGGGTCCCGGCGACCAGCTCATCCTCGAGGCCTCGCTGGACCGCGCCAAGGCCGGCATCTACCGCTACAAGGCGCGCGGGCTGGTCGGCGAGAAGGTCGTCGTCGAGGCCGACCTGATGTGCACGATGCGCAAGGTCGACCCTGCCGCCTGAGCCCATGTCCCTGATCCACGCCACGGCCATCGTCGACGCCGGTGCCGAACTCGCGTCGACGGTCACGGTCGGCCCCTATGCCGTGATCGGCGCCGGCGTCGTCGTCGGCGAGGGCACGACGATAGGCTCGCATTGCACGATCGACGGCCCGACGACGATAGGCCGCGACAACCACATCCACGCCCATGCGGCGCTGGGCTGCGCGCCGCAGGACATGAAGTACGCCGGCGAGCCGACCGAACTGCACATCGGCGACCGCAACACGATCTTCCAGTTCTGCACCTTCAGCCGCGGCACCGTGCAGGATGCCGGCGTGACCCGGGTCGGCGACGACAACTGGATCATGGCCTATGTCCATATCGCGCATGACGTGCAACTCGGCAACCGCACGGTGCTCGCGAACAACGCGACGCTCGCCGGCCATGTGCATGTGGGCGACTGGGCCATCATCGGCGGCCTCAGCGGCGTGCACCAGTTCTGCAAGGTCGGCGCGCATGTGATGACCGGATTCCAGAGCCATGTCTCGCAGGACATCCCGCCGTTCATGACGGTCGCCGGCAACCCGCTGGCGGTGCACGGCATCAATGCCGAAGGCCTGCGCCGGCGCGGCTGGAGCCGCGAACGCATCGCCCTCGTCAAGCAGATGCACAAGCTGCTCTACCGCGACGGCCTGACGCTGGACGCGGCGCGCACGGCGATCGCTGCGCTGCGCGGCAGCGTCGTCGAAGGCGGCGATGCCGATGTCGACGCGCTGCTGGCCTTCCTCGCCGGCTCGACGCGCGGCATCGTGCGTTGACCCGGCGCGGGCCGCCATGCAACTCGCGCTCGTCGCCGGCGAGGCCTCGGGCGACCTGCTCGCCGGGCTGCTGCTGCAGGGGCTGAAGGCGCGCTGGCCGGCGATCCGCACGGCCGGCATCGGCGGGCCGCGCATGGCGGCGCAGGGCTTCGAGGCCTGGTGGCCGCACGAGAAGCTGGCGGTGCACGGCTATGTCGATGCGCTGAAGCATTACCGCGAGATCTCGGGCATCCGCAATGCGCTGGCCGAGCGGCTGCTGGCGCAGCCGCCGGCGGCCTTCGTCGGCGTCGATGCGCCCGATTTCAACCTCGGACTCGAGCAGCGCCTCAAGCAGCGCGGCGTGAAGACGATCCATTTCGTCTGCCCGTCGATCTGGGCCTGGCGCGGCGGCCGCGCGGCGAAGATGGCCGCGAGCTGCGACCAGGTGCTGTGCCTGTTCCCCTTCGAGCCCGCACTGTTGCAACGCCATGGCGTCGCCGCCACCTATGTCGGCCACCCGCTGGCCGACGCGATACCGCTGGTGCCGCCGCGCGCGGCGAGCCGTGCCGCGCTCGGGCTGGCCGAGGCCGACAGCGTCGTCGCCGTGCTGCCGGGCAGCCGGCGCGGCGAGATCGAGCACATCGCGCCGGCCTTCCTGCGCACCGTCGCGCTGCTGCACCGCCAGCGGCCGGCGCTGCGCTTCGTGCTGCCCGCGGTGCCCAGCCTGCGCGGCCGCATCGGGGCGCTGGCGGCAGAACATGCGCCGGGCGCGCCGCTGACCATCGTCGACGGCCAGTCGCACGCCGTGCTCGCCGCCTGCGACGTCACGCTGATCGCGAGCGGCACGGCGACGCTCGAGGCGGCGCTTTTCAAGCGGCCGATGGTCATCGGCTACCGCATGGCGGGCTTGAGCTGGCAGATCATGAAGCGCATGCGCTACCAGCCCTGGGTCGGCCTGCCCAACATCCTGTGTCGCGAATTCGTCGTCCCCGAGCTGCTGCAGGCCGATTGCGAGCCGGACGCGCTGGCGCGCGCGACGCTGGCCTGGCTCGACGACGCGGCGGGCGCGGCGCGCGTCGCGGCGCGCTTCGAAGAACTCCACCATGAGCTGCGTCGCGACACCGCGCGCTGCGCCACCGATGCCATCGCGCAAGTCCTTTCGCTTTGAGCAGCTGGGCCTGGGCTGGGACAAGCCCGGTCTCGTCGCCGGCGTCGACGAGGCCGGCCGCGGACCGCTGGCCGGTCCGGTGCTGGCGGCGGCGGTGATCCTCGACGACCTGCATCCGATCCGCGGCCTCGCCGATTCGAAGGTCCTGAGCCCGCGCCGCCGCGAGCGGCTGGCCGACGAGATCCGCGCCCATGCGCTGTGCTGCGCCGTCGCCAGTGCCAGCGTCGAGGAGATCGACCGCCTCAACATCCTGCAGGCGACGCTGCTGGCGATGCGCCGCGCCGTCGACGGCCTGCGGCTGCTGCCGGCGCGCGTCGTCGTCGACGGCAACCGCGTGCCGGTGCTGCGCGTGCCGGTGGCGGCCATCGTCAAGGGCGACGCCAAGGTCGCGGCGATCTCGGCCGCGTCGATCCTCGCCAAGGTCGAGCGCGACCGCCTTTGTGGCGAGCTGCACGAGCGCTACCCGGCCTACGGCTTCGCCACCCACAAGGGCTACCCGACCGCCGACCACCTTGCCGCGCTGCGGCTGCACGGGCCCTGCGAGGCGCATCGGCGCAGCTACGCGCCGGTGCGCGCCGCCCTCGAGGGGCGGGAATGAGCCGCGTCCAGGCGATCACCTCGCGCGACAACCCGCTGCTCGTGCGGCTGCGGCGGCTGCAGCAGGACGGCGCCGCGTACCGCAAGCTCGGCCAGGCGTGGATCGAGGGCGAGCATCTGTGCGCTGCGCTGCGCGCGCGCGGCGGCAGCGCCGCGCAGGCGGTCGTCAGCGAAGCCGCCTGGGGCGATGCCGCGCTGCGCGAACTCGCGTCAGCGGCGGCCCAGGTCGCCGTGCTGCCGGCGGCGCTGTTCAAGACCATCAGCGGCCTCGAATCGCCGGCGGCGCTGGGCTTCCTCATCGAGCTGCCGCCGCCCGCTGCCATCGATGCCGACGCGCCCAGCGTCGTGCTCGACCGTCTCCAGGACGCCGGCAATGTCGGCAGCATCCTGCGCAGCGCGGCGGCTTTCGGCTTCACCCAGGTGCTGGCGATCAAGGGCACGGCGGCGCTGTGGTCGCCCAAGGTGCTGCGCGCCGGCATGGGCGCGCATTTCGGCTTGCGGCTCGCCGAGGGGCTGGACGAGGCGGCACTCGATGCGCTGCGCGTGCCGCTCGTCGCGACGAGTTCGCACGCCGGCGCGCTGCTGCCCGACGCCGATCTGCCGCGGCCCTGCGCCTGGGTGCTGGGCCACGAAGGGCAGGGCGTCGCCGCCGCGCTGCTGGCGCGCTGCGCGCTGCAGGTGCGCATACCGCAGCCGGGTGGCGAAGAGTCGCTGAATGTCGCCGCCGCGGCCGCCGTGTGCCTGTACGAATCGGCGCGGCGAGCGCTTTGACACGCGGACGCCGGCAGCCCGATGAAGCGCAACCCCGTCCTCTGGATAGTCCTGGCGCAGCTCTGCGGCACCTCACTCTGGTTCAGCGCCAACAGCGCCGCCGACGACCTGCGCCGCCTCTGGGGCCTGACGAGCGCCGACCTCGGCTGGCTGACGAACGCGGTGCAGGGCGGCTTCATCGTCGGCACGCTGCTGTTCTCGCTCAGCGGACTGGCCGACCGCTATGCGGCGAGTCGCATCTTCGCCGTCTGCAGTCTCTTGGGCGCGACGGCCAACGCCGCTTTCGCACTCTTCGGCCAGGGCCTGCCCAGCGCGATGGCACTGCGCTTCGCCGTCGGCATCACGCTGGCCGGCATCTACCCGCTGGGCATGAAGCTCATCGTCAGCTGGGACCCGCAGCGCGCCGGGCGCAGCCTCGGCCTGCTCGTGGGCATGCTGACGCTGGGCACGGCCCTGCCGCATGGCATCCGCATGCTCGGCGCGTCGGTGTCGTGGCAGGGCACGATCCTCGCCTCGTCGGTGCTGGCACTGATCGGCGGCGCGGCGATCGCCGCGCTCGGCGACGGGCCGCATCTCAAGCGCCAGGCCCGTGCGGCGGGCTGGGGCCATGTGCTCGACGCCTTCAAGCTGCCCGAGTTCCGCGCCTCGGCCTTCGGCTACTTCGGCCACATGTGGGAGCTCTACAGCTTCTGGACCCTGGTGCCGCTGCTGCTGCTGCCGGTGCTCGGCGCCGGCGCCGCGCCGCGAACGGTCTCGGGCTGGGCCTTCGTGACGATCGCGCTCGGCGCGCTGGGCTGCATAGGTGGCGGGCTGGCCAGCGCGCGCCTGGGCAGCGCGCGCGTCGCCGCGGTCGCGCTGGCGACCTCGGGCGCGATCTGTGCCGCCTATCCCTGGCTGGCGTCGCTGCCGTCGCTGCCGAGTGGCCTCGGGCTCGCGCTGCTCGGCCTGTGGGGCGTGGCCGTCGTCGCCGATTCGCCGCAGTTCTCGGCGCTGTCGGTGCGCGCCTGTCCGCCGGCCCTGGTGGGCAGCGCGCTGGCGCTGCAGAACAGCATCGGATTCGGCCTGACGACGGTCTCGATCGCGCTCGCGACCTCGGCCTGGCCGCAGCTCGGCGGCCGCGTCGCCTGGCTGCTGCTGCCGGGGCCGGTGATCGGACTGTGGTGCATGCGGGGGCTCTTGCGCCCGGCGCCCCGGCCGGCACCGTCCAGGCGCATCATTTGAACCCGCATACGCAACCTCACCGAAGGAGTGCCATGTTTCGCGCCATCGTTCTCGAACAGAAACCCGACAAGTCCACCGCCGCCTCGCTGCGCGAGCTCGACGAGAGCGCCTTGCCCGCCGTCGAATTCGGCGGCGTCGACGTCGACGTCGTCGCCTCGTCGCTGAACTACAAGGACGGCCTGGCGATCAGCGGCAAATCCCCCGTCGTGCGCAAGTGGCCGATGGTGCCGGGGATCGATTTCGCCGGCGTCGTCAGGGCCAGCTCGCACGCCGAGTGGGAGCCCGGCGACCGCGTCATCCTCAACGGCTGGGGCGTCGGTGAAGGTCATTGGGGTGGCCTGGCGCAGAAGGCGCGCGTCAACGGCGACTGGCTCGTGCGCCTGCCCGAGCCGCTCGATCCCTTCGACGCGATGGCGATCGGCACCGCGGGCTACACCGCGATGCTGTGCCTGATGGCGCTCGAGAAGCGTGGCGTCGCGCCCGGCGCCGGCGAGATCCTCGTCACCGGCGCCAGCGGCGGCGTCGGCTCGTACGCCGTCGCGCTGCTCGCGCGCGCCGGCTACCGCGTCGTCGCCTCGACCGGCAAGGCGGCCGAGGCCGATTACCTGCGCGAACTCGGCGCCGCCGAGGTGCTGCCGCGCGAGACCTTCGCCGCGCCCGGCAAGCCGCTGCAGAAGGAGCGCTGGGCCGGCGTCATCGACTCGGTCGGCTCGCACACCCTCGCCAATGCCTGCGCATCCACGCGCTACGGCGGCACCGTCGCCGCCTGCGGGCTGGCGCAGGGCATGGACCTGCCGTTGACCGTCGCGCCCTTCATCCTGCGCAGCGTGGCGCTGATCGGCGTCGACAGCGTGATGGCCACGCGGGCGCGGCGCGTCCAGGCCTGGGAGCGGCTGGCGCGCGCCGTCGACGCCTCGCTCGTCGGCGCCGTGGCGCGGCGCATCGGCCTGGCCGAGGCGATCGAGGTCGCCCCGACGATCCTTGGCGGCAGCGTGCGCGGTCGCATCGTCGTCGACGTGAATCGCTGACATCCAATGGCGAGATCTGACGCCCGGAACTCCGGTCTGGGCGCGTCAATTCGCCAATTCATCCGCTGAATTCCGCAGCCTTGAATACGGGCACCGCTACGGACTCGGCATCGGAAGGCGCACCATCGCTGCTTGCCGCAAAGGCGGCGACGGTTACCGACTATCCGTCGTCGAGCGCTATTCGGTTCGAAACCATGGTTCGATCGCAATCGGCCGCCTTTCCAATGAGGGCAGTTTTCTCACCGGCTGATTACGCATTGAAGTCGCGACGTCGATTGAACTTGATCACTGGGAATAAAGAGGTGGTATCCATGGCCATTGGAACATCGAATGCATATTCGACATTTCGGTAGTCTATCGCCAAAATTGCAGCACCCTGATGATCAACGCAAGAACAAAGGCTAGACAGAAAATGAAGACAAACCATCTATATCCGCGAGGCGTCATTTGATTCTTCATCTCGGCCATCGCTGTGAATAGACTGGTAGTCGGTTTTGAATTCTTGGTGTATTTCGAAAAGAATCTACCGATCGCGATAAAAATCGCGGAGAATGACAAAACGAAAACAATCTCTGCCCAAGGGACTTCATCCATGGTCTGGTTTTCATCTGGAGAGGGTCAGTGGAGCCGCGAGTTTGCGCGAAAGGAAATCACCCACTTACTGATCGGGTTGAATCAGATGACTGATCACCAGGCAATGCACAGGAGGGCGCCGCGGCGCTGATGCGTTCGCACCGTGTGAATATGTTGCTCGGCTCCTCATGTCGTCACATTTCGCGGTCTGGACTGCATGTGGGCAATGACATCCGGTAGGTTCCGACAGGTCATAGACCGAGTCGACATGCTGTGTCTGGGCGGCCAGACGTAAGCTTGGCCTGGTGGCCGAAATCGTCCACTTTTAACTAGGCGACGGATCCAAGGCCGGCCGCTTGAGGGTTCAACACCGCCTGAAGCGGACGAAGAGCCGCCGACGGCCATAAGCTGGTGCAGACGCTAGACTCCCAGTCACCTTGCGAGACGCCGCAGGACTGGACGCTTGGATGGGAATCAATTGGCAATGCTGAGTGGCGGGGATCCGGCGGCTACAGCGGTGCGTCATGCGGCGTCGCTGCTGCTGCTGCGCGACGGCGCGGCCGGGCTCGAAGTCCTGATGCTGCGCCGTGCCGAGCGCGACGGCGATCTGCGCGGCGGCGCGGCGGTCTTCCCCGGCGGCGTGCTCGACGCGCGCGACCGCGTCGCGCACGACTGCTGCGTCGGCGGCGACGACGCGCCATGGAGCGCGACGCTGGGCTTGGCGGAGGGGGGGCTCGACTACCTCGTCGCCGCGCTGCGCGAGACCTACGAGGAGGTCGGCCTGCTGCTTGCCGACGCCGCTTTCGACGCCGCGGCGCTGCATCCCTGGCGGGCGCGGCTGGCGGCGGGCGAGGTCGGCATCGCCGAGCTCTGCCGCGAACACCGCCTGCGGCTGGACCTGCGCGGCCTCGTCTACTACAGCCATTGGCTGACGCCGCCGGGGCTGCCCAAGCGTTTCGACACGCGCTTCTTCGCCGCGCTGGCCCCCGCCGGCCAGGAGGCGCAGGCCGACCGCGGCGAGGCGCAGGAACTGATGTGGCTGACGCCCGGCGAGGCGCTGGATCCGGCGCGCGGGCTCAAGCTGCTGCCGGTGACGCGGCACACGCTGCAGTTCCTCGCCCGCCATGGCAGCGCCGCGGCGGCGCTGGATGCCATCCGCGACCAGCCGCGGCCGACGCTGACGATGCCGCGTCGGGCGCGCACGGCGCGCGGCCCGACGCTGCTGCTGCCGACCGACCCCGCCTACGCCGAGGTCGCGCGGCTCGACCCCGATGGCGATGGCACGGCCTGGAGCGACCTCGTCGCCGGGCGCGCCGTGCGGCTGTCCGACCATGTGATCCGCGTCACCGCGCCGAATTCGGGGATGATGACCGGCCCGGGGACGAACAGTTATCTCGTCGGCGGCGGCGAGCGCTGGACCGTGATCGACCCCGGCCCCGACGACGCCGGCCATGTCCAGGCGCTGCTGGCCGCGGCGCCGGGGCGCATCGAGCGCATCCTCGTCACCCACACGCATATCGATCATTCGCCCGGCGCCCGCGCGCTGGCGCGGGCCACGGGCGCCGAGCTGCTGGGCCGCTCGGCCCCGGTCGGCGAGGCCCAGGACGCGAGCTTCGTCGCCGCGCGCGAGCTCGCCGACGGCGAGCGGCTGGCCGCCGCACCAGGCGCGACGCTGCGCGCCATCCACACCCCTGGCCATGCCTCGAACCACCTGTGCTATCTGCTCGAGGAGGAGCGGCTGCTGTTCACCGGCGACCATGTGATGCAGGGTTCGACCGTCGTCATCAACCCGCCCGACGGCGACATGGCGGCCTATCTGCGATCGCTGGCGCGGCTGCAGGGCGAATCGCTGCAATGGCTGGCCCCAGGCCATGGCTGGCTCGTCGGCGATCCGCAGGCTCTGGTCGCGGGACTGATCGCGCATCGGCTGCGCCGCGAAGCCCGCGTCTTCGAGGCGCTGCAAGCGGCCGGGCCGGCGTCGGTCGCCGGCCTCGTGCCGCGCGTCTACGACGATGTGCCGCCGGCGCGCCACGGCGTCGCGGCACGCTCGCTGCTGGCGCATCTGCTCAAGCTCGAAGGCGAGGGCCGGGCGACGCGCGTCGGCGAGGTCTGGCGCGCCGCCTGAGTCGGGGCCGGGCCCGGGTTCAGAGGTCCGGCTCGGCGCTCGGCGCGGCCGTCACGGCCGCCACGGCATCGGCATCCTGCCAGCGCCCGTCGACGAGCAGCTCGTGCGGCCTGAACTGCGCCTTGTAGGCCATCTTCGGGCTCTCGGCGATCCAGTAGCCGAGGTAGACATGCGGCAGCTTGAGCAGCCGCGTCTGCTCGATCAGCCACAGTACGCCGTAGGTGCCGTAGCTGCGGCCCTCCTCGGGCTCGTAATAGGTGTAGACGGCCGAGATGCCGTCGCTGAGCACGTCGAGGATCGAAACCATCTTCAGCGCCCCGGGGCCGCCGTCGGCGGTGGGCTCGCGGAACTCGACGAGTCGCGAATTGACGCGGCTTTGCAGCAGGAACTGCGTGTACTGGTCGACGCTGTCGTGGTCCATGCCGCCGCCGCTGTGGCGGCCCGACTGGTAGCGCAGGTAGAGCTCGTAATGCTCGGCGACGAAGCCGAGCTTGAGCACGCGCGCCTTCAGGTTCGCATGCGCCTTCCAGGCACGCCGCTGGCTGCGCGTGGCCGCGAAGTCGGCCACGGGGATGCGCAGCGGCACGCAGGCGCGGCAGCCGTCGCAATACGGCCGGTAGGTGAACATGCCGCTGCGCCGGAAACCGGCTGCGACGAGGCCCGAATAGGTGTCGGCGTGGATCAGGTGGCTGGGCGTGGCGACCTGCGAGCGCGCCTGCCGCCGCGGCAGGTAGCTGCAGGGGTAGGGCGCCGTCGCATAGAACTGCAGCGAGCGCAGCGGCAGGTCCTTGAGGTGGGTCACGTCGTCGTCGCGTCCGGATCGCCCAGGACGAGATCCCAGGCCGAATCATCATAGGTCCAATCGGCGCCGGGCGGCGCGGCGACGGCGGTCGCGAGCCGGCGCTCGAACTCGTCGCGCGCCATCTCGCGCGCGCCGAACGAGGCGAGGTGGCCGGTGTTCTGCTGGCAGTCGATGAGCTCGACGCCCCGCGCGCGGCCCGCGGCGACGAAGGCCGCCAGCGCGATCTTCGAGGCGTCGCTGCGGTGCGCGAACATCGATTCGCCGAAGCACATGCGGCCGATGCCGACGAAATAGAGCCCGCCGACGAGATCGCCGTCCTGCCAGGTCTCGACGCTGTGGACGCGGCCGGCGCGGTGCCAGGCGGTGTAGGCGTGCACGATCTCGGGCACGATCCAGGTGCCGTCCTGGTGCGCGCGCGGCGTGCGGGCGCAGGCGTCGATGACGCGTTCGAAGGCGCTGTCGAAGCGCAGTTCGCAGCGGCCCGCGCGCACGTCGCGGCGAAAACGCCGCAGCGTCTTGCGCATCGTCTGCGAGAGATGGAAGTCGGCCACGCGCAGCACCATGCGCGGATCGGGCGCCCACCACAGCACCGGCTGGCCGGCGCTGTACCAGGGGAAGATGCCCTTGCGGTAGGCCTCCTCGAGCCTTGCGGGCTCGACGCGGCCGCCGGCGGCGACGAGTCCGGGTGCCTCGCTCCCGGGCCCCAGCGCCAGACTCGTCGGCGGCAGGGGCAGGTGGTCGTCGATCCAGCTCAGCATCGATTCGGGAGGCCCGGCGTGCCGAGCTGCAGCCAGAGGAATGCGAATTCGAGCGCCAGCATGCGCGCGCGCTGGGCGTTGTCGGCGGCACCGCCATGGCCGCCTTCGATGTTCTCCCAGTACAGCACGTCGTGGCCCTGGGCGATCATGCGCGCCGCCATCTTGCGCGCGTGGCCGGGGTGGACGCGGTCGTCGCGGGTGCTGGTGTCGAACAGCACCCGCGGCATCCGGATGCCGGGCGCGACGTTCTGGTACGGGCTGTATTTCGAGATCCAGGCCCATTCCTCGGGCCGCTCGGGGTCGCCGTACTCGGCGATCCACGAGGCGCCGGCGAGCAGCCGGCTGTAGCGTTTCATGTCGAGCAGCGGCACCTGGCAGACGACGGCGCCGAACAGCTCGGGGTGCTGCACCATCGTCGCGCCGACGAGCAGCCCGCCGTTGCTGCCGCCCATGATGCCCAGCCGCTGCGGCCGCGTGATGCCGGCGGCGACGAGGTCGGCGGCGACGGCGGCGAAGTCGTCGTAGCTGCGCTGCTTGTGTTCCTTGACGGCCGCCTGATGCCAGGCGGGCCCGTATTCGCCGCCGCCGCGGATGTTGGCCAGCACGTAGACGCCGCCCCGCCCGGTCCAGGCACGACCCAGGGTGCCCGAGTACGAGGGCGTCAGCGAGACCTCGAAGCCGCCGTAGCCGTAGAGCAGCGTCGGCTTGTCGCCCTCGGCGCCGTCCGCGCGCGCGTCGCGCGGCCAGACGACGAAGTAGGGCACGCGGGTGCCGTCGCGGCTGGTCGCGAAGCGCTGCTCGACGCGCATGCCGGTGGCGTCGAAGAACGTCGGGCGCGACTTCAGCGGCTCGCGCGCGTCGCTGCCGGCTGCGCCGAGTTCGAGCTGGTCGGGGCGCAGGAAATCGGCACCGTTGAGCCAGTAGGACTCGGCCAGCGCATCGTCGGCGACGAGCGGGTCGTGCAGCGCCGTGACCTCGAGGCGGCCGGGGCAGGGCGCCTGCACCTCGCGCCGCCGCCAGCGGCCGCCGGTCTCGGTCCATTCCTCGATGCGGCTGGCGACATCGTCGAGCAGCGTCAGCCAGACGGTGTCGCGGCCATAGGCATGGCCGGCGAGCGAGCGCGTCGGCGTCGGCGTGAACAGCGGCGTGAAGGCGCGTTCGCCGCGCAGGTACGCAGCGGCGTCGGCGACGAGCAGCGAGCCGCGCGGCCAGCAGGGGCCGCCCGGCAGCGCCCAGTCGCTGCGCAGTTCGATGAAGACGCGGTCGCGGCGGAAGTCGAGCTGGGCATCGGCCGGCTTGTCGATCGGGATCCGCCGCTCGCCGTCGAGCAGGAACAGGCGGTCGCTGTAGAAATCGACCGCGCTGCCGACGATCGTGCGCTCCCAACCCGGCGTCGCATCGACGCTGACGAAGGCCGAGACATCGGCCTCCTGGCCCTCGTAGACGGTCTGCGCCTGGCTCAGTGGCTGGCCGCGGCGCCAGCGCTTGACGACGCGGGGGTAGCCCGAATCGGTGAGCGACCCGACGCCGAAATCGGTGCCGACGTAGATCTGGTCCAGGTCCTGCCAGGCGACGCGCGACTTGGCCTCGGGCAGCTCGAAGCCACCGGCGACGAAGGCGCGGCGGTCGAGGTCGAATTCGCGCACCACCACCGCGTCCGAGCCGCCGCGCGACAGCGAGACCAGCGCGCGCCGGTACGCGGGGCCGAGCGCGGTCGCGCCCGCCCAGACCCAGGTCTCGCCCTCGGCGGCGCCGAGCGCGTCGAGGTCGATCAGCGTCTGCCAGCGCGGCTCGCTGCGGCGGTATTCGGCCAGCGTCGTGCGCCGCCACAGGCCGCGCGGGTGCTCGGCGTCGCGCCAGAGGTTGTAGAGATGGTCGCCGCGCCGCGTCACGTAGGGAATCTGGTCGCGCGCGTCGAGCACCTCGAGCAGCGCCGCGCGCAGCGCGTCGTGGCCGGGCCGCGATTCGAGCTCGGCCTCGGTGGCGGCGTTGCGCGCGCGCACCCAGGCCAGCGCGCGCTCGCCCTCGACCTCCTCGAGCCAGAGATAAGGGTCGTCCTCGATCATGGGAACAAGCGCAGCGGATGGATCTCGACGCTGTCCTCGCCGTTGCCGACCCAGAGCTGGGCGTCCTGGATCGCCACCTGGATCTGCATCGAGCGCGCCGCCAGCGCCGCCAGCGCCTGGCTCTGGGGCGCCGGTACCTGCCAGACCTCGAGATTGGCCAGGCGCGCGACCTTGCCCTTGATCGCCGCCCACCAGATCGGCGCCGCCGCGGCGTAGACGTACACCGTCACGCGGTCGGCGCGGCCGCTGGCCTTGACGAGGCGGCGGTCGTCGGGCTGGCCGACCTCGACCCAATGGCGCAGGCGGCCGTCGAGGCTGTGGTGCCAGAGATCGGGCTCGTCGGTGTCGGAGATGCCGCGTCCGAACAGCAGCGCGCCGTCGTTCTCGTCGGCCGGCATCTGCAGCGACCAGGCCAGCAGCCGCATCATCAGCCGCTCGTCGGTCTCGGAAGGGTGGCGCGCCAGCGTCAGCGACTGCGTCGTGTAATGGGCGCGGTCCATGTCGGCGATCTGCAGCGTCGCCTTGTAGATGGTGGACTTCAGCGCCATGACGGCGCGCCGGAGCGGATGGATCGGGTGGGACTGGGCATGGCGGCGGGCGGTGCGAGCGAAGGCTGCGCACTGTGCCACAGCGGCCCGGGCGGCCTGGACGGCCGCCGCGGCGGCGGCGTTCACCTCGCCTCGGCGAGCCGCTTCAGGTTCGCCAGGCCACCCTCGAAATCGGGCCCCATCAGGCGGTCGGCGAAGAACGCGAACCAGTGGTTCAGCGGGCTGCGGCCCATGTCGCCGCGCATGATCCAGGTCGCGCGCGTGCCGGTGCCGGCGGGCTCGAAGGTCAGCTCGCCTTCGACCGGCTGGTCGAAATCGGTGAACGCGAGGTCGAACTTGACGCGCGCCGGCGACTCGGCCAGCGTCAGCAGCATGCGGCCGTCGCCCTCGGAGCGGCTTTTCCACGACCAGCCCGCGCCCAGGCCGCTCTCGGGGCCGAAGTAGTCGATCTTCATCGCCGGGTCGCGCCGGTTCCACACCGACCATTGCGGCCAGCTGCGCGGCCGCGCGACGAAGCCGAAGACGCGCTCGGGTGCGGCGCCGATGACGAGGCTGCGCCGGACCTCGAAGCGTCCGGGCAGCGAGGCGCCGATCGCCAGCAGCAACGCGGCCAGCGCCAGTGCCGCGAGCAGGATCCATTTGATCACCTTCAATGCGCGCAACGTGACCCTCCTCGCTTCGTTTCAAGCCCGAGTTTGGCCGCAGCCGCCGTGGCCGGCAAGGGTGGCATCATCGAAGACCGGGTCGGCGGCGGCCGGCCTTGCCATTCGGGGAGAGCCATGTCCTTCAAGATGATCCTGGGAACCGCGGCCGGCCTGGTGCTGAGCGCTGCGACGCTGGCGCAGACGCCGCCGAAGACGCTGTCGCTGGGCAATGCGGCATCGAACGCAGCGATATTGACGCGCGAGTAGCTGCGTGCCTGCCTCCAGCAGGGCGACTCGATCCGCGGCCGGCAGGCCGAACTGGAGCAGCGCCGCGCGCCGCTGGCCCAGGAGAAGGCCGACCTCGCCGCCGCGCGCAGCAAGCTCGAGGCCGACCGGGCGCCGATCGACGACTTCAAGCGCCAGGCCGAGGACCTGAGCGCCCGCATGAAGGCCTACGGCGTGCGCGTCCAGACCTGGAACGACAGCGTCGCCGCCTTCAACGCCAACCCGCCCGCGGGCTCGCGTGCCGACAAGGTCCGCGACCAGCTCAACGCCGAGCGCGGCCAGCTCGAGAAGCTCAAGACCGGCCTCGAGGGCGAGCGCTCGGCGTTGACGACGAACAGCGAGCATGCGGTGGCCGCCTACAACGCCGAAGCCGAGGCGCTGCAAAAGCGCGTGCAGGACTGGAACCATCGCAACGAGGCCTGGATCAAGCAATCCACCGCGCTCGACGATGAACGCCACACCTGGACCACCGATTGCGCCAACCGGCGCTATCGGGAGGACGACGAGAAGGCGATCCAGAGCGGCAAGTGAAGGCATGGCGATCCACAATCCCCTGCTGCGCGACTGGGACGCACCCTACGGACTGCCGCCCTACGCCGAGCTGAGCGCGGCCGACTTCGAGCCGGCGCTGGAGTCGGCGATGGCCGAGCATCGCGCCGAGATCGAGGCGATCGCGGCCGATCCGGCGCCGCCCGATGTCGACAACACCGCGGCCGCCTTCGACCGCGCGGGGCGGCGCCTGGCGCGCATCGGCGCCGCCTTCCACGGCCTCACCGCCTCGGCGTCGAACCCCGAACTGCAGGCCGCGCAGCGGGCGCTGGCGGCACCGCTGGCGGCCCACGACAGCGCGATCCACCGCCATGCGGGTGTTTTTGCACGGCTCGATGCGGTGCACGAGCGGCGCGAGTCGCTGGCGGCCGAGCCGCGGCGGCTGGTCGAGCGACTGCACCAGGACTTCGTGCGCGCCGGTGCGCGGCTCGACGCCGCCGGCCAGCGCCGCTGCGCCGAGCTGATGCAACGGCATGCACAGCTGACGACGCGCTTCGCGCAGAACCTGCTGCAGGAGGAATCGAGCTGGGTGCTGCCGCTGCATGGCGAGGCCGACCTCGCCGGCCTGCCCGAGAGCGTGCGCGAGGTGGCCCGCACCGCCGCGACCGAGCGCGGCATCGAGGGCCATGCGGTGACGCTGGCGCGCTCGCACGTCATCCCCTTCCTCACCCATGCGGCGCGGCGCGACCTGCGCGAGCGCGTCTGGCGCGCCTGGGCCGGCCGCGGCGAGCCGGACAATGCCGAGATCGCGCGCGACATCCTGCGCCTGCGCGGCGAGCTCGCGCGGCTGCACGGCCACGCCTGCTACGCCGACCATGCGCTCACCGACACGATGGCCGGCAGCGCGGCCGCCGTGCAGGGCCTGCTCGGCCGCGTCTGGCCACTGGCGCTGGCCGCCGTCGAGCGCGAGCGCGCCGCGCTGCTCGAGGCGATGCGCGCGCAGGGCTTGCGCGGCGAGGTCGAGCCCTGGGACTGGCGCTACTGGGCCGAGCGCGTGCGGCGCGAGCGCTACGCCGTCGACGAGGCCGAGGTGAAGCCGTATTTCCAGCTCGAACGCGTCGTCGAGGCGGCGTTCGACTGCGCGCAGCGGCTGTTCGGGCTGCGCTTCAGCGCGCGCGCCGACCTCCCGGTGCACCATCCCTCGGTGCGCGCCTACGAGGTGCGCGACGCCGCGGGCGGCGTCATCGGCGTCTTCCTGCACGACCACCTCGCGCGGCCGGGCAAGCGCAGCGGCGCCTGGATGAGCAGCCTGCGGCTGCAGGCGCGCAACGGCGGCCGCGAGCTGCCGATCGTCGTCAACAACAACAACTTCGCCGCCGGCCACCCGACGCTGCTGTCGCTGGACGATGCGCGCACGCTGTTTCACGAATTCGGCCATGGGCTGCACGGCTTGCTGTCGGATGTCGCATACCGGCGCCTGTCGGGCACCCAGGTGCTGCGCGACTTCGTCGAGCTGCCGTCGCAGCTGTTCGAGCATTGGATAGCCGAGCCCGAGGTGCTGCGCCGGCACGCGCGCCATCTCGACACCGGCGAGCCGTTACCCGACGCGCTGATCCAGCGGCTGCAGCGCGCGCGCCGCTTCGGCCAGGGCTACGAGACGGTGCGCTACCTCGCCAGCGCACTCGTCGACCAGGCCGTGCATGGACGCACCGAAGCCGAGCCGCCGCGCGATCTCTGCGCCTTCGAGTCCGGGCTGATGCAGCGGCTGGGGCTGCCGCACGGCGTGGGCATGAACCACCGTCTGGTGCATTTCCAGCACCTGTTCTCGAGCAGCGCCTACGCGGCGCAGTACTACGTCTATCTCTGGGCCGAGGTGCTCGACGCCGATGGCAACGACGCCTTCGTCGAGGCCGGCGATGCATTCCATGCGGCGACGGCGGCGCGGCTGAAGCGGCATGTCTACGCCGTCGGCAACAGCGTCGAGCCGGGGGCCGCCTATGTCGCGTTCAGGGGGCGGGCGGCGCAGCTCGAACCGCTGCTGCGCAAGCGGGGGTTGATCGAAGGCTGAGGGCGCGGCAGCGCCCGCGCTCACGACCCGACGGTCGCGTGCACGTCGGCGGCGACGGCGACATGGTCGCCGTCGGGGCGCTGCCAGGGATCGACATGCGTCATCAGGTTGAGCACGCGGTGGCGCTGCAGCACGCGCTGCCGGGCCATCACGGCGATGTCGTGGCCGGCCTCGACGGTGAGCGTGGCCTCGACCTCGAGATGCGCGTCGACGACGATCATGTCGCCCATCTTGCGCGTGCGCACGTCGTGCACGCATTGCACGCCCGGCGTCTCGGCGAGCGTGCGCCGGATCGCCTCGACCTCGGCCTCGTCGATGCCGCGGTCCATGAGGTCGTGCAGCGCGTCCCAGCCGAAGCCCCAGCCCATCTTGGCGACCATGAAGCCGACGATGAGCGCGGCGATGGGGTCGAGGATCGGGTAGCCCGCGAGGTTGCCGACGATGCCGACGCCGACGACCAGCGACGACGCCGCGTCCGACCGCGCATGCCAGGCGTTGGCCACCAGCATGCTCGACTTCACGCGCTTGGCCACGGCCAGCATGTAGCGGAACAGCGATTCCTTGGCCACCAGCGCGCCGACCGCGACCCACAGCGCGACGACATGCACCTGCGGCACCGTCTCCGGCGCTTCGAGCTTGCCGACGGCCGACCACAGCATGCCGATGCCGACCGCCAGCAGCAGCGCACCGAGCGCCAGCGAGGCGGCGTTCTCGAAGCGTTGATGGCCGTAGGGATGGTCGGCGTCGGCGGCCTTCTTGGCGTGGTGGCCGGCGAACAGCACGACGAAGTCGGCGACGAGGTCGGACAGCGAATGGATGCCGTCGGCGACCAGGCCCTGCGATTTCGACAGCAGTCCGACGGCGACCTGCGTGACGGTCAGCATCAGGTTCACGCCGACGCTGACCCAGGTGCTGCGCGCGGCCGCGGCGGCGCGCGCCGCCAGTGCCGGCGCGGAATCTTCGGGATCGTCGTTCAGCTCGTTGATCGGCATCGGTTCTCCAGTTCAGGCGATCGGGCCTGGTCCATGCCCGGGCGGGTCCGGCGCGGGCCGGATTCTGCCGCGGGATCGGGGTGGCGGTCCGCCCGGCTCAGGTCATGTGCCCCGAGGCGGTCGCATCGACGGCGCGTGGCGTCCCCGGGTGCCAGCCGAGGTGGTAGGGCACGCACAGGAACGTCGTGACGATGACGGGGATCAGTGACGCGATGACGACCGCGATGTACTGGGCGGCAAAGCTCGTGGTGGGACGGCGCATTTCAGGCTCCTCGGTCGAAGGTGACCGTGTGCAGCGATGCTCGCCGCGCCGGCTTAAGGCCGGCTGAGCGGCGCGCCGATCGATTAAGAAAGCCCTAAGGCGGCGACCCGACGATGGCGGTTCCGAGGAGTCGCCATGCAACGTCCATCACCCCATCCATCCTGGTCCCGTCTCGCCCGTCCGGCCAGCGGCTGCCTGCTCGTCGTTGCTGCGGCGCTGGTCCAGGCCGCCACGCCGGCGCAGATCGCCGCCGGCTATGCCGCGTCAGCCGGCGCTCCGGCCGACCCCGAGCGCGGCCGCCGCTTCTTCACCACCACGCAGGGCCACGAATGGCGCTGCGCATCGTGCCATGGCGAGTTGCCGACGCAGGCGGGCCGCCACGCGGCGACCGGCAAGCCGATCGCGCCGTTGGCGCCGGCCTTCGACGCGCAGCGCTTCACCGATGCGGCGAAGGTGGAGAAATGGTTCCACCGCAATTGCAACGACGTCGTCGGCCGCCCCTGCACCGCGGCCGAGAAGGCCGACGTCACGGCCTGGCTGCTGACGCTGCGACCCTGAAGCCATCGCCGAACTCATGAAAGACCGCATCATGTCCAGCCATCGCGGACCCGCCACGACGCTCCTGATCGCCGCCCTCTGTGTCGGCGCCGCCCAGGCGGCCCGGGCCGACGGCGACGCGCCGTCCGGCCGCGCGCCGCCGCCGCCGCTGCCGCGATACGCGCAGGAATGCGGCGCCTGCCATCTGCCTTATCCGCCCGCGCTGCTGCCGGCAGCTTCGTGGCGGCGGCTGATGAGCCGGCTGCCGCACCATTTCGGCACCGATGCCTCGCTCGACGCGGCGACGGCCGGCGAGCTGCTCGCCTGGCTCTTGCGCCATGCCGGCAGCGGCGCGGCCGAACCGCCCGAGGATCGCATCACGCGCGCGGCCTGGTTCGTCCGCGAGCACCGCGAGATCGCCGCCGCCGTCTGGCAACGGCCGGCCGTGAAGAGTCCATCCCAGTGCGGTGCCTGCCACACCGCAGCCGATCGAGGAGCCTTCGATGAACACCGCATCCGCATCCCCCGCTGACGCGCCGCCGACCGCCGCCGGCCGGCAGCGCATCCTCGTCTGGGACGCGCCGTCGCGCCTGTTCCACGGCCTGATCGTGCTGAGCTTTGCCGGCGCCTACCTCAGCGCCGAGAGCGAGCGCTGGCGGCTGCTGCACGTCACGCTGGGCTACACGATGGCCGGGCTGGTCGCGTTCCGCCTCGTCTGGGGTCTGCTCGGCACGCGCCACGCGCGCTTCGCCGCCTTCGTGCGCGGACCGCGGGCGGTGGTCCGCTACCTCCAGGCGGCGCTGCGCGGTCGCGCCGAGCACCACGTCGGGCACAACCCGGCCGGGGCGCTGGCCATCGTGGCGCTGCTGCTGCTCGCCGCGGCCGTGAGCGCGACGGGCTGGGCGCTTTACGACGGCCCGCCGGCGGCGCGCTTCGAGGACTGGCACGAGGGCGCCGCCAACGCCATGCTGGCGCTCGTCGGCCTGCATGTCTGCGGCGTCGTCTTCGCCAGCCGGCTGCATCGCGAGAATCTCGCTGCCGCGATGATCTCGGGCCGCAAGACGGGCCGGCCGCAGGACGGCATCGGCAGCGCCCGACGCGGCGTCGCCGCGCTGCTGCTCGCCGCCGTGCTCGGCTACTGGTGGCTGCAGTGGCAGACTGTGGCGAGCAGCGGCGGTGCCGCCGATCGCCCCCCGGCCGCCGCGCGGCCGACGCCGGCCGCCGACGCGGACGACTGAAGCGGCCGGCGCACGACAATCGCGGCCATGCGCATCCTGCTCGCCGAAGACGATCCCCTGCTGGGCGACGGCCTGCGGGCCGGGCTGCGCCAGCTCGGTTTCCAGGTCGACTGGGTGCGCAACGGCGAGGCGGCCGAACGCGAGCTGCGCGCCGAGCCCTACGCCGCCGCGGTCCTCGATCTCGGCCTGCCGTCGAAGGACGGCATGGCGGTGCTCGCCGCGGTGAGGCGCAGCGGCATCGCCGTGCCGGTGCTCGTGCTGACGGCGCGCGATGCGGTCGCCGATCGCGTGCGCGGACTCGACGTGGGCGCCGACGATTACGTCGTCAAGCCGGTCGACCTCGAAGAACTCGCGGCGCGCCTGCGGGCGCTCGTGCGGCGCGCGCATGGCCAGCCCCAGGAGCGGCTGGCGGCGCAGGACGTCGAGCTGGACCCGGCGGCGCGCCGCGTGCTCAAGCGCGGCGAGCCGGTGGTGCTGTCGACGCGCGAATTCGACTTGCTGCACGTGCTGATGCTCAACGCCGGGCGCGTGCTCTCGCGCGAGCAGCTCGAGCGCCAGCTCTACAGCTGGGGGCGGGAGGTCGAGAGCAATGCGGTCGAGGTCCATGTCCACCACCTGCGGCGCAAGCTCGGCGCCGGCCTCATCCAGACGCTGCGCGGCGTCGGCTACACGCTGCTGCGCGAGGCGCCGCCCGCATGAGGCCGCTGCCGCGCTCGCTGCGCAGCCGCCTGCTGGTGCTCGTGATCGGCGTGGTGGGGCTGGTCTGGGCGGTCACCGCCGCGACGACCTGGCTCGACGTGCGGCACGAGCTCGACGAACTGCTCGACAGCCACCTGGCGCAGGCGGCCGCGCTGCTCGTCGTGCAGCAGGCGCGCGACGTCGACGACGGGCGCGGCGTCGACGCGCCGACGCTGCACCGCTATGCGCCCAAGGTCGCCTTCCAGGTCTTCCACGAAGGGCGCCTGGCGCTGCGCTCGGCCAACGCGCCGACGGCGCCGATGCTCGACCCGGCGCAGCGCGTCGAGGGCGGTTTCGCGACGGTGCCCATCGCCGGCGCGAGCTGGCGCGTGTTCGCCACGCGCGGTGCCGAGCGCGATGTCCTCGTCTACGTCGGCGAGCAGACCCGATCGCGCACCGCGATCCTCTGGGCCGTGCTGCGCGGCACCTTGTGGCCCGTGCTCGTGGCGCTGCCGCTGCTGGCGCTGGCGGCGGGCTGGGCCGTGCACCGCGGCACCGCGCCGCTGCGCCAGCTCGGGCGCACCCTGACGCAGCGCAGCGCGGACTCGCTCGACCCCGTGCGACTCGACGATGCGCCGTCCGAGATGGTGCCGATGGTCGACGCGTTGAACGGGCTGTTCGAGCGCATCGCCGCCCTGATGGCGTCGGAGCGGCGCTTCACCGCCGATGCGGCGCACGAACTCCGCACGCCGATCGCGGCCATCCGCGCGCAGGCCCAGGTCGCCCAGGGTGCCAGCGACGACGCCCAGCGCCGCCATGCCTTGCAGGCGACGCTGGCGGGCTGCGACCGCGCCGGCCATCTGGTCGAGCAACTGCTGACGTTGTCGCGCCTGGAGGGCGGCGCGACGCCGGCCCTGCACCGCGTCGATCTGGCGGCGTTGGCGCAGCGCGTGCTCGGCGAACTGGCACCCAAGGCCATCGCCAAGCACCAGCAGCTCACGCTCGACGCCGCGCCGGACAGCATCGTGATGGGCGACGAGACGCTGCTGGCCGCGCTGGTGCGCAATCTCGTCGACAACGCGGTCCGCTACGGCGGCCCGTCGGCCCGCGTCGAGGTGACCTTGCGCCGGGAGGGCGACACCGTGCTGCTGGGCGTCGACGACAGCGGACCCGGTCTGTCCGATGCCGACCTGCGGCGGCTCGGCGAGCGCTTCTTCCGCGTGACCGGCAGCGAGGAGAGCGGCAGCGGCCTGGGCTGGTCGATCGCCGGCCGCATTGCCGCGGTCCATGGCGCGCCGCTGCAGGCACAACGCTGCACCCGGCTCGGCGGGCTCGCCGTGCAGCTCGCCTTTCCGGCGCCGCCGGGGTCGCCGGGGTCACGGGCGGCCGACGACCGGCATTGATCGAGCGCAGCTTCGGGCGCCCTGCGGGGTCCAGCATGGGCCCATGACTGACCAAACGGCCCCGCGAGGACTCAGCCGCCAGGAGGCGAGCGAACGCCGGCCCGGCACGGCCCCAACGAGGTCGCGCAGGCCGCGGCGCAGGGCTGGACGGGCACCGTCTTACGCGTCGCGTCGGAGCCGATGCTGCTGCGGGCCGCGGCGGCGATCTACCTCGTGCTGGGCGACCTCGGCGTCGGCGCCTTGCTCGCCTTCTTCGCGCTCGTGACGGTCGGCCTCGTGGTCTGGCAGGAGCGACGCAGCGGGCGCGCCATCGACGCCCTGCGCTCGCGGGCCGCGCCGCCGATCGGAAGCGCGCTTCGATGGAAATCGAATTCCGAGAATGCAAATCCCTCTCATTGCGCTTTTGTGAAATGGGTGATTGGTTTTTGCGCTGCGTCAATCTCCAACCGCATGGCCGCGCGGAGGGCTTCGAGCGCTGCCTAGAATTCCAATTGGTTGGATCCACCTCGATCGGAGATCGAATGAAAATTGCTCGAGCAGTCAGCCTTGGATTCGCATTGATCGGATCTTCGCTCGCCCATGGCCAATCTCCTGCGGGGACGGCCCAGGCCGACTTCGAATTCCGCACCATTCCGATCGAGGGCGCCAATTCCTCGGTCCATTCGGTGACGCCGTACAGGCTGTTCGATACGCTTGTCGTCACCGTATCCGATCCCGTACTGTGCGGACAGAAGCCCTTACAGCCCGCCGTCACGATCGAGAAGAACCGCGTCAGCCTGAGCTACAAGCTGACGGCCGCGGTGGCGATCGGCAAGCCCTGCACCGTGGTGTCCGAGTTCATCGTCAAGAACCTGCCGAATCAAGATTTCGAAGTTGCATTCTCCGGTGGCCAGGAACCGTATGTGGTCGCCACCATGCGCAAATGCCCCTTCTACAACCCGAAGGCCCACGACCTTTGGGAATGTCTCGCTCCGGGTTGATCGGCACGCGTCGCTTCGCCCGTAACCGGGTTCTTTCGAGCCGATCGCGGCGCGGGGCAACCACGCCGCGGGGCTAGGGCCGAACGCGCGGCGGCCTCAGCGCCCGCCGCGCCATGCGCGTCGCCGCGCCACCGGCGCCGATGCGCACGGTCACCTTCACTGCCACCGTCGGCACAGGCGGTTCGGCCGGTTTCCGCGTGGCCTTCTCCCAACACGCTAGTAAACCCTAGAGCAAGACTTTGGCCGCGATGATAACGTTTACATGGTTCGCTGGCGCCATCGCTACCGGAGCCCCGATTTGAAGACACACCGCTTCCCCGACTCCTTCCTCTGGGGCGCCGCCACGGCGGCCTACCAGGTGGAGGGATCCCCATTGGCCGACGGTGCCGGCCCCAGCATCTGGCACCGTTTCGTGCGCACGCCGGGGCTCGTCAAGGACGGCGACACCGGCGACGTCGCCTGTGATCACTACCGGCGCATGGCCGACGACGTGGCCATGATGGCCCGGCTCGGCCTCAAGGCCTACCGCTTCAGCATTTCGTGGTCGCGCGTCCTGCCCGAGGGCCGCGGGCGCGTCAACGAGGCCGGGCTTGCGTTCTACGAGCGCCTCGTCGACACGCTGCTGGCGCATGGCATCCAGCCGATGGCCACGCTCTTCCACTGGGACCTGCCGGCGGCGCTCGACGACCGCGGCGGCTGGCTCAATCCGGACATCGCCGACTGGTTCGCCGAATACGCCAGCCTCGTCTTCAAGCGCCTCGACGACCGCATCAAGCTCTGGGCCACGCTCAACGAGCCCTGGGTCGTCACCGACGGCGGCTACCTGCATGGCGCGCTCGCCCCCGGTCACCGCAACCGCTTCGAGGCGCCGATCGCCTCGCACCAATTGATGCGCTCGCATGGCAAGGCGGTGCAGGCCTACCGCGCGATCGGCAAGCACCAGATCGGTCTCGTCGTCAACATCGAGCCCAAGTACCCGGCCTCGCAGCAGCCGGCCGACCTCGCCGCGACGCGCCGCGCCGAGGCCTATATGAACCGGCAGTACCTCGACCCGGTGTTCAAGGGCGATTACCCGGCCGAATTGCGCGAGATCTTCGGCGAGGCCTGGCCCGAATGGCCGCGCGCCGATTTCGACCTCATCGGCCAGAAGATCGATTTCCTCGGCATCAACTACTACACGCGCAACGTCGTGCGCCACGACGAGGCCCAGTGGCCGCTGAAAGCGGCACCGGTGCGGCAGAAATCGGCCACCTACACCGAGACCGGCTGGGAGGTCTTCCCGCAGGGCCTGACCGACACGCTGCTGTGGGTCAAGCGCCAATACGGCGACATTCCGCAATACGTGACCGAGAACGGCGCCGCCTTCTTCGACCCGCCGCAAGCCTTCCACGGCCGCATCAACGATCCGCTGCGCGTCGACTATTACCGCGCCCATCTGCGCGCAATCCACGACGCGATGGCCCAGGGCGTCGACCTGCGCGGCTATTTCGCCTGGTCGCTGATGGACAACCTGGAATGGTCCTTGGGCTATTCGAAGCGCTTCGGCATCGTCCATGTCGACTTCGAGACGCAGCAGCGCACGCCCAAGGACAGCGCGGCGTTCTACACCTCGGTGATCGCGTCGCAGGGCGCCGCGCTCGACGCCGAGCCCTGAGCCTCCGGGACCACAAGATGGCCGTCACGATCAAGGATGTCGCACGCGTCGCCGGTGTCTCGGTGGCGACGGTGTCGCGCACCCTGAACGGCCACAGCAACGTCACCGAGCAGACGCGGGCCCATGTGCTGGGCGTCGTCGCCGAATTGCGCTTCGTGCCTTCGTCGACGGCGCAGAGCATGATCACGCGGCGCACGCACACCATCGGCGCGCTGCTGCCCGACCTGCACGGCGAGTATTTCTCCGAACTGATCCGCGGCATCGACCTCGCGGCGCGCGCGCGCGGCCTGCACCTGCTCGTCTCGAGCTCGCATGGCGACGCCAGCGAGGCCGCCGCCGCGCTGCGCGCGATGAACGGCCGGGTCGACGGGCTGCTCGTGATGTCGCCGCATGTCAGCGCCGATTTCCTCTGGGGCAATATCTCGGGCGACCTGCCGGCCGTGCTGATGAACACCCGGCTGGCCGATGGCCGCCATGCCTCGTTCGCCGTCGACAACCATGGCGGCGCCTATGCGATGGTGCGCCACCTCGTCGAGCGCGGCCACCGCAGTATCGCCTTCATCGCCGGCCCCGAGAGCAATTTCGAGGCGCAGGAGCGGCTCGCCGGCTACCGCGCCGCGCTCGCCGACCTGCTGCCGGGCAGCTACGAGCAGGTGCTGCAGGGCGATTTCACGCAGGAATCCGGCTCGCGCACCGGCAGCCAGGTCATCGCGCTGACGCAGCGGCCGACGGCGATCTTCGCCGCCAACGACGCGATGGCGATCGGCTGCCTCTCGGCGCTCAACGAGGCCGGATTGCAGGTGCCGCGCGACATCGCCCTGGCCGGTTTCGACGACATCCCGATCAGCCGCTATGTCAGCCCGCCGCTGACGACGGTGCGCTCGCGCATCGCCGAACTCGGCGGCCTCGCGCTCGAGCGCCTGGCCTCGGCGATCGAGGAACCGAACCATGCGAGCGCGCAGCACCAGACGCTGCGCGCTGATCTCGTCGTGCGCCCCTCGACGGCGCCGCCACCGACCTGACGCAACCGTTTTCCCCAACCCGCCGACCCACACCGGCGACCCAGAGCTCACAACCACAAAGGCCGAACATGAGACAACTCAACCGCTACCCGCTCCGCGCACTGGCCGCGGCCGCGATGCTGACGTTCTCGCTCGCGACCCAAGCCCAACTCAGCACCGCCTTGATCCAGGGCCATGTCGCCCAGGGTTCGGCGCCGGCGGCGGCCGGCGTCGCCATCGTCGCCGTCAACGTCGCCAACGGCAACACCTTCCGCACCGTCACGCGTGCCGACGGCAGCTACGTCCTGGCCGGCCTCACGCCGGGCGCGTACGAGCTGCGCGTCGGCGACGAGAAGACCCAGCGCATCACCGTGGCCGTCGGCGAGACGGCGACGGTCGACCTCCAGCTCGGCGGTGGCCAGCAGATCGTCATCACCGGCGCGCTCGACCGCAAGGACCTGCGCAATTCCGAGATCGGCACCGGCGTGTCGAAGAAGCTGATCGATAACCTGCCGCAGACGACGCGCAACTTCCTCTCGTTCGCCGACCTCGCGCCCGGCGTGCGCTTCGACACCGACGCCACCGGCGTCGTGACGGTGCGCGGCGGCGCGCAGGACCAGAACAACATCAACATCTACATCGACGGCGTCAGCCAGAAGAACAATATCCTGCGCGGTGGCGCCGGGGCACTGGATTCCTCGCGCGGCAACCCGTTCCCGCAGTCGGCGGTGGCCGAATACAAGGTCATCTCGCAGAACTACAAGGCCGAGTTCGACCAGGTCTCGTCGGTGGCCATCACCGCCGTCACCAAGTCCGGCACGAACGAGTTCCACGGCGATGTCTTCATCGACCACACGCAGGATTCCTGGGTCGCCTACAACCCCATCGAACAGCAGAACAAGGCGGGCGGCAACGACCGCGCGAAGTTCAAGCAGGAGCAATACGGCTTCACGCTCGGCGGCCCGATCAAGGAGGACGTGGCGCATTTCTTCGTCGCCTACGAAGGCAAGAACATCGCCACGCCGCGCAATGTCGGCTTCGCCAATTCGCAGCCGCCGATTCCGAATGCCGGTCTGGCGGCGTCGTTCTTCGGCCTGCAGGGCTCGCACGACCAGCAGTTCAAGGAGGACATGTTGCTGGCCAAGTTCGACCTCGAACTCGGCGCCGATTCGCACCTCGACGCGACGCTGCGCACGCGCCACGAGACCGACCATATCGCCGAGAACGCGTCGCTGAGTGCGCCGGGCAACGACAAGTCGCGCCAGGTCGACGAGAACCGCTTCGATGTCCGCCACACGCTGATCCGCGACACCTTCGTCAACGAGGCGCGCCTGGGCTACGAGGACTACGAATGGCATCCGCACAGCGCGCAGAACACGCCCGAGGTGCAGTACTTCATCTCGTCGACGAACCTCGCCGACAACAGCAAGCATGATTTCCTGTGGACCGGCGGATCGCCCGACGCGCAGGACCGCAAGCAGACGGGCACGCTGCTGCAGGACGACTTCACGTACACCGGCATGGCCGGCCATGCGATCAAGACCGGCGCCAAGGTCAAGTTCATGGAATACAACCTGTCGGGCACGTCGCGCAGCGTCGACATCCAGCAAAAGCTGATCGACAAGACCACGGGCAACATCATCGGCGGGCTCGATCCGAACAACCCCGGCAGCGATGCCTTCAACGTGCTGGGTGCGATCCCGGCCACGCGCGTCAAGTACAACAACAACCAGTTCGGCATCTACGGCCAGGACGACTGGCGCGTCACCAAGCAGCTCGAACTGAACCTGGGCATGCGCTGGGACTACGAATCGAATCCGCTCGACAACGGCTACGTGACGCCGGCCGCGCTCGTCACGGCGCTCAACGCCCCCGACATCACGCGCTACGGCATCGCCCCGGCGCCGGGCCAGACCTATGCGCAGTCGCTGGCCAAAGGCGGCATCAACATCAACGACTTCATCGCCACCGGCAGCAACCGCAAGTCGTACACGAACGCCTTCGCGCCGCGCCTGGGCTTCTCGTACGACATCACCGGCGACCAGTCGTCGATCGTCTACGGCGGCTGGGGCCGCGCCTACGACCGCGCGATGGCCAATTACGCGCTCGACGAACTGCAGCGCAGCCTGACGAACGGCGACCAGTTCATGATCCGCAACAACTACAAGACGCCGTATTCCGACCAGTTCAGCGTCGGCCTGCGCCAGGCCATCGGCGTCTGGAACGGCGAGATCGGCTTCAACTACTCGCATGCGAAGAACCAGTTCAACTGGATCCCGGGCGACCGCGATCCCAACGGCGGCTGGGGCAACCGCGGCGGCTCGATCGATCCGAACTGGGGCGCCGGCCCGCAGGGCTACGGCATGCTGATCCTGGGCGATTTCGTCTCGCAGCAGAAGACCTCGCAGCTGTTCCTGCGCGCCGACAAGCCCTACACGCGCGCCTCGGGCTGGCAGGCCGGCGTGACCTACACCTACAGCGACGCGAAGACGACGCATCGCGACTGGAACGACGACATCTTCAACTGGGGCTACGGCAAGCCGGGCGATTCGGGTGGCTACCACCGCTCGCGCCTGGTCGAGAAGCACCGCATCGTCGCGGTCGGCGTCGCCGACGGCATCCTGCCCTGGGGCATGACGCTCTCGGGCAAGGCGACGATCGGCTCGGGCCTGCCGTACCGCATCACGACCTGCGCGACGAGCTGGGACGTCTGCAAGTCGATCGAAGGCACGCCGGCATGGACGCGTGAGGTCGACGCCGCGGTGTCCAAGGGCATCAAGGTGCCGGGCGGCGAGCTGTCGCTGCGGCTGGACGTGCTGAACCTGTTCAACACGACCAACTGGACCGGCTACGACGAGTGGGGCGGCGGTCCGGGCAACCCGCAGAACTGGACCGGCGGCGACAACCCGACGCTGGGCAAGGCGACCGTGGTGGGGCTGCCGATGCGCACCTACAAGCTGTCGATGCGCTACGTCTTCTAGTCTCCCGGGCGCCGCGCTCGCGCCGACCGCGGCGGGCCGGGATCGCCACTCAACCGGCCCGCTGCATGAATTCGATCTCCCGCCGCGCATGGCTCAGCTGGGGTGGCGCCACGCTGCTCTCCTGGCTGGGCGGATGCGCGTCCTACCCCCCCGGATCGGCGCTGAACAGCGACGCCGCGCAGGCGCTGTCGCGCGCGGCGGCGCCGACGCGGCCACCGCCGCTGCCGGCACCGCTGCCGCCTTTGCCGCCGCTGTTCGACGACCTCGAGCGGCGCACCTTCGAGTTCTTCTGGACGACGGCGAACCCGCGCAACGGCATGGTGCCCGACCGCTGGCCCAGGCATGCGGCGGCGAGCATCGCGGCGATCGGCTTCGGCCTGAGCGCGGTCATCGTCGGCGTCGACCGCGGCTACATCGGCCGCGAGCAGGCGGCGGCTCGCACGCTGGCGACACTGCGCTTCCTGCGCGACGCGCCGCAGGGGCCGCAGGCCCGCGGCACGAGCGGGCATCGCGGTTTCTTCTATCACTTCCTCGACATGACGACGGGGCTGCGCGCCGACAGGAGCGAGCTGTCGACGGTGGACACGGCGCTGCTGCTGGCAGGCGTGCTGCATGCGCAGGTCTATTTCGACGGCGCGCAGGCCGACGAGGCCGAGATCCGCGCCGCCGCCGAGACGATCTACGGCCGCGTCGACTGGCGCTGGGCGCAGGTCCGCGACGGCCACATCAGCATGGGCTGGACGCCCGAGCATGGCGCGATCCGCCATGAATGGGAGGGCTACAACGAGGCCATGCTCGTCGTGCTGCTGGCGCTGGGCTCGCCCACGCATGCCGTCGAGGCGCGCGCCTGGGACGCCTGGTGCGAGACCTACGACGAGCAATGGGGCCGCTTCATGGGCTACGAATTCCTCAATTTCGCGCCGCTGTTCGGTCACCAGTATTCGCACACCTGGATCGACTTCCGCGGCATCCAGGACGCGGCGATGCGCGCCCATGGCAGCGACTATTTCGAGAACTCGCGCCGCGCCACCTATGCGCAGCGCGCCTACGCGATCGCCAACCCCAAGGCCTGGGTCGGCTACGGCGCCGATGTCTGGGGGCTGACGGCCTGCGACGGCCCGGTGACGAAGTTCGTCGCCGACCGGCTCGGTCGCGAGCGCGGCTTCCTCGACTATTCGGCGCGCGGCGCCGGGCTGCACCACACGGCCGACGACGGCACGATCGCGCCGACGGCCGCACTCGGCTCGCTGCCTTTCGCGCCCGAGATCGTCATCCCGGCCGCGCTCGAGATGCACCGCCGCTACGGCCATGTCATCTACGGCCGCTACGGCTTCGTCGATGCCTTCAACCCGAGCTTCGTCGCGCGCGACGTCAAGCTCTCCTGGGGCCATGTCGAAGGCGATTTCGGCTGGGTGGCCAACGACTACCTGGGCATCGACCAAGGGCCTATCCTCCTGATGATGGGCAACTATCGCAACGAGCGGGTCTGGTCCGACATGCGGCGCTGCATGGCGCTGCAGCGCGGCTTGAAGCGCGCCGGCTTCAGCGGCGGCTGGCTGGCGCAGACGACCTGATGTCGAACGCCGCGCCGCCGCGCCGCGCCGCGCTGCGGCGCCTGGGTGCGCTGGCGCTGGCCGGCCTGGCCGGCTGCGACCGCGCCGACCCGGGCTTGCTGAACTTCTGGGCCATGGGGCGCGAGGCCGAGGTCGTCACCGAACTGCTGCCGGCCTTCCACGCCCGCCACCCCGACATCGTGGTGCGCGTGCAGCAGCTGCCGTGGACGGCGGCGCACGAGCTGCTGCTGACGGCCTATGCCGGCGACGCGCTGCCCGACCTCTGCCAGCTCGGCAACACCTGGCTGCCCGAGTTCGCCGCGCTCGACGCGCTGGTGCCGCTGGACGCGCGCATCGCGGCCTCGGGCATCGCGCTCGACGACTATTACGCCGGCGTGCTCGACACCAACCGCATCGCCGCGCGCCACGGCAGCGCGCTCTACGGCCTGCCCTGGTATGTCGACACGCGGCTGCTGTTCTACCGCAGCGACCTGCTGCACGAGGCCGGACACGAGCAGCCGCCGCGCACCTGGGACGCATGGATGGACGCGATGCAGGCCATCCAGCGCCGCGGCGGCGCCGGCCATTACGGCGCGCTGCTGCCGCTGAACGAACCCGACCCGCTGTTCGCGCTGGCGCTTCAGCAGGGCGACGTGCTGGCCGACGGCGATTGCCGCGGCGCCTTCTCGCAGCCGCCCTTCAGGCGCGCGCTCGACTATTACGTCGGCATCTTCAGGGCCGGGCTCGCGCCGAAGATGACCGACACGCAGATCTCCAACGTCTGGGACGAATTCGCGCGCGGCCTGTTCGCCTTCTACGTCACCGGGCCGTGGAACATCGGCGAATTCAGGCGCCGGCTGCCGGCGGCGATGCAGGGCCGCTGGGCGACGGCGCCGCTGCCCGGGCCGCATGGCCCCGGCGTCTCGACGGCGGGCGGATCGAGCCTCGTGATGTTCAAGCGCTCACCGCGCCAGGACGCGGCCTGGAAGTTGGTCGAATACCTCAGCGAGCCGGGGACGATGCAGCGCTTCCACGCCGCCACCGGCGACCTGCCGCCGCGGCGCAGCGCCTGGCGATCCCCCGCGCTGGCCGACGACGTGCCGTCGCAGGCCTTCGCGCAGCAGCTCGAACGCGTGCGCGCGGCGCCGAAGATCCCGGAATGGGAGCGCATCTTCCAGGAGATGCAGCTGACGGCCGAGCGCGTCGTCCAGGGCGTGCAGGGCGCCGAGGCGGCGACGCGCCAGCTCGACGTGCGCGTCGACGCGATGCTCGAGAAGCGGCGCTGGCTGCGCGCGCGCGCGGCGGCCGCATGAAGCGAGGGGGCCTCATCGGCTGGGTGCTGGCGGGGCCGGCACTGCTCGTCATCTTCGTCTTCTTCCTGCTGCCGGTGGCGGCCGGGCTGGCGCTGAGCCTGACCGATTTCGACCTCTATGCGCTGGCCGACCTGTCGACGCTGCGCTTCGTCGGGCTGGGCAACTACATGCACCTGCTCGGCACCTCGCTGTTCTGGCTTGCTCTGGGCAACACGCTGTATTTCGTCGTCCTCGGCGTGCCGCTGTCGATCGGGCTGTCGCTGGGCGCGGCGCTGCTGCTGAATTCGCGCCTCGCGCGCTGGCAGTCGTTCTTCCGCACGGCGCTGTTCGCGCCGGTCGTGACGACGGTCGTCGCCGTCGCCGTGATCTGGCGCTATCTGCTGCACACGCGCTATGGCCTCATCAACGAGGCGCTGGGCGCCATCGGCATCGCGCCCGTCGACTGGCTCGGCAACCCGCATTGGTCGATGCCGGCGATCATCCTGTTCGCGGCCTGGAAGAACTTCGGCTACAACATGGTGATCCTGCTCGCGGCGCTGCAGGCCGTGCCGCGCGATCTCTACGAGGCGGCGCGCGTCGACGGCGCCGGCGCCTGGCACCAGTTCAGCGAACTGACGCTGCCGCTGATCCGGCCGACGCTGGTGATGGTCGGCATCATGACGACGGCGGGTTATTTCCAGCTCTTCGCCGAGCCCTATGTGATGACCCAGGGCGGGCCGTTGCGCAGCACGGTCAGCGTGCTGTACTTCATGTACGAGGAAGGCTTCCGCTGGTGGAACCTGGGCAACGCCTCGGCGGTGGCGTTCCTGCTCTTCGTCATCATCTTCGCGCTCAGCCTGCTGCTGCTGCGGCTGGACCGCGACGACGGAGGCCGGCGCTGATGAACAACCCGCGCGTCGCCGTCTGGATCGTCAACGGCCTGCTTGCCGGGATGGCCTGCGTCAGCCTGTTCCCGCTGCTGTGGATGCTGTCGGTGTCGCTGATGCCGGCGGGTGCCTCGAGTTCGCTGCCGGTGCCGCTGCTGCCGCATCCGCCGACGCTGGACAACTACCGCATCCTGTTCGGCCGCGTCGGCATGGGGCGCTACCTGCTCAACAGCCTGGGCATCGCGCTGGCGGCGACGGCGATCTCGGTCGTCTTCAACGTCATGGCCGGCTATGGCTTCGCCAAGCTGCGCTTCGCCGGGCGCGACGCCGTCTTCAAGTCGCTGCTGGCGGCGCTCGTGATCCCGGCGCAGGTGGCGATGCTGCCGCTGTTCCTGATGCTCAAGCCGCTGGGTCTGATCAACAGCTATGCCGGCGCCGTCGTGCCGATGATGGCCAGCGTGTTCGGCATCTTCCTCGTGCGCCAGTTCGCGCGCGGCATTCCCGACGACCTGCTCGAGGCGGCGCGCATCGACGGCGCGAGCGAGTGGCGCATCTTCGCGTTCATCGTCGTGCCGCTGCTCGCGCCGGTGCTGGCGACGCTGGCGGTGTTCAGCTTCCTCGGCAGCTGGAACGATTTCATGTGGCCGCTGATCGTCCTCACCGACGACGCACGCCACACGCTGCCGGTGGCGCTGGCCGGGCTCGCGCGCGAGCATGTGCAGGACAACGAGATGATGATGGCCGGATCGGTCGTCACGGTGCTGCCGGTGCTGTTGCTGTTCCTGGCGCTGCAGCGCCATTACATGGCCGGGCTGCTGGCCGGGAGCGTCAAGGGATGATGAGGATGCTGCAGCGACTCGCCGCGGCGCTCGTCGCGCTGCTCGTGGTGGCGACGCCGGCGGCCCGCGCCGACGAGCGCGTGATCGACGATTTCAGCGATCCGGCGCGCTGGAGCCTGCGCACGACCGACGATGTGCAGGCCCACCTGAGCCGCGCCGACGACGGCGGCGCCGGAATGTGCGTGGATTTCGATTTCGGCCGCGTCACCGGCGAAGTCCTGCTGCGGCGCGAGGTCGCGATCGAATTTCCGGCGCATTACGAATTCACGCTCGGCCTGCGCGGCGCGGCGCCGCCCAACGCATTCCGCTTCAAGCTCGTCGACGCCAGCGGCGACAACGTCTGGTGGGTGAACCGGCCCGACTTCGAATTTACTGGACCGAGCCGCCAGCTCCAGCTGCGCCAGCGCGACATCGTCTATGCCTGGGGCCCGACGGCCGACCGCAGCCTGCACCGCAGCGCGGCCATCGAATTGGTCATCGGCTCGGGCCGCGGCGCCGGTCGGGGCCGCGTCTGTTTCGACAGCCTGGTGCTGCGCGAATTGCCGCCGCCCGATACCAGCCCGCCGCCGCCGCCGCGGGTGCTGCCGGGCCCGGGACCGCTGACGCTGGATTACGGACGCGAACGCGAATTCAGCGCCCTCGAGATCGACTGGGGCGCACGCCGCCCGCTGGCGAATTACGCCATCGAGGCCTCGGACGACGGCAACCGCTGGCGCCGCCTGCGCGAGGTCGCGGGCGCGCGCGGCGCGAAGCATTCCCACTGGCTCGGTGAGACGGCGGCGCGCTATTTGCGCATCGCGACGGCGCCCGGTGCGACGACCGGCGCGATGCCCGATGGGATGCCCGCCGAAGGCGGCGCTGAACCGCCGCCGTCGATCGAATTGCGCAGCCCCGCCGATGTCGACGCGTTCTACGCGGCACTCGCCGCCGCAGCTCCGCGCGGCGCCTATCCGCGCGCCTATCGCGGCGAGCAGCCCTACTGGACCGCGTTCGGCGTCGACGGCGGCACCACCGCCGCGCTGCTCGGCGAGGATGGTCGCGTCGAACCACTGCCCGGCGTCGGCGCGCTCGAGCCGCTGTTCGTCGAGGGCGGCCGCGTGCGGAGCTGGGCCGACGCCAGCATCTCGCACAGCCTGCAGGACGGCGACCTGCCGATGCCGCGCGTGCATTGGCGGCTCGCCGACGGCCTCGCGCTCGACATCCAGGCCTTCGGCGCGGGCAGCGCCGCGGATGCCCAGGCGCTCGTGCGCTACCGCGTCGCCAACCGCACGCGGCGCTGGCGCGATGTCACGCTGGCGCTGGCCTGGCGGCCGTTCCAGGTCAACCCGCCGACGCAGTTCCTCGCCCATCCGGGCGGCGTCGTCACATTGCGGGAAATGATGTGGGACGGCCGCACGCTGGCCATCGACGGCCAGAGCCGCCTGCACGCGCTGCGCGCGCCCGACGCCGTGCGCATGGCACCGCAGGCCGCCGGCCCGCTGCGCGATTGGCTGAGCGACCCGGCGACGACGACGAACCACCTGCGCGACGCCGCTGGCCACGCGAGCGCCGTGCTGCTGTACCGGCTGCGGCTGGCGCCCGGCGCGACGCGCGAGGTCGACGTCGCGCTGCCGCAGCAGGGCAGGGCGCTGCCGCCGGCATCGCCGGCGACGTTTGCGGCCGCGCAGCAGCGCGTCGCCGCACATTGGCGCGATCGCCTCGACCGCGTGCGCATAGCAGGCCCGGCGCCGGTGGCGGCGCTGGCGCGCACGCTGCGCGCTGCGCTCGGGCAGATCCTCGTTAACCGCAGCGGCGCCGCGATCCAGCCCGGCGCGCGCGCCTATGCCCGCTCGTGGATACGCGACGGCGCGCTGACGTCGACGGCGCTGCTGCGGCTGGGCCAGGACGATGTCGTGCGCGATTTCCTGCGCTGGTACGCGCCGTTCCAGTTCACCAGCGGCAAGGTCCCCTGCTGCGCGACGCCGCGCGGCGCCGACCCGGTGCCCGAGAACGACAGCGACGGGGAATTCGCCTACGCCGCCGGCGCGCTGTGGCATTACACCGGCGACGTCGATACGGCGCGCATCCTCTGGCCGCATGTGCAGGCCGCGGTGAACCATCTCGAGGCGCTGCGCGCGAGCGAGCGCAACGACGCCAACCGCCAGGCCGAGCGCAGCGCCTATTTCGGCCTGCTGCCGCCGTCGATCAGCCATGAAGGCTATTCCGACAAGCCGGCCTATTCGTATTGGGACGATTTCTGGGCCTCGATCGGCTATCGCGGCGCCGCCGATCTGGCGCGGGGGCTGGGTCACCCCGACGACGCCGCGCGCATCGCCGGCCAGGGCGCCGAATTCGACCGCGACCTCGTCGCCTCGCTGCACGCCGCCGCGCAGCGCCATGGGCTCGACCTGCTGCCGGCGTCGGCCGACCGCGGCGACGTCGACCCGACCTCGAGCACCGTCGCGCTGAGCCCGGGCGGCTGGCTCGACCGCGGCGACGCCGAATTCGATGCCCGCGCGAAGCGGACCTTCGAGCGCTATTGGCACGACTTCGACGCCCGCCGCCGCGCCGCCAACTGGGACGGCTACACGCCCTACGAATGGCGCACGGTCGGCAGCCTGATCCGGCTCGGCGATCGCGAGCGCGCGCTGGCGGTGATCGACTTCCTGCGCCAGGACCGCCGCCCCGCAGGCTGGGAACAATGGGCCGAGGTCGTCTTCCGCGACGCGCGCGCGCCGCATTTCATCGGCGACATGCCGCATGGCTGGGTCGCCTCGGACCAGATCCGCGCCGTGCTCGACCTTTTCGCCTACGAGCGCGAGACCGCCCAGGGCCTGGTGCTCGCGGCCGGGCTGCCGCTGGCCTGGCTCGAAGGTCCTGGCGTCGATGTCCAGGGCCTGCGCACGCCCTATGGGCCGCTGAGCTGGCACGCGCGGGCGCGCCGCAGCGGCCATGCGGTGCGCGTCGAGTTCCGGCTGCAGCCGCTCGCGCGGCCGGTGCCCGGCGGCATCCGGCTGCAAGGGCCCTGGCCGGCCGACGCGCGGTTCTGGGTCGACGGCGTCGCGCAGACCGGGTCGGCCGCGGTCATCGAGCTGGCGGGCGCATCGTCAGTCGCCGGGGCGACGGTGACGATCGAATTCGAGGCGGCGCCGACCCCGATCAGTTGCCGCCGCCCTGCGCCGCCTTGCGCGTCGGATGCGGATCGTGGCAGGCGACGGTCTCCTTGAACAGCGATGCCCTGAAGGTCTGCGTCAGCGTCTTCGACGCGTCCGATGCCCAGATGCCGATGGCGCGCGCGCTCATCGGCCTGGCGAACAGGTAGCCCTGCAGTTCGTCGCAGCCGAGCATCACCAGCAGGTCGCGCTGGGCCACCGTCTCGACGCCCTCGGCGACCACGCGCAGCTTCAGCGCCCGCGCCATCTGCAGGATGGTCAGCACGATCGTGCGCGCCTCCTCGCTGTGCAGCATGTCGCTGACGAAGGCGCGATCGATCTTCAGCTCCTCGGCCGGCAGCCGGCGCAAGGCGGAGAGGTTGGAGTGGCCGGTGCCGAAGTCGTCGATCGAAACGTGGACGCCGATCTCGCCGAGGCGCGAGAAGGCGTTGCGCGTCACCGCGGTGTCCTCCATCGCGACCGACTCGGTGATCTCGCAGGTGAAGCGGCCGGGCGTGAGCCCGTGCGCCTTCAGCCCCCGTTCCAGCCGCGCGGCGAATTCGTCCTGCCGCATCTGGTAGCCGGAGACGTTGATCGCCACGCGCATGCGCAAGCCGGCGCGGCGCCATTCGGCGGCCTGCGCCAGCGCCTTGTCGAGCACCCAGTTGCCGATGGCCTTGATCAGCCCATGCTTCTCGGCGATCGGGATGAAGCGCGCCGGGCTGACCGCGCCCAGCGTCGGGTGGCGCCAGCGCAGCAGCGCCTCGACGGCCGTCACCTGCAGGCTCTGCGCATCGATCTTCGGCTGGTAGACGAGCTCGAGCTCGTGCTTCTCGATGGCCTGGCGCAGCTCGCGGGCGATCGTGAACTCCTCGCGCTGCTGGGCCTCGATCTGCGGGTCGAACATCGCGTGCGCGCCGCCGCCGCTGCGCTTGACCGATCGCATCGCCGCCGCGGCCATGCCCAGCAGCCGCGCACCGCCGCCGTGTTCCGGCGCCTTCGCGATGCCGACCGACAGGCCGACCGAGACGGCCTGGCCGCCGACCTTCAGCGTCTCGGTGAACGACTCGACGAGCCGCCTCGCGAGGGCGTCGTCGGAGTGGCCCGGCGCATCGGCGAGGATCGCGAACTCGTCGCCGGCGACGCGGCAAAGCGGCATGTCGGGGCCGCACAGCTCGCGCAGATGCTCGGCGGTGCGGCGCAGCACTTCGTCGCCGAAGACGTGACCATGGTTGTCGTTGACGAGGCGGAAGCCGTCGAGTCCCGCATAGATGAGGCAGATGCCGCGGCCTTCGCGCTCCGCCGCGGCGAGTCGCTCCAACATCAGGGCTTCGAAGCGGGCCCGCGACATCAGGCCGGTGACGCGGTCGAAATCCGCCGGGGCCGTGCTCCTGGCAGGGCGCGCCCGGCGGCGGCACCAGCGGCTGGCCGCCCATGCGCCGCCTGCCGCGCCGACGCCGAGCATCGCCACCATGGTGGCCAGCCCGGCCGGGTCTCGTATCAAGTCGATCAACATGCTCGGGGCTGCGCCATGCCGGCGTGCGGAGCGGCTGCATCCAGCGGAGTCGATGCGCGGAGGCCCGAGCGCGACTGTTCGTCCAGCGGTAATCCAGGCGCGATCATGGCGTTTGCGTAGCAGCTGTCGTACAGCAGTATCGGAATGGTCGGCGGCCGACTTGAGCACATTCCATCTTCGTTGCAAGGCCGTGAAGGCATGCTTGGCTGGGAAGGCTGCGCGCCCCTGTCGCCTCTGCGGCGATGACGACGGCGGGCCCAGCGCAGTGGATTCCTTCACGTCCAGGCTGGCCTGTTCGAAAGTGCCACCTGGCAATTGGGACAGAATCACCAATTCCTAAGTTGTGGGGCATTTCGATGCGCCGACGAGCCAGCGAGTGCTGGTACCCGGTGCCACCCGCTACACCCGACCATGCAGACTTCGCCCTCGGCATCCGAGCAGCCGCTGCCCCCGGTCTGGTGGCAGCGCCTGCATGGCGCGCTGATGCCCGATTACAACCGTCGGGTCACGATCTATTGGTGGATCGTCGTCGGCCTCGGCGCGGCGGCCTTGATGCGCAGCCTGGCCGCCCTGGTGGCCGACCCCGCGGGGGTGCTGCTGCAGGTGTTTGCGGGCTTGCTGCTGGCCATCGGAGCCGGCCTGTTCCCGATCCGCGTTCGCGGCACCAAACAGTCCTACACCGTCGGCGAGATCTTCATCTTCCTCGTCCTGCTCGTGCACGGGACGTCGGCGGCGGTGGTCGTCGCCGCGATGGAAGGCTTCGTCGGTTCCTGCCGGACTTCCAAGCGCTGGACCAGCCGACTCTTCAGTCCGGCCAGCGCCGCGCTGGCGATGGGCCTCACCGGCGGGGCGCTGCGCTGGGCGCTGGCGCAGCTGCCCGGCATCGGCCCCGCCGAAGCCGCGCCGCTGCTCGGTGCGCTGATCCTCTTTTCGGCGACGTATTTCTACGTCAACGGCCTGCTCGTCGCCGGTGTGCCGCGCATCAAGCGCGGCGAGCGCTTCTTCCAGTTCCTCGGCCTGTTCAGCGATTTCCGCTGGGTCGGTCTGGCCTACGCCGGCAGCGCCTGCGTCGCGGCGCTGCTGTTCGCTGTCTACCGCCTGCAGGGCGAGGACGTGCTGCTCGTGATGGTGCCGCTGCTGGCGATGCTGCTGGTGACCCTGCATTTCTATTTCCGCCAGCAGGAGGCGCAGATCGCCCTCGTCGAGGCGAACACCGAACGCGCCGCGCGCGAGGCCGAGGCCGCGGCGCGGCATCTGGCCGAACTGCAGGCGAGCGAGCAGCGTTTCCACAGCGCCTTCGAGCATGCGGCCATCGGCATGGCGCTGATCGGCTTCGACGGCCGCATCCTGCAGGCCAATCCCGTGCTCGCCCGGCTGCTCGGCTGCCCCGAGGCCGAACTCGCGCAGCGGTGCTTCCAGGAACTCGTATCCACCGACGACAGGCCGGCCTTCGAATCGCACCTGGGTCGCACCGGCGAGCGCGAATTCGAGCCTTTCGCGACCGAGCTGCGCGTCGCCGGACCGGGTGGCGAGCCGCTGTGGCTGGCCCTGCACTGCAATTTCTTCACCGAGCCCGGCACGACGGGCGCCTGCCTCATCCTGCAGGCGCAGGACATCAGCGTGCGACGCCGCGCCGAAGCCAGTCTCACGCAACTGGCCTTCCACGACCCGCTCACCGGATTGCCCAACCGGCGTCGCTTCATCGAATGCCTGGAAGGCGCGCTGACGCGCTACAAGACCGACCGGTCGCACCCCTGGGCGGTGCTGTTCGTCGACTTCGACCATTTCAAGCTCATCAACGACACGCTGGGGCACGGCGCCGGCGACCAGTTGCTGGTGCAACTGGGCCGTCGCATCCAGGAGCGACTGCGCCCGGGCGACATCGTGGCGCGGCTGGGTGGCGATGAATTCGCCATCCTCGCCGAGCAGATCAGCGACGAACGCGACGCCGTCGTGCTGGCCGAGCGCCTGCTCGAGGCGCTGCGCCGCCCGTTCCTGATCGACGGCGTGCAGCAGTTCGCCAGCGCCAGCATCGGCATCACCTTCAGCGCCCCCGGCTACGCGGCGCCCGAGGATGTGCTGCGCGACGCCGACGCCGCGATGTACCAGGCCAAGACCGCTGGCAAGGCCCGCTACGCGCTGTTCGAGGGCGACCGCCCGACCGCGATCACGCAGCGCCTGCGTCTGCAAAGCGAATTGGGGCTGGCGATCGAGCGCGACGAGCTGGTGCTCGAATACCAGCCGATATTCGAGTTCGGCCGCGATGCGGCGGCACCGACACCGATAGGCTTCGAGGCGCTGCTGCGCTGGCAGCATCCGCGCGACGGCCTGCTGCCGCCGAGCAAGGTCGTGCCCCTGGCCGAGGCCAGCGGCGAGATGACGGCATTGACCGATTTCGTGCTGGATCGCGCCTGCGCGCAGATCCGCAGCTGGCAGCAGCAGCGGCCGGGCGAGCGCCCGCTGATGCTCAGCGTCAACCTCTCGGCCAGCGACCTGCTGGACCCCGATCTGATCGTGCGCGTGCGCCGCGCCCTCGACGCCGCCGGCATGAAGCCGCAACAGCTGACGCTGGACCTGGCCGCGGCGACGCTCGGCGCGCATCTGGATGCGGCCCGCGCGACCCTGGAAGGGCTGCGGCGCCTGGGCGTGCGCATTGCCGTCGGCGATTTCGGTGCCGAAGGCGCGGGGTTGACGAAGCTGTCGAAGATCCCCGTCGACACCTTGAAGATCGACCTCGGCCTGATCGGCGAACTCGAACGCGGCGACGACGGCGCGACCGTCGTCGCGGCCATCGTCCGCCTCGGCGCCGAACTCGGCAAGGAGGTCGTCGCCGTCGGCGTCGATACGCGCGTGGGCATGCAATTGCTGCGCGAATTCGGCTGCGCCTGTGCCCAGGGCTATTTCCTGGCGCCGCCGCTGGCCGCATCGGAGGCCGGCCCCTGGCTGGGAGGGCAGCGCGACGCTGCCCATTGAGTTACGGCCGCATGTGACAAATTGTGCCGAATGGCCTTTCTTGCTTCTACGAAAGCATGGGTTGCAGGGTGTCGTCGGATCACAATGACGGCACGCGAATCGCAGGGGTGGCCATCGGCCAGCTGCGAATCGGACAACGGGCGTAGGTGGCCTCGGGCCAGACGCACCGAACGATCGAATCCATTCGCAGCCTCGCTCGGCTGCTTCCCTCGCCACCCAGGGAGCATCATGACTCTGCCCACGCCCTTCACGGGCCTGCATGAATACCGGCTGCGGTTCGTTCGCACCGCATTGACGACCCTAATTTCTATCGGCTTGGCATGCCCGGGCTTCGGTGTGCCGGCGGCCCATGCGGCATCCGCGGGCGCGCGATCGGCCAGCGTCAAGATCGCCCTCGACCTGCAGGGCGAACTCGCGACCCGAACGCATGCGCCCGGCGCCCGCTGGTCGCGCGATATCGGCGGCGTACGCCAGATCCAGGCCATCGTCGTCAGCAATTCGAGCGATCCCGCGATGTCCGATCTGCGCGCGTCCGTGCGCGCGCTGGGCGGCTCGATCCACGCCGTGCACGCCGCGGTGCATGCCTTGACGGTGCAGATCGACGCGAGCGCCGTGGCGGCCCTGGCCGAACGCAGCGACGTCGTCAGCGTCTCGCCGAACCGGCAGACGCAACGCACCTTCAGCACCATCGAGGCCGTCACCGGCGCCACGAATGCCGCCGTGCGCACTTACAGCAGCAAATCGAATTACAGCGGCTACGATGGCAGCGGCATCGGCATCGCGATACTCGATTCGGGCGTGATGCGCGGCCACGCCGCGTTCAACGGTCCGTCCGGCGTGCGCGTCAAGCGCAACGTCACGATGCTGAGCAGCACGCTGGCGAACTGGACCACCGGTGTGGCCGGGGTCAGTTCGCTGCAGCCGGGCAGTGCCGCGCTGACGAGCTACGAGAACAGCGTCGCCAACGACAGCGCCGTGACCCCGGACGGTTACGGTCATGGCACCCACGTCGCCTCGGTGGCCGCCGGCCGCTATTTCGCGCCGACGTCGACCTACCAGCAGGACATGAACGGCATCGCACCGGGCGCCAACGTCTACGACGTGAAGGTGCTCGGCGACACCGGCCTGGGCACGGTCAGCGATGCCATCGAGGGCATCGAGTGGGTGATCTTCCACGCCCGGCAATACAACATCCGCGTGATGAACGTGAGCCTGGCGGCGCAGTCCACCGAGTCCTGGCAGACCGACCCGCTGTGCGCGGCGGTGCGCAGCGCCACGGCGGCCGGCATCACGGTGGTGGTGGCGGCGGGCAACTTCGGGACCAACGCGTCGCAAAAGCAGGTCTATGGCCAGATCAGCGCACCGGGCAACGATCCCTCGGTGATCACGGTGGGTTCCGTGAACCTGCACGGCACGAACGTGCGCGACGACGACACGATCAACAACTTCAGCTCGCGCGGGCCGACCATGGGCGGCCCCACCGATGCGGCCGGCGTCCATCACGCCGACAACGTCATCAAGCCCGATCTGGTCGCGCCGGGCAACATCATCGTCGGGGCCGGATCGACGGTGGGCACGGGACTGACCTGGAATTTCCTCGCCAGCACCTATCTCGCCAATCTCGTCTCGGCGCTGGGCATCGCCGAGTACACGAACCAGACCCAGATGCTGCTCAGCGGCACGTCGATCGCGGCACCGGTCGTGGCCGGCGCGGCGGCCGTGCTGCTGCAGGCCAATCCGGGGCTGACGCCGCCGCTGATCAAGAGCATCCTGCAGGCCACTGCGCAGCCCCTGCGCGGTGCCAGCCTCGTGCAGCAGGGCACGGGTGAGCTCAATCTCGACGGCGCCGTGCGGCTGGCCAAGGTCATGCGCACCGATGTCGCCTCCGCCATCGCCGCCGGCACGATCAAGCCGGGCGATTCGATGCTCACCGGGAGCGTGACCGCGACGTCGACCGTCGCCGGCTCGACATTCAACTGGTCACGCATGAACATCCTCGGCGGCAGCCATGTCGTCGATGGCCTCGCGTTCGTCAGCCATTATTCGCCGCTGATGGATCCGCGCGTCACCTGGGCCAGCGGCCATGTGTTGATGCGCACGCCGGTGTACTGGTCGGGGACGGGCATCGCTGCCAACACCTATGTCCAGTCGTTCACGAACACGACGCCGACCAATCTGAGCCTGGTGCCGGCTGGCGTGATCCTCGCCGACGCCCTGGCCGGGACCTCGTCGATGATCGGCCAGACGGGCGTCTTCACGCCGAGCCTGACGCTGGCGACCTGGCTGCCCAGCGGTGCGACGCTGAAGCAGGGCGTGACGCTCAGCTCGGGCCTCGTGCTCAGCGAAGGGCTCGTGCTCAGCGAGGGTCTGGTGCTCAGCGAAGGGCTCGTGCTGAGCGAAGGACTGGTGCTCAGCGAAGGGCTCGTGCTCAGCGAAGGGCTCGTGCTCAGCGAGAGGACCGTGCTCGGCGAGTGAAGGCTCAGGCGCGATGGGCCGCGGACTGGCACGCCGGCTGTGCGGCGCCGCCGCGCATGCCTTGCCGGCAGGGCGCGGGCAGAGCTGCATCCGCAACCTCCGTTCGCGAGTGCCTCGCGCCAGGCGGCACCCGGCCGGGGCTCGATGCGTTGACTGCGACTGGCGTCGCATGCGATGGGTAGCGGCCGAACTCGGCATCGTCCGTAATGGAGAGGTACTTCAGGATCTCGGCAAGGCCTGCATCCGACTCATTGCCGTCCCCCACATCGGAGGGGCTACAGGCTCACTTGACGCGGTGAACATTCGCGTAGAAGCCGGGGGATTCGGCTGGAATTTGACGGCAAGCGCGGGCCTCGATCTGGGTCTCCTGGGCGCGCGGCAGCACCCAGGCGCCCGATGCGACGAGCCAGGCTGCAGTGGTGCGGAACGCCGGGATGACGTCGCCTCGTGCCTGCGCGATCAATCCGAGGACGAGCGCCCCGATGGCACAGCCCGTGCCGCGCCAATAGCGATACGTACCCAGCGCCGAGCTGCGCCACGTCGGGTATGAGATGCCGGCCACGGCGGCGATCAGGTTGGGATACAGAAGGGCCATGCCAACGCCCATCACGACCGCGGTCGACATCCAGTCCCCGGTCCCGTCGACGGGCACGACCGCTGCGACACCCGCGCCAAGCAGCCACATTCCTGCGACGATAGGTCCGCGCCGTCCGATGCGGTCGGACAGCGGCCCGGTCCACAGCTGTGAGGCCCCCCAGCTCAGCCCGTACACGCCGGTCACCCAGCCGACCTGCACCAGGCCAAGGCCGTGCTGATGCAGGTACAGCGGGAACAGCACCCACAGCAGGGTGTCGGCCACCATGTTGGCCACCCTTGCCTGGCACATCGCGGAGTAGGCCGGGTTCGCGAACGAGGCATAGGCGAACACCTCGCGCGATGTCGGATGCTCTGGCAGTCCGCCGGTGAAACGCGGCCGCAGGCCGGCATGGGTCCCGCTCGTGTACCGCTGGCGCTCGGCGTGAGCCCAGGGGAGGGTTTCGCGCACGAACACGAGCGCTGTTCCCGGCGCCTTGACCCGCCCGAAGGAGATCACGAAGGACAGCAGGTAGCGCAAGGAGGACTTCGGGACGCCGGAGTCGCGCGCGGCAACCACCGGCAGCACCGCGCGCCCCATGCCGATGACGAGGCCGACGAAACACACCTGCACGGCCCGCCAGATGAACGGGTGCAGGCTGGCCATGGATGCCCTGGACCATGGGTCCTGCGCATGGCCGCCCTGGACTCGCGCAATCATCATGCAGCGATGGTTTCGGCGACGATGCGCTCCATCCCCGCCCCGCAGACGCTTGCGGCCTGATGGCCGGGATGGATCTCGATCGTGTCGGGCAGATTCAGAAGCTTGGCGTGCAGGCTGTCGTCGAGGGTGCGGGCCATCGCGCCTTCCTGCCCCGCCAAGTCGGGACGCCCGACGGCAGCGACGAACAAGGTATCCCCGGTCAAGGCGAACCAGGGCGCATCGCCGCGGCGCCGGTCCGTGACCAGCAGGCACATGCTGTCCACCGTGTGACCGGGCGTGTGCAGGACCGTGACCGCGACGTCGCCGACATCGATGGATCGATGGTTGTGGACAACATTCGCAAGATCGTTAGAATATGCAGCATGAACCCTCGAGATCTCAAGGACCTTCTCTACGAGCAGGTCGCCCGTGTGGGCAAGGCACTGGCCAACCCCAAGCGGCTGGAGCTGCTCGAGATGCTGGCACAAGGCGAGAAGTCGGTGGAGGTCGTTGCCGCGGCCGCGGCGCTGGACATCAAGCTCGCCAGCGCACACCTCAAGGCCTTGAAGGAGGCCCGGCTGGTTCAGAGCCGGCGCGACGGCAAGCGCATGCTCTACCGGCTGAGCGGCCGGGACGTGGCGCAACTGGGGGTCACGCTGCGGCAGGTCGCCGAGCAGCATCTGCTCGAGTTGCGCGTGGCGCTGCAGCGGATGATGGCCGAGCCCGAACGCCTGGCGAAGGTCGGACGCAAGGACCTGCTGGCACAGGCCAAGCGCGGCGAGGTCGTCGTGATCGACGTGCGTCCGCGGGACGAGTATGACACCGCGCACCTTCCTTGCGCGCGCTCCATGCCGCTCGCGGAACTGATCCATCGCCTGGCCGAGCTGCCGCGCGACGCCGAAATCGTCGCCTACTGCCGGGGTCCGTTCTGCCTGATGTCCGACGAGGCCGTGACGCTGCTCAATAAGCGGGGCTTCCGGGCGCGCAAGATCTTCGACGGCGTCAGCGAATGGCAGGACGCGGGACTGCCGCTCACACGCCCGTAGCTCAACCGGAGGGGCCGTCCATGACATCCAATCTGTTCATCCTCAACGAGGCGCCGTACGGAAGCGAGCGCGCCTACAACGCGCTGCGGCTGGCCTCGGCGCTCGCGGGCAAGGAGGGCCAGACCGTGCGCTTGTTCCTGATGGCCGATGCGGTCGCTTGCGCCAAGAGCGGGCAGAAGGTGCCCGAGGGCTACTACAACATCCAGTGGATGCTCGGCAAGCTGATTCGTAAAGGCGACGTGGCCCTTTGCGGCACCTGCATGGACGCGCGCGGACTGCGCGACGACGAGCTGGTCGAAGGTGCCCGCCGCGGTACCTTGGCGCAGCTCGCCGACTGGACGGTCGAGGCCGACAAGGTCCTGCTCTTCTAGCGTGCGAAGGAAGGGCCCGTGATTCCCGAACTCGGCGTCATCGCAGGCTAATCCGGTCGGCCCTGGCGGCACGAGGATCGCAAGCTTGCGCTCGCGCGGCTGCGCGAGCTCGGCTCCTCGTGGTTTCACCATGCGCCGAAAGCCGATGCCTTCCTGCGGCGCCGTGGGCGCAAGCGACATCCGCCCGCCGCAATTGCAGAGCTGGCGGATCTGTCGACGCATTGCCGCAGCCAGGGCATGCGCTACGGCATCGGGCTCAGCCCCGACGAGCTGTACCGGGATGACTCGGCTGCGGCGCGGGCGGATTTTGTCGCCAAGGTCAGGGCCCTCGACGAGATCGGCATCGACGACCTCGCGATCCTCTTCGACGACACGCGCGGCGATGTGCCGGACCTGGCGGCCCGGGAGACGCGGGCCGTTGATTCAATATGGGAAGGGCGCGCGCTGCCGCAGCCGCCCCGCGCGCCCTTCAGCTCACCGATACGCGGGGAGCGTCGCTCGGCGAGCCGATGCTGCCGATCACGGAGGCGTGCTCGAAGCCATGGCGGCGAAAGACGGCAAGCACCTCGTCCAGCGAGGTCGGTGCGCAGGACACGAGCAGCCCGCCACTGGTCTGCGGATCGGTCAGCAGCGCCCGGTCTTCGGCGGCGAATTCGGCCGGCAAAGTCACTTCGCGCCCATAACTCGCCCAATTGCGGCCCGACGCACCGGTGACGAAACCACGCGCGGCCCAAGCGCGAACGCCGTCCATCAGCGGCACTGCCGGCCAGTCGATCCGCAGCTCGCAACGCGCGCCCCGGGCCATTTCCAGGGCGTGGCCGGCGAGGCCGAATCCGGTCACGTCGGTCAGCGCATGGACGCCGGGCAGCGCCGCCAGGTCGGGACCGGGCGTGTTCAGCTGCGTCGTCGTGGCGATCATCTGCGCGTAACCGGGGACGCCGAGTTCGCCTTTCTTCAGCGCCGCCGACATCACGCCCACGCCCAGGGGTTTGCCGAGCACGAGCAGGTCGCCCGGCCGCGCATCGGCGTTGCGCTTGATCTGCTTCGGGTGCACCAGGCCCAGCGCGACGAGGCCGTAGATGGCCTCGACCGAATCGATGGTGTGGCCGCCGGCGATCGGGATCCCTGCCGCCCGGCAGACCGAGGCGCCGCCCTCGAGAATGCGTCCGATGGTCTGGACCGAGAGGATGCTGACGGGCATGGCGACCAGCGCCAGGGCCAGGATGGGACGCCCGCCCATCGCATAGACGTCGCTGATCGCGTTCGTCGCCGCGATGCGCCCGAAGTCGTACGGGTCGTCGACGATGGGCATGAAGAAGTCGGTGGTCGCGATGAGCGCCTGCTCGTCGTTGAGTTGGTAGACGGCAGCGTCGTCCGATGTCTCGATGCCAACCAGAAGCTCCTTGGGGATGGGCATCGAGGCCGTGCCCTCGAGGATCCTGGACAGGACGCCGGGTGCGATCTTGCAACCGCAACCCCCGCCGTGGGACAGGGAGGTCAGCCGCGGTTCGGCGCCGGGTTGGGGTGCGTTCATGATGGTTCTCGGTTCTCGTCTATTGGCGCCGGGCATGGGCCGGCAGAGCAGCGCCGACCAGCGCCTGCAGGGCGGCGGACTCACGGGCAGGCTCGAAAAGACCAGCACGTGCATCACACTGCTGCTGAAGGCGGCAGAGCATAGCCGGATCGTCGCGCACGCGCCGAAGCAGGGCTGCGAGCGCGGTGGCGTCATCCACCGGGAAATAGCCGTCGTAGTCGTCGCCCAGCAGTCCAAGATTGCCGTCGATGTGCGAAGCCAGGACCGGCGTGCCGCTGCGCAGGGCCTCGATGACGACATTCGCGCCTCCCTCCATGCGGCTCGGATGCACCAGCAGGTGGGCGGCCTGGATGCGCTGGCGCGTTGCCTCGTGACCAAGCGCGCCCAGCCAGCGGTAGCGCGGGCATGCGGCCATAAGCGAAGCAGCTTCGGCGCCAAGCGCGAGATCGAGCGCGGCCCCGATATGGTCGAGCCGGATGTCGGAGCGCGGCACCAGAAGCCGCGCGGCGTCGAAATAGGTTCCGGGCGATTTCTCAGCGCGCAGATGCCCGACCATCAGTGCGCGCAGATGGAGCCCGGTCTTGGCCCGCTGCTGCCGGGCGCTGCAGGACTGCAGCACGACACAGGCCTTTGGCCGAAACGACTCGGGCAGGGCGCGGGCGCCGAGTTCGTTGAGCACGACCAGGTGGTCGGCGCATCGCAGAGAGGCCTGGGCGGACTCATCGGCGGTGATGTCGCGGTACAGGTCGGTGCCGGTGAGGACGAGGATCAGCGGCGCCGTGGGACGACTCGCCCGCCACTGCGTCACCGAGGCCGCGGAGCGGCGCGCGTGCAGCGCGATCATCAGATCCTCGTCGCCCTCGGTCCATTGCGTGGCCAGGCGAACGCGGCACGTGGTGGAAAGCATGCGCGCCCAGCGCCGCGCCGTCTGCCAGTTGCCGTTGTTGGCATCGGCAAGGGCCGGCGTGACGATCACAATGTCGATTCGATGCACCGCCAAAGGGTAACGCAATGACGGGCCTCTTCGAAGCCGCGCACCGGGCCCGAAATGCGGGTCCTTCCGAACTGGCCGCCGCGCTGGAATCGAGCCGGCAGGACACGCTGGAGACATTCGCCTTCTACGAGCACTCGCTGGACGCGCTGACCGTACCCCTGCGCGAAACGCTGAACCCGCCGCTATGGGAGCTGGGCCATGTAGGCTGGTTCCAGGAGTATTGGATCGCTCGCAACCCGCTGCGCTTCGCCGGCGTGGGTGCCGACCCCGCCGTCCCCCGTTTGCAGGGCCTGCGATCCGGCTGCGACGCGCTCTACGACTCCGGCCGCGTGGCGCACGACACGCGCTGGTCGCTGCCGCTGCCCGATGCGGCGGGCACGCGCGACGATCTGTCGCGCCAACTCGCCGAAACGCTGGCCTGGATCCGGCGCGCCGACGCCAGCGATGAAGCGCTGTACTTCTTCCGCCTGGCGCTGTTCCACGAGGACATGCACCACGAGGCCGCGCTGTACATGGCCCAGGATCTCGGCATTGCAGTCGACGATTCGCGCTGGCAAGCAGCGCCGATGGCGGACGAGTGCACGGTGCTATCAATGGAGCCGGGCCCGTGGAGCTTGGGCCACCCGGGTCGGGGCTTCGTCTTCGACAACGAGTGCGGCGCCCACAGCGTCGATTTGCCGGCGAGCCACATCGACAGCCGCGTTGCGCGCTGGGCGGAATATCTACCCTTTGTCGATTCCGGCGGATACGAGCAGCCGCGCTGGTGGACGCAAGCCGGCGCCGCCTGGCTGGCGGCCGAGCGCCCCTGCGCGCCGCGCTACCTGAGGCGCCTGGGGTCGACCTGGGAAGAATGGCGTCACGGCCGCTGGCGCACGCTCGACCCGATGTTGCCCGCCTGCCATCTGACGACGCACGAAGCCGAGGCCTGGTGCCGCTGGGCGGGTCGCCGGCTGCCGACGGAGGCGGAGTGGGAGCGCGCGGCGCTCGAGCGGCCAGCCGAGTTCGAGTGGGGCGCAGTCTGGGAATGGACCGCCGATGCCTTCCGGCCCTATCCGGGATTCGAGGCGCATCCCTACCGCGACTATTCGGCGCCCTGGTTCGGCAGCCGCCGGGCGTTGCGAGGTGCTTCGTTCATGACCCAGCCGCGCATGCGCCATCCACGCTACCGCAACTTCTTCATGGCTCACCGCAACGACGTGCCGGCGGGCTTTCGAAGCTGCGCGGCGTAGCAGCGGCTATCCGACTTGAAAGGGATGATTGGGATGCTGACTGATAAGTGGCGGACGTCCAATCCGCGATCCCAAGCGTCTGGAGTTGGCCGACTGGAGACTCACCGGAATAGCCGCGGGTTCGACTACCCGGCGTCGGCGTCCGGGTCGCAGCCGCCTTGGCGCGCCGCGGCCGAAGCCGTCAGCGGCCCATGCTCGCCATTTCACAGGGCCATGCCCAAACGGGGCGGGCGTGGACCAGCGACTTCAGGCAAACCGCGCCGTCGCCTCGTGCACGCGCTTGCCGAATTCGCGCGCCGTCGCGAGGTCGCCGGCGACCATCTCCTCGACCGAGGCGTCCGAAGGCGTCGCGGTGATGAGTCCGATCGAACCGCCGAGGTTGTTGATGTCGTCGCGCGTGTGCGCCTTGGCGTTGTTGGGCAGCATGCCGGTGCCGACCCAGTACATGCCATGCTGCTGCGCCAGCGTGACGAGGTATTGCAGCGTCGATCCCTTGTCGCCGTTGAGCGTCGCCGAATTGGTGAAACCGGCCGCCAGCTTGTCCTTCCAGGCGCGCGTGTACCAGGGCTTGGACGAGGCGTCGGCGAACTTCTTGAACTGCCAGCTCACCATGCCCATGTAGGTCGGCGAACCGAAGACGATGGTCGCCGCGGCGGCCAGCCTGTCCCAGCCGCCCTCGGGCAGATTGCCTTCGGCGTCGATGGCGAGCAACTCGCCGCCGCTGCCTGCGGCAACGGCCTCGGCGATCTTGCGCGTGTGGCCGTAGCCGCTGTGGAAAACGATCACGATGTTGCTCATGGGGGGACTCCTGGGGGTGTGGAAGTGGAGAAAGAAGGAAGGAATAGCCCTCTTCAAGGGGCCAGGTCGAAGACCAGGACTTCGGCGTCCCGGCCCGATTCGATGATCAGTTTCGATTCGGCGTCCAGGCGCAGCGCGTCGCCGGCAGCCAGCGGGTGGCCGTTGACCTGCAGCGTGCCGCGCACGAGCTGCACATAGACGATGCGCGCCGGGTCGAGCGCGATCTCGGCGCGCTCGGCGCCGTCGAACAGGCCGGCCGCCAGCGTCGCGTCGGCGTGGATCGTCAGCGCGCCGTCGCGCCCGCCGGGCGCGGCGACGAGCGCGAGCCGGCCGCGCTTGGCGGCGGCGCCGAAATGCTGCTGCTCGTAGCCGGGCGCGATGCCGGCGCGGTCGGGCAGGAACCAGATCTGCAGGAAATGCGTCGTCGCGTCGACGCTGCCGTTGAATTCGCTGTGGCGCACGCCGGTGCCGGCGCTCATGCGCTGCACGTCGCCGGGGCGGATCACGCCCTCGTTGCCGAGGCTGTCGCGGTGCGCGAGCGCGCCCTCGATGACGTAGCTGACGATCTCCATGTCGCGATGGCCATGGGTGCCGAAGCCGGTGCCGGGGGCGATGCGATCCTCGTTGATGACGCGCAGATTGCCCACCCCCATATGCGCCGGGTCGTAATAGTCGGCGAATGAAAAACTGTGCTCGCTCTTGAGCCAACCGTGGTCGGCATGGCCGCGTTCGACCGCCTTGCGCAGGGTGATCATGGTGCTGCTCCTGGGTTGCGTTCAATGTAGGCGGCGGCCCGGCGCGGCGCGTCGAGCGGCGTTGACGAGCCCATTCAAATAAGATGAAGCGCATGAACGACCGCCACCTCGCCCTGACCCCCGACGCCCTGGTGATGATGGACACCATCGCGCGCACCGGCAGCTTTGCCGCCGCGGCGCGCGAGCTCGGCAAGGTGCCTTCGGCGCTCACCTACAGCGTGCGCCAGCTCGAGGAGGCGCTCGACGTGCTGCTGTTCGACCGCAGTTCGCGCCAGGCCCAGCTCACTGCCGCCGGCAATGAACTGCTGCAGGAGGGCCGGCGGCTGCTGCAGGAGATCGACGCCGTGGCCAACCGCGTGCGCCGCGTCGCCTGCGGCTGGGAAACGCAACTGGCGATCAGCGTCGAGGACATCGTCGCCATGCCCATCGTTTTCGAACTCGTGCAGGCCTTCTGCGAGGTGCGTCCCGATGGCGCCGCGGCCGGCGGTCCGGCGACGCGGCTGCGGCTGCGCAGCGACGTCCTCACCGGCACCTGGGAGGCGCTGGTGACGGGGCAGGTCGACCTGGCGATCGGCGTCTCGTCGCTGCACGAGAACCCGGGCGGCATCGAGCTGCGGCCGCTGGGCGAACTGCCCTTCGTCTTCTGCGTCGCGCCGCACCATGCGCTGGCCGGCATCGAGGGCCCGCTGACCGACGCCGAACTCGTCCATCACCGCGCGGTGGCGGTCGCCGACACGGCGCAGCGGCTGGCGCCGCAGACCTGGAACCTGCTGCCGGGCCAGGACGTGCTGACGGTGCCCAGCATGCGCACCAAGCTCGAGGCGCTGCTGCGCAACCTCGGCTGCGGCTTCATCCCGGAGCCGCTGGCGCGGCCGCACCTCGAGGCCGGCCACCTCGTGCGCAAGGAGACCGCGCGCGCCGCCGTCTCGGCGACGATGCATTACGCCTGGCGCGCCGAGCGCAGCGCGATCGGCCTGGGCAAGGCGCTGCAATGGTGGCTGGCGCAGCTGGAGAGTCCGCAGACGCGGCGCGCGCTGCTCGAGCGCCACGCCGGGCCGCTGGCCTGAGTCCTTGGACATCGACAGCCGCCAGTCCGCGTACCGCGGCCGCTTCGCGCCGTCGCCGACGGGGCCGCTGCACGCCGGCTCGCTCGTCGCCGCGCTCGGCAGCTGGCTCGATGCACGCGTGCACCGCGGCGCCTGGCTCGTGCGCATCGAGGATGTCGACGGCCCGCGCTGCGTCGCCGGCGCGGCCGCAGAGATCCTGCGCCAGCTCGCCGCCTGCGGCCTCGTTCCCGATGAGGTGCCCTGGGTGCAGTCGCAGCGCGGCGACGCCTACGCGACGGCACTGACACGGCTCGCCGAAGCGGGCGCCGCGTTCCCTTGCGCCTGCACGCGCAGCGAGATCGATGCCGCCTGGGCCGCGCGCGGCGTCGTCCATCGGCCGGGCGCCGAACGCGTCTATCCGGGCACCTGCCGCGATGGCCTCGGCGGCCGCCCCGCGCGTGCCTGGCGGCTGCGCGCCGAAGGCGTCGTCGATTGGTGCGACCGGCGTCTGGGACCGCAGCGCCAGGATGTCGCTGCCGCGGTCGGCGACTTCGTCCTCGCCCGCGCCGACGGGCTCTGGGCCTACCAGCTCGCCGTCGTCGTCGACGACGCGGCGCAGGGCGTCACCGACGTCGTCCGCGGTGCCGACCTGGCCGACAACACGCCGCGCCAGATCCTGCTGCAGCGCGCGCTCGGCCTGCCGACGCCGCGCCACCTGCATCTGCCGCTGGTGCTCGGCGACGATGGTCAGAAGCTCAGCAAGGGCAACGGCGCGCGCGCGATCGACACCGACCAGCCGCTGCGCGAGCTGCAGGCCGCCGGCCGCGTGCTCGGTCTGCCGGACCTGGCCGCAGCGAACCCGGCGCAATGGCTGGCGGCGGCATGGCCGGCCTGGGCTGGCATCATCGCGGGTTTCAACCCGAGGCCCATGCCATGACGACCACGACCCCCAGCGGATTGCAATACGAGGACACCACCATCGGCAGCGGCGACGAGGCCGTCGCCGGACGGCGCGTGCGCGTCCATTACACCGGCTGGCTGTACGACCCCCAGGCCAAGAATTCGCGCGGCCAGAAATTCGATTCGAGCAAGGACCGCGGCCAGCCCTTCGGCTTCGGCCTCGGCGGCGGCGAGGTCATCCGCGGCTGGGACGAGGGCGTGCAGGGCATGAAGGTCGGCGGCACCCGCGTGCTGACGATCCCGCCCGAACTCGGCTACGGCGCGCGCGGTGCCGGGGGCGTGATCCCGCCCAACGCGACCCTCGTGTTCGAGGTCGACCTGCTAGCCGTTTGACCTGGGGGCGTCGAGCACCGTCGCCTCGCCCGGGTGGAGGCGGAACACGCGCATGCTGTCGGTGACGACCGCGACCTGACCGCCGAGCGACGCCGCCGAGGCGGCGAGCTGCTCGACCATCGCCGCGTTCTGCTGCGTGATTCCGTCCATGTGCGTGACGGCCTCGTTGACCTGCGACAGGCCGATCTGCTGCTCGCTGGCCGCGTGGCTGATCTCGCCCAGCAGCGTGCTGACCTGGCCGACGGCGGCCAGCGCCTCGTGCATGCGCTCGCTCGCGGCCTGCGTCTGGCGCGCGCCGCCGGCGACGCGCTCGGCCTCTTCCTTGATCAGCGCGCGGATCTCGGCCACCGCGGCCGTCGTGCGCTGCGCCAGGCTGCGCACCTCGCCGGCGACGACGCCGAAGCCGCGCCCGGCGCTGCCGGCACGCGCCGCCTCGACGGCGGCATTGAGCGCGAGCAGGTTGGTCTGGAAGGCGACGCCTTCGATGACATGGACGATCTCGCCGATGCGGCGCGACGATTCGCTGATGCCGTCCATCGCCGCGACGACGGCGGCGACGCCGTCCTGGCTGCGCTGCGCGACGGCCGCGGTCTCGGCCGCCAGTGTCGTGCCGCGCGCGGCCGAGGCCGCGCTCTGCGTCACGGTGCCGGTGATCTGTTCCATCGACGCCGCCGTCTGCTCGAGGCTGCTGGCCTGCGCCTCGGTGCGTGACGACAGGTCCTGGTTGCCGGCGGCGATCTCGCGCACCGAGGCGTCGAGCGTCGCGACCTCGCTGCGCACGTCGCCGATCACGGCACGCAGGTTCACCGCGAGTTGCGCCAGCATCAGCTGCAACTGGCCGACGCTGCCGGCGGCGCCGGTGGCCGGCGGATCGACGAGGTCGCCGGCGGCGAGCCGGCGCGCATCGACCAGCAGTGAGCGCAGCGCCGATTCGCGCCGCCACCAGGCCAGGCACCAGCTCGACGCGGCGAGCGCGAAGGCCAGCGGCAGCCACAGCAGCAGCGGCCATAGGCGCGCCGCGAAACCGGTCAGCAGCACCGCCGCGAGGCTGGCGATGCCGTCGGCGCCCCAGCGCCCCCATTGCGCGCGCGAGAGTTCGAACAGATGGCCGACGAGGTCGCTGCGCGCCGCGATGCCGCCACGCAGCGTCGCGCCGCGGCGCTCGCCCTGCGCGCGCATGCGCGCGTAAAGCGCTTCGGCGGCAGCGACCTGCTCGGGCCTGGGCTGGCTGCAGACGGCGAGGTAGCCGCCGACGCGGTCGCCGTCGACCATCGGCGTCAGATGCGCGAGCACCCAGTAATGGTCGCCATTGGCGCAGCGGTTCTTGAGCACCGCCTGCCAGGGCTTGCCGGCGGCCAGCGTGGCCCAGAGGTCGGCCCAAACGGCGCGCGGCATGTCGGGATGGCGCACGATGCTGTGCGGCTGGCCCAGCAGCGCCTCGCGCGCGTGGCCGCTGACGCCGACGAAAGCCGCATTGCAGTAGACGATGCGGCCTTCGAGATCGGTCACCGTGACGAGCGGGGCGCCCGCGTCGAAGCGCTGTTCTCGTTGAGTGACGGGAGGCGGAAGGGACATGGCGGTCGATGGCGAAGTCGCCCGGCGATCGCCGGGTCGACTGGTTATCGGCCGACCTCAGGACAGGTTTGAGGGCGATCTGGGGGGCAGATGCCCTGCAATCCCCCTACCACACGGCCTTCAGCGCGCCGGACGCGGTCCCGATTTCGAGAACACCTTGCCCGCCGGCTTGAACGGCTTGCCGCCCGGACGCGGTCCGAAGGTCTTGCCGCCCGGCTTGTGGCCCGGCGCGGCGACCCGCGGCGGCAGCGGCCGCGGCTCGGCGCGCTTGGGCTCGAGGCCTTCGATCGTCGCCGCCGGGATGCGCTGGGTCGTGAAGCGCTGGATGCGGTGGATCATGCCGCTGTCGCGGCGCTCGGCCAGCGTCACCGCCAGACCGCTGCGACCGGCGCGGCCGGTGCGGCCGATGCGGTGGACATAGTCCTCTTCCTTCATCGGCAGGCCGAAATTGATGACATGGCTGATCGTCGGCACGTCGATGCCGCGCGCGGCGACGTCGGTGGCCACGAGCACGCGCAGATGGCGGCTGCGCAGCCCCTGCAGGACGCGGTTGCGCCGGCCCTGCGGCATGCCGCCGTGCAGGCTGGCGACCGAATGGCCCATCTCGTGCAGGCGGTCGGCGAGCCAGTCGGCGTCGCGCTGCGTGCTCGTGAAGACCAGCGCCTGGTCGACGGCGCGGTCGGTCAGGATATGGTCGAGGAGGGCGTTCTTGTGCGCGAAATCGTCGGCCCAGTGCAGGCGCTGCTCGATGTCGCCATGGGCTTCGGTCTGCGCGCTGACCTCGATGCGCTGCGGATCGCGCAGCAGTTCGGCCGCGAGGCCGCCGATCGTGCCCGCGAAGGTGGCGCTGTACATCACCGTCTGGCGCTGCGGCGCGGTGGCTGCGGCGATGTGGCGAATGTCGTCGATGAAGCCCATGTCGAGCATGCGATCGGCCTCGTCGAGCACCAGCATCTCGAGCTGGCCGAGCTGGGCCTTGCCGCTGCCCATGTGGTCGATGAGGCGGCCCGGTGTCGCGATCAGGATGTCGAGCGCGCCGCGCAGCGCGGCGAGCTGGGCACCGTAGGGCACGCCGCCGACGATGGTCGCGACGCGCAGGCCCGGCACGAAGCGGCCGTAGTCGGAAGCCGCCTTGGCGACCTGCATCGCGAGTTCACGCGTCGGGCACAGCACGAGCACGCGCGGGCCGCGCTGGCGATTCGCGGGATTCTGCGGCTGGGCGCGGGCGGCGAGGATGCGCGCCAGGGCCGGCAGCATGAAGCTGGCCGTCTTGCCGCTGCCGGTGCGGCTGCTGACCATCAGGTCCTTGCCGGCCATCGCCGGCGGGATCGCGGTCGCTTGGACCTCGGTCGGTTCGGTATAGCCGGCGGCTTGCAGCGCCTTCGAAAGCGCCTCGGGCAGGTTCAGATTTTCAAACGACATCACATCACTCCGATCACGGCACGCGCAGGCGCACCGGCGCTGCCTTGCGGGCAGCGCGGGTAGGGTCGCAGATGGGATCGGCGTCGAAAGAGGTTCGACTGCCTGGCCCGGGTCACAGCGACGGCATCGCCGCCGACCCGGTTTGGACGCGCACCACGAAAGGAATGCGTGGCGGCAGTGAGGTCGAAGGGGATGAACGAGGGGCCTGCAAATCAAGCCCAGCCCGCGAGTATAGCGGAATTCTCGGCGATCTAGGTGGAAACCAGAATCGGGCGCTGAATGCGATCGGCCAGCGCCTCCCACACCGGCGTCAGCCGGCCCGGCAGATCGGGGATCGCGCCGAGTTCGGTGCGGCTTTCGCCGGGACCGTGGAAATCGCTGCCGCGCGATGCGAGGAGGCCGAATTCGAGCGCCGTGTCGGCATAGCGCAATTGCTCGGCGGCGCTGTGGCTGCCCGTCATCACCTCGATGCCGCGACCGCCATGGGCGATGAATTCGGTGATCAGCGCGTATTCCTCGGTCGCCGTGAACCGGTAGCGGCCGGGGTGGGCGACGACGGCGATGCCGCCGGCATCGACGATCCAGCGCACGGCGTCACCCAGCGTCGCCCAGCGATGTTCGACGAAGCCCGGGTGGCCCTGCGTGAGGTAGCTGCGGAACACGGCGTGGGTATCGCTGCAGACGCCGCTGTCGACGAGGAAGCGCGCGAAATGGGTGCGCGAGATGAGGTCCGGATTGGCGACGTAGCGCAGCGCGCCTTCGAATGCGCCGGGGATGCCGACCTGCGCCAGCCCCTGCGCCATCTCGAGCGCGCGCTGGCGCCGCCCGCTGCGCGTCGCCGCGAGCCCGGCCTCGATGGCGGCGTCGTCGGCATCGAAGCCGAGGCCGACGATGTGCACCGTCTCGCCGGCGAAGGTCACCGAGATCTCGACCCCGCTCAGGTAATCCATGCCGAGCGCCAGCGCCGTGTCGCGGGCGCGGCGCTGGCCGTCGAGTTCGTCGTGGTCGGTCAGCGACCACAACTCGACGCCCTGCGCATGGGCGCGCCGGGCCAGCGCTTCGGGTTCGAGGGTGCCGTCGGAGACGCTGCTGTGGCTGTGGAGGTCGGCGTTGATCAGTTGCACACCGGGATTCTACGGAGCCAGCGCGTCGAGCGTGAGGATGCGTCCGCAGCGCTCGGCCAGGTTGTGGTCGTGCGTGACGACGACGAAGGCGGTGCCGCGCTCGCGTGCCAGCGTGAGCATCAGCTCGAAGACACCCGCCGCGGTGGCGCGGTCGAGGTTGCCGGTGGGCTCGTCGGCGAGCACGCAGGAAGGCTCGGTGACGAGGGCGCGGGCGATCGCGACGCGCTGGCGCTCGCCGCCCGAGAGCTGCGACGGGTGGTGCGCGACGCGCTCGCCCAGGCCGACGCGGTCGAGCATCGCGCGCGCGACCTCGCGCGCCGCCGGCACCGCCATGCGCCGGATGCGCAGCGGCATCGCGACGTTGTCGAGTGCACTGAATTCGGGCAGCAGATGGTGGAACTGGTAGACGAAGCCCAGGTGCCGGTTGCGCCAGCGGCCCTGCGCGGCGGCGTCGAGGCTCGCGAAATCGCGCCCCATCAGCACGACGCGGCCGGCCGTGGGCGCATCGAGACCGCCGAGCAGGTGCAGCAGCGTGCTCTTGCCGCTGCCCGAGGCGCCGACGACGGCCAGCGTCTCGCCGCGGGCGACCGTCAAGTCGACGCCGCGCAGCACGCTGACATCGATGGCGTCGTCGCCGCGTCCCTCGGTGTAGCGCTTCACGAGTCCCGTGGCCTGCAGCACGGGAGTGCCGGCGATCTCACTCATAGCGCAGCGCCTGTGCCGGGTTGACGCGGCTGGCGCGCCAGCTCGGGTAGATCGTCGCCACGAAGGCGAGGACGAGCGAGATCGCGACGATGGGCGCGATGTCGCCGCGCTGCGGATCGCTGGGCATGGTGCTGATGACGTAGACGCTGGGCGAGAGGAAGGTCACGCCGAGCAGGTACTGGATGAAGTCGACGATCGCCGCGATATGGAAAGAGACGACGAGGCCGAGCGCGACGCCGGACAGCGTGCCGATGACGCCCGCCGTCGCGCCCTGGACGACGAAGATCGCCATGATCGATCGCGGGCCCGCGCCCAGCGTGCGCAGGATCGCGATGTCGGCGCGCTTGTCGGTGACCGTCATGACGAGCGTCGAGACGAGGTTGAATGCGGCGACGGCGACGATCAGCGTGAGGATGATGAACATCATGCGTTTCTCGACCTGCACGGCGTCGTACCAGTTGCGGTTCGTCTGCGTCCAGTCGCGCACGATCACGGCCGGGCCGAGCGAGCGCGCGAGGTCGTTGGCGACCTCGCGCGCGCCGTACTGGTCGGCCAGGCGCAGCTGCACGCCCATCGGGCCGGCCTCGCGGTACAGGCGTTCGGCGTCGGCGATCGAGATCAGCGCCAGGCCGCTGTCGTATTCGTAATGCCCGACGTCGAAGGTGCCGACGACGGTGAACTGCTTGAAGCGCGGCAGCACGCCCGCCGGCGTCATCTCGCCGCCCGGCGCGGCGATCGTGACCTTGTCGCCGACGCCCACGCGCAGCAGTCGCGCGAGCTCGACGCCGATGACGATGTTCCACGAGCCCGGCGTGAGCTGGGCCAGCAGCGGCGCCTGCTTGCGGCCCAGCGGCGTGACGTTCTTCTCCTCGGCCGGGTCGATGCCGCGCACGA
>JAGWTU010000062.1 GCA_028868825.1 Burkholderiales bacterium | reverse complement strand
ATCGACATGCCCCGATTGTAGGTGGCGGGGGTGCTCAGCCCTGGAAGTCGGCGCGGCCCGGTGGGCGCAGGCGCAGCCGAAGGTCGTCGCCGACCGCCGCCGTCTCGATCCAGCGCCAGGCCGGCAGGCTGCCGAGATCGTCGCGCGGCGCCAGTGCCGCCAGCGGCAAGCCGGGGCCGATCAGTTTGGGGGCCAGGTAGACGAGCAGTTCGTCCACCCAGTCGCCGGCGAGCAGCGCCGCGTTCAACGCCGCGCCGGCCTCGACATGAAGTTCGTTGACGCCGCGCTGCGCCAGCCACGGCAGCAGCGCGCCGAGGTCGACGCGGCCGGTGACGTCGGGCAGCAGCAGCACTTCGGCGCCGGCGGCGGCGAGCGCGGCGCGGCGCGATGCGTCGTCGATGGCGCCGACGACGATGACGCCGTGGTCGGGCGGATGGAGCAGCCGGGCCTGCGGCGGCAGGCGCAGGTGGCTGTCGACGACGACGCGCAGCGGCTGCAGCGTGGTCGCGACTTCGCGCACGTCGAGCCGCGGGTTGTCGTGCAGCGCCGTGCCGATGCCGGTGAGCACGGCGCCGGCGCGCTTGCGCCAGGCATGGCCGTCGGCACGCGCGGCGGCGCCAGTGATCCATTGGCTGACGCCGTTGGCCAGCGCCGTGCGGCCGTCGAGCGAGGTGGCGGCCTTCATCCGCACCCAGGGCCGGCCGCGCACGACGCGCGAGAAGAAGCCGAGGTTGAGTTCGCGCGCGGCGGTGGCAATGTCGCTGGCAGCGTCGACGAGTTCAACCTCGATCCCGGCCGCGCGCAGACGCGCGATGCCGCGGCCGTCGACCTCGGGGTAGGGATCGGCCAAGGCGACGACGACGCGCGCGATGCCGGCGGCGATCAGCGCATCGCAGCACGGCGGCGTGCGGCCGTGGTGGGCGCAAGGCTCGAGCGTGACCCAGGCCGTGGCGCCGCGGACGTCGTGGCCGGCGGCCTGGGCATCGCGCAGCGCCATCACCTCGGCATGGGCCTGGCCGGCGGCCTGCGTTGCGCCGCCGCCCAGCACGCGGCCATCGGCATCGCCGATGACACAGCCGACGCGCGGGTTGGGGTCGCTGACGCCAATGGCCGAGGCGGCCAGGGTCAGGGCTTCGGCGAGGCGGCGGGAGTCGAGGGTGGCGGGCACGAGGCCGGCAGTTTAGGGCGGGCGCGTCGTGCTGGTCAGGCCGGGGCCGAGGCCTGCAGCGCAGCAGGTTGGGGATAGGTCTTGACGTTGGCCGGCAGCGGTGCGCCGCTGGGGCAGTCGGTGGCGGTGCCGCTGACAACCGGCACGATGAGGAAATTCTGATTTGAGAGGCCTCGTCCAACGCGATAGTAGGTCCGCGGATGTTGGCCGTTGGTGATCGCGCCGGAGGTCACCAATGCGTCGGCGACCTGCGTCGGCAAGGTGTAGCGGCAGACGCTGTATCCGCCGGCATTCCACGTGACGGTGACACCCGTGACATACGAATAACCCGACCACACCATGGCCGGATTGCTGATCGAGCTCACCGGTACCGCGCAGGCGTAATCGACGTAGGACACGAACGCCACGACGGCGAGGACCGGAGCCGTCGTGTAGCAGATGGCATTGGCGCCCGCGGGAAATGTCGATGAAAAGCCGACTTGAACCGCGAATGGCGGACCGCTGGGGTTGATGGCATCACCGGCGGTCGCAGCCAAGCCGTCGACCACCTTTGCGAAATCGACCGTGCCGGTCAGCAGGTAGGCCGTGGCGCCACCTGCGCATGAGAGCTGGTTGGACGAGTTGAGCAGATTATTGCTGGCGACGACGGTGGTGCAAATCGTGATGAGACCGGACTTGTTGTTGAAGAGCCAAGCCGCGCCGTCGCCGTTGCCGCCCCCCCCCGGGGGGACATAACCGCTGGTCCCATCGCCGAAATCGACCGCGGGGGACGGAATGATAGCGTTGCGACCACCCGGTCGCATCGGGATGGTGGCCACACCATCGACACCGACGTCGGCAGCGATTCCCAGACTTCCCGCTATCGCCGGCGCAATTCGCGCGATGGTCGTATACAGCATCACCGAATTCGAGGGCGGGTCCCCGGCCTTCCAGGTGCGGTCATTCCAATCCGCCTGGACCATCACGGCCTTCATGCGCGGCGCCTCGGAATTGGCCGCCAACCCGGTTTCCGTGATCGTGGTCGTCACTTGGTAGCTGGCACTGGAATTCAAGGCCGGCAGCGCCAACCCGGCCAACGTCTGAAAGGCGCCGGGGTTGATGGTCTGCGCCTGATTCACGATGCTGCTGTAGTTCGGCGTGCCGGCCACGGGGGCCGTCACTTCCACGAACGAGCGATCATCCTCCGCTGCCTGCTGCGCCAGGCGCACGGCTTCGGACCGCTGACGTGCGGTTTCATTGTTCAGTCGCAGCGTCGACTGCACGCCGACGATCGCCAGCATGCCGAAGGCCATGATCGCCATGGCCACGAGGGCTTCGATCAGCGAGACACCGCGCAGGTGGCGGTCGGCGAGGCTATTCATGGTCAACTCTGCCAGCTTCCGGGGACGCGGACGAACGTGCCGGATTCCAATCGAAGCGTATTGAGGATGCCAAGGTCGTAGACGAAACCGGCTGTGCCGCCCCCTGCGAAACTGCCTTCGGAAATGGCGGCACCCCGGACCTGCAGTGCACCTGCGACCGTCCAGGTCCAACCGGGTGCGCCGTAGCTGTAGACGAGACCATTGATGGTCACGGTTGAGCCGGGCGCCGTGATATTGCCCTGCACGATCATCACGACGGGCGAAGCCGCCGTGCCGATCGAGACCGCAGCCCCCGCATTGAGATCGGCATCGCCGATCAACCACAGGATGCGGCCTGGATTCCTGGCGGCGATGGCTGCCAGAGTCACCGGATCGCAGGGGCAGGTGATCTGAATCGTCGTCGGCTGCCATTGATAGACCGCACGAGGGAGGCCGAAAACCCAATTGAAGTAGCGATCCTGCGGTACATCCGCTGGGAAACCCTGGACGAGCCACTGTGACAGCGTGAAGTCATTCTGCACAACGGAATTCGCCCCCGGGGGTGCCCCAGGTACCGTGGTCAGCACCAGATTGTTGACCGGCATCGGCCCCGGGCAATCGACCGCCGGGGCGGCGTTGATGGGCGGGAATACTGGTGAGACATTGCCGCCGGCGTCGATGGTCGTGCCGTTGACGCCGGCTTCCGTGTTCGTGAACGAGAGTGCGTTGTTGCCGGCGCAAACCGACCCGAGTGCGGTCAGCGCCGCTCCCGGCGGTGTCGCCATCGCCCCCTTCAGTGCGAGCGTGGCCGCGATCACTCGCATCGACGTGCTGCCGGTCTGCGGCAAGCCGTTATTGAGCACATCCAGGCACCCACCGGGATTGAGGTCCAGCATCGTGCAACCCTGCGCAGTGATCTGTACCGTTCCTGGCGTCGTTCCAGGTGCGAATGTCACCACGAAAGCCGGGATCGTGTTCGTTGTACCGGCCGGCACGGCGAGCGTGGGGTTCGCGTTCGTTGGGCAACTGCAGGTCCAGCCCGGACCGCCCGTGCCGACGCAGCCGATCACGTAGGCCTGGGCGAAGCCCGCATTGAACCAAGTCTTTGGCTTGATCGTTCCGCTGGCTGCGCCGGTCGTCGTGTCGATCGTGAGGTAGCGATTGCGGAAACTTATGCCGGCCGCATTCGGCAGGCAGTCCTTGTCGATCTTGCCGCCATTGAGCATGGCCAGAGCCCATTCGATGCCGGCCTCGGTCACTTCAGATGCCTGCGTCGACCGGTACTGATTGGCCGAAGTCTTCTGCTCGAAGATCATGTTCCGGCTGGAATACGCAGCGACGAGCGAGATGACAAAGAATAGCACCAGGACGACGATCAACGCGCCGGCGCCGCGCTGGCGCCGGGCGATCGAGCGTACAGCGTAAGGTTTCATTATCTCGGGACTAGGCTGGACACAGCAGCCCTGCCGGGTTGGGTGCAGGCATGTTGTTGACGATACGATCGTTTCGCAATCTCACCGTGCTTTGCACTTGACGCTGCACACTCGGATCGCTGACCGAACTGCCGGTGATCTGGATCGTGACTTGACGCATTTGCAGCGTCGGCCAGCAAGCCCCGTCATTCGTGCCGGGGCATAGATTCGGGCAAGTGAGATTGATGGGCGCTGGTGTTCCTGCCGCCGTGTCAAAGGTGACGCTGAACTGCGTGATGTTGACTGTCGAGATGTCCGTGAGGTCCTGCCATCCACCCCCCATGTTGCCTAGCTTGGGGTCCGCACTGTTGTTTTGTTGCAGGACACCTAAACCGGTATTGACATCAACTCGCCGCCGGAAGCCGATGGCATTGCCAACGAATGCCTGGGCGCTGCCCACGGCCGAGGTGAGCGTCGTCGTACCATCGGCCGCGATGGTCAACCCGATATTGGGATTGACCTGGACATTCGGGTTTTGCGGCGACCAGACGCCGTTGTAGGCCTGATCCCAGGCGCCCGACGTTCGAAAATTGTTCGACATGATGTCCAGGGCGGTACGCAAGTCCTGCTGGATCTGGGCCTCGAGCGTGAGTCGCCGCGTATCCGCCAATTGAGTCGAAACAACCGTCGCGGCACCGGCGACGATGAACAGACCGATTGCAACGCCTACCATGAGCTCGACCAGTGAAAGCCCGCCCTGCTTGCGAGCCGCTTTGCCGGTGCGATTGGATGATCGACGACGAATCATGGCGTCACGCAGGCGTCGATATTCTTGTTCGGATCCGGGCAGGCCCGGTAACCAGGCACCGACTGGTCAGGCGAACAGACCTTGGGGCGGCCCATGCTGCAAACGAAGGTGCGCAATCTGCCGGGTTTTCCGCTGATTCGACTCATATCAATCACCCAGGGATTGATTGCGGTTGCGAGCTCGCCGTCCGCGCCGATTGCAGCGGCACCCGCTGGCGCGCTGAACCAAACATCCGTGCTGCTCATCAATTGAGTTGTATTCAGTTCGGTCATGTTGGGGAACACAGGACATGCCGATCCCGGTGGTTGCGTGCAGTCGCACTTCAAGATGGCGCCCGTGTGGATCACATAGCACGTCATCGCCGGGTTTCCCCCGGCACCGAAGTCGATGTAGACTGGTACATGGTGCGCAATTGCTTCGGCGCGCGCGTATTGGATTCCGGTAACCAGTTCGGCATTGGCGCTCTTGAGGCGTGCCATCGCGATCATATTGGTCATCGATGGCGCGGCAATAGTCAGCAGGATGGCGAGTACGGCCACAACGAACATCATTTCGATGAGCGTGAACCCGCGCTGGGCCCAGTGACGGCGAGAAACCATCATCGCCCCCAGCAATTCGCGGCGTCGATCAGGTTCGCCGCCGGATCCGCCACGACGGCGGCGCATCCACCCTTGCAACTTCCGTAACTCACGGTGCCCGCAATGATCTGTAGTTGCATTCCGGCGCAATTGGTGTCAGCGGCCTGCGAAGTTCCCGCGTTGGCGTTCGCTGTCGCGACGTAGCTCGTCCCCGTGGTCGTGTCGGCGTAGATCGAATATGTGTAGTAGCCCGATCCCGCCGGCGCCGAACCTATGCCGGCCGGCGGCGCAGCCGCGCTGGTGGTGTACAAGGTGTTGTTGGCCCGATAGCGTTCCTCGGCTTGCTGGATCCAGGTCAACGCACTGATGGCCTCGGCGCGTCGACTCTTGCGCACCGCATTCAGGTACGAAGGAAAGGCGATCGAAGCCAGAACCGCCATGACGACGATGGCGATCATCAATTCGATCAGCGTGAATCCGAGCGGCTGACGTGAGATCCTGGTGGGGGCGTAGGCGAGACGCTGCATGGTGGAATTATTGCGAGCACCTGTCGCTGCCTGTTTGGCGGCGGCTGCCACTGGTCGGTGCCAGCGGACCGTCCGTCGCCTGACCCCGTGAATGGGTGGCTGGGATTCAGCAGCGGGGATGGCCGGGAAGCCCGTCGTCCAGAGCGCAGATGCGCGCGCGACCCATGATGTTGACGACCAGTTTCAGTGCCCGGCCATCGCGCCCGCGCACCGTGATGCTGCCGGTTGGCGTGAACGTGCCATGCCCGGCGTCGACCAGCATCGATGACGAGTTCGACGTCACGTCGATCGCGCCGCCGCCCGTGAACGCGACACTGCGCAGCGCCTCGGTGCCATGGCGGCACTGCGGTTGACCACCTGCATCGCAAGGGCAATCCCTGCCCGCGCCGGTATGGATCACATAGCAGGCCGCGTGCGGCAGCTTCGTGAAACTGATGCGCAGCGACTGGTTGCGCGCGACAGCCAGGCTGCGCATCCAGTGGATGTCGGTGCGCAGTTGCGCGGCCGTGCCCTCGATCTGCTGGCGCTGGACCAGCGCGTTCAGCGGCGGAATCGCGCTGCCGACGCCGACGGACGCGACCGCCGCGACGATCGCGATCTCGACCAGGGAGGCGCCCTGCTGGCGGCGGCGGCGGCTGGCGGTGGGCTTCATCGTGGGCTTCCTGTGAGGTGGACGGGATGGCCGTCACTCTAGGAAGCCGCTTCGGCCGCGTCTTTCCCCCAGGCTGGCGCGTCGGCGGGGGGGCCACGGCCGGGTGCCCCCGCTTGGGGGGCCCCAGGCCGCGCGGCTCAGATGTCGCGGATCAGCTGCCGGAACGCGTCGACGTCCTCGAACTCGCGGTAGACCGACGCGAAGCGCACGTACGCGACCTTGTCGATCCGTTTCAGCTCCCGCATCAGCAGCTCGCCCAGCCGCGCGCTCGGTACCTCGCGCACGGCACTGGCGAGCAGCTTCTCCTGGATGCGGTCGAGTGCGGCGTCGACCTGCTCGACGCTGACCGGCCGTTTGCGCAGCGCCAACATCATCGACGCGCGCAGCTTCGCGGGGTCGAAATCGACCCGCGAGCCGTCCTTCTTCACCACCGCCGGCAGCGCGATCTCGGTGCGCTCGTAGGTCGTGAAGCGCTTCTCGCAGTCCAGGCAGCGGCGGCGTCGCCGGATCACGTCGCCCTCGTCGGACTCGCGCGTCTCCACCACCTGGGTCTCGTCGTGGCCGCAGAAGGGGCAGCGCATCGTCGGTGCTCCGGCGCCGCGCCGCGGATCAGCGGTAGACCGGGAAGTCGCGCGTCAGCGCCGCGACCTTGGCCCGCACGGCTGCGATGCGATCGGCGTCGTGCGGGTGGTCGAGCACGTCGGCGATCAGGTTCGCCGTCAGCCGCGTCTGCTCCTCGCGGAATCCGCGCGTCGTCAGCGCCGGTGTGCCCAGGCGGATGCCGCTCGTCACCATCGGCTTCTGCGGATCGTTGGGGATGCCGTTCTTGTTGCAGGTCATGTGCGCCTGGCCCAGGATCGCCTCGGCTTCCTTGCCGGTCAGGCCCTTCGGGCGCAGGTCGACGAGCATCAAGTGGCTTTCGGTGCGGCCGCTGACGATGCGCAGGCCGCGCGCCGTCAGCGTCTCGGCCAGCACCTGGGCGTTCGTCGCCACCTGCTGCTGGTAGACCTTGAAATCGGGCGCGAGCGCCTCCTTGAAGGCCACCGCCTTGGCCGCGATCACGTGCATCAGCGGGCCGCCCTGGATGCCGGGGAAGATGGCGCTGTTGATCTTCTTGGCGATCGCCTCGTCGTTCATCAGCACGAAGCCGCCGCGCGGGCCGCGCAGGCTCTTGTGCGTGGTCGAGGTGACGACGTCGGCGTGCGGCATCGGGTTCGGGTAGACGCCGGCGGCGATGAGCCCGGCGTAATGCGCCATGTCGACCATGAAATAGGCGCCGATGGCCTTGGCGACGCGGGCGAAGCGCTCGAAGTCGATGCGCAGGCTGTAGGCCGAGGCGCCGGCGATGATCAGCTTGGGCTTGTGCTCGTGGGCCAGGCGCTCCATCGCGTCGTAGTCGATCGCCTCGCTGGCGTCGAGGCCGTAGCTGACGACCTTGAACCACTTGCCGCTCATGTTCAGCGCCATGCCGTGGGTCAGGTGGCCGCCCTCGGCCAGGCTCATGCCCATGATGGTGTCGCCGGGCTGCAGCAGGCCGAAGAACACCGACTGGTTAGCCTGCGATCCCGAATTCGCCTGCACGTTGGCGTAGCCGGCGCCGAAGAGCTGCTTGATGCGGTCGATGGCGAGCTGCTCGACGACGTCGACGTTCTCGCAGCCGCCGTAATAACGCTTGCCCGGGTAGCCCTCGGCGTACTTGTTGGTGAGCTGCGAGCCCTGCGCCGCCATCACGGCGGGCGAGGTGTAGTTCTCGCTGGCGATCAACTCGATGTGATCTTCCTGGCGCTGGTTCTCGGCCTGGATCGCGGCCCAGACCTCGGGGTCGGTGTTGGCGACGGTGGATAGCGTGCGGTCAAACATGGATGGCAGTCCTCTGCTGGGGATAGGGCCCTCGGATGTCGTCGGGCGCGGCTGCGCTCACGGTACGGGAGGGCTGCCCAGGCGCACGGCTGACGCCGCCGCAGCGGCCCGCGCTTCCCGGTGGTCTTCCACCTCGGGGCATTGCGCCCCTATCGCCAGTTGCGCGGACCGTCAGTGTAACGTCCCGCCCACGAGGCCGGGCGGGAGCCGTCCAGTCCGGTCAGCGCGCCAGTGCCAGCTGCTTGTCTTCGGCCGTCGCGGCCGACGGCGGCGGGGCGGTCGCTTCTTCGGCCGGCGCGGCGTCGCTGGCCGGCGTCGCGGCCGCGGTGGCGGCCGGTGCCGCGACGATCAGCGGCGACGCGATGTTCACCGGCACCCGCTTGCCGTCGACCACGTCGCGCATATGCGCCTGCTCGGCCATGACGCGGCCGGCGTAGCCGCCGTCGCCTTCGATCAGCGCCGCGCCGACGTAATAGCGCAGGCCGGCCTGGACACCGCCGGCGCGGCTGATGCAGTCCTTCAGCACCTGGACGCCGACGCGCAGATTGCTGATCGGGTCGAACGCCGCATGGGTGCCGCCGAAGGCCTCGTACTTGTCGTCGTGGACGCGTGTCATCACCTGCATCAGCCCCTGCGCGCCGACATTGCTCTGCGCGAAGGGGTTGAAGCTCGATTCGACCGCCATGATGGCCAGGATCAGGGTCGGATCGAGACCGGCCCGCTTGCCGATGCTCCAGGCTTCCTGGACCAGCGCGCCGATCGGTTCGGGCGCGACCTTGTAGCGGCGCGAGATCCAGTTCGCCAGCGTGGCCTGCTGACGCGTCAGGTCGGCCAGGTCGGTGGCCGTGGCGCGCGTCACCGCGCCATGGTCGCTGACGCCTTCGATGATGTTGCCCGACGAGACCTCGCGTTCTTCATGGCGCGTCTGCAGCCACTTGAAGGCGACGGTCTCGACCTCGCCGCGCACGTCGGCGCGGCCGAAGCCGACCACCAGCAAGGCGACGGCGGCCAGCCCGACCAGGGCCAGCGTGTTGTGACTGATCTCCAGGAAACCGTGTCCGACGTCGCGGACGAAGACGGACAGCGATTTCGCCGTCGACCGCTGCGCCTGACGCAGCATGGCGATGGTTCGCATGAGTACGCTCACTCCTGAGGTCCGTGACTCCAGGCCGGCCGCACGGGGCGGCGCCAGGGCCACGGTGATAATCGACCGCGGTTCGGCGGAATCTGAGTCCGCTTTCCGGCGGGGCGGTTCCACCAGGCGTTGCCGCACGTTCGTTGGCGGCAAGGGTTAACCCTGAAATTTCAAGGCAGGGCGGATTCTAGGAACCGGGTAATACTCGGTCAAGAATATCAATCGATCCTCTAATGCCTGTGAAGTATGAAGTATCGTGATCTCCGCGACTTCCTGAGCCAGCTCGAGGGTCTCGGCGAGCTGCGAAAACTCCATGAACCCGTGTCGCCGCGCTTGGAAATGACGGCAATCGGCGACAAGTTGTTGCGCGCGGGCGGGCCGGCGCTGCTCTGCACCCGCCCCGCCGGTTACAAAATTCCCTGCCTGATCAATCTGTTCGGCACCCCCCGGCGCGTGGCGCTGGGCATGGGCGCCGACAGCCTGGCCGAGCTGCGCGTTGTCGGCCATGTGCTGGCCGGGCTCAAGGAACCGGAGCCGCCCAAGGGCCTGAAGGACGCGGGCAAGCTGCTGGCGATGGCCAAGGCGCTGTGGAGCATGCAGCCGGCTTTGCGCCGTGGCGCACCCTGCCAGGAAGTGACGCTCGAGGGTGACGAATTCGACCTCGCGACGCTGCCGGTACAGACCTGCTGGCCTGGCGATGCCGGGCCGCTGATCACCTGGGGGCTGGTGGTCACGCGCGGCCCCCAGTCCATCGCGCGGCCGCGGCTTCGGCAGAACCTGGGCATCTACCGCCAGCAGGTCATCGGCCGCCGCCAGGTCATCATGCGCTGGCTCGCCCACCGCGGCGGCGCGCTCGATTTCCGCGAGTTCGCGCGCGCCAGCCCGGGTCGGCCGTTCCCGATCGCCGTGGCGCTCGGCGCCGATCCGGCGACCATCCTCGGCGCGGTGACGCCGGTTCCCGACAGCCTGTCCGAGTACCAGTTCGCCGGGCTGCTGCGCGGCAGCCGGACCGAACTGGTGGAGAGCGGGGTCGGCGAGGGCGCCCTGCGACTCCAGGTGCCGGCCAGCGCCGAGATCGTCCTCGAGGGCCATATCCCGCCGGCGTCCCCGGGCTACATGGGCGAGTCGGAGCGCGGCGTGTCGTTGCGCGAGCAGGGCGGCTATCTGCATGCGCTCGAAGGCCCGTTCGGCGACCACACCGGCTATTACAACGAGCAGGACTGGTTTCCGGTGTTCGAGATCGACCGCATCACGCACCGCCGCGACCCGATCTACCACTCGACCTATACCGGCAAGCCGCCGGACGAGCCGGCGGTGCTCGGCGTGGCGTTGAACGAGGTCTTCGTGCCGATCCTGCAGAAGCAGTTTCCGGAGATCGTCGACTTCTATCTACCGCCGGAGGGCTGCAGCTACCGCGTGGCGCTGATCTCGATCCGTAAGGCCTATCCGGGGCATGCGAAGCGCGTCATGTTCGGCCTGTGGAGCTTCCTGCGCCAGTTCATGTACACGAAATTCATCGTCGTCACCGACGACGACGTCGACATCCGGAACTGGAGCGAGGTCGTCTGGGCGATCACGACGCGGATGGACCCGGTGCGCGACACGACCCTGGTCGACCAGACGCCGATCGACTATCTGGACTTCGCCTCGCCCGTCAGCGGGCTGGGCGGCAAGATGGGGCTCGATGCCACTCACAAGTGGCCCGGCGAGACGGCGCGCGAATGGGGGCGGGTGATTGCTATGGACGCCGAGGTCGAACGGCGGGCCGAGGCGTTGCTTGCCGGCATCGTTGGCTAGCTCGGCAGCGGCCTTCGGGCCGCCTCGTCAGTTTTTTTTACAGTCAGCCGAAGCTGCCGCCGGATCGGCGCTTGCATCCTTGCATGAATATCGGCTAAGTGACTGATCCTGAAAGATAAAAACAGTTTTCGGCTGCCGATTGGCACAAATGCTGCTACCTCCCACGCAGAAGGGCGCAAGGTCGCTGGCAAGAACGAATCGAGCAAGGCGCGCCGCTCCCAGCCAAAACTTAGGAGAAGTTGATGAAGTCGTTGAGTGCAATCACGCTCGCAGCCGGGCTGACGTTGAGCATGGCCGCGACTGCGGGCCCTGTTACCGTGAACTTCGAGGGACTGGCCAACAATACGGCTATCGGTAACTATTACAACGGCGGTGCCGGTACGAATTACGGGATTTCCTTCGGGGCGAACGCCAGGGCCTTTGTGGGCGGCGTCACCGGAACTTTCACGGGTGAGCCGGCACCCGGCGACACGATCATGCTCTGGACTTCCGGCAACTCGACTTCGGCGTCGATGACCGGAGGGTGGACCGGCAGCCTTTCCTTCTACTACGCGGGCACCGCTGCTCTGACTGTGTCTGTCCTCGATGCGGCCGGGACTTCGCTTGCCTCCAGTGGCTCGCTGGCCGGAGTGGGTGGCGGTAATTGCGGCCTTGGTGTGGCGTTGTGCCATTGGAACCAGTACACGATTGACTTCTCCGGCACCGCTTCCAGCGTCAGCTTCTTGGGCGCCGCAGGTTTGATCGGCGTCGACAACGTGACCTTCGGCTCCACCGGCGGCGGCGGCAACGTCCCCGAACCCGGCTCGCTCGCACTCGCCGGTCTGGCGCTGGCTGTTCTCGGCGCCCGCGCGCTGCGCAAACCGGCTTGAACTTCGCGCCCCGGGGCGCAGCGGTTCCTGCACGCGTCGTCCCTACCCCTCACCCCTCCCGATCGCAAGATCCGGAGGGGTTTGTCGTTCTTGGGCTACCCGCAAGTACAGTGAGCTTGCCGACGAAAACCGACGATCTGCTCACGAGATTATCCTTTAGTTTTGCTGAAATCTCGACTTTTGTGTGATTTCAGACCACCGTCCGGCGATCTCACCAAACCCCCCTAAAGTTGGTAGGACTGATGTCGATGCCACTGTCGCTGGCCATCGTGGCCATCGATCGAGGTCCGAACCATGAAGCTTTCCCTGAACCGCATCTTCCAGATCCTGGCGGTGCTCACCATCGTACTTTCGGCGCTGGTTGCCGGCAGCGCCTGGCAGGTGCAGCGGTTCGGCCGCGCGTCCGACGCGGCCGCAGCCCGGCGCTACCACTCCTACCTGCTGGCTCAGGAACTGCGTCAGAGCTCCGACGACCTGACCCGCCTAGCGCGTACCTACGTCGTCACGGGCGACCCGAAGTGGGAGCAGCAGTACTGGGCCGTGCTCGATATCCGCAACGGCAAGCAGCCGCGACCCGTCGGCTACGAGGGCATCTACTGGGACTTCAAGGCCGCCAATGTCGAGCCGCCGCAGAAGCCCGGCGCTGCCGTCGCGCTCAACGACCTGATGAAGCAGGCCGGCTTCACCCCGGCCGAGTTCGAACTGCTCGACCAGGCTCGCCACAACTCGGACGACCTCGTGCACACCGAGACCGTGGCGATGAACATGGTCAAGGGCCAGTACGACGACGGCAAGGGCGGCTACACGCGCAAGGCCGAGCCCGACCTGGCGCAGGCGCGCACGATGATGCACGACCTCACTTACCACCAGTACAAGGCGAAGATCATGACGCCGGTGCAGCAGTTCCTGGAGACCGTGAACCGGCGCACCGAGCAGGAGGTCGATGCCGCGCAGTCCTCGCGCGGGTTCTGGAGCGACATCGCACTGGGCGCCACGCTGGTGCTGTGCGCGGTGCTGATGGCCGCGCTGGGCTGGGCGCGCAAGCATATCTTCAACGTCTTCGCCGAACTGCGCGCCGCGTTGGCCGCTGTGGCTGCCGGCGACCTGACGGCCAAGCCCGTGGCCCAATATGCCAACGACGCGGTCGGCGAGGCGATGCGCTCGGTCGAGGCGATGCGCTCCAGCCTCGAATCGGTGATCGGCCAGATCCGCAGCAGCGCCGACAGCATCGCCACCGGCAGCGCGCAGATCGCCACCGGCAATGCCGACCTCTCGCGCCGCACCGAGGAGCAGGCGTCGAACCTGCAGCAGACGGCGGCGTCGATGGAGGAGATGAACTCGACCCTGCGCAACAGCGCCGAGACCGCGCGCACGGCGACCCAGCTCGCCAATTCGGCCAGCCAGGCGGCGGTCAAGGGCGGCAGCGTCGTCGGCGAGGTGGTCGCGACGATGGACGAGATCACGAGCAGCTCCAAGCGCATCTCCGACATCATCAGCGTCATCGACGGCATCGCCTTCCAGACCAATATCCTGGCCTTGAACGCCGCGGTCGAGGCCGCCCGCGCCGGCGAGCAGGGTCGCGGCTTCGCCGTCGTCGCCAGCGAAGTGCGCAGCCTCGCGCAACGCAGCGCCGAGGCGGCGCGCGAGATCAAGGCGCTGATCGGCGCCAGCGTCGACAAGGTCGAGGCCGGATCGCGACTGGTCGGCGCCGCCGGCAGCTCGATGGACGACATCGTCACCCAGGTCAAGCGTGTCGCCGACCTGATCGCCGAGATCAGCAGCGCGACCACCGAGCAGACCACCGGCATCGGCCAGGTCAGCCAAGCAGTGACGCAACTCGACCATGTGACGCAGCAGAACGCGGCGCTGGTCGAGGAGAGCGCCGCGGCGGCCGACAGCCTGGGTCAGCAGGCCGCCCGGCTGGCCGAGGTCGTGAGCCAGTTCCGGATCGGCACCGCGAGCTGAGTTTCCCGGCGCCGCCGGGACTCCGGCGGCGTCATCCAGGACCATCGAAGCGGCCTGCAGTCGCCGCTCAAGCCCCGGGCCCGCCGCACCGATATAGGAAAAGACCGCGGCCTCTGTTCGAACTTCGAATCCATCGCTCCCATGCTCAAGAAGATCCCGGTCAGGCAGACCCGGCTGGGCATGCACCTGCACAAGCTGGAAGGGAACTGGATCGAGCATCCGTTCTGGAAGACCCGCTTCGTCATCGATGACCCGACCGAACTGGCCAAGCTGCATGCCAGCGGTGTCGCCGAATGCTGGATCGATGTCGATCTGGGTGTCGATGTCGCGGCACCGGTTGCCTCACTCGATCCAGTGGACGCAGCGGTTGGGGCGACGGTCGCCGCGCTGCCGGAACCCCAGGTCGCCTCGCCCGCCGCAGCCGTCGCCCCGCCAGCGACGCAATCCCTGGCCGATGAACTGCGGCAGGCGGCGCAGATCTGCGATCGCGGCCGCGAGGCGGTGACGGCGATGCTCAACGAGGCACGCCTGGGCCGCGCGATCGACCCCGAATCCTGCATGCCGCTGGTCGAGGAGGTCGTCGGCTCGATCCGGCGCAACCCGGGCGCCCTCGTCAGCCTGGCGCGGTTGAAGGGCCGTGACGACTACAGCTACATGCATTCGGTGGCGGTGTGCGCGATGATGGTCGCCCTCGGGCGCCAGATCGGCATGGACGACGACGAATGCCGCGAGGCCGGTGTGGCGGGCCTGATGCACGACATCGGCAAGGCGTTGATCCCGCTCGAGATCCTCAACAAGCCGGGGCGGCTGACGGCGCGCGAGTACGCCGTCGTGCGCGAGCACCCGCGCGCCGGCCATCGCGTCCTCGCCGAGGGCGGCGGCGCGGGCGCGGTGACGCTGGACGTCGTGCTGCACCACCACGAGCGCATCGACGGCGCCGGCTATCCCGATCGGCTCGCCGGCGAGGCGATCAGCCGCCACGCGCGCATGGGCGCGATCTGCGACGTCTACGACGCGATCACGTCGAACCGGCCCTACAAGGCGGGCTGGGACCCCGGCGAGTCGATCGCCGCGATGGCCGGGTGGAAGGGCCAGTTCGATCCGCCGCTGTTCGCGGCCTTCGTCCAGAGCCTGGGCATCTATCCGGTCGGTTCGCTGGTGCGACTGGCTTCGGGGCGCCTGGCGGTGGTGGTCGACCAGAATCCCGCGAACCTGCTCGCGCCGGTCGTCAAGGCCTTCTTCTCGACCAAGTCGCAGATGCCGATGCCGCCGCAGCGCATCGACCTCGCGGCGCCCGGCTGCGGCGACCGCATCGTCGCGCGCGAAGCGCGCACGCTGCCGGCGCCGGGCGGCGGCGCGCCCATGCAGCGCTTCGAGCATCTCGAGGAATTCTGGGCCGATCCCGAACTGCTGCGGCGCGCGAAGCGCTGAGCCGATCGAACTACGTCGCGGTCGCGCGCCGCCGCACCGCTTCGAGATAGGCCTGGCCGTCGGGCGGCAGGCCGCTGCGCTGCGATTGCCAGATCATCGGGCCCAGGCATTCCATCACCTCGTGGTGCGCCTCGTGGGTCGAGCCGCGGCGCGCCTCGAGCAGCGCCACCGCCTGGCGGATGCCGGTCGGCTGGTCGATCGCCGTCTGCTCGGCGATCGTTAGGTGCATCGCCAGGTGCAGGAAGGGGTTGGTGCGGCCCGACTCGACGTCGTAGACCGCCGCCAGTGCGGCCGCCTCGTCGACGAGGTCGGCGTCGTATTCGGGGTGCTCGGCGATCCAGCGTGCCGCGATCGTCTCCATCGGATCGAGCGGGGCGCCGGCGCGCCGCTTGGCATGGGCGCGGCAGAAGAAGCGGCGGACGTCGAGCTGCGAGGGCTGGAACATGCCGCGATTGTGGATCGAAGCGGCCGCGGGCCCGACGTTACGATCGGGCATGAGTTTCGTGTTTCCCAGGCCGCGCGGCGGCGCGCTTGCGCCGGCACTGGCGCTGGCGCTGTGGCTGTTGTTTTCGATCGGCCTGCGGCCGCTGGCCCTGCCCGACGAGGGGCGCTATGCCGGCGTCGCGCTCGAGATGCTGCACGGCGACGCGCTGCAGCCGACGCTCGACGGCCTGCCCTTCTTCCACAAGCCGCCGCTGCTGTACTGGCTCGACCTGCTGCCGCTGCGGCTGCTCGGCGCGAACGGATTCGCGGCGCGCTGCGGCCCGGCGCTGCTCGGCTGGCTGCTCGGCATGGCGCTGTTCCTGCACCTGCGGCGGCGCCACGGCGAGGCGGTGGCGCGCACCGGCCTGCTGGTGCTGGCGACGAGCCCGCTGTTCTTCATCGGCGCCCAGTACGTCAACCACGACGTCGGCGTCGCCGCCTGCATCACCGCGGCGCTGCTGGCGACACTGCGCGCGGTCGAGGACCCGCGGCGTGTCGCGCTGCGCTGGCTGATGCTGGGCTGGCTGTTCTGCGGCCTGGGCGTGCTCGCCAAGGGGCTGATCGGCATCGTGCTGCCGGCCGCCGTCATCGGCCCCTGGCTGCTGGCGCAGGGCCGCTGGCGCCAGGTGCTGGGGCTGCTGCATCCGGCGGCATTGCTCGTCTTCGCCGCCGTGACGCTGCCATGGATGGCGGCGATGCAGCTGCGCCACCCGGCGTTCTTCGACTACTTCATCGTCGAGCAGCACTTCCGCCGCTTCACGGGTACGAACTTCAACAACCGGATGCCGTTCTGGTTCTTCGTCGTCGTGTTGCCGCTGCTGATGTTGCCATGGACGCTGTGGCTGGCACCGGCGCTGCGCCGCTTGCGGCCCGTCGATCCGCAGACCGCGTTCTATGCCTGGTGGATCGTCGTCATCGTCGGCTTCTTCTCGCTGCCCGAGTCCAAGCTCGTCGGCTACGTGATGCCGGCGCTGGCGCCGACGGCGGCGCTGCTGGCGCTGGCGCTGCAGCAGCGCTCGCGGGCGACGACGCGGGCCGGATGGATCGCCGCCGCCTTCTGCGTCGCGATCGTCGGCGTCTTCGCCTGGAAGTCGCCGGGCTCACATCGGGAACTCGCACGGGCGCTGGCCGCCGGGCGCGCCGCCGGCGACCGCGTCGTCTTCGTCGACGACTACTTCTACGACGTGCCCTTCTATGCCGATCTGGCCGCGCCGGTGATCGTCGTCTCGGCCTGGGACGACCCCGATATCGCCCGCCACGACAACTGGCGCAAGGAACTCGCCGATGCCGCCCGCTTCACGAGCGACCAGGGCCGCTCGACGCTGTGGACCTGGGATCGCGTCGCCGATCTCGATTGCGCGCCGGGGCGCGTCTGGCTGCTCGCGCCGGCCGACCAGGTGGCGCGGCTGGCGGCGCTGCCGGGACTGAAATCGCTGCGGTCCGAGCGCGGCGTCGAACTGCTCGTCGCCCCGGGCCGCGCCTGCGGTGCGCCGTCGTGAGCGTGCGCACGGCGCTGCTGCGCTACGGCACCGTTGGCGTCGTCGCGACGGCCTCGCACTGGGCGCTGCTGGCGCTGCTGGTCGAGGTCTTCGGCGTGCGCGCCTGGATCGGCTCGGGCGCCGGCGCGGTGCTCGGCGCGCAGGTCGCCTTCTTCGGCAACCGCCGCTACACCTTCGGCCATGCCGGCGCCTGGCTGCCGGCCTGGTGGCGCTTCATGGGCACGGCGGCGCTGGGCGCCGCGGTGGGCATGGGCGTCGTCGCGGCCGGGGTCGCGTTCGGGCTGTATTACCTGCTGGCGCAGGCGCTCGCCACCGGCCTCGTGATGTTGTTGACCTTCGCGATCAACCGCCACTGGACCTTCGCCTGAAGCGGCGTCAATCGAGCAGCACGCCGGCCTCGGCCAGATCGTCGCCGAAGGCCGCACCGCCGAGGTAATCGAGCTCGCGCGTTCTGGCGGCGGCGATCTCGTCGCCCGCCGCACCGCCCGCACCGTTGCGGCCGGGGTGGCAGAACAGCAGCGCGCCGCGTTCGGGCAGCGCGGCGAGCCAGCCGCGCATCAGGCGCCGGTAGTCGGTCTCGACGAAATCGTAGACGCCGTGCAGCGTGCCGTTGGCGGCGATGCCCTGCGCGTCGAGCCGGCGCCCGAGCACCGTGCCGCCGGTGCCTTCGATGAGCAGCCGCTTGACCACGTAGCCGGGGCCGCGAACGCGGCCGGTGTGGCGCACGCGCAGGCCCTTGCGCGACGCTGCGATTTCCAGCACGAGGTCGCGGATGTGCGGCAGGTGGTGCACATGCTGGTGGCCGTCGAGGTGCATGGGCATCTGGCCCAGCGCCTGCTCGCAGACCGCGAACTGGGCCTGCATTTCGGCGCGCAGCGCGGCCAGCGGCAGCCGGCCCAGGTGGGCGTCGACGATGAGGCGCTGCAGCGTCGGCAGCGCCGGCCACACCGCCGCGAGTTCGCCCGACAGCGGCCGCCCCTCGGTCAGGTTCAGGTGCAGCCCGGCGCGCGCGCGCGCGGCGCGGGCGAGCGCTCGGGCGGCTGCGGGCCAGCGCGGCAGGTTCACGATGCACGAGATGCGGCTCAGCCGGGCGCGGCCGAGCAACTCGACGAGGGCGTCGTCGATCGCCGGCGCGAGGCCGTAGTCGTCGGCGCAGAGCATCAGCCGCCGCAGCGGCTTCATGGTGCCGGCGGCTCGATGCGGCCGCTGCCGGCTTGCTCGCGCAGCAGGTAGATCGGGCGCCGCTTGACCTCGGTGAAGATGCGCCCGATGTATTCGCCCAGGATGCCGATCGACAGCAGTTGCACGCCGCTGAAGAACATCAGGCTCACGACCACGGTCGGCCAGCCGGGAACCGGGCTGCCGTTGATCTCGTGGTCGATGATGATCCACAGGCCGTAGCCGAACGACAGGAACGCGATCACCGCGCCCAGGCTGCTCCACAGCCGCAGCGGCAGGTTCGAGAACGCCGTCAGGCCGGTCAGCGCCAGCGCCAGCAGCCGCGCGAACGAGAAGCTGCTGTGCCCCGAGGCGCGCGGCGCCGGCTGGTAGCGGATGAACTCGGTGCGGAAGCCGACCCAGGCGTACAGGCCCTTGAGGAAGCGGTTGCGTTCGGGCAGCGAGAGCAGCGCGTCGACGACGCGCCGGTCCATGAGCCTGAAGTCGCCCGCGTCGGCCGGGATCGGCACCGGCGAGCCGGCATTGACGATGCGGTAGAAGAGGCTCGTGCCCAGCCGCTTGGCCCAGGATTCGTCGCTGCGCGATTCGCGCACCGCGCAGACCGCGTCGGCGCCGGCGCGCCAGCCCTCGAGCATGCGCGGCAGGAATTCGAGCGGATGCTGGCCGTCGGCGTCGAGCAGCACGACGACGTCGCCGCGCGCATGTTCGATGCCCGCCGACAGCGCCGCCTCCTTGCCGAAATTGCGCGACAGCGCGAGGTAGCGCACGCCGGCCTCGGCGAGCCAGGGGCGCACCGCCTCGGCGGTGGCGTCGCGGCTGCCATCGTCGACGACGATGATCTCCCAGCGCGGCGTCAGCGCCTGCAACGCGGCACTCAGCGAGCGCAGCAGCGACGGCAGGTTGGCGGCCTCGTTGTAGGCCGGGACGACGCAGCTGATGGCCGGCGCGGCGGCGCGGCCGGCATTCGAGTCGGCAGGATTCATGGCGACGGGAGCTTCAGTGCGAACGGGGCAGGGCCCGCGGATGCACGAAGTAGAACACGTAGGAGCGGGGTTCGAAATGGTAGCCGCGCGCGCTCTTGGCCACGCTCAGCTCGCGGCGGTCGGCCGTCCAGATCTCGGCGCGCTGCTGGCAATCGACGTCGTCCTCGTCGCAGACGATGAGCGCGCCGCGGCGCTCGACATCGGTGCGGTCGACCCAGGGCGTCTCGACGGCGCTGTCCCACAGGCTCCAGTAGCGCGGGTGGTCGGCGGCGTAGAACGCCGTCGATGCGGCCAGCTTGCGCGTGCCCGAGATCCAGGGCAGCGCGCTGCCGGTCTCGAGCCGCCAGGCACGGTCGAGCGCCTGCGCCATTTCCTCGCGCGGCTCGATCACCGAGGGCGTGCCGACCGCGGCGCGCGAGTGCCACCACAACGGCGACAGCAGCGCCACGGCGATCCAGATCATGGCCAGCGTCGTCCACAGCCGGCGCAGGCTGAGCTGGGCGCCGGTTTCGTGCGCACGCCCCGCGGCCAGCAGCGCCAGCCCGGCGGCGATCGCCAGCCCCCACACCGACGCCGTGCGGGCGCCGGTGGCGACGGTGATGACGACCGTGGCGACGACGGGCAGCATTGCGATCAGCCACAACGGCTCGTCGCGCGGGCGCAGCGGCGCCGTCGCCGCCTGCCAGAAGGCGCGCCGGTGCGCCGGGCCGACGAGGCTGCGCTGCAGCGCCGTGAACGCGAGCAGCGGGAACACGACCTGGGCGAGCCCGAAATGCACCGCGCGCGACCAGGACTGCGTCGGGCTCTGGTGGCCGGTGGCGGCGCGCGCGTACTCGATCGGCCCATGGCTCTGCGCCAGCAGCCAGTTCAGGTGCGGTGCCAGGCACAGCAGGCACACCAGCGCGGCCAGCGCCACCGGCGCCGTCGCCAGACGGGCGCGCCAGCCGGGCAACCACAAGGCCGATGCGAGCAGCGACAGCAGCAGCACGGCCGAGTAGTACTTGCCGAGCATCGCCAGCGCGCAGGCGATGCCGCAGAGGACGGCATCGCGCGCGCGGCCGTGCCGCATCAGGCGCACGAACAGCGCGATCGCCCAGGGCCAGGTCGAGACGAGGATCGCATTGGCGTTGAAGCGCATCGCCAGCGCCGTGATGCCCGGTGCCAGCGAGGCCAGGGCCACCACCAGCAGCACCCAGCGGCGCGGCAGGAACTCGCGCGCCAGCCAGGTCAGGCCGGCGAGGCCGACGGCGCCGTTGAGCGCCGCCAGCAGCGAATAGCCCAGCTGCGTCGCCGGCACCACCGCGAACCACAGCCCGGCCACCCAGGCCGACAGCGGCGGATGCTTGTAGTAGCCCCACTGGAACTGCTGCGCCCAGGCATAGGCCTCGACCATGTCGCCGGCGCCATCGAAGTTCGAACGCGAACTCATGCCGACCCAGGTCCACAGCGCGACATGGACGATCAGCAGCAGGCCGATCTGCGCCGGGATCGACAGCGCGAAGGGGCGCACGCGGGCAGCGAAGTAGGTCTGAGCGGTGCTCGCCACGGCCTGAGGGGTCGGGCCGCGAGGTAAACCCCTGTCCCGGAACTGTGAAATCGATGGGCCGAGTGTAAGGTTCGGTAACCGGCTTGGCACTATGGGTTAGCCCGCGGGCCGGATTCACCTTCTTCGGCTTGCCAGGCGCCCAGATCCTGCGGCCGCCGGCGCTCGGCGCGCTCGCGTGCCCACAGCTCCTCGAGTTCCTCGCGACCGCGCCGTGCCACCGAGATCAGCTTCTTCTCGTCGCCCAGGTGCGGCGCCATCGCCTCGAGCAGCTCGATGCTGTGGCGGCGGAAGCGCCGTGCCTGCTGCCGTGCCTCGTGCGGCTGCCAGCCCATGAGCTCGAGCACGCTGCGCCCGCTCAGCAGCGCCGCGTCCAGCGTCTCGCGCTCGATATGCGCCACGCCGCGCCGGTGCAGCCCGTACCAGTGCGTCGTGTTGCGGGCCCGCGCGACGATCGTCGCCTGCGCGAAATGCTGCTGCACGAGGTCGACGACGGCCAGGTTCTGGTCGACGTCGTCGATGGCGACGACGATCACCCGCGCTTCGGCCGCGCCGGCCGTGCGCAGCAGGTCGAGCCGGGTCGCGTCGCCGTAGAAGGTCGGCCAGCCGAAGCGGCGCAGGGTCTCGACCTGCTCGGCATCGTGGTCGAGCACGGTCGCCGTGAGCCCGGCGGCGTTGATCAGGCGGCCGACGATCTGGCCGTAGCGGCCGAAGCCGCAGATGATGATCGGCGCCTGCTGCGGCTCGGCGATCTCCTCGGGCGTCTCGCCGCGCGGGTGGCGCGCGAGGTGCGTCGACCACCAGCGGTCGGCCGCCAGCAGCAGCAGCGGCGTCAGCAGCATCGACAGCGCGACGGCGGCCACCAGCAGCGAATGGGCCGCCGCATCGAGCGCGCCGGCGCCCTGCGCGGCCTGGAAGACGACGAAGCCGAATTCACCGCCCTGGGCGAGCAGGATCACGAACACCGGGCGCTCGGCCAGCGGGATGCGCATCGAGCGCGACATCACCGACAGCACGATCGCCTTGGCCACCAGGAATGCCGCGACGAGCGCCGCGACACGGCCCGGGTGGGCGAGGACGACGCCGAAATCGATGCTCATGCCGACGGCGATGAAGAACAGCCCGAGCAGCAGGCCCTTGAACGGCTCGAGGTCGGTCTCGAGCTCGCGCCGGTATTCGCTCTCGGCGAGCAGCACGCCGGCGAGGAAGGCGCCCAGCGCCATCGACAGGCCGACGCTCTGCATCAGCGTCGCCGTCGCGACGACGAGCAGCAGCGACGCGGCGGTGAAGATCTCGGGCGTGTCGCTGCGCGCGATCCAGCGCAGTGCCGGGCGCAGCAGCAACCGGCCGCCGAAGACGATGGCCGCGATCATGCCGAAGGCCTTGGCCGCACCGGCCCAGCCGCCGCCGGCCGCCGCGCCATGGCCGACGGCGAGCAGCGGCACGATGGCCAGGATGGGGATCGCGGCGATGTCCTGCAGCAGCGCGACGCTGAGCACGCTCTGGCCGGCGCTCGTCGCCAGCAGGTTGCGCTCGGCCAGCACGGCCAGGCCGATCGCCGTCGAGCTCATCGCCAGGCCCAGCCCGGCGACCAGCGCCAGCCGCGCGTCGAGGCCCCAGGCGACGCCGACCGCGGTGACGACCGCGGCCGACCCCAGCAGCTGCACGCTGCCCCAGCCGAAGATCGGCCGCCGCAGCGCCCACAGCCGGCGCGGCTCGAGCTCGAGCCCGACGAGGAACAGCATCAGCACGACGCCGAATTCGGAGAATTCGAGCATCGCCGCCGGGTCGGTCACCAGCCCCAGCCCCCAGGGCCCGATGGCGATGCCGGCACCGAGGTAGCCGATGATCGCGCCGAGGCCGAGCAGCCGCGACAGCGGCACCGCGAGCACCGCCGCGCCGAGGTAGATCAGGCTCCCGTGGAGCCAGGGCGTGGCGCTGCTCATCGCCGCTGCGCGGGCCGCGCGTCGGCCGGGACGCTGCAGTCGGTCGCCGCCTCGAGCGCGGCGATCTCGGGCCAGTCGGGCCAATGGCGCAGGCGCTCGGCGAACAGCGCCGCATGGTTCTGGATCGCCGCCGCTGCGACGTGGTGGGCGCCGTGCAGCACCAGCGGCGGCAGCCAGCGCATCCCGACCAGCGCGGCGGTCTGCTCGTAGGGGTGGAGGAAGGCGTCGAAGAAATAGCGGTTGTAGCCGTCGGGGCGGTACGAAGCCTCGGGGCCGCCGGTCGACGCGGCCAGCCAGAGGTCCTTGCCGCGCAGGGCGTCGCCGCCGGGGCCGTAGGCCCAGCCGAAGCCGAAGACCTCGTCGAGCCAGAGCTTGAGCAGCGGCGGCATCGCGTACCACAGCACCGGGTGCAGCCAGACCAGCAGCTTGGCCTCGGCGAGCGCGGCGCGCTCGGCCGGCACGTCGATGTCGTAATCCGGATAGGCGGCATAGAGGTCGCGCAGCGCGACGCCGGGGGTCGCCGCGGCGGCCCGCATCAAGGCGCGGGTGACTTGCGACTGCCCGAGTTGCGGATGGGCGGCGATGACGAGGATGTCGGCCATGGACTGCAGTATCGCGGGAAGGCCCGCTGGCCGGGGCGCCGGGGCCCGCTACCATAGCCGGGTCCCGGGACGGGCACGGACCAGGAGAAGAACATGCCGGTGATCGTCGTCGCCAACCCCAAGGGAGGGGTCGGCAAAAGCACTTTGGCCACCAACGTGGCGGGCTGCCTGGCGGCGGCGGGACATGCCGTGATGCTGGGCGATGTCGACCGCCAGCAGTCGAGCCGCCAATGGCTGGCGCTGCGCCCGGGCGGCCTGCCGGCGATCCAGGGCTGGGATGTCTCGCCCGACGAGGTCGCGCGGCCGCCGCGCGGCGTCACCCATGTCGTGCTCGACACGCCGGCCGGCCTGCACGGCAAGCGCCTCGACGCCGTGCTGCGCATCGCCGACCGCCTGCTGATCCCGCTGCAGCCCAGCCTGTTCGACATCCAGGCCACGCACGCCTTCGTGCAGACGCTGCGCGAGCATCGGCGCGCCGCCGACATCCGGATCGGCCTCGTCGGCATGCGCGTGCGCGAGCACACACGCGCCAACGAGCAGCTGCACCAGTACCTGGCGACGGTGGCGGTGCCGGTCGTCGCCTGGCTGCGCGACACGCAGAACTACGTCCAGCTTGCGGCGCGCGGACTGACACTGTTCGACGTCGCGCCGGGCCGCGTCGAGCGCGATCTCGAGCAGTGGCAGCCGCTGCGCGCCTGGCTCGCGGACTGACCCTGATCGCCGTGAAGGCGCCGGTGCCGCCGTGGCGCTGCGGGACCACAATCGGATGCTGGGGAACGCCGCGGAGGGCGCCATGAAAGTGCTGCTGGTCGACGACCATCCACTCGTGCTGTCGGCGCTCGAGGTCGTCGTGCAGACCATGGGTGCCGACACGACCGTCGTCGGCGTGGCGAGTGCCGCCGCGGCGCGCGCGGCGCTGGCGCAGGACCCGGATTTCGACCTCGTGCTGCTCGACCTCGCGCTGGGCGACGCCGACGGCTTCGATCTGCTCGTCGAGTTCCGGCGCGCGTATCCGGCGCTGCCGGTCGTCGTCGTCTCGGCCAGCGACCGCGCCAGCGACGTCATCCGTGCCATCGACAGCGGCGCGATGGGTTTCGTGCCCAAGCGCTCGTCGCATGCCGAACTGCACGACGCGCTGGCGCTCGTGATGTCGGGCTCGATGTACGTGCCGCCGGCGATGCTCGGCCTCGAGCCCGAGCGTCGCGTCGGCGGCGACACGGCGCCCGACGTGATGCGGCGCGAACCCGACGCGGGGCGCGGCGGCGCGGCGCAAGCCGACCGCCACCAGCCGCAGAAGTCGCTCGCCGACCTTGGCCTGACGCCGCGCCAGACCGAGGTGCTGACGCTGCTGCTGCAGGGCCTGCCGAACAAGCTCATCGCGCGTCAGCTCAACCTCTCGGTCGAGACGGTGAAGGACCATGTCGCGGCGGTGCTGCGCGGACTGGGCGTGAATTCGCGCACCCAGGCCGTGCTCGCGGTCAGCCAGATGATGCTCGGGCAGGGCGGCTACGCGGCCCGGCGTCCGGCGTCGGACTGAGCCGCACGCGATGGCAGGCGAGGGCGCCGGCGGCGCCGTGGCGGCCGAGGTCCCGGCGCAGCAGGCGCCGGGCGCGCTGCCGATCGGCAGCGGCGTCGAGCATCTGCGCGCGCTCTACGTCCAGACGCCGGCGACGCTGACCGGCAATCTCTTCGGCATGGTCGTCATCGCGGCCATCTTCTGGCCGCTGGCCGAGCGCGGCCGCCTGCCGCCGTGGCTGGCGGTGATCGGGGCGCTGTGGCTCGTGCGGCTGGCGCATTACCTGCGTTTTCGCCTGCGCCACCGCCGCACCGACGCCGCGACCTGGCAGCGCTGGCGCCGCAGCTGGATGGCGCTGGTGCTGATCCAGGCCTCGATGTGGGGCCTGGCCGTGTGGCTGTTCTGGGGCCTGGGCACGCCGTACCACAAGGTGGCGCTGATCCTCATCGCCTACACCTACTGCCTGGCCTCGGTGCAGTTGCTGGCGACGCAGGCCGGCATCTTCCTGGCTTTCCTCAGCCTCGTGCTGACGCCGACCATCGTGCGCATCGCCAGCGACCACACGGAGCCCTTCCACATCCAGCTCGCGGTGATCCTGATCCTGATGTTCTGCATCACGGTGCTGATGGGGCGCACCTACGGCACCGCGCTGGGCTATGCGATCTCGCTGAAGGCGCGCACCGACGAGCTGGCGGCGCGGCTGCGTGCCGAGATGGGCATCAGCGACGAGGCACGCCGCGCCGCCGAGGCCGCGAACCGCGCCAAGACGCAGTTCTTCGCCGCCGCCAGCCACGACCTGCGCCAGCCGCTGCACGCGATGGGTTTGTTCGCCGAGGCCCTGCGCCAGCGCAGCCGCGATTCGGAGGTCGCCAGCCTCGTCAACAGCATCAACGAATCGGTCGACGCGCTCGAAGGGCTGTTCGGCGAATTGCTCGACATCACGCGCATCGACACGGGCGGCGTCGAGGTCCACCCGGCGCCGGTGCGGCTGCACGAACTGTTCGCGCGCCTGCGCCTGCATTTCGAACCGGTGGCGTTCGAAAAGGGCTTGATGCTGCATTTCCGCGGCGGCCGCCATGTCGTGCAGGCCGATCCGGTGCTGCTCGAACGCACGCTGCGCAATCTCGTCAGCAATGCGATCCGCTACACCGAGGACGGCGGCGTGCTCGTCTCATGCCGCAGGCGCGCCGATCGGCTGCTGCTGCAGGTCTGGGACAGCGGCATCGGCATCGCGCCGGCGAACCTGCCGCGGGTGTGGGAGGAGTTCTACCAGGTGCATTCCCAGCCGCCGTTGCATTCGCAGCAGCGCAAGGGGCTGGGACTGGGCTTGGCCATCGTCAAGCGCATGGCCGACCTGATGCAGACGCCGATCACGCTGCGCTCGCGGCTGGGGCACGGCACGGTGTTCACGCTCGAGGTGCCGGCCGGCCGGGTCGCGCGGGCGGCCGTCGACACGGTGCCCGCCGCCGTCAAGCCGCCGCTGGGTCTGACGCTGCAGGGGCGGCTGATCCTCGTGCTCGAGGACGAAGCGGCGGTGCGCGAGGGCCTCGTCGTCGTGCTCCAGGCCTGGGGCGCCGACGTCATCGCCTTCGAGACCGTCGAGGCGCTGCAGGCCTGGGCCGACGACGCGCCGGACCGCGTGCCCGATCTGCTGCTGGTCGACTACCGGCTGCCGCAGGGCCGCACCGGCATCGAGGCCTTGACGCTGCTGCGCGCGCGCTGGCACCAGCGGCGGCTACCGGCGATCCTGATCACCGGCAGCAGCCTGGGCGGGCACGAGGACGAGGCCGAGCGGCACGACTACCACCTGCTGATCAAGCCGGTGCTGCCGAACAAGCTGCGCGCGATGATCGCTTTCAAGCTCGGCCTGCACGGCTGAGGCCGCTCAGCCGCGGGGCTGCAGCAGGGTCTGCCGGCCGATCTCCGGGATGCGCGTGTGGCCGCAGAAGGCCATCGTGAGGTCGAGTTCGCGCTGGATCAGCTCGAGCGCCTTCGTCACCCCCGCCTCGCCCATCGCGCCCAGGCCGTAGAGGAAGGCGCGGCCGATGTAGGTGCCGCGTGCGCCCAGCGCCAGCGCCTTGAGCACGTCCTGGCCCGAGCGGATGCCGCCGTCCATATGCACCTCGATGCGCGAGCCCACGGCGTCGACGATGGCCGGCAGCGCGCCGATGCTGCTCTGCGCGCCGTCGAGCTGCCGCCCGCCATGGTTGCTGACGATGAGCGCGTCGGCGCCGCTGTCGGCGGCGAGCTTCGCGTCCTCGACATCCTGGATGCCCTTGAGGATCAGCTTGCCGCCCCAGCGCTGCTTGATCCATTGCACGTCGCCCCAGTTGAGCTGCGGGTCGAACTGCTGCGCCGTCCATTGCGAGAGCGAACCCATGTCGTCGACGCCGCCGACATGGCCGACGATGTTGCCGAACTGGCGGCGCTTCGTGCCCAGCATGCCCAGGCACCAGCGCGGCTTCGTCGCCATGTTGACGAGGTTGGCCAGCGTCAGCCGCGGCGGCGCCGAGAGGCCGTTCTTCAGGTCCTTGTGGCGCTGGCCGAGGATCTGCAGATCGAGCGTCAGCACGAGCGCGCCGCAGCCGGCGGCCTTGGCGCGGTCGATCAGGCGCTCGACGAAACCGCGGTCGCGCATCACATAGAGCTGGAACCAGAACGGCGCCTTCGTGTGCGCGGCGATGTCCTCGATCGAGCATATGGACATCGTCGAGAGCGTGAACGGCACGCCGAATTGCTCGGCCGCGCGCGCGGCGAGGATCTCGCCGTCGGCATGCTGCATGCCGGTGAGGCCGGTCGGCGCGATGGCCACCGGCATCGCGCAGGGCACGCCGACCATCGTCGACGCCGTGCTGCGGTTTGACAGATCGACGGCGACGCGCTGGCGCAGCAGGATCTTGCCGAAATCGGCCTCGTTGGCGCGGTAGGTCGATTCGGTCCACGAGCCGCTGTCGGCATAGTCGTAGAACATGCGCGGCACGCGCTTCTGGGCCAGCCGGCGCAGGTCTTCGATGTTCGTGATGACGGTCATCTGCTTGGTCTCCTGGAGCCGGTGATCGTAGTCCGACTGCGTCGCTCAAAGCCGCACCAGCGACGCCGCGCGAACGCCCAGCAGCCGCAGCTTGCGCTGCAGGTCGACGCGCTTGAGGCACAGGCCCGCGGCCTGCCGGATCGCCGCGGCGTCCGCGGTCGGCTGCTCCAGCGTGAGATCGCGCGTGACGGTCTTGAAGTCGTCGAATCGCAGCTTGATGCCGATCGTGCGGCCGGCGTAGCCCTTGCGCTGCAGGTCGGTCGCGACCTGCGTCGCCAGCTCGGTGAAGATGCGCGTCAGCTCGGCACGGTCGCGCACGGCGTGCAGGTCGCGGTCGAAGGTCGTCTCGCGGCTCATCGAGACCGGGTCGCCATGCGTCACCAGCGGCCGGTCGTCGATGCCGCGCGCCGCATCGAACAGCCAGCGCCCGTAGCTGCGGCCGAAATGCTCGACGAGCCAGCCGCGCTCGCGCTGCGCAAGATCACCCAGCGTGCGCAGGCCCAGCGCGGCCAGCCGCGCGCCGGCCTTGGGGCCGATGCCGTTGAGCTTGCGCAGCGGCAGCGGCCAGATGCGCGTCGGCAGGTCGTCGTGGGTGAGCACGGTGAGGCCGTCGGGCTTGTCGAGCTCGCTGGCGAGCTTGGCCAGCAGCTTGTTCGGCGTCACGCCGATCGAGCAGGTGAGGCCGGTGTTGCGGCGCACGTTGTTGCGGATCTCCTGCGCCACGGCGCGCACGCCGCCATGGCGGTCGTGGGCCAGACTGTCCTGCGCGCCCGGCACGTCGGTGAGGTCGATGTAGATCTCGTCGATGCCGCGATCCTCGATCACCGGCGCGACCTCGGCGACCGCGGCCTTGAAGCGGCGCGAGTAGGCCCGGTACTGCTCGAAGTCGGTCGGCAGCAGCACCGCCTGCGGCGCCAGCAGCGCGGCCTTCATCAGCCCCATGCCCGAATGGACGCCGAGGTCGCGCGCCGCGTAGGTGGCGGTGGTGATGACGCCGCGCCCGGCGTAGCCGGCCAGCGTCGCATAGCGGCGCGTGCCGTCGGCCTGCAGCACCGGCTGGTGGCGACGGCCGCCGCCGATGACGACGGGCAGGCCGGCGAGGTCGGGGTAACGCAGCAGCTCCACCGACGCGTAGAACGCATCCATGTCGAGGTGGGCTATCCAGCGGCGGGGGGGCATGTGCGGGTCGAGACTGTGACTTTATCCAGCCTTGTCGACATTGGCCAGTCGAGTCGTCGCGCCGTCGGCGCACCGCGCGCGAGCAAGACGCCTACACTGGAGCCGAGTCGCAAAGTCGTGGAGGCCCCCCATGCCCGAAACCCCCGCCCAACGCGCGCTGACCGCATCGACCCTGGCGCTCGCCGTGGCGCTGCTGGCGCTGGCCTCCTTCCTGCCGCCATTGCTGGCGAGCACGCTGCAATCGGTGCTGCGCATCGTCGTCACCGCGCTGGCGCTGGCGATCGGGCTGATCCTGCACTGGGTGTTCCTGGGCGTCGCGGCGGGTCGCATGGAGCGCGGTCGTGCGGGCTGGGTCGGCCTGTCGGCGGCGCTGTTCCCGATCGGCAGCATCGCGGCGCTGATCCTGCTCAACTGGTACACGCACGACAGCGGCGAGGCGGCGCCGGCGCTGCGGCATGGCTGATGGCGCCAGGCGTGCCGCGGTGGCCGCGGCGCTGCTCGCTGTCGCTTGCGCCGCGTTCGCCGCACCCGATCTGTCGGCGCTGACGCGCGAGGTCGAGGCCACCGAGCGCGCCTTCGCGCGCAGCATGGCCTTGCGCGATCACGCCGCTTTCACGTCGATGCTGTCCGAGCAGGCGCTGTTCTTCGACGGCAAGGCGGTGCTGCGCGGCCGGGCCGCCGTGGCGGCCGGCTGGAAGCCGCTGTTCGAGGCCGCCGCGGCGCCGTTCTCGTGGGAACCCGATCGCGTCGAGGTGCTCGACGATGGCACGCTGGCGTTGTCGACCGGCCCCGTGCGCGATGCCCAGGGGCGCGTGATCGCGCGCTTCAATTCGATCTGGCGTCGCGAGGCGTCGGGCGTCTGGCGCATCGTCTTCGACAAGGGGCAGCCCGCGGATCGCTGAGGCGGCTCACCGGCGGGCCACCGCCGCCGCAATCGGGGTCGCTCAGGCGAGCCGCGCCCGATGGCGCTCGATCTGCGCGCGCACCTGCGCCGGCGCCGTGCCGCCGAGCACATTGCGCGCGGCCATCGACCCGCGCAGCGTCAGCACGTCCTTCACGTCGGCCTCGATGCGCGGCTGCAGCGCCTGCAACTCGGCCAGCGGCAGCTCGGCGAGGTCGACGCCGCGCCCGATCGCGATCTTCACCGCATGCGCCACCGCCTCGTGCGCATCGCGGAACGGCAGACCCTTCTTGACGAGGTAGTCGGCGAGGTCGGTCGCCGTCGCGTAGCCGCGCAGCGCGGCGCGCTCCATCGCCTCGGGCTTGACGGTGATGCCGCCGACCATCTCGGCCATGATGCGCAGCGTGTCGGCCAGCGTGTCGACGGTGTCGAACAGCGGCTCCTTGTCTTCCTGGTTGTCCTTGTTGTAGGTCAGGGGCTGGCCCTTCATCAGCGTGATCAGCCCCATCAGGTGGCCGACGACGCGACCGCTCTTGCCGCGCGCGAGTTCGGCGACATCGGGGTTGCGCTTCTGCGGCATGATCGAGCTGCCGGTGCAATAGCGGTCGGCGAGGTCGATGAAGCCGAAGTTCTGGCTCATCCACAGCACGATCTCCTCGGCCAGCCGCGAGACGTGGACCATGCAGATCGCCGCCGCAGCGCTGAACTCGAGCGCGAAATCGCGGTCGCTGACGGCGTCCAGGCTGTTCTGGCAGCAGCCGTCGAAGCCCAGCCGCGCCGCCACGCGCTCGCGGTCCAGCGGGTAGCTCGTGCCGGCCAGCGCCGCCGCGCCCAGCGGCAGCCGGTTCAGGCGCCGGCGCACGTCGGCCAGGCGCTCGGCGTCGCGCGCAAACATCTCGACATAGGCCAGCAGATGGTGCGCGAAGCTCACCGGCTGCGCGACCTGCATATGCGTGTAGCCCGGCATCACGGTCTCGGTATGGACGGCCGCGAGCTCGACGAGCGCACGCTGCATCGCCACCAGCAGCGCGGCGATGCGGTCGATCTCGCCGCGCAGCCACAGCCGCACGTCGGTGGCGACCTG
>JAGWTU010000061.1 GCA_028868825.1 Burkholderiales bacterium | reverse complement strand
GGCGCCAACGCCGGCGTGGCGAGCGCCGACGGCAGCTGGCGCGGCGCGACGACCGCCGGCGCCAGCGCCGGCGCCGCGGCCGGCAAGGGGATCGCCGGCGCCACCGCCGCCGCAGGCACCGGCACGGGGGCGAGCGGCGCGGAGATGTTTGCTGGCGCGGTCGAGAATGATCGCAGCGGGACCGGTGCCGGTGCCGGTGCTGGCGCGGGTGCCGGTGCCGGTGCCGGTGCCGGCGCTGGTGCTGGTGCTGGTGCTGGTGCTGGCGCCGGTGCCAGCACGGCCGTGGGTACGGCGGTCAGCGACGGCAGCGGCTGCGGCGCCGGCAGCGTCCGCGGTGCCTCCGCGGCGGTCAACGCGGGCGTGGACGTCGGCGGCGCCGCCTCGAAGGTACCGAGTTCGGCGGCGCCGGGTTGCGCGTCCGGCCGCGCCTCGTGCTCGCGCACCGCGCCACCGAAGCGCGGCTGCGCCGCGTCGCCGCTGGGTCCGGCGGGCAGGGGCGGCAGGTCGACCGTCGCGCGGCCGGGTGCCGACTCGCCCTGCAGCCGGATGTTGATCGTCCCCCAGACACCCTGCCCCGGCCGGGCCGTGCCGCCGGCGGCGTTGCCCAGCGCGACGACGAGCCAGACATGCAGCAGCAGCGCCAGCAGCAGGCATTGCTCCAGGCTGGGCGGCGCGGCGGCGCGGTCCGCCGGCGGGCGCAGCGGGTGGAGAAGCAGGTTCGATGCGGTCACGGGGCGCCGTCAGGTTCGCAGCCGCCGCCGCAGCTGTCAACTGCGCGCGGCGGTTTCGAGCAGCTGTAACCGCTTCGGAAACCACGGCGCCACGGCGTCGGTTCTAATTCGCCGTCGAAGACTGCCGACCCGCCATGCATCCGCACCCGAATTCCCGCCGCCCTTGCGCGTCAGCCCGACCATGACCCGCTGCGACCGCACCCGCGCCTGGGCCGCACTGGCCGGCCATTACGAGGCCCATGGCCGCGACCTCGACCTGCGCGAGGCCTTCGCGCGCGACCCCGGCCGCCAGGCCGCGCTCGCGTTCGAGGCGCCCGAGGTCTACGCCGACCTGAGCAAGAACCTCGTCGACCTCGCGACGCTGCGCTTCCTCGTCGACCTCGCGCAGGAATGCGAGCTGCCGGCGCGGCGCGACGCGATGCTGCGCGGCGAGGTCGCCAACGCCACCGAAGGCCGCGCCGTGCTGCACACGGCGCTGCGCGCACCGCGCGGCGCGGGCCCGTTCAGCGACGAGGTCCACGCCGTGCTCGATGCGATGCTCGCCTACGCCGAGCGCGTGCGCGCCGACGCCGCGATCACCGACATCGTCAACATCGGCATCGGCGGCAGCGACCTCGGCCCGCTGATGGCGGTGCGCGCGCTGCAGGCCTACGGCGACCCCGGGCGGCGGCTGCATTTCGTCAGCAACGTCGACGGCCACGACATCGCGCCGCTGCTGCAGCGGCTGGACCCGGCGCACACGCTGTTCATCGTCGCGAGCAAGACCTTCACGACGCAGGAGACGATGGCCAACGCGCGCACCGCGCGCGACTGGTTCACCGCCGCCGGCGGCACCGACATCGCGCGCCATTTCGCCGCCACGACGACCAACGTCAGCGCCGCGGCCGCCTTCGGCATCACGACGACCTTCGGCTTCTGGGACTGGGTCGGCGGTCGCTATTCGATGTGGAGCGCGATCGGGCTGCCGATCGCCATCGCCATCGGCGCGGCGAACTTCCGCGACTTCCTCGCCGGCGCCCATGCGATGGACCGCCATTACGCCGAGGCGCCGCTGCCGCGCAACCTGCCCGCCCTGCTCGGCCTGATCGATGTCTGGTATCGCAATTTCCGCGGCTACACGAGCCGCAGCGTCGCGCCCTACCACCAGGGTCTGGCGCGGCTGCCGGCCTATCTGCAGCAGCTCGAGATGGAGAGCAACGGCAAGCAGGTCGACCTCGACGGCCAGGCGCTGCCCTATGGCACCAGCCCCGTCGTCTGGGGCGAGCCTGGCACGAACGGCCAGCATGCCTATTTCCAGATGCTGCACCAGGGCACGGATGTCGTGCCGGTCGAGTTCATCGCCGTCAAGCATCCGGCGCATGACCGACTCGACCAGCACCGCATGCTGCTCGCCAATTGCCTGGCGCAGAGCCAGGCGCTGATGCAGGGCAAGACGGCGGAGATCGCGGCGAGCGAGCGTGCGCCGACCGCATCGGCCGAGATCGCGCGCGACGTGCTCGCCCGCCATCGCCGCTTCCCCGGCAACCGGCCGAGCACGACGCTGGTGCTCGATGCGCTGACGCCGCGCTCGCTGGGCGCGCTGATCGCGCTCTACGAGCACCGCGTCCATGCCGCCGGCGTCGTCTGGGGCATCAACAGTTTCGACCAATGGGGCGTCGAGCTCGGCAAGGCGCTGGCCAACGAGCTGCTGCCGCGCTTCGAGTCGGGCGATGCAGCCGGACTCGACGGCTCGACCGCGGCGCTGCTGCGCCGGTTGACCGCATGAGCAAGACCATCGTCTTCGATTTCGGCGGCGTCCTCTTCGAATGGCGGCCGGCCAAGCTGCTGCAGCGCGCGCTGCCGCAGCATGCCATCGACGAGGCCAGCGCGGCGGTCTGGGCGCGGCGCTTCTTCCAGGACTACCAGGGCGACTGGGGCGAGTTCGACCGCGGCCGCCTCGACATCGACACGCTCGTGCCGCGCATCGTCGCGCGCACGGGGCTCGAGGCGGCCGAGGTGCATGGCGTCATCGCCGCCATCGCCGACGAACTCCAGCCCCGCGGAGACACGGTGGCGCTGCTGCGCCGTCTGCACGGCGCCGGTCGCCCCCTGCATTTCCTGTCGAACATGCCGGCGCCGTACGCCGATCATCTCGACGCCACGCACGATTTCCTCGGTTGCTTCGCCAGCGGCGTCTACTCGGGCCGCGTCGGCATGGTCAAGCCCGAGCCGGCGATCTTCGAGCTCGCGGCGCAGCGCTTCGGCGCGCCGGCGGCGGATCTCGTCTTCCTCGACGACCATGAGCCGAATGTCACCGCCGCGCGCGCCTGCGGCTGGCAGGCGCTGCATTTCACCGACGCCGCGCGCGCCGAGGCCGAACTGCGCGAGCGCGGCTGGATCTGATCCCGCCTCAGGCGCGGGGCCGGTCGGCGCCGGCCTCGATCAACGGCGGCGGCTCGCCCTCGGCCATCCAGGCCTCGAGCAGCGTGTAGGCCACCGCCAGCACCAGCGGCCCGACGAAGATGCCGATGAGGCCGAAGCCGAGCAGGCCGCCGACGACGCCGGCGAAGATCAGCAGCAGCGGCAGGTCGGCGCCGATGCGGATGAGCATCGGCCGCAGCACGTTGTCCATCGTCGAAACGATCGTCGTGACGACGATCAGGAACACGCCATGGCCGAACGAGCCGCTCCAGAACAGCCAGATGACGGCCGGCACCAGCACCGGCAGCGGCCCGATCTGCGCGATGCAGAACATGAACACGAGCGCCGTCAGCAGCCCGGCGACCGGCACACCGGCGATGGCCAGGCCCATGCCGGCCAGCAGCGCCTGCACCAGCGCCGTGCCGCCGACGCCGAGCGCGACGCCGCGGATCGATCCGCGCGCGAGGTCGAGCACCGCGAGCCCGCGATCGCCGCCCAGGCGGTGCGCCAGGCGCCGCGCCAGTTGCGCCGCCTCTTCGCCGCTGGCATACAGCAGCGCCGCGATCAGCACCGTGAGCAGGAACTGGATGAGCAGGAAGCCGATGCCGCCGACCTGGCCGACGATCCAGCGCGTGACGTCGCCGGCGTAGGGCGTGACCTTGGGCAGCAAGTCGCCGAAGCCGAGCGCCGTCAGTTGGTGCCAGCCGGCGTCGATGCCGGCACCGATGAGCGGCAAGCCGCTGAGCCAGGCCGGCGCGTTGTCGTCGAAGCGGTAGCTGGTGGCGAGGTGGACCCAGCCCGAGATGCGGTCGGCGTTGCCGACGATGGTCACCACCGCCATCGTCAGCGGCACCATCAAGACCAGCAGCAGCAGCAGCGTCATCACGAGCACCGCAAGCCAGCGCCGGCTCCACAGCCGGTGCTGGACCTTCAACATCATCGGCCAGGTCGCGACGACGACCATCGTGGCCCAGATCGCGGCGCCGAGGAAGGGCCGCACGATCCAAAGCGTCGCCGCCATCATGGCGCCGATGAAGAGCACGAGGAAGGTCGTGCGGGCGATGTCGGGGCGCTGCGCGCTCATCGGTGTCGCGGCGCCACGCGCATCGGTGGGTCTGACGGGGGGCTGCGATCCATGCCGGTCTCCGAGGCGGGGGCCTAGCATAACCGGGCGTCGACGCGGCGTTGCCGCCGCGCGGGACCGCTGCTTCAGCGCAGCAGCGAGCCGTCGGCGAGCGTGTCGTGCCAGAGCCAATGGGCCGCACGCGCGTCGCGCGCGCCAGCCGGCTCGGCGCCCGCGGCCTCGGTCGCGAGGTCCTCGGCGAAGGCCTCGCTGCGGAAGCAGGTCGGCACGGTGTCGTGCCAGGCGCCGTCCGTTTCGCTGTGGCGGTGGCGGTTCTCGGGACGGGCACGCAAGAGCATGGTCGATCGCGCCGGTCGGCGCGCCTTCGATGGCGATGGCGCCAGTCTGGCCGGTGCATGTGGCACCGCCATGACATCGCCAGGCCCGCAGCGCCGTCGATCCGGCGCTGTGGCCCGGACGTAACATCGGCACCATGCCCGCCACCCTCGAAGGCCAGCTCGTCGTCGCGATCTCGTCGCGCGCGCTGTTCGATTTCGAGGAGGAGAACCGCGTCTTCGAGGCCGCCGACGACCGCGCCTACATGCGGCTGCAGCTCGAAAGGCTCGAGCAGCCGGCGCGCCCCGGCGTCGCGTTCTCGCTCGTCAACAAGCTGCTCGCCTTCAACGCCGGGCGGCCGCGGGTCGAGGTCGTGATCCTCTCGCGCAACGACCCCGTCTCGGGGCTGCGCGTGTTCCGCTCGGCGCAGCATTTCGAGTTGCCGGTGCAGCGCGGCGTGTTCACGCGCGGCCAGCCGCCCTGGCGCTACCTGCGGCCGCTGGCGGCGAACCTGTTCCTGTCGACGAACGAGGCCGACGTGCGTTCGGCGCTGGCCGTCGGCGTGCCCGCGGCGCGCGTCTACCCGCAGAGCGCGCACGCCTCGGCCGCGCATCCGCAGGAGGTGCGCATCGCCTTCGACGGCGATGCCGTGCTGTTCAGCGACGAGGCCGAGCGCGTCTACCAGGCGCAGGGCCTCGACGCCTTCCAGAGCCACGAGCGCGACCGCGCCGCGACGCCGCTGGCGCCGGGGCCTTTCAAGCCGCTGCTCGAGGCGCTGCACCGGCTGCAGCGCGCGCCGATGGCAGGGATGCGGTTGCGCACCGCGCTCGTCACCGCGCGCAGCGCACCGGCGCACGAGCGCGCCGTGCGCACGCTGATGGACTGGCAGATCGAGGTCGACGAGGCGATGTTCCTCGGCGGCCTGCCCAAGGGCACCTTCCTGCGCGAGTTCGAGCCCGACTTCTTCTTCGACGACCAGACCGGCCATATCGAGAACGCTGCGGCGCATGTGCCGGCCGGGCATGTCGCCGCCGGCGTCAGCAATCCCTGAAGGGCGCTCAGGCGCGCAGCCAGCGGTAGACGATCGCCGCGAGCAGCAGCGCGGCGCCGAGCGCGACCGGCCACCAATGGCGCAAGCCCGCGGCCGTTGGCGACGGCGCCGCTGCGGCGGCTGCCGTTGCAGCGGGTGGCGGTGACGATGAAGGAGACGGTGAAGGTGATGCGGCGGCCGCCGCAGCCGCCTCGGCCGCCGATCGCGGTGCCGCCGCGTGCCTCGAGTCGAGCCGCCGCCGCAGCGCTTCGATCGAAGGCGGGCGATCCGCCGGCCGCAGCGCCATGCCGGCGTCGATCGCATCGAGGAGCGCCACGCCGTAGCGACCCTGCGCGGCGACCCGCGCCGGCACCAGGGCGTCGTGGACGACGCGCGAGACCGAGGCCGCGGGGACGAGCCCGGTGGCGGCCGTATACAGCACGGCGCTGAGCGCATAGACATCGGTCCACGGTCCCTGGCGCTGCGGCGCCTCGCTCTCGTACTGCTCGAGCGGCGAATACCCGCTCTTGAGCACCGCGGTGAGCGTCTGTGTGGCGTCCCCGATGACGCGCCGCGCGGCGCCGAAATCCAGCAGCACCGGCCGCGGCGGCTGTTCGAGATAGGCGCCGGCCTCGGCGCGGTCGTAGAGCATCAGGATGTTGTCGGGCGCGACATCGCGGTGCCAGCAACGCTTGGCGTGCATCGTCTCGAGCGCATCCATCAGCGCATCGGCGAGCTGGCGCAGCCAGCGCTCCGAGGGCGGCGTGCCGAGGTCGCCGAGCCAGCGCGCGAGCGTGATGCCCTCGTAGTACGGCATGGCCATGTAGGCCGTGCCCCGCTCCTGCCAGAAGCGGTGCACCTTGAGCAGCGCCGGATGGTCGAACTGGCCGAGCAGCCGCGCCTCGTTGACGAAGCCCTGCAGGCCCTTGTCGTAGGCGTCGGCGAAGCGCGGCAGCCGCGGCACGATCTGACCATCGGGCGCGCGCAGCGCGAGCGTCGCCGGCAGGAACTCCTTGAGCGCGACGCGGCGGTCGAGCCGCGTATCGCGTGCGAGGTAGACGATGCTGTAGCCGCCGACGCCGAGCAGCCGCTCGATGACGTATTCCTGCAGCCGCTGGCCGGCGGCGAGTGCACCGCCGGTATCGCGCCGGGGCATCAGCAGCGTGCGCTGTTCGGCGCGTTCACGCGGATCGTCGGTCATGGGACGCATCGCCGGGCGTTCATCGCTACCCCCTCCTGCTGGCGCAGGCTACACCGATTCGATGGGCTGGGACACCGCGGCCCGTCCCATCCCCCCTGATTGAAAGGAACGCGGAAGGCGCCGAAGGCCATTGGCCCTGCGTTGAACTGTCACGTTGATTGCTTCAAGTTAATTTACATTGAAGAAACCCAATGAACCGCATTGGAAACATTGGGACGCTTCCTCAAACGACTTGGAGAGACTTTCATCATGATGAACGCACGCATCACCTTCGGTGCCGTCGCCCTGGCCCTGGCCTGCAACGCCCATGCCGCGCTCAGCGTCGGCGCCAGCAACTACAGCTACGCGCAGAACTTCGACACCCTGGCCGCCAGCGGCAACGCCAATCCCTGGTCCAACGACGGCACGCTGGCCGGCTGGAGCCTGTACAACGGCGCCGGCGCGGCAATCACCGCCTACAACGCCGGCGACGGCGCCAGCAACGCCGGCTCGCTCTACAGCTTCGGGGCCACCGGCAGCGGCGAGCGCGCGCTCGGCGGCGTCGGCTCGGGTGGGGCCTATTTCGGCGCGCCGGCCGTGGGCGCGGTGGCGGGCTGGATCGCGGTCTCGTTCGTCAACGGCAGCGGCGCGGCGCTGGCGGGATTCACGCTCGGCTACGACGGCGAGCAATGGCGCAATGGCGGCAACACCTCGGCGCAGACGATGAGCTTCGAATGGGGTCTGGGCGACAGCTTCGACACCGTCGCCGCCTGGAACCGGCCGGGCGGCGATTTCGATTGGACCTCGCCCGTCATCGGCGCGACGGCCGCGGCGGTCGACGGCAACGACGCGGGCCTCGTCGCCGGCCGCGGCGGCAGCATCGCCACCGACTGGGCCGCGGGGCAGACGCTGTGGCTGCGCTGGGTCGACCTCAACGACCCGGGCAACGACCATGGCCTGGCGATCGACAACGTCGCCTTCACCGTCAGCGCCGTGCCCGAGCCCGGTGCCTGGGCGCTGATGCTGGCCGGCATCGCCTGCGTCGGTTACCTCGGCCGCCGCCGCGGCTAAAGCGGGAGCGCCCACCATGCGTGCGATCCCGCGGTTCATCCCACACGCGCTGCTGGCGCTGACGCTGTCGGCGTTCCAGCTCGGCGCCCGCGCCGCCGATGTCCCGATCTACCAGATCCAGGGCAGCGGTGCCGCCAGCGCGTACGCCGGCCAGACGGTGACGACGACCGGCGTCGTCACCAAGCGCAACAACAACGGTTTCTTCATCCAGGACCTCACCGGCGACGGCAATCCGGCGACGTCGGACGGCATCTTCGTGTTCGGCACGCTGTACACGGCCGAGGTCGGCAGCCTCGTGCAAGTGGCCGGCACGGTGACCGAATACAACGTCGGCTCCGCCAGCAACGGCGCCACCGCCGCGGCCCCACTGACCGAGATCGGCGCGGTCACCGCGGTGACCGTGCTCGGCACCGGCTACACGATCCAGCCCACGCCCGTCGACCTGCCGCTGGCCAAGGGCGACGGCTTCGAGCGCTTCGAAGGCATGCTGGTGACGCTGCGCGGCCCGCTGACGGTGCAGCAGAACTACTTCCAGAACCGCTACGGCCAGCTCACGCTGGGCGCGTCCGGCCGCCACGAAGTGCCGACGAACCGCTACCGCCCGGGCACGCCGCAGGCGCTGGCGCTCGCCGACCTGCAGTCGCGCAGCCGCATCCTGCTCGACGACGGCAGCTCGCTGCAATACGTCAATCCGACGCCGTACCTGCTCTCCAACGGCGAGCCGCGTGCCGGCGACGCCGTGGGTGACGTCACCGGCGTGATCGACTACGGCCTGGCCAGCGCGAGCAGCGCCGGTGCCGGCCTCTACCGCATCCACCCGACCGCGGCGCCGGCGTTCGCGCTGGCCAACCCGCGCGCGCCGCGGCCGCCCGCAGTGGGCGGCAACCTGCGCGTGGGCGCGATGAACACGCTCAACTTCTTCACCACCTTCACCAACGGCCAGACCGCCGACGGCCAGACCGGCCAGGGCTGTGCGCTCGGCGGATCGGTCACGGCCGGCAACTGCCGCGGCGCCGACAACCTCGCCGAATTCCAGCGTCAGCGCGCCAAGCTCGTGCTCGAGATGGCCGGGCTCGACGCCGACGCGGTGGGGCTGATGGAAGCCCAGAACAACGGCAACGTCGCGGTGCAGAACCTCGTCGACGCGCTCAACGCGCGCGTCGGCGCCGGCACCTACGCGACGCTGCCGGTACCCAGCGCCGGCACCGGCAGCGATGCGATCCGCGTTGCGATGGTCTACAAGCCGGCGCGCCTGACGCCGGTCGGCGCGCCGGTCAGCGACACCGACGCCGTGAACAGCCGGCCACCGCTGGCGCAGACCTTTGCCGCGCCCAACGGCGAGCGCATCACCATCGTCGTCAATCACCTCAAGGCCAAGTCCGGCTGCCCCTCGCCCGGCGCCGCGAATGCCGCGGGCAACGTCGACAGCGGCGACGGCCAGGGCTGCTGGAACCGGCTGCGCACGCAGCAGGCGCAGCGCCTGCGCACCTTCGTCGCGCAGCTGCAGTCGCAGGGCGCGAGCGACCGCGTGCTGCTCGTCGGCGACTTCAATGCCTACGCCCAGGAAGACCCGATCGCCGCGCTCACCGGCAATGGCTATGTCGACCAGGTCGGTCGCTACAACGGGCTCGGCTACTCGTATGTCTTCGACGCGATGGCCGGCCGGCTCGACCACGCGATCGCCAACGGGCCGATGTCGGCGCTGGTGACCGGCACGACCGAGTGGCACATCAACGCCGACGAGCAGCTCGCCCAGGACTACAACCTCGAGTCCAAGCCGCCCGCCTGCCCGACCTGCGCGCCCGATCCGTACGACGGCAGCGGCCCGTATCGCGCGTCGGACCACGACCCGGTGCTGATCGGCGTCGACCTCTACAAGACGATCGCCGGCACGCCCGGCCGCGATACGCTGCGCGGCTCGCCGGGCGACGACCGCCTGATCGGCGGCGCCGGCGCCGACCGACTCAGCGGCGGCGGCGGCGACAACGTCTACGTCTACGCCTCGATGCGCGACGCCGGTGACCTGGTCACCGATTTCGCCCCCGGCCACGACCGCATCGACCTCGGCGACCTGCTCGCCGCTGCCGGCTACATCGGCAGCGATCCGGTCGCCGACGGCTGGGTGCGCTTCATCGCCATCGCGGCCGGCACCCGTGTCGAGGTCGACATCGACGGCCCCGCCGGCAGCGCCTGGTTCCGCCCGCTGCTGACGCTGGCCGACGTGGCGCCGGCCGCGCTGGCACCGCGCCGCGACCTCATCTTGCGCGCGACGTCGACGACGACGACGCGCCGTTGAAACCCGAATCCAGGAGATACGCCATGAGATCAAACCTGAAATACGTCTGCGCGAATTCGCTCGCCGCAGCGGCGCTTGTGCTGCTCGCCAACGCCGCCAGCGCCCAGGCCGACACCCACAGCCTCGACGGCTGGAACGCCGTCGGCGACGCCATCGCCGCGCAGGGCGCGATCACGGTCACCACCGCCTACCTCGACGGCGCCGGCGACGAGCCCTACAACCTTTCCGGCCATTCGGCGGTCGACATCGCCCTCGTCGAAGACGCGGCGGGGCTCGCACCCTACGCGCTCGACCTGCCCTATCCCGACTACGCGACCGAGGGCTCGCTGGTCAGCCAGTCGTTCGCCGTGCAGGCGGGCCAGACGCTGAGCTTCGACTGGTCGTTCACCACCCACGAGGACCGGTTCGAGGACCATGCCTGGGCCGTCGTCGACGGCCGCTTGTACGCGTTGGCCACGCGCAGCCAGGGCGGCGCGGCGCTGAACCATTTCAGCTACACCTACGCCGGCAGCGGCATGACGACGCTGGCGCTGGGCGTCGTCGACACCGGCGACGTGCTCGGCGTCTCGGCGCTGACGATCAGCCAGCTCGCCGTCAGCGCGGTGCCCGAACCGGCGCTGCCGGTGCTGCTGCTCGCCGGACTGCTGCCGCTGTTCGTCGTCGCGCGCCGCAGGGCTCAGTCGCCCACCTGGCGGTAGACACGCAGCGCCGCCAGGTCGAGCACGCGCACGCCGCCGTACTCGACGCGTATCACCCGCGCGGCTTCGAGCGCCTTCAAGGCCTCGTTGACGCGCTGGCGCGAGAGCCCGACGAGATAGCCCAGCTCCTGCTGGGTGATGCGCAGCATCTCGCCGACGGCGGGGTAGAGCAGCGGATTGAACAGCGCCGCGAGGCTGCGCGCGACGCGCTCGTCGGGGTGCGTCAGGCGGTCGATCTCGCGCGCGGCGATGAACTGGCTCAGGCGCTCGTTGAGCTGCATCATCACGAAGCGGTTGAAGGCGATGCTGCGGTCGAGCAGCCAATGGAAGGTCGGCGCCGTGATGCCGGCGACGACGCTCGTGCGCAGCGCCTGGATGTCGTAGCGGTAGCACTCGCCCTTGAGCACCGTGCCCTCGCCGAACCAGCCGCCCGAGGGCACGCCGGTGAAGGTGATCGGATAACCGGCGGCGCTGTCGTTGCTCATCTTCAGCAGGCCGTCGATGACGCCGAACCAGTAGGTCACCGGGCGGCCGATGCGGCAGACGAGTTCGCCCGGCTCGATGGTGACGACGCGCATGTCATGCAGCACGCGTTCGTGCTCGACGGCGTCGAGTCTTTCGACCCAGGGGATCTGGCGCCATTCGGCAGCGTCGACCGGCCGTGAACGGGCCGCCAATGCCGCCACCGCGGGTGAGGCCGAATGGGGAATTCGCCCGCTCATCGGGTTCTCATTAGGGTAATGCCTGACAGCGTGTACCCGCGAATTGTCGTCGGAAAGACAGCTTGACGTCAAAGTCTTGCCCAGAATCAGCGGCGAAGGAGTTGCCGACTTGACCACCACCTTTCCCCGCCTGCTGTTGGAGCATGCCGCGAAGCGGCCCGACGCCGCGGCATTGCGCGAAAAGGTCTACGGCATCTGGCAGACGACGACCTGGGCCGAATTGGCGCTGCTCGTGCGCCGCCTGGCCTGCGGCCTGCATGCCGCGGGACTCGGCCCCGGCGACCATGTCGTGATCGTCGGCGAGAACCGGCCGCGGCTCTACGCGGCGATGCTGGCGGCGCAATCGCTGGGCGCCGTGCCGGTGCCGCTGTACCAGGACGCCGCGGCGCCCGAATACCGCTACCCGATCGACAACGCCGAGGTCGGCTACGCCTTCGTCGAGGACCAGGAGCAGGTCGACAAGCTGCTCGAGGTGCGAGCCGAATGCCCGCGCCTGCAGCGCATCTGGTTCGACGATCCGCGCGGCCTGCGCAATTACAGCGAGCCCGGCGTCGATTCGATCGACGCGCTGGTGGCCGCAGGTCGCGCGCACGACGAATCGAATGCGCGGCTGTTCGACGCCGAGGTCGCGCGCTGCCAACCCGCCGATGTTGCGGCGATGTTCTTCACCAGCGGCACGACCGGCAACCCCAAGGGCGTCGTCCACACCCATGCGACGCTGATCGACCGCGCCCGCGCGGGCCAGGCCTTCGACCATCTGACCGAGCGCGAGGAAGTGCTGGCCTATATGCCGTTGGCGTGGATAGGCCAGAACATCTTCAGTTACGCGCAATGGCTGGTCTGCGGCTATGTCGTGAATTGCCCCGAATCGCCGGCGACGGTGACGATCGACCTGAAGGAAATCGGTCCGACCTATTACTTCGCGCCGCCGCGCGTCTTCGAAGGCCTGCTGACGAGCGTGATGATCCGCATGGAGGACGCCGGCCGCATCAAGCGCTGGCTGTTCAAGCGCTGCATGGACCTGGCACGCCGCGTCGGCCCGGCGCTGATGGACGACAAGCCGATGGGCATGCTGCCGCGCCTGGCCTACGCGCTGGGCGACCTCGCGATCTACGGACCGCTGCGCAACAGCCTGGGTTTCTCGCGCGTGCGCATCGCCTACACGGCGGGCGAGGCGATCGGCCCCGATCTGTTCACGTTCTACCGCTCGATCGGCATCAACCTCAAGCAGCTCTACGGCTCGACCGAGACCGCCGTCTTCGTCTGCCTGCAGCCCGACCACGAGGTGCGCGCCGATACCGTCGGCGTGCCCATCGCCGGCGTCGAGATCCAGGTCAGCGCCAGCGGCGAGATCCTCGTCAAGAGCCCGGGACTGCTCAAGGAGTACTACAAGAATCCGCAGGCCACGGCCGAAGTGCTGAGCGCCGACGGCTGGTACCACACCGGCGACGCCGGCTTCATCGACGCCGCCGGCCACCTGAAGATCATCGACCGCGCCAAGGATGTCGGCCAGCTGCTGGACGGCTCGATGTTCGCGCCCAAGTACGTCGAGAACAAGCTCAAGTTCTTCCCCTACATCAAGGAAGCGGTGGCGCATGGCGACCGCCGCGAGCGCTGCTGCGCCTTCGTCAACATCGATTTCGAGGCCGTCGGCAACTGGGCCGAGCGGCGCAATCTGGCCTACGCCGGCTACACCGACCTCGCGGCCAAGCCCGAGGTGGTCGAGCTCATCCGCGACTGCGTCGAGAAGGTGAATGCCGACCTCGCGCAGGACGCATTGCTGGCCGGCAGCCAGATCAGCCGTTTCCTCGTGCTGCACAAGGAACTCGACGCCGACGACGGCGAGTTGACGCGCACGCGCAAGGTGCGGCGCGGCTACATCGCCGAGAAATACCAGGTGCTGGTCGACGCGCTGTACGCCGGCAAGACCGCGCAGTACATCGAGACCGCGGTGAAGTTCGAGGATGGTCGCAGCGGCAGCGTCGCCGCGACAATCAAGCTCGTCGACGCCAAGACCTTCCCCACCGTGAAGGCCGCCGCATGAACGCGCAGCAGACTCCGGAAGTCGTGATCGACATCCGCAACATCAGCCTGCGTTTCGGCGGCGTGAAGGCGCTGACCGACATCAGCTTCGATGTGCGCGAAGGCGAATTGCGCTCGATCATCGGCCCCAACGGCGCCGGCAAGAGCAGCATGCTCAATTGCATCAACGGCGTCTACACGCCGCAGGAAGGGTCGATCACCTTCCGCGGCCGCACCTTCAAGGGCATGAACAGCCGCCAGGTCGCCGAAATGGGCGTCGCACGCACGTTCCAGAACCTGGCGCTGTTCAAGGGCATGAGCGTCGTCGACAACCTGATGACGGGCCGCAACCTGAAGATGAAGACGAACCTGCTGCAGCAGGCCTTCCGTTTCCCCCTCGACTGGGGCGCCGCCGACCGCGAGGAATGCGAGCACCGCGAATTCGTCGAGAAAATCATCGATTTCCTCGAGATCCAGGCCTGGCGCAAGACCCCCGTCGGCCGCCTGCCCTACGGGCTGCAAAAGCGCGTCGACCTCGGCCGCGCGCTGGCGATGGAGCCGCAGGTGCTGCTGCTCGACGAGCCGATGGCCGGCATGAACGTCGAGGAGAAGCAGGACATGAGCCGCTTCATACTCGATGTCAACGAGGAATACGGCACGACGATCGTGCTCATCGAGCACGACATGGGGGTCGTGATGGACATCAGCGACCGCGTCGTCGTGCTCGATTACGGCAAGAAGATCGGCGACGGCACGCCCGACGAGGTGCGGACGAATCCCGAGGTCATCAGCGCCTATCTCGGAGCCAGTCACTGATGGGCCCGTTCCTCGAAACCCTGATCGGCGGCCTGATGACGGGCATGCTGTATTCGCTCGTCGCGCTCGGCCTGGTGCTGATCTACAAGGCCAGCGGCGTCTTCAATTTCGCCCAGGGCGCGATGGTGCTGTTCGCGGCGCTGGCGATGGCGCGTTTCGCGGTCTGGCTGCCGGCCTGGCTGCATTTCGACAATCAGATCCTCGCCAATGCACTGGCCTTCGCGGTCGCGATGGTGGTCATGATCGTCGTCGCCTGGGCCATCGAGCGGCTGTGCCTTTCGAAGCTCGTGAACCAGGAAAGCGTGACGCTGCTGATGGCGACGCTGGGCATCGCCTATTTCCTCGACGGTTTCGGCCAAGCGCTGTTCGGCAACGACATCTACAAGATCGATGTCGGCCTGCCCAAGGATCCGATGTTCCTCTTCGAGGGCGTCTTCCCCGGCGGCATCCTGCTCAACAAGGAAGACCTGTACGCGGCGCTGATCGCCGCCGCGCTCGTCGCCGGACTGACGCTGTTCTTCCAGAAGACCGCGACCGGGCGCGCGCTGCGCGCCGTCGCCGACGACCATCAGGCGGCGCAGTCGATCGGCATTCCGCTGGGCAAGATCTGGGTCATCGTCTGGAGCGTCGCCGGTTTCGTCGCCCTTGTCGCCGGCGTGATCTGGGGCAGCAAGCTCGGTGTCCAGTTCTCGCTGTCGCAGGTCGCGCTGAAGGCGCTGCCGGTCGTCATCCTCGGCGGCTTCACCTCGGTGCCGGGCGCCGTGATCGGCGGGCTGATCATCGGTGTCGGCGAGAAACTGTCCGAGGTCTATATCGGACCCTATTTCGGTGGCGGCATCGAAATCTGGTTCGCCTATGTGTTGGCACTTGGTTTTCTACTCGTGCGGCCGCAAGGGCTGTTCGGAGAGAAGATCATCGATCGGGTCTAGGCCATGCTGTATCGTGAAAATGGCCAATTCAAGACGAGCTACCGGGCCGATCAGCAGATCTTCCCGATCGCGCAGGATCGCTGGGCGATCACCGCCCTGCTCGTCTTCGCGGCCGCCGTCGTTCCCTTCGCCGCCAGCGAATACCTGCTGCGCGCGATCCTCACGCCTTTCCTGATCCTCTCGCTGGCCGCGCTGGGTCTGAACATCCTCGTCGGCTATTGCGGCCAGATCTCGCTGGGCACGGGCGCCTTCATGGCCGCCGGCGCCTACGCCGCCTACAACGCGCAGGTGCGCATCGACGGCATGCCGCTGATCGTCTCGCTGCTGCTCGGCGGTGTCTGCGCGACCGCCGTCGGCATCGTCTTCGGCGTCCCCAGCCTGCGCATCAAGGGCCTGTACCTCGCGGTGGCGACGCTGGCGGCGCAATTCTTCGTCGACTGGGCCTGCCTGCGCCTGCCCTTCGTCACCAACGGCTCGTCGTCGGGCTCGGTCAGCGTTGCCGGTCTGTCGGTGTTCGGTCTCGCGCTCGACAACCCGGTGCGCAAATACCTGTTCTGCCTCGCCTGCCTCGTCGTCTTCGCACTGCTGGCGAAGAACCTCGTGCGCGGCCATATTGGGCGCGAATGGATGGCGATCCGCGACATGGACGTCGCCGCCGCCGTCATCGGCATCCGCCCGGTGCACGCCAAGCTCTCGGCCTTCGCCGTCAGTTCCTTCATCGTCGGCGTCGCCGGCGCGCTCTGGGGCTTCGTCCATCTCGGCTCCTGGGAACCGGCGGCTTTCAACATCAACCGCAGCTTCGACCTGCTGTTCATGGTCATCATCGGCGGCCTCGGCTCGATCATGGGCAGCTTCTTCGGCGCCGCCTTCATCGTCGTGCTGCCGATCCTGCTCGGCCGCCTGCCGCATTGGCTCGGCATCCCGATCGACACGGCGATGGCCGAGCACATCACGGCGATGATCTTCGGCGCGCTGATCGTCTTCTTCCTCATCGTCGAGCCGCACGGCATCGCCCGACTCTGGTCCACGGCCAAGGAAAAGTTGCGCCTCTGGCCCTTCCCGCATTGATCGTCACAACCCGGAGACAAGCATGAAGCCCATCAAGAGTTACGCATCGATCGTCCTCGCCGCCGCAGCCGCGCTGGCCGCCAGCGGCGGCGCCTGGGCGCAGGCCAAGGAGCAGTTCTTCCCGCTGCTCGTCTACCGCACCGGCGCCTACGCGCCCAACGGCACGCCCTGGGCCAACGGCAAGCAGGACTACATCAAGCTCGTCAATGCGCGCGACGGCGGCGTCAACGGCGTCAAGCTCACGTTCGAGGAATGCGAGACCGGCTACGCCACCGACAAGGGCGTCGAATGCTACGAACGCCTGAAGAGCAAGGGCGCGACGGTGGTCGACCCGCAGGCCACCGGCATCACCTTCGCGCTGACCGACAAGGCGCCCGCCGACAAGATCGCGCTGCTGACGCTGGGCTACGGCCTCGCGGCTTCGCAGGACGGCGGCGTCTTCAAGTGGAACTTCCCGCTCATGGGCAGCTACTGGACGGCGGCCGACATGCTGATCCAGCGCCTGGGCCAGAAGGAAGGCGGCATGGCCAAGCTCAAGGGCAAGAAGATCGCGCTCGTCTATCACGACAGCCCGTTCGGCAAGGAGCCGATCCCGCTGCTCGAGGAGCGTTCGAAGGAGAACGGCTTCGAGCTCGTGAAGATCCCCGTCACCGCGCCCGGCGTCGAGCAGAAATCGGCCTGGCTGCAGGTGCGCCAGCAGCATCCGGACTATGTGCTGCTGTGGGGCTGGGGCGTGATGAACTCGACCGCGCTCAAGGAAGCGCAGGCCACCGGCTATCCGCGCGAGAAGATGTACGGCGTCTGGTGGTCGGGTGCCGAGCCCGATGTCAAGGACGTCGGGGAGGGCGCCAAGGGCTACAACGCGCTGGCGCTGAACTCCTCGGGCCAGCAGCCCAAGGTGATCCAGGACATCCTCAAGTATGTCCACGGCAAGGGCCAGGGCACGGGTCCCAAGGACGAGGTCGGCAGCGTGCTGTACACGCGCGGCGTCATCATCCAGATGCTCGCCATCGAGGCCGTGCGCCGCGCCCAGGAGCGCTTCGGCAAGGGCAAGGTGATGAACGGCGAACAGGTGCGTTGGGGCCTCGAGAACCTGTCGCTGGACCAGAAGAAGCTCGACGCGCTGGGATTCAACGGCGTGATGCGGCCGCTGTCGACCTCCTGCGTCGACCACATGGGTTCGAACTGGGCCCGCGTGCAGACCTGGGACGGCGCGAAGTGGAACATCAGCTCCGACTGGCTGCAGGCCGACGAGCAGATCATCAAGCCGATGGTCCGCGCCGCGGCCGACAAGTACGCCGCCGACAAGAAGCTGACGCGCCGCACGCCGGCCGACTGCCAGAGCTGACGCGGGCGGCAGCATGGGCGACATCCTCTTGAGCGTCAACGGCATCGAGGTCATCTACAACCACGTGATCCTGGTGCTCAAGGGTGTCTCGCTGCAGGTGCCCGAGGGCGGCGTCGTCGCCCTGCTCGGCGGCAACGGCGCCGGCAAGACGACGACGCTGCGCGCCGTCAGCAACCTGCTGCAGGCCGAGCGCGGCGAGGTCACCAAGGGCAGCATCGAGCTGCGCGGCGAACGCATCGAGCGGCTCGACTGCGCGCGCATGGTCGAGCGCGGCGTCGTCCAGGTGATGGAGGGGCGGCATTGCTTCGCCCACCTCAGCATCGAGGACAACCTGATGACCGGCGCCTACACGCGCCGCGACGGCAAGGCCGCGGTGGCGCAGACGCTGGACAAGGTCTACAACTATTTCCCGCGCCTGAAGACCCGCCGCACGAGCCAGGCCGCCTACACCTCGGGCGGCGAGCAGCAGATGTGCGCGATCGGCCGCGCGCTGATGGCGAACCCGAAGATGGTGCTGCTCGACGAGCCGAGCATGGGACTGGCGCCGCAGATCGTCGAGGAGGTGTTCGAGATCGTTCGCGACCTGAATCAGCGCGAAGGCGTGACCTTCCTGCTCGCCGAGCAGAACACGAACATGGCGCTGCGCTACGCCGATTACGGCTACATCCTCGAGAACGGCCGCATCGTGATGGACGGCGCGGCCAAGGATCTGCGCGAGAACGAGGACGTCAAGGAGTTCTATCTCGGCATGGGCGGCGGCGACCGCAAGAGCTTCAAGGACGTCAAGAGCTATCGGCGCCGCAAGCGCTGGTTGTCATGAGGGGCCGGTGATGAGCGAAGGCGATTTCGGTTTCACCCCGCCGCCGTTCAAGCCCGACGAGGCGGTGATGCAGATCCGGCGGGCGCTGCGCGACCTCAAGCTGGCCGAGCGCGGCAACGCCTATGAACTGCGCGGCAAGCGCGTCGTCGAACTGCAGATCGATGGCGATGCGATCGCCGCCCGCGTCGCGCGCAAGCTCGCGCTGACGCCCGAATGGGACCGCATCGCCGTGCGCTCGGCGGCCGAGCAGCGCAAATTCGTCGACAACGTGAAAGCGCGCCTGGCGCGCTGGGACCACGAAGAATGAGCGTCGACCACTACGACGCGCTCGAGACGCGCTCGCCCGAGCTCCGCGAGGCGGCGCTGATGGCCGCGCTGCCGGCACAGGTGCGCGCAGCGCAGGGCACGGCGGCGCTGGGCGCCCTGCTGGCGGGCGTCGACGCGGCGCAGATCACGTCGCGCGCGGCGCTGGCGCGGCTGCCGGTGACACGCAAGCACGAGCTGCTCGAGCGCCAGCGCGCCGCGCATGCGGCAGGCGGCGACCCCTTCGGCGGCCATGCGGCGATCGGCTGGCGCGCCCAGGGCGCGCTGCGACCGGCGCGCCGCGTCTTCCAGTCGCCGGGCCCGATCTACGAACCCGAGGGGGCGGCGCCCGACTACTGGCGCGTCGCGCGCGCGCTGCACGCCGCGGGTTTTCGCGCCGGCGACCTCGTCCACAACAGCTACAGCTACCACCTCACCCCCGCCGGTTCGATGATGGAGACCGGCGCCCATGCGCTGGGCTGCACCGTCTTCGCCGGCGGCGTCGGCAACACCGAGCTGCAGCTGCAGGCGATGACCGAGCTGCGCCCCGACGGCTATGTCGGCACGCCGAGCTTCCTGCGCATCCTGCTCGAGCGCGCCGATGCCGGCGGCGTCGCGCTGCCCTCGCTGAAGAAGGGCCTGGTCAGCGGCGAGGCCTTCCCGGCTGCGCTGCGCGACGCGCTGGCGCGGCGCGGCCTGCACGCCTTCCAGGCCTACGCGACGGCCGATGTCGGGCTGATCGCCTACGAGACCGCGGCGCGCGAAGGGCTGGTGCTCGACGAATCGCTGATCGTCGAGATCGTGCGCCCGGGCACCGGTGACCCCCTGCCCGACGGCGAGGTCGGCGAGGTCGTCGTCACCGTGCTCAACCCCGACTACCCGCTGCTGCGCTTCGGCACCGGCGACCTCTCGGGCATCCTCGTCGGCAGCTGCCCGACCGGGCGCACGGCGCCGCGCATCCGCGGCTGGCTCGGCCGCGCCGACCAGACGGCCAAGGTACGGGGCATGTTCGTGCATCCGAGCCAGATCGCCGAGGTGCTGCGCCGCCACCCCGAGATCGCGCGCGGCCGCCTCGTCGTCGAGGGCGCAATGGCCGACGACCGCATGACGCTGCACGCCGAATGCGCCGCCGCCGCCGAGGGCTGGGAGCGCGCCGTCGCCACGACGCTGCGCGACATCACCAAGCTGCGCGGTGAGGTGCTGCGCTGCGAGCCCGGCAGCCTGGCCAACGACGGCAAGGTCATCGACGACCGTCGCAGCGTCGTCTGAACGGTCGAACCGGTGCTGGCGGCGATCGCGGCGATTTCAGTCGCGACGCGAACTGCCGAAATCCAGGGCAAGGCGCGTTTCGAACGACGCGCCGGCCGACCTTGGAGACCGCAGATGGGCATCCGTTACGACTACGCCTCGATGGTGCGAGAACTGCATGACCTCGGCTTCGATGCCGAGCAGACCGCGCGCTACGACACCGCCTACGGCGCCGCCAAACTCACCGCGGCGGCCCTCGTCTGCGCGATGCACGGTCTGCGGCCCGAGGAACTGCCCGCGGCGGTGGACGCCGACGACAACCTGACGGCGGAATACTGCCTGATGGTCGCGCGCATGGAAGCCTCACCGGCGTTCATCGCCCATGTCCACAGCAATTTCCGCTTCTGAAATCGGCACCCCGCCTCAGACGCGCAGCGGCAGCGTCACGGGTCCGTCGTTGACGAGGTGGACCTGCATGTCGGCGCCGAAGACGCCGGCCTGCACGCGCGGGTGCGCCGCGCGCGCCAGGCGCAGCACCTCGTCGTAGAGTTCGCGCCCGAGCGCGGCAGGCGCCGCGCCGGTGTAGCTGGGCCGGTTGCCCGACGAGGTGTCGGCGGCGAGCGTGAATTGCGACACCAGCAGCAGCTCGCCGGCGATGTCGCGCAGGCTCAGGTTCATCTTGCCGGCGGCGTCGGCGAAGACGCGCAGCTTGAGCAGCTTGTCGACCAGCCGCGCCGCCTGCGCCGGCGTATCGGTGGGCTCGGCGCACACCAGCACCAGCAGCCCGGGGCCGATCGCGCCGACGACGGCGCCGGCGACCTCGACGCGGGCCGAGCGCACGCGCTGGACGAGGGCGATCAACGCGCGGGCCCTTCCTCGCGGAACTGGGCCTCGACATCCAGCGGCAGCAGCTGGATCGTCGCCCGCAGCCCCGGCAGCGCCTCCATCAGTTCCTGCTCGACGGAGGTGCGCAGCGCCGCGGCGCGGCCCAGCGACCACGACGAGGGCATGTGCATGTGCAGGTCGACGAAGCGGCGCTGGCCGGCGCGGCGCGTCGCGACATGGTCGAAGCGTATCGACTGGTGGGCGAAACCGGCCAGCACGCGGTCGATCTCGGCGCGCGACTCGGGCTCGATCGCCTCGTCCATCAAGCCGCCGGCCGAGCGCCAGACGAGCGAGGCGCCCTCGCGCAGGATGTTCGCCGCGACGGCGATCGCGACCGCGCCGTCGAGCCATTGCCAGCCGGTCGCGCGCACCGCCAGCAGCCCGGCGACGACGCCCAGCGAGGTCCAGACATCGGCGTAGAGATGGCGCGCATCGGCCTCCAGCGCCATCGACCGCACGGCGCGCGCCTTGCGCAGCATCGAATAGGCGAGCGCACCGTTGAGTGCCGTGCTGGCGAGCGCGAGCACGATGCCCCAGCCCAGCGCCTCCATGGTCTGCGGGTGGATCAACCGCTCGACCGCCGTCCAGACGATGGCCAGCGCGGCGCCGAAGATCAGCACGCCCTCGAAGCCGCTGGAGAAGTACTCGGCCTTGTGGTGGCCGTAGGGATGGTCCTCGTCGGCCGGACGCGCGGCCAGCGTCACCATCATCAGCGCGAACACGGCGCCGGCGAGGTTGACGAACGATTCCATCGCGTCCGACAGCAGGCTCACGCTGCCGGTGACCCACCAGGCCGCGGTCTTCAGCGCGATCGTCGCGACGGCGACGGCGATCGACAGCTTCAGATAGGCACCGACCTGCATCGCTGCCGCCGCGCGCTCAGGCTTCGAGGACGACGCGGGCGAACTTGCGCTTGCCGACCTGGACGACGCAGGTGCCGGCCGCGACCTTCAGGGCCTTGTCGCTGACGACGGCGCCGTCGATGCGCACGCCGCCCTGCTCGATCAGCCGCATCGCCTCGCTCGTCGACGGCACGAGCGCGGCCTGCTTGAGCAGCGCGCCGATGGCCAGCGGCGCGCCGGCCAGGCGCACCTCGGGGATCTCGTCGGGGATGCCGCCGGCGGCGCGACGCTGGAAATCCTCGTGCGCCGCCGCCGCGGCCGCACGGCCGTGGAAGCGCGCCGTGATCTCCTCGGCGAGCATCACCTTCGCATCCTTGGGGTTGCGGCCGCCCTCGACCTCGCGCCGCAGCGCCGCGATCTCGGATTCGGGACGGAACGACAGCAGCTGGAAGTAGCGCCACATCAGCGTGTCGCTGATCGACAGCAGCTTGGCGTACATCACGTTCGCCGGCTCGGTGATGCCGATGTAGTTGCCCTTGCTCTTGGACATCTTGTCGACGCCGTCGGTCCCTTCGAGCAGCGGCATCGTCAGGATGCATTGCGGCTCCTGGCCGTATTCCTGCTGCAGGTGGCGGCCCATCAGCAGGTTGAACTTCTGGTCGCTGCCGCCGAGCTCGAGGTCGCACTTCAGCGCCACCGAGTCGTAGCCCTGCATCAGCGGGTAAAGGAACTCGTGCACCGAGATCGCGACATTGCCGGCAAAGCGCTTGGCGAAATCGTCGCGCTCCATCATCCGCGCCACCGTGTAGCGCGAGGCCAGCTGGATCATGCCGCGCGCGCCCAGCGGGTCGCTCCATTCGCTGTTGTAGCGGACCTCGGCGCGCTCGATGTCGAGCACGAGCTTGAGCTGGTCGAAATAGGTCGAGGCGTTGGCCTCGATCTGCTCGCGCGTCAGCGGCGGGCGCGTCGTGTTGCGGCCCGAGGGATCGCCGATCATCGAGGTGAAGTCGCCGATGAGCGGGATCACGACATGACCCAGGTCCTGCAGCTGGCGCAGCTTGTTGAAGACCACCGTATGGCCCAGGTGCAGGTCGGGCGCCGTGGGGTCGAGGCCGAACTTGATGCGCAGCGGCACGCCGCTGGCCTCGGCGCGCTGCAGCTTGCGCTGCCATTCGGCCTCGGGTAACAGCTCGTCACAACCGCGGCGCGAGATCTCGAGCGCCGCGCGCACGGCGTCGGAGGGTGCGGCAACGGTTTCGGCAGGAACGGACATGCGTGGGCTCGGGCGGGGTGGAATCGGGTGAGGTCGGGTTTTACGCGGTGCCGGCGGGGGGAGCGCTGGCCTATACTCGGCCGGCCGCTGAGGCGGCACGGAAGGGGGGCGCTGCCTGAGGGCTGTCGGCCACCACGGCCAGGATTCTAGTGGACGGTCCGGCGCTGGCACGGTTCGTTTGCGAGGAGCGCGCCCGCCGCGGCGCGACTCCGCACAACCATCGTTGCGGACCTTGAACATCGACACCCAGAGCGCCCTGCAGGCCCTCCAGCGCTTCGGCGCCGAGCATCGCCGAACCCTCGTCGCCGCCGCCGTCGTGCTGCTGGCCGGCACCGGCATCACCGCCGTCGCCGTTGCGCCGCTGGTGGCCGACGCCCCGCTGCCGGCCCAGCGACTGGTCAGCTCGACGGTCGAACCCCAGGGCATCGCGGCCCAGCTCGAGGCACTCGCCAACCAGGACCTGAGCCTGTCGCGCAGCGGTCTCACGCGCGGCAGCGATACCGCGGGCAGCCTGCTCGACCGCCTCGGCGTCAACGACGCCGACGCCGCCGCCTTCCTGCGCAGCGACCCGATCGCGCGCCAACTGCTCTCAGGCCGCAGCGGCAAGATGGTGCAGGTGCAGGCCGCGGCCAACGGCGCGCTCACCCGGCTCGTCGGCCGCTACCCCTGCGCCGAGCCCGAACTCGCCAAGAACAGCTTCAACCGACTGACCGTCGCGCGTGTCGACGGTCATTGGCAGGCCAAGCTCGAGACCGCGCCCTACGGCACGCGCACGCGGCTGGCCAGCGGCACGATCCGCAGCTCGCTCTTCGCGGCCACCGACGAGGTCGGCCTGCCCGACTCGGTGTCGGGCCAGATCGCCGAGATCTTCGCCCCCGACATCGACTTCCACCGCGAACTGCGCCGCGGCGACACCTTCAGCGTCGTCTACGACACCTACACCGTCGACGGCGAACCGGTGGCCTGGGACGACGGCGCGGGCCGCATCGAGGCGGCCGAGTTCGTCAACGGCGGCAAGACCTACCACGCCGTCTGGTTCGCCGGCGCCGACGGCCGCGGTGCCTATTACGACACCAACGGCATGAGCAAGCGCCGCGCCTTCCTCGCCAGCCCGGTCGCGTTTTCGCGCGTGACCTCGGGCTTCGCGATGCGCTTCCACCCCATCTTCGGCAAGTGGAAGAAGCACAACGGGGTCGACTACGCGGCACCCATCGGCACGCCGGTGCGCACCGTCGGCGACGGCGTCGTCAGTTTCGCCGGGCGCCAGAACGGCTACGGCAACGTCGTGATGGTCCAGCACAGCAGCGGCCGCGAGACCGTCTACGCGCACCTCAGCCGCATCGACGTGCGGCGCGGCCAGAAGGTCGAACAGGGCCTGCGCATCGGCGCGGTCGGGATGACCGGCTGGGCGACCGGGCCGCACCTGCATTTCGAACTCCGCCTCAACGGCGTCTACACCGACCCCCTGCGCATCGCCAAGTCGGCCGAGACGACGCCGATCGACGCCGCCTCGAAGCCGCGCTTCACCGCCGTCGTGCAGGCCGTCGCCTCCAAGCTCGCCGTCGCCGAGACGCTGGGCGGGCCGCGCAACCGCGTCGAATAGCCGGCCGGTCATGGCCTGGTTCATCGGCGCGATGTCGGGCACCTCGCTCGACGGCGTCGACGCGGTGCTGGCGCAAGGTGCCGCCGATGCACCGCTCGTGGGCCGCGGCCATGTGCGTCTGGCGATGCCAGCGGCGCTGCGGGATGAGCTGCTGGCGCTGAACCGCGGCGGCGGTGCCGACGAACTCCACCGCAGCGCGCTGGCGGCCAATGCGCTCGCGCGGCTGTACGCGCAGGCGGTCGATCGGCTGCTGGCCGGCGCGGCGATTGCGAGCCAGGAGATCACCGCGATCGGCGCCCATGGCCAGACGCTGCGCCACCGGCCGCGCGAGTTCGACGGCATCGGCTACACGATCCAGATCCTCAACGGTGCGCTGCTGGCCGAGCACAGCGGCATCCCGGTGGTCTGCGATTTCCGCAGCCGCGACCTCGCCGCCGGTGGCGTCGGCGCGCCGCTGGTGCCGGCCTTCCACGCCGCGACCTTCGCCGCCGCGGGCGAGGACCGCGCCGTGCTCAACCTCGGCGGCATCGCCAATCTCACGCTGCTCGGCGCCGACGGCTCGGTGCGCGGCTTCGACTGCGGGCCCGGCAACCTGCTGATGGATCTGTGGATCCGGCGCCACCGCGGCCGGGACTTCGATGCCGACGGCGTCTGGGCGGCGGGCGGCCGGGTCGATGCGGCGCTGCTGCGGGCGATGCTCGCCGACCCGTATTTCGCGCTCACGCCGCCCAAGGCCACCGGGCGCGATTGGTTCGATGCCGAGTGGCTCGACCGCCACGTCGGCCCGGCGATGGATCCGCAGGACGCGATGGCGACGCTGGCCGAGATGACGGCCGCCAGCGTGGCGCAGGACCTGCGGCGCCATGCGCCCGCAGCCACGCGACTCGTCGTCTGCGGCGGCGGTGCCGCCAACGGGCATCTGATGCGGCGCCTCGCGGCGCTGCTGGCGCCGCGGACCACAGTGGCATCGAGCGCCGCCGACGGCGTGCCGCCGGACCAGGTCGAGGCGCTGGCCTTTGCCTGGCTGGCGCGCGCGCATCTCGAACGCCGGGCGGGCAATCTGCCGGCGGTCACCGGCGCGGTCGGGCCGCGCGTGCTGGGGGCGATGTATCCGGGCGGGGTCGACGAACGCCCCGGGCTTCAGGTCGCTAGACGCTGAAGGACGAACCGCAGCCGCAGGTCGTCGTCGCATTCGGATTCTTGATCACGAACTGCGCGCCCTGCAGATCTTCCTTGTAGTCGATCTCGGCGCCGCCGAGGTACTGCAGGCTCATCGCGTCGATCAGCAGCGTGACGCCGTTCTTCGCCATCTGCGTGTCGTCCTCGTTGACGACCTCGTCGAAGGTGAAGCCGTACTGGAACCCGGAGCAGCCGCCGCCCTGCACGAAGACGCGCAGCTTCAGATCGGGGTTGCCTTCCTCGTCGACGAGTTCCTTGACCTTGCGCGCGGCGCTGTCGGTGAAGATCAGCGGCGGCGGCATCTCGTCGTGGGTGTGGGTGACGGGCTCGGCGATGGCGTTCATGGCTTGCTCCTGGTGCGGGGAAGGACTGGTTCAGACGTCGTTGGAAGCGGCCAACTTGAGCATCGGTCGGTCGGCACTCTCGAGCGGAACGAGCTTGCCCTGGACCAGCGCCCCCGGGTGCATCTCGATCGCCTCGTAGCGTACGTCGCCGTCGATGCGCGCCTTGGGTTGGAGTTCGATCAGTTCGTCGGACCGGACAGCGCCGCGAACCTCACCGTTGATGATCACGTGCCCTGCCACGATGCTGCCGTGGACCCTGGCATTCTCGCCGATCACGAGCAGGCTTGCAGAACCGGCAACGGCGCTGACGTTGCCGACCACGGTGCCGTCGATGCGCAAGCCGTCGCTGAAGGTGACGTCGCCCTGGAACAGGGTCGCCTCGCCGATCAGGCTGCGTATCGGCGGCGCCTTCTTCCTTCTGCCCAACCAGCCCCACATCGTCGGTCTCCTGCCGGCAGCACCGGTCACAGCTTCAGGCTTCGCGTCGCCCGGGTCGCCCCCTGGGCGTCGAGCAAACGGACCTGGACGCTTTTTATCACAACCGCCGGTGGCAGATCGAGCGTGCCTTCGACCCGGGCGTAAAGGCGCAGCTTGATCGGGCGCGTGCCACCGGCGGGCGCCTGGGTCCAGGGCCTGCCGTCGAGCAGGCCGGTGACGACGAGTTCATAGCGGCCCTCGAAATCCGCTTGCGGCTTGCCGTTCTGCACCACCAGCATGCGGTAACGCAGCTGGCCCGGCGCGGCCAGCTCGGCCTGCAGGCCGCGCAGTTGCAGGCCGTCGCCCTCGCTGGGCAGCAGGCGCTGGAAGAAGCCGAGGTCGGCGCGCAGCGATTCGCGCTCCGCTTCGGTCTGGCGCAATTGCTGCGCCAGCCGCTCCTGTGCCGCGTGTTCGGTCTTCAGCAGGCTCTCGGCCGTGTCGGCAACGCGCTGCGCCTGCGCATGGTCGTGCTGCAACTGGGCCAGTTCGGCACGCAGGCGCACGACCTCGGCCTTGCTGTCGCGATCGAGCCCGGCGATGTCGCGCCCGAACTCGAAGGCCCAGAGCGCGATCGCCGCCGAGAACCCCAGAACGACGGCAGCCACCGCCCAGCGCAAGGGCCAGGGCAGGTGGCTGCGGACGATCATGCGCGGAGCGCTGACCGAAAGCCGGCGTCGCAGGAGTTTCCAGCGCATGGGACGGGTCGGCCGGGGCCACCACCTTCGCGCCACCACCGCGGCCCCCAAGCAGACGCCGCGGAACCGGCTTTGCCGGGCCGCCAGCGCCGCCCCCCTGGGGGAGTGCGCCGAAGGCGCTCCGGGGGGGGGTTAACGTTTACTGAACTGCTTGCGACGGCGCGCGCCGTGCAGGCCGACCTTCTTGCGCTCGACCTCGCGCGCGTCGCGCGTGACGAAGCCGGCACGGCTTAGGTCGGGCTTGAGCGCGGTGTCGTAGTCGATCAGCGCGCGCGTGATGCCGTGACGCACCGCACCGGCCTGACCGGACTCGCCGCCGCCCTTGACGTTGATCTTGATGTCGAAGGCCTCGTTGTTGCCCGTGAGCAGCAGCGGCTGGCGCACGATCATGATCGAGGTCTGACGACCGAAGTATTCATCGATGGTCTTGCCATTGATGACGATCTGGCCGCTGCCCTTCTTGAGAAAGACGCGAGCCACACTCGACTTGCGGCGGCCGGTGCCGTAGTTCCAGGTTCCGATCATCGCTGCAGTCCTCAGATTTCGAGCGGTTTGGGCTGCTGGGCGGTGTGCGGGTGCGTGGCACCGGCATAGACCTTCAGCTTCTTGACCATCGCGTAGCCCAGCGGGCCCTTGGGCAGCATGCCCTTGACGGCCTTCTCGAGCGCGCGACCCGGGTGGCGGGCCTGCATGTCCTTGAAAGGCGTGGCGGTGATGCCGCCGGGGTAGCCCGAGTGCCGGTAGTAGATCTTGTCGGTGGCCTTGGCCCCGGTGACGCGGATCTTGTCGGCGTTGACGACGATGATGAAATCACCGGTATCGACGTGAGGCGTGTAAATGGCTTTGTGCTTGCCGCGCAAACGGAGTGCTGCTTCGCTGGCAACACGTCCGAGCACCTTGTCGGTGGCGTCGATCACAAACCACTCGTGCTTCACTTCGGCCGGCTTGGCGCTGAAGGTCTTCATGAGGATCTCTCGCTGTGCGCGCTGCGGTGTCCAGTCGGACGGCGGCGCGCGTTTCGATCGGCTGATGGTCTGACTGTCTGAGTCGCCCCGGCGTCACTCCCGGATCCCGTCATTGGCACCGCCTGTGACTGCGGCCTCGCCGACGGGCGAGAGCTTGGTAACGCTGGGTTTCTTTCCCGGCCGAACTCGGAAAAGCTTTCTAGTATAGCGGCTCCGGAGCGGCGTGCCCATGGTCCGCGGGCCCGAATCGACGGCACGCGCAGGACTGCACGCGGGTCCGCCGCTCGTGGCACCCCGGATGAAGGAGTGTCCGAATCGGGGTCGGGCGGTAACATCCTGACAAACTTTCTCTTGCGTCGTCGCCAGACTATCGATCTGGTCACGCCGGATCTGCTTCGATGTTGTCGCTGTTGCCGTGGATACTCGCCGCCTCGTCGATCGCCCTCCTGCTGGGCGCGGCGCTGCTGTGGTGGCGCCACGGCCGCCAGCCGCAGCAGCAGCCGCTGCCGACCGAGTGGACGCTGTCGGCCCGGCCGGTCTTCAGCGGTGACGAGCGCCGCGTCTACCGCCAGCTGCGCGAGGCGCTGCCGCACCACATCGTGCTGTCCAAGCTGCCGCTGGTGCGCTTCTGCCAGCCCATCGATCCGCAGGAGACGCGCTTCTGGTACGAGCTGCTGGGGTCGAGCAATGTCGCCTTCGCGATCTGCAGCGCCAACGGGCGCGTGCTCGCGGCAATCGACCTCGATTACGAACGCCAGTCGTCGCGGCGCTCGGTGCAGATCAAGCAGTCGGTGCTGGCCGCCTGCCGCGTGCGCTACCTGCGCTGCGCACCCGACCAGTTGCCGTCGATCCCCGAGCTGCAGCTGATGGTGCCCAGCAGCGGCGCCGCCGCGCGCGGCGCGCAGCCGGCGCCCACCGCGGCGCCGGGGCGCGAGGCGCTGAGCGGCGCGGCGGGGGCCAAGCGGCGCGAGCGAAGGACCTTGTGGCAGGATTCGGGGTTCATGCAGGATTCCTTCTTCGGCACCGACGGCCGCTCCGACATCGGCATCGCCAGCGGATTCGGTTCGCTGCGCCCGGCAATGACGCCGCCGCGGCCCGACGAGTCGGGCGGCGTCGTCGCCGACACGCCGACGTCCCCGATTCGTCACTGAGTTGGATTACTCCCAGCTCGATCCCCAGCAGGTCCTCGACGCCCTCGACGCGGTCAGCCTGCGCGGCGACGGCCGCGTGTTGCAGCTGAATTCCTACGAGAACCGCGTCTTCCAGGTCTTCCTCGAGGATGGCAGCGCGGTCGTCGCGAAGTTCTACCGCCCGGGGCGCTGGAGCGATGCGCAGATCGTCGAGGAGCATGGCTTCGCGCTCGAACTCGCGGCCGCCGAGGTGCCGGTGGTGCCGCCGCTGGTCCTCACGGCGGCCGCCGACGCCAGCGGCCTGACGCTGCGCGGCGACCCGCCGACGCTGGCCTGCCTCGAAACGTCGGCCGGCGTCCATCGCTACGCCGTCTCGAACCGCTGCGCCGGACGCGAGCCCGAGCTCGAGGACCCGGCGGCGCTGCGCCAGCTCGGGCGCTTCATCGGCCGGCTGCATGCCGTCGGCCGGGCGCGGCCGTTCGCGCACCGGCACCATCTCGACGCACGCGCCGATGGCCGCCGCGCGCTGAAGCTGCTGCTGGCCGGCGGCTTCGTCCCCGACACCGAGATCGGCCCCTGGCGCGACGCCTGCGAGCGCGCGCTCGATGCCGTCGAGGCGGCCTTCGCCGTGCTGCCCGAGCTGCGCACGCTGCGCCTGCACGGCGACTGCCATCTCGGCAACGTGCTGTGGCGCGACGGCGCGCCGCATATCGTCGACCTCGACGACGCGATGCAGGGCCCGGCGGTGCAGGACCTGTGGATGCTCGTCTCGGGCGACCACGCGACGATGCGCCAGCAGCTGTGGTCGCTGCTCGAGGGCTACGAGTCGTTCACCGAGTTCGACGACCGCGAACTCGCGCTGATCGAGCCGCTGCGCACGCTGCGCATGGTGCGCCACAGCGCCTGGCTGGCCGAGCGCTGGACCGACCCGACCTTCCCGCTGAATTTTCCGTTCTTCGGCAGCGCGGCCTACTGGAACCAGCAGGCCGCGCAGCTGCGCGAACAGCTCGAGGCTATGCGGTCAGGAGCCGGTTGACCCGCTGCACATAGGCCGCCGGGTCGTCGAGCTGGCCACCTTCGGCGAGCAGTGCCTGGTCGAAGACGATCTGCGCCAGGTCGTCGAAGCAGGCATCGCCCTCCGGCGCCGCCTCGAGCCGCTTGACGAGCGCATGGGCCGGATTCACCTCTAGGATCGGCATGCCCTTCGGCGCGCCCTGCCCGGCCTGCTTGAGCAGCCGCGCCAGATGCGAGCTCATGTCGCCTTCGTCGACGACGATGCAGGCCGGCGAATCGACGAGCCGCGTCGTCACCCGCACGTCCTTGGCGCGGTCCTTGAGGGCGGTCTTGAGCCGTTCGACGATGGGCTTGAAGGCCTCGGCGGCCTCCTCGGCCTGCTTCTTCTCGGCCTCGTCCTGCAGCTTGCCGAGGTCGACGCCGCCCTTGGCGACGCTTTGCAGCGGCTTGCCGTCGAATTCGTACAGATGCGAGAGCATCCATTCGTCGACGCGGTCGGTCAGCAGCAGCACCTCGATGCCCTTCTTGCGGAAGATCTCGAGCTGCGGGCTGCTCTTCGCGGCGGCCAGCGTGTCGGCGGTGATGTAGTAGATCGCCTCCTGGCCTTCCTTCATGCGGCCGACATAGTCGACGAAGGAGACGCCGGCATCGGCCGCGGTCGACGCGAAGCGCAGCAGCTTGGCGAGCCGCTCCTGGTTCGCGTGGTCCTCGCCCATGCCTTCCTTGAGCACGGCGCCGAACTGGGTCCAGAACTCGGCGTACTTGTCCTTCTGGTTCTCGGCGACGTCCTCGAGCATCGAGAGCACGCGCTTCGTGCTGCCCTCGCGGATCGCCTTCACGTCGCGGCTTTCCTGCAGCAGCTCGCGGCTGACGTTGAGCGGCAGGTCGGCGCTGTCGATCACGCCCTTGACGAAGCGCAGGTAGACCGGCATCAACGCCTCGGCATCGTCCATGATGAAGACGCGCTTGACGTAGAGCTTGACGCCGCCGCGCTTGTCGCGGTTCCAGAGGTCGAAAGGCGCCTTGGCCGGCACGTACAGCAGCTGCGTGTACTCGGTGCGGCCCTCGACGCGGTTGTGCGTGTAGGCCAGCGGCGC
>JAGWTU010000016.1 GCA_028868825.1 Burkholderiales bacterium | reverse complement strand
GGGGCGCGATGCGGGTCGCGCGGCGGCGCCTGCGGCTTCACGCCGAGCTTGGGGCGGCCCGTCGTCATGGCGCGCTCAAAGGACGACCTTGACCAGCGGGTGCGAGCTCAGCGTGCGGTACAGCTCGTCGAGCTGCGCGCGGCTGGTCGCGGTGACGGTCAGCGTCAGGCCGAGGTAGTTGCCGGCCTTGCTCGGCCGGCGCTCGATGCGCGCCTCGTCGAACGCCGGATCGAAGCGGCGCGCGATCTCGACCATCGCGGCCTCGAAGCCGTCGACCTGGGCGCCCATGACCTTGATCGGGAAGGCGCTCGGGTACTCGATGAGGCTGTCTTGGGTTCCGGACATCAGATGGACATCAGGCGCTTGGCCTGCTGGTAGGCCTCGTACAGCCGCGCGTAGACCGGTCCGGGCTTGCCGCGCAGCGCGCCATGGCCGACGCCCTCGCCGTCGATCTTCGTCACCGCCAGCACCTCCTTGGTGGCTGAACTCAGCAGCACCTCGTCGGCGGCGCGCACGTCGGCCTCGGTGATCGGGCGCAGGTTGTAGGCGATGCCGCATTCCTCGCACAGCTCGCGCAGCAGATCGACGCGGATGCCCTCGAGCACATGCTCGCTCTTCGGCGGGCCGAGCAGCGCGCCCTCGTGGACGATCCAGACATTGCTCGCCGAGGCCTCGGTGAGGTAGCCGTCGCGGAACATGATCGTCTCGACCGCGCCATGGTCGGCCGACATCTGGCGCGCGAGCACGTTGCCCAGCAGGCTCGTGCTCTTGATGTCGCCGCGCTCCCAGCGGAAGTCGCGCGCCGTCGTGCAGGCCACGCCGTGGTGGCGCTGCTCCGCGCTGGCCTGCTTCATCGGGTTGCACATCATGAACACGGTGGGCGTGAGTCCCGGCGGCATCACATGGTCGCGCGGCGCGACGCCGCGCGTGACCTGCAGGTAGACGACCTGGTCGTCGCCGCCGCCGTCCGCGGCGCAGGCCTGCACGAGGCGGCGGCAGCGCGCCAGCCACTCGTCGCGCGAGGCCGGGTTCGGGATGCGCAGCTTGGCCAGCGAGCGGTTCAGCCGCGCGATGTGCTCGTCGAAGCGGAACAGCCGCTGCCCGTACACCGGCACGACTTCGTAGATGCCGTCGCCGAAGATGAAGCCGCGGTCGAGCACGCCGACCTTGGCCTGCGAGATCGGCTGCCATTCACCGTTCAGAAAGACCAGTTGATCGCTCATACGAGGGCCTCCGCAGATCGCTGCAAGTGTGTCACGCGGCCAGCGGCCCGGGGCGAAAAAGCCGACTTCATTTGATCCAGAGCCGGATTGCGTCCCAGGCGCGGCCGAAGAAGCCCGCCAGCGCCACCGGTTCCTGCGCCACCAGCGGCAGCGTCGCGATCGGCGTGCCGGCCGCGGTGGCGATCTTGATGCTGCCCACGCGCTGGCCCAGCGTCAGCGGGGCGAGCAGCGGATCGGTGCGCTCGATGGTCGTGCGCACCTTGTCGCCCTCGCCCTTGGGCACGGTGACGTAGAGCGCGCCGGCGGCGCCGAGCTTGACCTCGGGCTGCGTGCCCTTCCACACCGGCACCGTCGCCACCGGTTTGCCGGCGTCGAACAGCCGCACGTCGTCCCAGGCCTGCCAGCCCCAGTTCAGCAGCTTCTGCGCCTCGTCGGCGCGCGCCTCCTTGGACGCCGTGCCGAACACCACCGCCATCAGCCGCCGCTTGCCCGCGGGCGTGTCGCGCTGCGCGCTCGCCAGCAGGCAGTAGCCGGCGGCCTCGGTGTAACCGGTCTTCATGCCGTCCACCGTCGGGTCGCGGCCGAGCAGCATGTTGCGGTTGTCCTGCTTGATGCGGTTGTAGGTGTACTGACGGATCGAGTAGATCGGATAGAACTCGGGGAAGTCTTCGACGATGTGGCGCGCCGTCGTGACGACGTCGCGCGCACTCGTGTAATGCCCCGTCTCGGTGAGCCCGGTCGGGTTCTTGAACTGCGTGTTCTTCAGGCCCCAGGCCTGGGCCTGGCGGTTCATCATCGCGACGAAGGCGTCGACCGAACCGGCCACGCCCTCGGCGAGCACGTCGGCGGCGTCGTTGCCGCTTTGCACGATGAGCCCGCGCAGCAGTTCGCTGACCTTGGGCGTCATCGTCGTGTCGATGAACATCAGCGAGCCGCCCTTCTTGCGCTCGTCCCAGGCGAGCTTGGACACCGGCAGCGTCTGCTCGAGGTCGAGCTTCTTGTCGCGGATCGCGCCGAAGACGACATAGGCCGTCATCAGCTTGGTCAGCGAGGCGGGGTCGGCGCGGGCATCGGCATCGCGCTCGGCCAGCACCTGGCCGCTGTTGACGTCGAGCAGCAGGTACTGGCGTGCCGCGATCTCGGGCGCTTGCGGGACTTGCGCGCGGGCCAGCGTGGCGCAGGCGAGGAGGAGGGTGAGGGTGAGCAGTCGTTTCATGGCAGGCGCGGGGCCGTCGCGGCCCGGCTTCGGGTGAGGAGGTTTCAGGCGGCCGCGGGACGCGCGGCCCAGGCGGACAGCACGATCTGCTTGAGCAGGCCGAGTTGCCCATGGAAGAAATGACCGGCACCGGGCACGACGGTGACCGGCAGCGCTTGCGGGCGCGCCCAGTCGAGCACGGCGGCCAGCGGCACGACGTCGTCGACCTCGCCCTGGATGACGAGCGTGTCGGCCGGCACCGGGGCGACCTCGAAATTGCGCACTGCCGGCCCGACGAGGATCAGACGTTCGGCGCGTTCGGCCTCGGGCAGGCGCTGCGCAGCGCGCGCCGCTATGGCGCCGCCGAACGAGAAGCCGCCGAGCACCAGCGGCTCGCCCGCAGCGCGGAACGCGGCGAGCGCGGCGAGTGCATCGTCGACCTCGCCGCGGCCCTCGTCCCATTGCCCTTCGGAGCGACCGACGCCGCGGAAATTCAAGCGCAGGCTGCGGTAGCCGAGCTGGACGCAGGCGCGCGCCAGCGTCTGCACGACCTTGTTGTCCATCGTGCCGCCATGCTGCGGATGCGGATGGCACAGCAATGCGAGTCCGCGCACGGCGCCGGCCGGCGGCAGATCGAGCGCGCATTCGAGCGCACCCGCCGGTCCGGCAACGAGGCTGCGCTGGGTCGCCGAGTTCATCGGCCGATGTCGGGCGCCAGCAGCAGCCGCTCGACGACGCGGCCGCCCTGCAGATGCGAGCCGACGATCTCGTCGATGTCGCTGTTGTCGACGTAGGTGTACCAGACGCCCTCGGGGTAGACGACGGCGACCGGGCCGCCGGCGCAGCGGTCGAGGCAGCCCGCCTTGTTGACGCGCACGCCGCCGGGTCCTGCCATGCCGGCGGCCTTGACCGCGCCCTTGCAATGATCGAAGGCGGCCTTCGCGCCGTGGTCGGCGCAGCAGGCCTCGCCGTTCTCGCGCTGGTTCAGGCAGAAGAAGATGTGGTGCTTGTAATAGCTCATCGATGGATTGTAGGCAGGGGCCCCGGCAGACTCGGCCGGCGCGTTTCGGTTCCGCGATCAATGCTCGCGCCGACCCAGGCGACCCAGCAGCCAGCCCATCGTCACGTAGGGCCAGATCCAGCCGACCCATTGCGCGAGCCCGTGGAAGCGGATGAAGCGACCCTGTTCCCAACCCAGCAGGCTTTGCGAGAAATAGGGATCGGCAGGCGCCTGCGCGACGCCGACCGCGAGCGCCGTCAGCGCCACCAGCGCAACGCCGACGACGACGCGCGTGGGCAGCGGCACCAGCGCCAGCGCCATCAGCAGGCCCAGCAACAGCCCGGCGGCATCGATCGCCGTCAGCCAGGCCAGCGCGTGCGCGGGGCCGAAATTCAGCAGCGTCGACAGCGTCATCGCGCCGCAGCCCAGCGCCAGCGCACCGACGGCCATCACCGCGCGTCGCCAGCCTGGCCGCATGACCGAGAACGCGAGCAGGCAGGGCGCGAGCAGGCCGCAGGCGACGACCAGCGCCTCGGACAGCGGCCGCAGCGGCGCCGGCGGCACCGCCGGCACCTCGAGCATCTGCTGCAGCGCCGTCGCCCAGGGCACGTCGGCGACGAGATCGGCCAGCGCCGAGCGCAGCCGCTCGCCGACCTGGCCCAGCCCCAGCGGCACCGGCGCCGGGAACAACTGCGCCACCGGCCACAGCGCGAGCAGCGTCAGCGCGCCGGCGCTGTCGGCGACGAACCAGCGCGTGCGCGTCGTCTGCCAGCGCCCGATCAAGCCCAGCGATTGCCCGGTCCAGCCCAGCAGCGCGCCGGCGAGCGCGCCGACGCTGTTCATCGTCCAGTCCTCCATCGCCGGGACGCGCGAGGGCAGGAACTGCTGCAGGCATTCCATCGCGTACGAGATCGCGCAGGGCAGCAGCGTCGCGAAGGCGAAAGCCACCGGTCCGCGCAGGCCGCCGCGCAGCGCGGCGACGATCAGCAGCAGACCGAAGGGCGCGTAGCCCAGCAGGTTGATCCAGATGTCGAACGGCAGATTCCAGTTCGTCCACGGCAGGCGGGCCAGCGCCATCGGCCCCTGCCCGGGCGGCCAGCGCCAGCCGCTGAAAGGGTAGAGGCTGGCGTAGCAGATCAGCGCGCCGTAGACCCAGGCCAACAGCGTTGCCGAGCTGCGGTGGCGCGGCAGCGGGGCCATCGCTCGCACGCTCAGAAGGGTTTGACGACGACGAGCACGACGATGGCCGCGAAGAGCAGGATCGAGACCTCGTTGTAGATCCGGTACCAGCGGTCGGCGCGCCGGTTCGACATCCGCTCGAAGCGCTTGAGCAGCCGGCCGCATTGCCCGTGATAGGCGAGCACGCCCAGCACCAGCAGCAGCTTCAGGTGCATCCAGCCGCTGCCCTTGCCGATGCCGATGCCCAGCCACAGCCACAGGCCGAGGGCGATCGCCGGCACCATCAGGATGCCGCTGAAGCGGTAGAGCTTGCGCGCCATCAGCAACAGACGTTCGCGCTCGGCGTGGCTGTCCGGGGCGATGAGCGCGAGGTTGACGAACAACCGCGGCAGGTAGAACAGGCCCGCGAACCAGGTCGCGACGAAGATGATGTGCAGGGCCTTGACCCAGAGATACGAACTCATGTTCGGGGCATTATGGCGATGGCTGCCGGGCCTCGACGTTCGATCCAAAAAAAGGGCCCCGGCCGTAAGGCCGGGGCTGGCAAGCCCTATCGCTGTCATCACGGTAAGGCACCTGCTCAGGGAGGAAAAGCAGGGGACGACGGCCTCGCGGCTATCATCCGAAAACCACTTTAGCAGAACGCCATCGGTGCGCCAATGCTGAATGTCCAGTACCCGCGCCGCGCTTGCGCGCTCACCTGCGCCTGATTCGATGAAAACACCGCCGCCATTTCCCGCCAGCCGTCCGCGCCGACTGCGCCGCGACGCCTTTACCCGTGCCCTCGTGCGCGAGCACCGGCTGGCACCGCAGGACCTGATCCTGCCGGTGTTCCTGCTCGACGGCGAGGGCCGCAGCGAGGCCGTCGCGAGCATGCCCGGCGTGCAGCGGCGCAGCATCGACGGGCTCTACGCCGTGGCCGAGGAATGCGTGCGCCTGGGCGTGCCGGTGATGGCGCTGTTCCCGGTCATAGCCCCGGCGCTGAAGACGCCCGACGGCGCCGAGGCGACGAACCCCGACGGCCTCGTGCCGCGCGCCGTGCGCGCGCTCAAGGCCCGCTTCCCCGAGCTCGGCCTGCTCACCGACGTCGCGCTCGATCCGTACACCAGCCACGGCCAGGACGGGCTGCTCGACGAGACCGGCTACATCGTCAACGACACGACGGTCGCGGTGCTGACGCGCCAGGCCCTGGTGCAGGCCGAGGCCGGCGTCGACATCGTCGCGCCCAGCGACATGATGGACGGCCGCATCGGATCGGTGCGCCAGGCGCTCGAATCGCGCGGCCTGATACACACGCGCATCATGGCCTACAGCGCGAAATACGCGAGCGCCTTCTACGGCCCGTTCCGCGACGCCGTCGGCTCGGCCGCCAACCTCGGCAAGAGCGACAAGAAGGTCTACCAGATGGACCCGGGCAACAGCGACGAGGCGCTGCGCGAGGTCGCGCTCGACATCGCCGAGGGCGCCGACATGGTGATGGTCAAGCCCGGCATGCCGTACCTGGACATCGTGCGCCGGGTCAAGGACGAGTTCCGCGTGCCGACCTTCGCCTACCAGGTCAGCGGCGAGTACGCGATGCTCAAGGCCGCCGCCGCCAACGGCTGGCTCGACCACGACGCCGTGATGATGGAGGCGCTGCTCGCCTTCAAGCGCGCCGGCGCCGACGGCGTGCTGACCTATTTCGCGCTCGACGCGGCGCGCTTGCTCGCGCGCTGACGCGTACCTTCAGGCCTCGCGCTGCCGCCGCTCCAGCGGCGGGTTGCGCTCGAGGTAACGGTGAATCGCCTGCGTCAGCGCTTCGACGAGGCGCTCGCGGTAGGCGGGATCGCGCAGCCGCGCCTCCTCGTCCGGGTTCGAGATGAAGGCCGACTCGACGAGGATGCTCGGGATGTCGGGCGCCTTGAGCACCGCGAACGCCGCCTGCTCGACCTCGCCCTTGTGCAGCGCGCCGACGCGGCCGATGCGCGTGAGCACCTCGTGCCCGAGCTTGAGGCTGTCCTTGATCTGCGCCGCCGTGCTCATCTCGGCCATCGCGAGCATCAGCTGCGCGTCGCGGCCCTGTGCGACGTTGACGCCGCCGACCGCATCGGCGGCGTTCTCGCGCTCGGCCATCCAGCGCGCCGCGGCGCTGCTGGCGCCCTTCGTCGAGAGCGCGAACACGCTCGCGCCGCGCGCCTGCGGGCGCAGGAAGGCGTCGGCATGCAGGCTCACGAAGAGGTCGGCCTGGACGCGCCGCGCCTTGCGCACGCGCTCGCCCAGCGGCACGAAGAAATCGGCGTCGCGCGTCATCATCACGCGCGTGGCCGGCAGCGCATCGAGCCGCTCGCGCAGCGCCAGGCCGAGTGCGAGCACGACGTCCTTCTCGCGCAGCCCCGTGGGGCCGATGGCGCCGGGGTCCTCGCCGCCATGGCCGGGGTCGACGGCGACGATGAGCAGGCGATCGACGCGATGCCGCTCGGCCGCCGTCAGCGGTGGCGGCCGGCGTGCCGGGGCGGGCGTCGAAGCGACCGCTGGCGCGGGTGCCGATGAGATCGGCGACGCCGAAGGGGTCACGGCTGCAGGCGCTGAAGCAGCCGAAGCTGCCGCATCCACCGCCCGCGGCGCGCGCTGGTCGATGCGCGCGATGAGGGCGCCGAGTTCGTCGCGCGTCGACTGCGCCGCCGCTTCGCGTTCGCGCACGAGTGCGAGCAGCGGATCGGGTTCCTCGATCGGATAGAGGTCGAGCACGAGCCGGTTCTGGTACGGCCGCACCGGCGCCAGCGCGAACTGCTGCGGTCGCACGAGCTGCTTGAGATCGAACACCAGGCGCACGACGCGCGGCTGGTACTGACCGACGCGCACGCCGGCGATGTACGGGTCGTCGGGCCGCACCTGGCCGACGAGTTCGCGCAGTGCCGGGCTCAGCTCGAGCCCGTCGATGTCGACGACGAGGCGGTACGGCGCCTCGGTCAGCAGGTGCTGGGCGGCCAGCGGCTGGTCCGATTCGATCGTCACCCGCGTGTAGTCGTGCGCCGGCCACAGGCGCACGGCGACGATGTTGGCGCCGCGCACGAGCTGCGGCGCGGCCAGCAGCAGCGCGAGCGAGCGGCGCAGCGCGGCGCGGCGCGGCAGCGTCAAGGCAGCAGCTCCAGGCCGCGCGGCGTGCCGGCGTCCATGCGCACGGCGCGCGCGCCGGCCTCGCCCACGGGCTCGATGTGCAGCGCGAGGTCGGGGCGCGGCAGCAGCGCCGCCGCATGCTCGGGCCATTCGGCGATCTTCAGCCCCGGGGCGGCGTAGATGTCGCGCAGGCCGGCATCGGCCCATTCGCGCGCGTCGTCGAAACGGTAGAAGTCGAAATGCGAGATCACCAGGCCCGGCAGCTCGTAGCTTTCGAGCACCGCATAGGTCGGGCTCTTGATGCGGCCGGCCACGCCGAGCGCGCGCAGCAGGTGGCGAGTGAAGGTCGTCTTGCCGGCGCCGAGCGTGCCGTGGAGTTCGATGCAGGCGTCGGCGATGCCGGGTTTGCGCGCGAGTTGCGCGGCACAGGCGGCGCAATCCGCCTCGTCGGCCCAGAACAGACGGCGGGTTTCTAGAATCGGCGGATGGACGGCGTGGGGCAGGTCGGGCATCAAATCGACGCGCAGGCGCTGTGGCGACAACTGCAGGGCTGGGCGCGCGAGCTCGGATTCTCACAGATCGGCGTCGCCAGTCCCGATCTTTCGAGCGCCGAGCCCGGGCTGCAGGCGTGGCTCGAGGCCGGATTCCACGGCGGCATGGGCTATATGGCGGCGCATGGCCTGCGGCGCGCGCGGCCGGCCGAGCTCGTCCCCGGCACGCTGAGCGTCATCAGCGCGCGCATGGACTATCTGCCGCGCGAGGCCGCCGCAGCGGGCGGCAGCGGCGCGGGCGCCGACTGGATCGCCGCCGAAGCCGCCGCGCAGGCCGATCCGCGGCGCGCCGTGATCTCGATCTACGCCCGCGGCCGCGATTACCACAAGGTGCTGCGCCGGCGACTGCAGATGCTGGCCGAGCGGCTCGCGGCCGCGGTCGGTCCGCTGGGCCATCGCGTGTTCACCGATTCGGCGCCGGTGCTCGAAGTCGAGATCGCCGCGCGCGCCGGGCTGGCCTGGCGCGGCAAGCACACGCTGGCGCTGGCGCGCGAAGGCGGGTCGATGTTCTTCATCGGCGAGGTCTACGTCGACATCGCATTGCCGCCGACGGCGCCCGTCGAGGCGCATTGCGGCAGCTGCAGCGCCTGCATCGACGCCTGCCCGACGCGCGCCATCGTCGCGCCCTACCGGCTCGACGCGCGGCGCTGCATCAGCTATCTGACGATCGAGCACGACGGGTCGATGCCGCTGGAGCTGCGCGAGGCGATCGGCAACCGCATCTACGGCTGCGACGACTGCCAGCTGAGCTGCCCGTGGAACAAATACGCGCAGCGCTCGGCCTTGCCCGACTTCGATGTCCGCGACGGCCTCGACGCGGCCACGCTGCTCGAACTCTGGCGCTGGGACGAGGCCGAATTCCTGCGCCGCACCGAGGGCAGCGCGATCCGCCGCATCGGCATCGCGCGCTGGCGCCGCAACCTCGCGGTCGCGCTCGGCAACGCCTGGCGGGCGAGCGCCGATGCGGACATCGCCCAGGCGCTGGCCGCCGCGCTGCCGGCGGCCGACGCGCTGCTGCGCGAGCACATCGAATGGGCGCTGGCGCAGAGGCCGTCTCAGGTGCCGGCTTAGTTGCCGACCGCGCGCCAGGCCGCCAGCCACAGCGGCATCGAGGCCATGCCCAGCAGTGTCGACAGCGACACCAGGCCGGCCGCGTAGGCGCCATGGCCGCCCATGCGCACGGCGAGCACATAGGCGCTCGACGCGGTGGGCATGGCGCCGAAGGCCATCAGCACGGCCTGCTGCGCCGGCGCGAGGTCGAGCCGCGTGACCAGCAGCAGCGCCAGCGCCGGCAGCAGCGCATGGCGGATCACCATCAGCGCGGCGGCCAGCCGCGGCCCCTCGCCGAGCGCGCCGACGCGGATGCCGGCACCCACCGCCATCAGCCCCAGCGGCAGCGCCGCCGCCGACAGGCGCGCCAGCGTCGTCGCCGCGAGTGCCGGCATCGGCAGCTCGAGCGCGCGCCAGGCCAGGCCGGCGACGCTGGCGAGGATCAGCGGGTTGCGCGCGAGTTCGCGCCCGAAATGGTGGCCGCCCTGGCGCGCCAGCGGCCAGACGGCGGCGACGTTGGCCAGCGGCACGCAGGCCGCCACCAGCATCGCCATCCAGGCCAGGCCGCGCGCGCCGGCCAGCCGCTCGGCCAGCGCGAGCGCGACATAGGTATTGAAGCGGAACGCCGTCTGCGCGCCGGCCGCGTGCAGCCGCGGGTCGACCCGCGGCCAGGCCCGCAAGGCGCTCGCCAGGGCGATGCCGGCCGCCGTGAGCGCCAGGCCTGCACCGGCCAGCCGCGCCATGCTCGCCGGATCCCAGGCGCTGCGCGCGACCGAGTTGAACAGCAGCGCCGGGAACAGCAGGAAATAGACGAGCCGCTCGACGCCGTCCCACAGCGGCCGGTTCAGCGCCGTGTGGTGGCAGACGAGGTAGCCCAGCACGATGAGTGCGAAGTCGGGCAGCAGCAGCAGGGTGTCATTCATCTCACGAATATCGGGCGCGCGCCGCCGCTGCGGCTATAACCGGTGTTGCGCCCTGTTCTTCCCCCCAACGTTGACCCACCGGAGATCCCGACCATGCGTTTGCCGATCGTGGCCCTGTTGACCCTTGCCCTGGCCGCGGCCTTGCCCGCCGCGCGCGCCGAAGGCTACCCGAACCGCGTCGTCCACCTCATCGTGCCGTTTGCGCCCGCGGGCACGACCGACATCATCGCCCGCATCGTCGCCGAGAAGATGAGCGCCGTGCTCGGCCAGCAGGTGCTGGTCGAGAACCGCGCCGGCGGCGGCGGTTCGGTGGGGGCGCTCGAGGTCGTGCGCGCGGCGCCCGACGGCTACACGATCGGCATGGCCACGGTCTCGACGACGGCCGCCAATCCGGCGATCAACCCGCGCATCGGCTACAACCCGATCACCGATTTCACCCCGGTGATCAACATCGCCGCGACGCCCAACGTGATCGCCGTGAACCCCGCGTTCCCGGCCCACGACTACGCCGGCTTCGTCGCCGAGCTGCGCCGCCATCCGGGCAAGTACAGCTATTCGAGCTCCGGCACCGGCGGCATCGGCCATCTGCAGACCGAGCTGTTCAAGAGCCTGACCGGCATCTTCATGACGCATATCCCGTATCGCGGCGCCGGGCCGGCGCTCAACGACACGGTCGCGGGCCAGGTGCCGATGATCTTCGACAACCTGCCCTCGGCGCTGCCGTTCATCAAGGACAAGCGCCTCGTCGCCATCGTCGTCGCGGCACCGCAGCGGCTGGCGCAACTGCCCGACGTGCCGACGTTCAAGGAGGTCGGGCTCGAGCCGGTGAATCGCATGGCCTATTACGGCATCCTGGGCCCGAAGGGCCTGCCGCGCGACGTCGTCGACAAGCTCGCCGCGGCGGTGCGCAAGGCGCTCGAGGACCCGACGGTGAAGAAGCGCATCGCCGAGACCGGATCGCTGATCGTCGGCAACACGCCCGAGCAGTTCGCGCTTCAGATCAAGGCCGAGCTCGAGGTCTACAAGGCCGTCGTCGCCAAGCAGGGCCTGAAGCTGGAGTGAAGCCCGCTTGAACGACGCGCCGCCGACCGATCCGAGCCGGGCCGCGATCGACCGCTTCATCGATGCGCTGTGGATCGAGGACGGCCTCGCGAGCCCGACGCTGGCCGCCTACCGCCGCGATCTCACGCTGTACGCGCGCTGGCTCGCCGACGAGCAGGGACGCGAGCTCGACGCCAGCGCCGAGAGCGATCTGCTGGCCTACATGGCCGCGCGCCACGCGTCGACGCGGGCGACGACGGCGAACCGCCGCCTGACCGTGTTCAGGCGCTATTTCCACTGGGCCGTGCGCGAGCACCGCGTGGCCGCCGATCCGACGCTGCGCCTGCTTGCCGCACGCATGCCGCTGCGCCTGCCCAAGGCGCTGAGCGAGGCGCAGGTCGAGGCCCTGCTCGCGGCACCCGACGTCCTGCAGCCGCTGGGCCTGCGCGACCGCGCGATGATCGAGCTGATGTACGCCAGCGGCCTGCGCGTGAGCGAGCTCGTGGGCCTGCACACGGTCCAGCTCGGGCTCAACGAGGACGTGCTGCGCGTGCGCGGCAAGGGCTCGCGCGAGCGCCTCGTGCCCTACGGTGCCGAGGCCGCGGCCTGGCTGCAGCGCTACCTGACGCAGGCCCGGCCGGCGATCCTCGGCGGCCAGACCAGCGAGGCGCTGTTCGTGACGCGCTTCGGCACCGGCATGACGCGCCAGATGTTCTGGCGCCTGATCAAGCGCTACGCGGGCGTCGCCGGCATCGATGCGCCGCTGTCGCCGCACACGCTGCGCCATGCCTTCGCGACGCATCTGCTCAACCATGGCGCCGACCTGCGCGCCGTGCAGATGCTGCTCGGGCATGCCGACATCGCGACGACGACGATCTACACCCATGTCGCGCGCGAGCGGCTGCGCCAGCTGCACGCGCGCCACCATCCGCGCGGCTGAAACCCGGCAGGAGCCCATCGCATGCTGAGGACCGAGGCGCTGCAGGCGCTGCTCGTCACCGACCCGGATCGCAAGGCCGTCGCCGTGCGCGCCATCGATGCCGGCGCGCCGTTCGACGCCGCCGCGGTCATCGCCGAGCCGCCCGGCATCCCCGGCCGCGGCGCACGGCCGCCGCTGGTGCCGCATGCGCAGCTCGCGCGCCGTTCGATGGCCAGCGCCGAGGGCCGCGCGGCGCTGATCCACGCGCTGGCGCATATCGAGGCCAATGCGGTGAACCTCGCGCTCGACATCGTCTGGCGCTTCCCCGCCATGCCCGAGGCCTTCTACCGCGACTGGATCGTCGTCGCGCAGGAGGAGGCGCTGCATTACACGCTGCTGCGCGAGCACCTGCGCTCGCTCGGTCATGCCTACGGCGACTTCCCGGCCCACGACGCGCTGTGGGAGATGGCCAAGAAGACGCGTCACGACGTGATCGCGCGCGTGGCGCTGGTGCCGCGCACGCTCGAGACGCGCGGGCTCGACGCGTCGCCGCCGATCAAGGCCAAGCTCGTCAAGGTGGGCGACGCGCGGGCCGGCGAGATCCTCGACATCATCCTGCGCGACGAGATCGGCCATGTCGCGCTCGGCAACCGCTGGTTCCGCTGGCTGTGCACCGAGCGCGGGCTCGACCCCGTGGTCACCTACGCCGAACTCGCCGCTCTTCACCACGCGCCGCGGCCGCGCGGACCGTTCAACCTCGAGGCCCGGCGCGCGGCCGGTTTCACCGAGGACGAACTGCAAGCGCTGCAGCCCGGGCCGCCGGCAGGTGCCGCGCGGCGCCGTCTCTAGAATCGTCGGCTACGCAATAGGGGAGCCTCGATGGCCATCTACCAACTCGGCGACGACGTGCCCGAGATCGCCGCCACCGCCTGGGTTGCCGACAGCGCCCAGGTCATCGGCCGCGTGCGGCTGGCCGAGGGCGTCAATGTCTGGCCGGGCGCGGTGCTGCGCGGCGACCATGAATGGATCACCATCGGCGCGCGCAGCAACGTCCAGGACGGCAGCGTGCTGCACACCGACGTCGGCTACCCGCTGACGTTGGGCGAGGGCGTCACCGTCGGTCACCAGGTGATGCTGCACGGCTGCAGCATCGGCGACGGCGCGCTGATCGGCATCCAGGCGGTGGTCCTCAACGGCGCGCGCATCGGCCGCAACGCCCTCGTCGGCGCCTGCGCGCTCGTCACCGAGGGCAAGGAATTCCCCGACAACACGCTGATCCTCGGCAGCCCGGCGAAGGCCGCGCGCGTGCTCGACCCCGAGCAGATCGCGCTGATGCGCGCCGGCGCCGACCACTACGTGCACAACGCCGAGCATTACCGCCGCACGCTGAAGAAGCTGGCCTGATGTCGGAGCTCTCGAAGTTCCTCTTCGAAGGGCTGCCGGTGCGCGGCATGGTCGTGCGGCTGAGCGACGCCTGGGTCGAATTGCTGGGCCGCCGCGCCGGCCTCGGCGCCCACGAGCCGGCGGTGCGCGCGCTGCTCGGCGAGATGTCCGCCGCCGCGCTGCTGATGCAGGCCAACATCAAGTTCGACGGCGCGCTCGTGCTGCAGCTGCATGGCGACGGCCCGGTCAAGCTCGCGGTGGCCGAGGCGCAGCCCGAGCTGACGTTCCGCGCCACCGCCAAGGTCGTCGGCGAGGTGCCCGAGGGCGCGGGGCTGGAGGCGCTGCTCAACGTTCACGGCCTGGGCCGCTGCGCGATCACGCTCGACCCGCGCGAGCGCAAGCCCGGCCAGCAGCCGTACCAGGGCGTCGTGCCGCTGCACGGCGACCGCCGCGAGCCGCTGCAGCAGCTCTCGCAGGTGATCGAGCATTACATGCTGCAGTCCGAGCAGCTCGACACGCGGCTCGTCCTAGCTGCCGACGACCGCGTCGCCGCCGGGCTGCTGATCCAGCGCCTGCCGCTGCCCGGCGCCGGCCTGCGCGACGAGGACGAGATCGGCCGCAACGAGGATTTCAACCGCATCGCGCTGCTGGCGGCGACGCTGACGCGCGAGGAGTTGCTGCAGTTGCCGCCGCGCGAGCTGCTGCGGCGCCTGTTCCACGAGGAGACGCTGCGGCTGTTCCCGAGCCAGGAGCCGCGCTTCGCCTGCAGCTGCTCGCGCGAACGCGTCGCCGGCATGTTGCGCGGACTCGGGCGCGAGGAGGTCGAATCGCTGATCGCCGAACGTGGCGAGGCCGAGGTCGGCTGCGACTTCTGTGGCCTGCAGTACCGCTTCGATCCGATCGACGCCGCCGGCCTGTTCAAGCCCGGCCGTGACCTGCCACCGGCTTCGTCCGGCTTGCAATAGATCACTGTTCCAAGGGTGGGGGCGCGGCGCCGCGGGCGGTCCTAGGATCGCGCCGATCCGACCATCTCCCCCCGCTTTCATGAATCGATTCCACTCCGCAAGCCTGCGCCTGCTGGCGCTCTCGTCGACGCTGTGGCTCCTCGCCTGCGCGAGTCCGCCGCCGCCACCGCCGCCGCCGTACAGCGGCCCGACGCTGCAGATCGAGCAGCTCGACCGCGGCGTCATGCTCGTGCTGCCCAGCACCGTGCTGTTCGACGTCAACCAGGCCAGCTTCAAGGCCACCGAGGCCAAGCCCTACCTCGACCGCGTCGCCGACCTGCTGACGCGCAAGACGACGCACCGGGTCTCGGTCGAGGGTCACACCGACTCCGACGGCGCCGCCGCGCTCAACGAATCGCTGTCGAAGGCGCGCGCCGAGTCGGTCGCCGAGGCCCTGGCCGCGCGCGGCGTCGACCGCGGCCGCATCGTCACCGTCGGCTATTCCTTCAACCGCCCGGTGGCGTCGAACGCCACCGAGGAAGGCAAGCGGCTGAACCGCCGCGTCGAGATCATCGTCCTCGACGAGAAGGTCGCCACGCTGACCGCCGGCGAGCCGGCCGGGGCCTTCGAATCGGCCTGGGCCCGGCTCAAGGGGCTGGTCGACCAGGGCCTGGTCAAGCCGGCCGAGGCGGCACCGAAATGAGCGGCCTGCCGCGCCGCGCCTGGCTGCGCGGCGTCGTCGGCGGCGCCGTCGCGCTGGCCCAGGCGCCGGCGGGCGCGGCGCTGCCGCGGTCGCCGCATCGCGTCGCCTCGCAGCGCCTGCGGCTGGGCTTGGCGCTGGGCAGCGGATCGGCGAGCGGCTTCGCCCATATCGGCGTGCTGAAGTCGCTCGTGCAGGCCGGCATCAAGCCCGACTTCGTCGCCGGGTCGAGCGCCGGCGCCCTCGTCGGCGCGCTCTACGCCGCCGGCTATTCGCCGTTCCGCATCGAGGACGTGGCGCTGCATGTGCGCGATGTCGAGGTCGCCGACTTCGCCAGCGCCGGCAAGCGCGGCATGCTGCTCGGCGATTCGCTGCACCGCCTCGTCGGCGACGCCGTCCGTGGGGCGACGATCGAGACGCTGCCGATCGGCTACGCCGCGGTGACGACCGACCTGCGCAGCGGCGAGCGCGTCGTGCTCAGCGCCGGTTCGGTCGCCGACGCGGTGCGCGCCTCGTGCAGCATCCCCGGCGTCTTCGTGCCGCGCGAGATCGGCGGCCGCGAGCTCGTCGACGGCGGCCTCGTCTCGCCGCTGCCGGTGTCCACCGCGCGTGCGCTGGGCGGCGAGTTCGTGATCGCGGTCGATGTCGGCACCAAGCCCTACCGCACCTCGATGCCGGGCCTCTACGAGGTGCTGCTGCAGTCGTTCGAGATCATGGGCCATGCGCTGTCCCAGCAGGAGGCGGCGCAGGCCGATCTCGTGATCCGGCCCGACACCTCGGCCTGGGCGAGCAGCGATTTCAGCGTCCGGCGCGAGATGATCCAGGCCGGCTACGAGGCGGCGCAGCGGGCGCTGCCCGAACTCAAGCGCCGGCTCGATGCCGGTTCAGCGCGTTCGCGCCCGACCTGAAATCAGCGTCAGCGCCGCCGCCAGCGCGGCCCCGACGCGCGCATCGCCGCTGCCGGCGATGCGCGACCAGCGCAGGCCATGGGCGTCGAGCAGCGCGCGCAGAGCCGTGTCGACCGGCTCGCGCACGTGCGGTCCGTCGCGCTGCAGCCCGTCGGCGACCCAGGGCAGGTCGAGCGCGGTGAGCAGCGTCAGATCGCAGCGCCGCTGCTCGGCGACGGCGTAGGCCGCGAGCGAGCGGTCGCCGAACAGCAGCTCGCTGTAGACGGCGGTCATCACCGCGGTCGTGTCGCAGACGACGATGTCGTGGGCCGCCGCCGCGGCGTCGATGTGTTCGTGCTGGGTGCGCGCGATCGCCGCCTGCTCGTCGGCCCGCGGCGTGCGGCCCTCGCGCTCGCACCAGTCGCGCAGCCATTCGCCGACCCAGGTGCAGCGCAGCGAGGTGCGCGTCGCCAGCGCTTGCGACAGCGCGCGTGCGAGCTCGGTCTTGCCGGTGCTCTCGGCGCCGACGATGGCGATGCGCAGCGCGCTGCTCATCGTGACGCGGCCTGCTGCGCCAGCCGCTGCCAGGCGCGCCAGCCCAGCAGTGCCAGCACGAGGAAGAGCGCGTAGAGCACGACGGTCAGCCACAGCCCCTTGTAGGCGAACAGGGCGATGCTGACGGCGTTGACGCCGACCCACAGCGGCCAGTTCTCGACCTTCTTGCGCCCGAGCATGAAGGTCGCGGTGATGCTGGCGACGGTGGGCAGCGCGTCGAAGTAGGGCACCGGGCTGTCGGTGGCGTGGCGCAGCGCCAGCCCCAGCAGCGGCCAGGCGGCGATCGTGGCCAGCGCGGCCTGGCGGCGCCGGCGCGGACTCATCCAGCCGACCGCCAGCGGCGCCGCATCGTCGCCGGTGCCGCGCAGCCATTCCCACCAGCCCCAGATCGAGACGACGACGAAGAACAGCTGCAGCGAGGCCTCGCCGTAGAGCCGGCTGTCGGCGAACAGCAGCGCGTAGAGCAGCGAACTCGCGATCGCCAGCGGCCAGGCGACGACCCAGACGCGCATGTTCGCCAGCACATAGGCGACGGAGAGCCAGAACGCGACGACCTCGAGCCAGGTCACCGGCGCGCCCCAGAGCGTGAACGCCGGCGCCAGCAGCGGGCGCGCGGCCAGCAGGATATCGGCGAGCAACGGATCTCCGGCTACGCTAGTGCCGCGCGTCGATCCGCACCAGGATCTCGTTCGGCCGCACCAGGCCCAGGTCGTAGCGCGCCTTCTCCTCGATCATCTCCTGGCCTTCCTTGAGGTCGCTGACCTCGGCCGCGACGCGCGCGTTGCGATCGCGTGCCTGGGCATTGAGCGCGAGCTGCTGCGCGAGCTGCTTGCGCAGCGTCATCGCGTGCGGCACGTTGCCCTTGCCCAGCCAGAGGTCGCCCTGCACCAGCAGCAGCAGCGCCGCGAGGACGACCGTGGGCCAGCGCATCGCCGCTCGCTCAGGCCCTGAGGTTGTAGAACGCGGCGCGCCCCGGGTAGCTGGCGACGTCGCCGAGGTCCTCCTCGATGCGCAGCAGCTGGTTGTACTTGGCGATGCGGTCGCTGCGGCTCAGCGAGCCGGTCTTGATCTGGCCGGCGTTGCTGCCGACGGCGATGTCGGCGATCGTGCTGTCCTCGGTCTCGCCCGAGCGGTGGCTGATGACGTTGGTCCAGCCGGCGCGCTTGGCCATCTCGATCGCGGCGAAGGTCTCCGAGAGCGTGCCGATCTGGTTGATCTTGATGAGGATCGAGTTCGCCACGCCCTTGCGGATGCCTTCCTCGAGGATGCGCGGGTTGGTGACGAAGATGTCGTCGCCGACGATCTGCACGCGCTTGCCCAGCGCGTCGTTGAGGTGCTTCCAGCCGTCCCAGTCGGCCTCGGCCATGCCGTCCTCGATGCTGATGATCGGGTACTTGCCGACCCAGGTCGAGAGGATCTCGGTCCACTCGGGCGCGCTCAGCGTCAGGCCCTCGCCCTCGAGGTGGTACTTGCCGTCCTTGTAGAACTCGCTCGCCGCGCAATCGAGGCCGAGCGCGATCTGCTCGCCGGGCTTGTAGCCGGCCTTTTCGATCGCCTCGAGGATGAGCTGGATCGCCGCCTCGTGGCTCGCGACATTGGGCGCGAAGCCGCCCTCGTCGCCGACCGAGGTCGGCATGCCCTTGGCGTCGATGATCTTCTTCAGCGCGTGGAACACCTCGGCGCCGTAGCGCAGCGCCTCGCGGAAGCTCGGCGCGCCGACCGGGATCAGCATGAATTCCTGCAGGTCGAGGTTGTTGTTGGCATGCGCGCCGCCGTTGATGACGTTCATCATCGGCACCGGCAGCTGCATGCGGCCCATGCCGCCGAAATAGCGGTACAGCGGCAGCCCGCTTTCCTCGGCCGCGGCGCGCGCCACGGCCATGCTCACGGCCAGCGTCGCGTTGGCGCCGAGGCGGCTCTTGTTGTCGGTGCCGTCGAGCTCGACGAGTGTCTTGTCGAGGAAGGCCTGCTCGCTGGCGTCGAGGCCGAGCACGGCCTCGCTGATCTCGGTGTTGATGTGCTCGACGGCGCGCAGCACGCCCTTGCCGCCGTAGCGGTTCTTGTCGCCGTCGCGCAGCTCGATCGCTTCGCGGCTGCCGGTGGATGCGCCGCTGGGGACGGCCGCGCGACCCATCGTGCCGCTTTCGAGCAGCACGTCGCATTCGACGGTGGGGTTGCCGCGGCTGTCGAGGATCTCTCGGCCGACGATATCGACGATGGCACTCATGCGTGGTTACTCAGCAGGTGGTGGTGATAGGGTTCAGGCGGCGAAGTCGTCTTCCAGCAGCGGCTGGCTCTTGACGACGCCGTCGAGCGCGACGAGTTGCTCGAGCAGCGCGCGCATGTGCCTGAGCGGCACGGCGTTGGGGCCGTCGCTCAGCGCCTTGGCGGGGTCGGGATGCGTCTCCATGAAGAGCCCGGCGACGCCGACGCCGACCGCCGCGCGGGCGAGCACCGGCACGAACTCGCGCTGGCCGCCGCTGCTCGTGCCCTGGCCGCCGGGCAGCTGCACACTGTGCGTGGCATCGAAGACGACCGGGGCGCCGGTCTCGCGCATGATCGCCAGGCTGCGCATGTCGGAGACGAGGTTGTTGTAGCCGAAGCTGGCGCCGCGCTCGCAGGCCATGAAGACATCGTCGGGCAGGCCGGCTTCACGCGCCGCGGCGCGGGCCTTGTCGATGACGTTCTTCATGTCGTGCGGCGCGAGGAACTGGCCCTTCTTGATGTTCACCGGCTTGCCGCTTTGCGCGACGGCGCGGATGAAGTCGGTCTGGCGGCACAGGAAGGCGGGGGTCTGCAGCACGTCGGCGACCGCGGCCACGGCGGCGATCTGCGATTCGTCGTGCACGTCGGTGAGGATGGGCAGCTTCAGCTCGCGCCGCACCTTGGCGAGGATCGCCAGGCCCTTGTCGAGGCCGGGGCCGCGGAAGCTCGTGCCGCTGCTGCGGTTGGCCTTGTCGAAGCTGCTCTTGAAGATGAAGGGGATGCCGAGTGCGCCGGTGATCTCCTGCAACTGCCCGGCCACATCCATCTGCAGCTGTTCGCTCTCGACGACGCAGGGGCCGGCGATGAGGAAGAACGGCCGGGTGATGCCGACCTCGAAGCCGCACAACTTCATGCCACGACCTTGGCGGGTTCGGCGCGTTCGGCGCGGCACTCGAGCGCGGCGTGGATGAAGCTCGAGAACAGCGGGTGTCCACCCCAGGGCGTGCTCTTGAACTCGGGGTGGAACTGCACGCCCATGAACCAGGGATGGCGGTCGCGCGGCAGCTCGACGATCTCGGTCAGGTGCTCGGTCTGCGTCAGCGCCGAGACGACGAGCCCGGCGGCCTGCAGCCGCTCGAGGTAGTTGACGTTGGCCTCGTAGCGGTGGCGGTGGCGCTCGGTGACGATGTTGCCGTAGATCTGGTGCGCCAGCGTGCCGGGCTTGACGTCGCTGCTCTGCGCGCCCAGCCGCATCGTGCCGCCGAGGTCGGAGCCGACGTTGCGCTTCTGGATGCTGCCGTCGCGGTCCTGCCATTCCTCGATCAGCGCGATCACCGGGTGCGCGCATTGGGGGTCGAACTCGGTGCTGTTGGCGCCTTCGAGCCCGGCGACGTGGCGCGCGTATTCGATCGTCGCCACCTGCATGCCCAGGCAGATGCCGAGGTAGGGCAGGCGGTGCTCGCGGGCGTATTGCGCGGCGACGATCTTGCCCTCGATGCCGCGCTTGCCGAAGCCGCCGGGGACGAGGATGGCGTCGAACTGCGCGAGCTGGCCGGCGCTGGCCGGCGTCAGCGATTCGGCGTCGACGTACTCGATGTCGACCTTCGCGTGGTTGTGGATGCCGGCGTGGCGCAGCGCCTCGTTGAGCGACTTGTACGAGTCCGACAGGTCGGTGTACTTGCCGCACATCGCGATCTTCACCGTCGTCTGCGGATGCTCGACCTCGTGCACCAGCATGTCCCAGCGCCGCAGGTCGGCCGGCCGCGTCAGCAGCTGCAGCTTCATGCAGATCAGCTCGTCCAGACCCTGCTCGTGCAGCAGGCGCGGCACCTTGTAGATCGTGTCGACGTCCCACATGCTGATCACGCCGTGCGGCTGGACGTTCGTGAAGAGGCTGATCTTGTCGCGCTCCTCGTCGGGTATCGGGCGGTCGGCGCGGCACAGCAGCACGTCGGGCTGGATGCCGATCTCGCGCAGCTTCTGCACCGTGTGCTGGGTCGGCTTGGTCTTGAGCTCGCCGGCGGCGGCGATCCAGGGCACGTAGGTCAGGTGCACGAAGGCGCAATGCGCCGGGCCCAGGCGCAGGCTCATCTGGCGCACGGCCTCGAGGAAGGGCAGCGATTCGATGTCACCTACCGTGCCGCCGATCTCGACGATCGCGACGTCGAGCCCGTCGGCGGCGCCGCGCTTGACGAACTCCTGGATCTCGTTCGTCACGTGCGGGATCACCTGCACGGTCTTGCCGAGGTAGTCGCCGCGGCGCTCCTTCTCGAGCACGCTCTTGTAGATCTGGCCGGTCGTGAAATTGTTCGTGCGCTTCATCCGCGTCGTGATGAAGCGCTCGTAGTGGCCGAGGTCGAGGTCGGTCTCGGCGCCGTCGTCGGTGACGAAGACCTCACCGTGCTGGAACGGGCTCATCGTGCCCGGATCGACGTTGAGGTAGGGGTCGAGCTTGATCAGGGTGACTTTGAGGCCGCGCGACTCGAGGATGGCCGCCAGCGATGCTGCCGCAATGCCCTTGCCGAGGGAGGACACGACGCCGCCGGTCACGAAAACGAACTTGGTCATTTCATGCAGCATCCGTAGTCACCGACGAATGCTGTGGTGGTAAAGGGCGATTATATCGGTGGGGGTGGCAGCGCCGGCCGCCGCCATCGGTCGGCGCGGATTGCTCTTGAGGTGCCGCAAGCGGCCGTCCGTCGCATCGCGCTCGCTTCGAAGGGGCGCGGCGACGACAGTCACGTCATCGCTACACACCTCACCAGGAGCCCACCATGAAGCAAAGCCTCTCTTCCCGCCTCGCCGCCGTCGCGCTTTCGGTGCTGCTGACCAGCGCCGGACTCGGGGTGATCTCGCAACTCGCCCGCGTCGACGGTGCGGCGCAGCTCTGGGCCGGCTCGACCCCCGCGCCGGCGCAGCCGCTGGCTTGAGGAGGGCGCGATGCGCTTCCTGTTCACGCTCGCCGCCTGGTGCCTGCTGTTCGTGCTGTGCTGGCCGCTGGCGCTGCTGGCACTGCTGCTGGCGCCGCTGATCTGGCTGGTCACGCTGCCGCTGCGCTTGCTCGGCATCGCCATCGGATCGGTGTTCGCGCTGCTCGGGGCGATCCTGATGCTGCCGGCGCGGCTGCTCGCCCGGCTCTAGCGTCCGTTCGAGCGCTGGTCTGCGGCGTCTAACGCAGCGTGTAACCGCGCGCGTCCATGCAGGCCGAGACGGCGCGCATCATCACGCTGGCATCGGCGAGTGCGCCCGGCACCGTGGTCGCCCAGCGGTTGCAGTCCTGGTGATCGCTCTCGGTCTGCGCGGCGCTCTGGCCGTTGCGCGGGTAGACCACGGGCTCCGGCGCCGAGCTCGGCGCGGCTTGAGCCACCGTCTGCGGCGCCTGCTGCACCACCGTGACCGGCGGCGGGCTCTGCACGACGACATAGCCCGGACCGTAGCCGTAGGGCGCGTAATAGTTGTCCCAATAGGCGGCCGTCAGCCCGAGGCCGAGCCCGATGCCCAGGCCCCAGGCCGGTCCCCAGCCCCAGCCGCCGCGGTGGTAGCCGCCGTGGTATTCGTGACGTTCGCCGCCGCCCCAGTGGCGTTGCGCCTGCGCGGGCACGGCGGTGCAGACCAGGGCGGTCGAAAAGAGGGCGGCAAGAATTCGGGTGGCAACGTTCATCGCAGGACTCCTCATCGACGGAACCGGGTTCCTCGGTGCCACTGTAGACCCATTCCCGGCGTCAGGGTTGCACCCCAGTCGCGCCGCGCCGACGCTTTCGATCTACTTTACCGACGGCAAGACGGACGATTCATTGTGAAGATTTGCGCTGCCGCTGCGCCCGCATTCCGGCCGGGCCGGCGGCCGGCATCAGCCGCGCAGATGACAGGCGACGCTGTGTCCGGGGCCGATCTCGCGCAGCAGCGGCCGCTCGCCGCGACAGGCACCGGCGTTGGCGATCGGGCAACGGGTATGGAAATGACAGCCCGAAGGCGGATGGATGGGGCTCGGCACGTCGCCCTGCAGGGGGATGCGCACGCGCTTGACCTGCGGGTCGGGGATCGGCACGGCGGCCAGCAGCGCCTCGGTGTAGGGGTGGCGCGGGTTCGCGTAGAGCTCGCGCGCCGGCGCGATCTCGACGATGCGGCCGAGGTACATCACGGCGACGCGGTCGCTGATGTGCTCGACGACCGAGAGGTCGTGGGCGATGAAGATGTAGGCCAGGCCGAAGCGCGACTGCAGGTCCTCGAGCAGGTTGATGACCTGGGCCTGGATCGAGACGTCGAGCGCCGAGACCGCCTCGTCGCAGACGAGCAGGCTGGGCTGCACCGCCAGCGCGCGCGCGATGCCGATGCGCTGGCGCTGGCCGCCCGAGAACTCGTGCGGGAAGCGTCGCAGATGATCGGCCGACAGGCCCACGGTCTCGAGCAGCTCGACGATGCGGTCGCGATAGGCCGCCGGGCCCGTCGTCAGCTTGTGGATCGTCAGCGCCTCGCCGACGATGGCGCCCACCGTCATGCGCGGGTCCAGGCTCGCGTAGGGATCCTGGAACACGATCTGCATGCGGCGCGCGAGCGCACGCAGCTCGTCGCGGTCGGCGCCGGTGACGCTGCGGCCGTCGAAGGTGACCTCGCCCGCGGTCGGCTCGATCAGGCGCAGGATGCAGCGCCCGGTGGTGCTCTTGCCGCAGCCCGATTCGCCGACGAGTCCCAGCGTCTCGCCGGCGGCGAGCGCGAAATCGACGCCGTCGACGGCATGCACGCGCTCGACCTCGCGGCCGAGCCAGCCGCCCTTGATCGGGAAATGCTTGACGAGGCCGGCGACCTTCAGCAGCGGAGCACTCATGGCGCAACCTCGAGGATGCAGGCCACCTTGTGCCCCGGCGCGACCTCGCGCAGCGGCGGCGTCGCCGCCGTGCACGCCGCGCTGGCATAGCGGCAGCGCGGCGCGAAGCGGCAACCCGGCGGCGGCGCGATCAGCCGCGGCACGGTGCCGGCGATGGCCTCGAGCCGCTGCTTGTGCGTGGCCGCGATGTCGATGCGCGGGATCGAGCGGATCAGCCCCTGCGTGTAGGGATGGCGCGGCCGCGCGAACAGCGCACCGACCTCGGCCTCCTCGATCACCTGGCCGGCGTACATCACGACGACGCGCTGCGCCGTCTCGGCGACAACGCCCATCGCATGGGTGATCAGCAGCACCGCCATCCCGAGGCGCGACTTCAGCTCGGCGAGCAGCTCGAGGATCTGCGCCTGGATCGTGACGTCGAGCGCCGTCGTCGGCTCGTCGGCGATCAGCAGCTGCGGATTGCGGGCCAGCGCGATGGCGATCATCACGCGCTGGCGCATGCCGCCCGAGAACTGGTGCGGGTAGTCGCGCACGCGCCGTTCGGGCGTGGGGATGCGCACGAGCTGCAGCATCTCGACGGCGCGGTCCAGCGCCGCTCGGCGCGACAGCCCTTCGTGCAGCCGCAGGCTCTCGGCGATCTGCTCGCCCACCGTGTAGACCGGATTCAGCGAGGTCATCGGCTCCTGGAAGACGATCGCGATCTCCTTGGCGCGGATGCGCTGCATCTCGCGCGGCGGCAGCGGCACGAGGTCGCGCCCCTGCCACAGCACCGAACCGGCGACGATGCGGCCGGGCGGCATGTCGATGAGCTTGAGCACGGTGCGCGCGGTGACGCTCTTGCCGCAGCCCGACTCGCCGACGATGCAGACGGTCTCGCCCGCCTCGACGGCGAGGTCCACGCCGTCGACGGCGTGGAGCCAGCCCTCGTCGGTCTTGAAGTGGGTCTTCAGCCCGCGGATCTCGAGCAGCGCCATCACATGACCCGCCGCGGATCGAGCGCGTCGCGCAGCCCGTCGCCGACGAAGTTGATCGTCAGCACGGTGAGGAAGATCGCCAGCCCCGGGAACAGCGCCCAATGCGGCGCGATGTCGAGGTAGTCCTTGGCGTCGTAGAGGATCCGGCCCCAGGTCGGGATGTCGGGCGGAAAGCCCAGGCCGAGGAACGACAGCGTGCTCTCGGCGATGATCGCCGCGGCGACGTCGATGGTGCCGGCGACGATCACCGGCCCCAGCGCGTTGGGCAGGATGTGCCGCAGCACGATGCGCGGCGTCGACGCGCCGAGCGCGCGTGCCGCCTCGACGAACTCCTTCTCGCGCAGGCTGAAGAACTGCGCCCGCACGAGCCGCGCCGTCGGCATCCAGCGGAAGGCGCCGATGATGACGACGATGAGCAGGAAGACGCCGACCTCGGGCCCGAAGGCGATCTTCAGCGGCTCGCGGAAGAGGTAGATCAGCAGCAGCAGCAGCGGCAGTTGCGGCAGCGAGAGGAAGAGGTCGGTGAGCCACATCAGCGCGCTGTCGACGGCGCCGCGCGAGATGCCGGCGATCGACCCGACGAGCACGCCAACGCCGACCGACATCGCCATCGCCGCGAGGCCGACGGCGATGCTGATGCGGCCGCCGTAGAGCATGCGCGCGAGCAGGTCCTGGCCGAGGTCGTCGGTGCCGAAGGGATGAGCCGCGCTCGGGGTCGCCAGGCGCGCCGTGAAGTCGATGTCGGCGATCGCGACCTTCCACAGCAGCGGCCCGAAGGCCACCGCGGCGGCGATCGCCGCCAGCAGCACGAGGCTGAACACGGCCATGCGATGGCGCCGGAAGCGCCGCCAGGCCTCGGCCGCGGGCGAGACGACGCGCCGCGGCGCTTCAACGGAAGCTGATGCGGGGGTCGAGCCAGCCATAGAGGAGATCGGCGATCAGGTTGAAGAGGATCACGAGGCAGGCGAAGACGAAGGTCACGGCCATGATCACCGGCGTGTCGTTGCGCAGGATGGCGTCGATGAGCAGCGAGCCGATGCCGGGCACGCGGAAGATCTGCTCGGTGACGATGGCGCCGCCGAAGACCTGCGGCATCGTCAGCGCCACCAGCGTGACGACCGGGATCAGCGCGTTGCGCACGACATGCCGCAGCACGACGACGCGCTCGGCCAGGCCCTTGCTGCGCGCCGTCGTCACGTAGTCGAGCCGCACGACGTCGAGCACGGCCGAGCGCACGAAGCGCGTCCAGCTCGCGCCCTGGAACAGGCCGAGCACGGCGATCGGCATGATCGATTGCTGGAACTGCCGCCACCACCAGTCCCAGCCGGTGGCCGCGATGTCGCTGCGGAAGACGAAGGGCAGCCAATGCAGCTTGATCGAGAACAGCAGGATCAGCAGCAGGCCGGTGAAGAAGGTCGGCAGCGAGAAGCCCATGAAGGCGATCGTGTTCGCGAGCTTGTCGAACAGCGAATAGGGCTTCGTCGCCGCGACGATGCCCACCGGCAGCGCGATCGACAGCGCCAGCAGCTGCGAGGCGCCGATGATCGCCAGCGTCACCGGCACGCGCTGGCGGATCAGGATGTCGACGTCGACGCGACTGACGAAGGAGAAACCCCAGTTGCCGTGCAGCATCGCCAGCAGCCAATGCAGATAGCGCTGCCAGACCGGGTCGTCGAGTCCGAACTGGTGGCGCAGCGCCGCCTGCACCTCGGGCGGCACGTTGGGATTCGTCGCCAGTTCGCCGAAAGGATCACCCGGCGCCAGCGCCAGCACCGTGAACAGCACGAGGCTGATGCCGAGCAGGCTCGGCAGCGCGATCGCCAGCCGGCGCAGGAGATAGGGGCCCAAGAATTACCCGAGCTCAGGTTTCGCGGTACCAGGAGTGGACGGCCCACATGATGTTGTCCCAGCCCGAGAGCTGCGTCACGAGCTTGTTGCCGACGCCCGAGGGACGCGGGCGGTTGACGAGCGGGATCACGTAGCCGTCGCCGCAGACGAGGTCGTTCATGCGGATGAAGAGCGCGGCGCGCTTGACCGGGTCGAGCTCGCCCTCGGACGCGGCATAGGCCTTGTCGTATTCCTCGCTGCGCCAGCGGGGGATGTTGCGGCCTTGCCATTTGTTGGCCTTCGTCGACGCCTGGCTGCTGATGAACTGCTGCATGAAGGTCGCCGGATCGGGTTCGGTCTGCGTCGTCGTGTACATCTCCATGTCGGCGTAGAGCTTGCCGTAGGTGTCGGGGTTGGCGACGTCGGAAGAGAAGAACACGCTGGCCGTCACCGATTTCAGCTCGAGCTCGATGCCGGCCTTCTGGCAGGCCTGCTTGATGATCTGCTGCGACTTCTGGCGCGGCGCGTTGATGCTGGTCTGGAACACGCCCTTGAGCTTGACCCCGCCCTTCTCGCGCACGCCGTCGGCGCCGGGCTTCCAGCCGGCGCCGTCGAGCAGTGCCTTGGCCTTGTCGATGTTGAACTCGAACTTCAGGTTGTGGCTGCGGAAGCGCGGCGGGTTGTTGAGGAAGTTCGGTGTCGCGTAGCCGGTGCGGCCGTAGATGAAATCCTGGATCGCCTGGCGGTCGACGAGCAGCCCCATCGCCTTGCGCACGGCCGGGTCGCTCCAGAAGGGGTGCCTGGTCTTCAGGCTCGAGCGCTCGCCATCGACCTCGACATTGGGGTCGCAGGTGTTGAGCGCGAGGTATTCGACGTCGCCGCCGGGCACCGGCACGAGGCGCCCGCGGCCGCCCGCTTCGAGCCGCTTGAGCACGTCGTCCTCGACCTGCAGGTTCCAGGCGTAGTCGAACTCGCCCGTCTGCAGCACGGCGCGTGCCGCCGAGACGGCATCGCCGCCGCCCTTCATCTCGATGGCGTCGAAATACGGCCGGTTGGGCATGTGGTACGCGGTGTTGATCGTGCCGCGCACCAGGTCCCCGGGCTTGAAGTCGACAAACTTGAACGGGCCGGTGCCGACCGGCTTGAGGTTCGTCGGCGCCTCGCGCGACTTGGCGCCGAGGTAGGGCGCGAACAGATGCTTGGGGATCATCATCCCGAAGGTGCCGACGAAGGCCTGGGCCCAGAACGGCGTCGGGCGCTGGAAGCGCACGCGGATCGCATGGGCGTCGATCTTCTCGACCTGGATGTCCTTGTACGGCCCGATCGTCGTCGCCGCGGTCGCCGGGTCGATCGCAAACTGCCAGTTGAAGAGGCAGTCGTCGGCGGTGAAGGGCGTGCCGTCATGCCAGGTCGCACCCGGTTTGAGCTTCCAGACCACCGACTTGCCGTCGGCGGCGAGGCCGCCGTTGTCGCGCGTCGGGATCTCGGCGGCGAGGATGGGGATCAGGTTGCCCTCGGCGTCCCAACCGGCCAGCGGCTCGTAGAAGACGCGGCAGCCTTCCTGGTCCTTGGTGCCGATGGCGAAATGCGGGTTCAGCAGCGTCGGCCCCTGCCACCACAGCGTCTTCAGCAGGCCGCCGCCGCCGCGCCTGGTCGGCTTGTAGGGCACCGTCGTCTGCGACTGGGCGACACCGGCGTGCAGCAGCAGCGAACCCGCCATCGGCGCCGTCAGGCCCAGGCCGACGAGCCGGGCGACGAAGTCCCGCCGCGGCAGTTCGCCGCGTCGCACGTCTTCGATCAGGGACTGCAGTTCTCGCTCGCGCATGGACGGACCTCCGGGATGTCTTGGGGGTCGATGCTATCGACTCGACCCATGCGGTGCATCGTATCGCCCCCGCCGGGGCGGCGATACTCGGTGCTTCACCACCGGTGGAGCCCCGCATGAGCGCGATCGCGATCGAACTCCGAGCCCCGGACCTGGCACCCTGGCGCGCGTCGAACACCGGCGTCGACTGGGTCCATCGCGTCGATTCGGGCCGCCCCGGCGCCGAGGTGATGGTGCAGGCGCTGACGCACGGCAACGAGATCTGCGGCGCCATCGCGCTCGACTGGCTGCTGCGCGACGACTTCGAGCCGGTGCAGGGCGCGCTGACGCTGGCCTTCGCCAACGTCGCCGCCTTCCAGCGCTTCGACCCCGCCGATCCGTACGCCTCGCGCTGCGTCGACGAGGACTACAACCGGGTCTGGGACGACGCCACGCTGGATGGTGCGCGCCGCAGCGTCGAGCTCGAGCGCGCCCGCGCGCTGCGGCCCTGGGTCGACCGCGCCGAGCTGCTGCTCGACCTCCATTCGATGAGCGAGCCCTGCCGGCCGCTGATGGTCTGCGGCCGCGTCGACAAGAACGCCGACTACGCGCGCGCCCTGGGCATGCCCGCCGATCTGCTGATCGACACCGGCCATGCGGCCGGCCTGCGCATGATCGATCGCGGCGGCTTCGGCGATCCGGCGAGCCCGAAAAAGGCGCTGCTGATCGAATGCGGCTTCCACTGGGAGCGCGCCGCGGCCGAGGTGGCGATCGACGCGCTGGTGCGGTTTCTCGGCCTCACGGGACTGGCCGATGCCGACTGGGTCGCCGCGCGCTCGCGGCTGCCGCTGCCGCGGCGCCAGCGCCTCGTGCGCGTGACCGAGGCCGTCGTCGCGCAATCGGCCGATTTCCGCTTCCTGATCCCGGTGGCGGGATTCGCGACCGTGGCGCGCGCCGGCACCGCGCTGGCGCAGGACGGCGATCGCGTCTGGCTCACGCCCTACGACGACTGCGTGCTCGTGATGCCGGGCACGCGCAATCTCAAGCCGGGCGGCACGGCGGTGCGGCTCGGCCGTTTCGAATCCGAATGAGCGGGTGCATCCGATGACGGCGGCGGAGCGCGCGCAGACCCTCGGCGAGGAGATCGCCAACGCCGTCAGCCATGGCATCGGCTGTGCCCTGGCGATCGCCGCGCTGCCGGTGCTCGTCGTCCACGCGTCGCGCCAGGGCTCGGCCGCCGACATCGCCGCCGCGGCGATCTTCACCGCGACGATGATCCTGCTCTACGCCGTCTCGACCGTCTACCACGCGCTGCCCGGCGGCGCGGCCAAGGCCTGGCTCGGACGGATGGACCATGCCGCGATCTATCTGTTCATCGCCGGCAGCTACATGCCGTTCCTGCTCGGCGTGCTGCGCGGTGCCTGGGGCTGGTCGCTGTTCGGCGTCGTCTGGGGCGCGGCGGCGATCGGCGTCGCGGCCAAGCTCTTCGATCGCCTCAAGCACCCGCTGTGGTCGACCGGCCTCTACGTCGCGATGGGCTGGGTCGCCCTCGTCGCCGCGGTGCCGCTGTTCGAGCGCATGGATGGCGCCGGGCTCGCCTGGCTCGTCGCCGGCGGCGTCTGCTACACGGCCGGCGCCGTCGTCTTCCTCCTCGATTCGAGGCTGCGCTACGCCCACTTCGTCTGGCATCTGCTCGTGATGGCCGGCAGCAGCTGCCATTTCATCGCCGCGCTCGGCTGGGCGCTGCGGTGAACCCGAACGGCGCGCTCAGACGATGCGTTCGCCCGGATTCGTGATCTTGCGCATCGGCTCGTAGCGCTCGCTGCCGACCATCAGCGGGTGCGCCGCGTCGCCGCCGTCCCAGCGCGGGTCGTCGATGCCCTCGAAGACCTCGCGCAGGCGCTGGCCCCAGGTGCTGTGGATCATCTGGAAATACGGGTTGCGCTCGTCGATGCAGACATGCTCGTCGGAGGCAAAGCGGCCCTCGCGGTAGACCAGCAGGTCCAGCGGCAGCCCGACCGAGAGGTTCGACTTCAGCGTGCTGTCCATCGAGACGAGCGCGCATTTGGCGGCCTCGTCGAGCTGGGTCGCGGGCGTCAGCACGCGATCGAGGATGGGCTTGCCGTACTTGCTTTCGCCGACCTGGAAGAAGCAGGTCTCGCGCGTGGCCTCGATGAAGTTGCCGGCCGAGTAGACGAGGAACAGGCGCATCGCCTCGCCCTTGATCTGGCCGCCGAAGATCATGCTGGCGTTGAAATCGATGCCGCTGGCGCGCAGCGACGGGCCGTCCTGGTCGTAGACGCGGCGCACGGCGGCGCCGAGCACGCGCGTGGCGTCGAACATGCTCTTCGCGTTCCAGATCGAGATCGGCTCCTGGTCGCCGTTGTCGAGCTTCTCGACCTGCAGCAGCTCGCGCACGCTCTGGCTGATGCTCAAGTTCCCGGCCGAGAGCATGACCATGAAGCGGTCGTCGGCCTTCTCGTAGATCATCATCTTGCGGAAGGTGCTGATCGCGTCGAGTCCGGCGTTGGTGCGCGAATCGGACAGGAAGACGAGTCCGGCGTTGAGGCGGATGCCCACGCAATAGGTCATGGCGAGTTTTCTTTCGACAGTTTCTTGAGTCGGTACAGCGCCTCCAGCGCCTCCCGGGGCGTGAGGCTATCAGGGTCGATGGCCCCCAGCGCCTGTTCGATGGGCGTGGCCTCGCGCTGCGGCAGCGGCGGCGGTGCGGCGAACAGGTCGACCTGGGCCTGGCCCTGCCGGGCCTTGGCCTCGAGCGCCTCGAGCGTCGCGCGCGCCTGGCGCACGACGGCTGCCGGCATGCCGGCCAGCCGCGCGACCTGGACGCCGTAGCTGCGGCTGGCCGGTCCGGGCTCGATCTGGTGCAGGAAGACGATGTCGTGGCCGCTCTCGACGGCGCCGACATGCAGGTTCATCGCGCGCTCGTGGCGCAGCGGGAAATCGGTGAGCTCGAAGTAATGCGTCGCGAACAGCGTGAAGGCGCGGTTGCGGTCGTGCAGCTGCGAGGCGATCGCGCCGGCCAGCGCCAGGCCGTCGAAGGTGCTGGTGCCGCGGCCGATCTCGTCCATCAGCACCAGGCTGTGCGCGGTCGCCGTGTGGACGATGGCCGCCGCCTCGGTCATCTCGACCATGAAGGTCGAGCGCGCGTTGGCGAGGTCGTCGGCGGCGCCGATGCGCGTGTGGATGGCGTCGATCGGGCCGATGCGGCAGGCCGCGGCCGGCACGTAGGAGCCGATCGAAGCCAGCAGCACGGCGAGCGCGACCTGGCGCATGAAGGTGCTCTTGCCGCCCATGTTCGGGCCGGTGATGACGAGCATGCGCGTCTTCGCGTCGAGCCGGCAATGGTTGGCGATGAAGGCGCCGCCGCCGGTCTCGGCCAGCCGCGCCTCGACGACGGGGTGGCGGCCGGACTCGATCTCGATGCAGGGGTAGGGCACGAATTCGGGCCGGCACCAGGCGAGTGTGGCCGCGCGTTCGGCCAGCGCCGCCAGCGCGTCGAAGGCGGCGAGCGAGCGCGCCAGCGCCGACAGCGTCGGCAGATGCGTCTGCAGCCGGTCGAGCAATTGCTCGTAGAGCCATTTTTCGCGCGAGAGCGATCGTTCCTGCGCCGACAGCGCCTTGTCCTCGAAGGCCTTGAGCTCGGGCGTGATGTAGCGCTCGGCGTTCTTCAGCGTCTGGCGGCGCTGGTAGTCGGCGGGCACCTTGTCGATGCCCGATGCGGTGACCTCGATGTAGAAGCCGTGCACCTTGTTGAACTGCACGCGCAGGTTGCCGATGCCGGTGCGCGCGCGCTCGCGCGACTCGAGGTCGAGCAGGTAGGCGTCGCAGTTGTCGTTGATGCCGCGCAGCTCGTCGAGCTCGGCGTCGACGCCGGCGGCGATGACGCCGCCGTCGCGCAGCAGCACGGCCGGTTCGTCGGCGATCGCCTGCAGCGCCTGCGCCAGCGCCGGGTCGGGCGCGAGCGCCGCGTGCAGCCGCTCGAGCAGCGGCGCGCCGCGCGGCGCCGCGGCGGCCAGCCGCGGCAGCGCCGCGATCGTCGAGCGCAGCCCGGCCAGTTCGCGCGGGCGCACCTGGCGCAGCGCGACGCGGGCGGTGCTGCGTTCGACGTCGCTGACGCCGCGCAGCGCCTCGCGCAGCGGCTCGAAGCCCTGGGCGATCAGCGCTGCGATCGCCTCGTGGCGCTCGGTCGCCGCCACGCGTGCGCGTGTCGGATGCGTCAGCCAATGGCGCAGCAGCCGGCTGCCCATGCCGGTGCGGCAGGTGTCGAGCAGCGACAGCAGCGTTGGCGCGTCCTCGCCGCGCAGCGTCTGCACGAGTTCGAGGTTGCGGTGCGTGGCCGGCGGCAGCTCGATGAGGTCGCTGGCGCGCTCGACGGCGAGCGTGCGCACATGGGCCAGTGCGCGGCCCTGGGTGTGCTCGGCGAAGGCGAGCAGCGCGGCCGCCGCGGCATGGGCCACCGGCAAGTTCTCGGCATTGAAGCCGGCGAGCGACGCGACCTGCAGCTGTTCGCGCAGCTTGCGCTCGCCCAAGGTGCTGTCGAACTGCCAGGCCGGACGCGCCGTGCGCGCGCCGCCCGCCTCGCCGATCGCGGCCGGCAGCGCGCTGCCGTCGTGCAGGATCTCGGCCGGTGCCAGCCGCGCGAGCCAGGCCGCGAGCTCGGCCTCGCCGCATTCGCTGATGCCGAGCTGGCCGCTGCTCAGGCCCAGCCAGGCCAGGCCCCAGGTGACGCGATGCTTGTGCAAGGCCAGCAGCAGCGTGTCGGCGCGCTCGGCCATCAATTCGCTGTCGGTGACGGTGCCGGGCGTGACGACGCGCACGACCTTGCGCTCGACCGGCCCTTTCGCGCCCGTGACCTCGCCGACCTGCTCGGCCACCGCGACGGCCTCGCCGAGCTTGATCAGCCGCGCGAGGTAGCCCTCGACCGCATGCACCGGCACGCCGGCCATCACCACCGGTTCGCCATTGCTCGCGCCGCGCGCCGTCAGCGTGATGTCGAGCAGGCGGTTGGCCTTGCGCGCATCGTCGTAGAACAGCTCGTAGAAATCGCCCATGCGGTAGAACACGAGCGTGTCGGGGAACTCGGCCTTGATGCGCAGGTACTGCTGCATCATCGGCGTGTGGCCCGCGTAGGGGTCGACCGCGGCTTCCGGGGCTGGCAGGGAATTCAAGATGGGTATGGCATCGAAGGTCGGTGACGGCTCGCCGGCCCGCATCACGGTCCGGCGGACCCGATTGTCGACGCTCGTCGCTCAGGTGCGCGCCTGCACCCTTTGCGCCGCATCGCTGCCGCTGCCGCCGCGACCGCTGCTGCAGATCGACGCGGCGGCGAAGATCCTCGTCGCTGGCCAGGCGCCGGGACGGCGCGCCCACGAAAGCGGCATCCCCTTCGACGATGTCAGCGGCGACCGCTTGCGTGCCTGGATGGGCATCGACCGGGAGGTCTTCTGCGACGCCAGGCGCATCGCGATCGTGCCGATGGGTCTGTGCTACCCGGGTACGGGGCGCGGCGGCGACCTGGCGCCGCGCCCCGAATGCGCGCCGGCCTGGCGCGCACGCCTGCTGGCGGGACTGCCGAAGCTGCAGCTGACGCTGGTCATCGGCCGCTACGCGCTCGACTGGCATCTGCCGCAATACCGCGGCGCCGGCGTCACCGACGCGGTGCGCGACTGGCGCCGGCACGGCAGCGCGCTGCTGCCGCTGCCGCATCCGAGCCCGCGCAACCAGCGCTGGCTGCGCGACCATCCCTGGTTCGAGGCCGAGGTGCTGCCGGTGCTGCGCGAGCGCGTCGCCGCGCTCGTTTCCTGAGTCGCGCGTCGCCGCGCTCCTCGCCTGAACGCGGCTCAGTCGCCCTCGACCGTGCCCTCGCGCCGCGGGTCGGCGCCGCCGAACCAGCCGTCGCCGCGGCGCTCGATGGCCTGCAGCCCGCTGGGCAACGGCACCTCGACGACGCGATGCCCGAGTGCGCGCAGCGCGGCCAGTGTGGCCGCCGGGTAGCGGCCGCTTTCGAGCAGCAGCGGCGAGCGGTCGACGACGACGGCGTGCGGCAGGGCTATCGCGCGCTGCACGTCCAGGCCCCAGACGAAGCTGCCGATCAGCGTCTGTACGACGAAGGCGATGATCGCCGGCCCGCCCGGTGAACCCAGCGCCATCAGCAGGCGGCCGTCGCGGCGGTCGAAGACGAGGGTCGGGCTCATGCTCGAGCGCGGTCGCTTGCCGGGCTCGATGCGGTTGGCGACCAGCCGGCCGCCGGCGTCGGCGGGCTCGAACGAGAAGTCGGTCATCGTGTTGTCGAGCAGGTAGCCGCCGCGCAAGCCGGTGCCGCCGTCGGCCATCACGTGCGCGCCGAATCCGGCCTCGATCGAGGTCGTCATCGCCAGCGCCTGGCCGTGGCCGTCGACGATGCTGATCTGGCTCGTCCCATGTTCGGCTTGCGCGGGCATCGGCGCCCAGATCGCCGCGCCGCCGGCGGGTTCGCCGGCGCTGGCCTTGGACATTGCGCGCGGGCCGATCAGCGCTGCGCGGCGCGCCAGATAGGCGGGCGCGAGCAGCTTGCGCCAGTCGCCGCCGGGCGCGGCGACGAAATCGGGGTCGGCGATGTACAGCTCGCGGTCGGCGAAGGCCAGCCGCATCGCCTCGGTGTCGTCGTGCAGCCAGGCCGGCGCGGGCAGGCCGTCGGCGAGACCCGGGCCTGTTGCCGTCGTGCCCAGATGCTCGAGCATGCCGAGGATCTGCATGATCGCGATCTGGCCCGAAGACGGCGGCGGGAAGCCGCAGACGCGCTCGTGTTCGCGCCAGTCGGCGCACAGCGGCTCGCGCCGGCGCTCACGGTAGCCGGCGAGGTCGGCGAGGCTGAGACGGCCCGGTGCCGCGCCGGCCTGCACGCGCGCGATGAGGTCGGCGGCGATGGCGCCGCGGTAGAAGGCGTCGCTGCCGCCGGCGGCGACGGCGCGCAGCACAGCCGCCAGCGCCGGGTTGTCGAGCCGGTGCCCGACCGGCCACGGCGCGCCGGCGGTGTCGTAGAAGTAGGCGCGCGCCTGCGGATCGTCGCGCAGGTGTTTGTCGGCGGCGATCAGCGCATGCAGCCGCGGGCTGACCGCGAAGCCGGCCTCGGCGAGTTCGATCGCGGGTGCGAACAGCTGCGACCAGGGCAGTCGGCCGTGAACGCGGTGCGCCGCCTCGAGCATCTTCAGCACGCCCGGCGTGGCGACGGCGCGGCCGCCGAGGATCGCCAGGCCATGCGCCAGCGGCCGGCCGTCGGCGCCGATGAAGAGGCGGGCATCGGCGTCCGCGGGTGCCGTCTCGCGGCCATCCCAGGCCTCGATCCGCCCCTGGTCGGCGAGCATCAGGAAGGCGCCGCCGCCGATGCCGCTGGATTGCGGCTCGACGAGGTTGAGCACCATCTGCACGGCGATCGCCGCGTCCAGCGCCGAGCCGCCCTCGCGCAGGATTCGCTCGCCCGCCGCCGTGGCGAGCGGATTCGCCGCCGCGACCATGCGATGTGCCGCCGACCAGCCGGGCTTGTCCTGCCAGCCGGTGGCGATCTCGGGCTGCTGCAGCGGCGGCGCGGCCGGTGGCGTCGTGGCGCAGCCGCCGAGCGCGAGCAGCAGCACGACGATGGCGCGGCTGGTACCCGCGATGGCGGGGGCTGATGGCCAGCGGCCTTTGCGCCCGCGGCCGTTCGACTTCGACGGGGCGTTGCCGCTACGTTGCATGGGGCCGCGCTTCCCGACGCAGCGGCGATCAGTCGGCCTGCGGCTTGGCGATGCGCCGGACCTTCGTCGGCGTGGCCGCCGGCGCGACCGCAGCGTCGGGCGCCACCGCCGCGGCCAAAGCCGCCGCAGGATCGGCCTGCGCTGCGCCGCCGGCCTCGCCCGCAGCGCCCGGTTCGGCGCGGATCACGCGCGTGTAGGGCGCCAGCATCTGCACGAGCTGGCCGTAGACCTTGGGGTTGCCGGCGACGACTTCGCGCTGGTAGAGGTAGTCGCTCTCGCCGGTGAAGTTGCCGATCAGGCCACCGGCCTCGGTGATCATCAGCGAACCGGCGGCGATGTCCCAGGGGCTGAGCCCGGTCTCGAAGAAACCGTCGTAGGAGCCCGCGGCGACGTAGCAGAGGTCGAGCGCGGCGGCACCGGGGCGGCGCAGGCCGGCGCAGCTCTGCATGACCTCCTCGAACATCTTCACATAGCGCTTGAAGTTGTCGCCCTTGCGGAACGGGAAGCCGGTGCCGATCAGCGCATCCGACAGCCGCGTGCGCTTGGACACGCGCAGACGGCGGTCGTTGAGGAATGCGCCGCGACCTTTGCTGGCGTAGAACAGATCATTGCGCGTCGGGTCGTAGACGACCGCCTGCTGCACGGCGTGGCGGTGCGCGAGCGCGATCGACACGGCATACACCGGGAAACCGTGCAGGAAGTTGGTCGTGCCGTCCAGCGGATCGATGATCCAGGTGAACTCGCTGTCGCGCGCGCCATGTTCGCGCCCCGATTCCTCGGCCAGGATGCCGTGGCCGGGATAGGCCTCGAGCAGGATGTCGATGATCGCTCGCTCGGCCGCGCGGTCGACCTCGGAGACGAAATCGTTGGGGCCCTTGCTGCCGACCTTGATGACCTCGAGATCGAGCGCCGCGCGGTTGATGATCGAACCCGCCGCGCGCGCCGCCTTGATGGCGATGTTGAGCATGGGATGAAGAGCTTGCGACATGGCTGGCCTTGGACGATGGAGCGCGGCGGGAGGTAAAGAGCGCGCGGCGACAATCGCCGCGTGGATAGCGCAATTTTAGCCGCCCAGGGCGGCACCGATCCGACGCGCTTCGTGCTCGTCGGCACGAGCCATGCCGGAAACGTCGGCGCGGCGGCGCGGGCGATGAAGGTGATGGGGTACACCGACCTCGTCCTCGTGAAGCCGCGCCACGCGGATGTCACGTCGCACGTCGAGGCGCTCGCGATGGCCAGCGGCGCGCTCGACGTGCTCGCGGGCGCTCGCGTCGTCGACACGCTGGCCGAGGCGCTGGACGGCGTCACCTGGGCCTGCGCGACGGCGATGACGCCGCGCGATTTCGGTCCCGCGACTTACGCCCCGCGCGAGCATTTCGCGACGCTGGCGACCAGCGAACACCGCGTCGCCTTCGTCTTCGGCCCCGAACGCACGGGGATGTCGAACGACGACGTCTACCGCTGCCATGCCTGCCTGTCGATTCCCGCGCATCCCGACTATGGTTCGCTGAACCTGGCGCAGGCCGTACAGCTGCTGGCCTACGACTGGCGCCAGGCGCAGGGCGGCTGGCCGGTGGTGCCACGCACGGTCGACCCGCAGCTGGCCGACGGCGCCGCCGTGGCCGGGCTGATCGAGCATTGGCAGCGCACGCTCGTCGAGATCGGCTTCCTCGACCCCGCGGCCCCGAAGAAGCTGCTGCCGCGGCTGAACCAGCTACTCAACCGCGCCGCGCTGACGACCGAGGAGGTGCACATCCTGCGCGGCATCGCGCGCGCCGTCGGTGCGCGCCGGCAGCGCGATTGACGGCGCCTCGGTACACTGCGCCGAAGATCGGAAAACACCATGTTCGAACGACTGCACGAAGACATCGCCTGCATCCTCGAGCGCGACCCCGCGGCGCGTTCGAGCTGGGAGGTGCTGACCTGCTACCCGGGCCTGCACGCGATCGTTCTGCACCGCGTCGCCCATGGCTTCTGGCTGCGCGGCTGGCGCTGGCTGGCGCGCTGGACCTCGCAATGGGCGCGTTTCCTGACGGGCATCGAGATCCACCCCGGCGCGACGATCGGCCGGCGCGTCTTCATCGACCACGGCATGGGCGTCGTCATCGGCGAGACGGCCGAGATTGGCGACGAATGCACGATCTACCAGGGCGTGACGCTGGGCGGCACCTCGCTGGCCAAGGGCGCCAAGCGCCACCCGACGCTGGGCCGCGGTGTCATCGTCGGCGCCAATTCGCAGGTGCTGGGCGGCTTCACGGTCGGCGACGGCGCGCGCATCGGCAGCAGCGCCGTCGTCGTCAAGCCGGTGCCGCCGGGGGCGACCGCGGTCGGCAACCCGGCGCGCGTGATCCAGCGCGAGGTCGAGGCCGCGCGCGAGGCCGCAGCGGCGAAGATGGGCTTCTCGGCCTACGGCGTGACGCAGGGCGACGACCCGGTGTCGCAGGCGATGAAGGGTCTGATCGACAACGCCTCGGGCCACGAGCACCAGATCGCGCTGCTGTGGCAGGCGATCGAGAAGCTCTCGGCGCGGGCGCGCGAATTGCCGGCCGGCGACTGCGTGCCGGTCGACGCGCAGACGACCGAGGCCTTCGACGCCGAGCGGCTGAACCGGCTCGTCAAGTAGCCGGCTTCGGCCGCTGCGCCGACTTCGGCCGGAAGGCCTTGCACACCGCCTCGTCGGTTTCCAGATAGGGCCCGCCGATGAGGTCGATGCAATAGGGCACGGCAGCGAAGATGCCCGGCACCGGCGGCGTGCCGCCGGGCAGTCCCTGCAGCGTCTCGGCGATCGCCTTCGGTTGCCCCGGCAGGTTGATGATCAGCGTGCGGTCGCGGATCACCGCGACCTGGCGCGAGAGGATCGCCGTCGGCACGAAGGCCAGCGAGATCTGCCGCATCTGCTCGCCGAATCCCGGCATGACCTTGTGCGCGACGGCCAGCGTCGCCTCGGGCGTGACGTCGCGCGGCGCCGGTCCGGTGCCGCCGGTCGTCAGCACGAGGGCACATTGGGCGGCGTCGACGAGTTCGCGCAGCGTCGCCTCGATCAGCGGCTGGTCGTCGGCGATCAGCCGTTCGTGCCATTCGAGCGGGTTGCGCAGCGCGCGCGCGAGCCAGTCCTTGAGCGCCGGCAGCCCCTGGTCGGCGTAGACGCCGGCGCTCGCGCGGTCGCTGATCGAGACGATGCCCACGCGCACGGGGTCCAGGGATTCAGACATCGGTGGCCACCATCGGTTTGATGAACTGGAACAGGTCGCGATGGCTGCGCGGCTGCCGCGCCTCGGGCGTCAGCCCGGCCTGGTCGCGGCGCGCCGCGCGCACGAGGCTGCGCAACTGCTGGGTGTCGGTGTCGGGATGCGCGGCGAGCCAGCGCGGCAGCGCCTCGTCGTCGGCGATCAGCTCGGCGCGCCAGCGCTCGGTCTCGTGCAGCGCCAGGGTCTCGCGCGCGGAGCCGACGGTGGCGGCGGCGACGGCCTCGCGCAGAGCCTCCTCGTCGGCGCTGCGCATCAGCTTGCCGACGTATTGCAGCTGGCGGCGCCGCCCCTCGTGGCTGCGCGTGCGGCGGAACGCCGTGATGGCGTCGCGCAGCGGCTCGGGCATCTCGACCGCGGCGAGGCGCTCGGCCGACAGCTCGGACAGCGCCAGACCGAGCTTCTGCAGCTCGTGCGACTGCTGCTTGAGCCGGGTCTTGCTCGGGCCGCGATCCTCTTCGACGTCGGCGTTTTCGTCGTCGCCGCCGTAGTGGATGTCGATGCCGCGGTGCGGTGCAGCGCGTCGGGCCATGGGTGCCAAGTCGCTCGGAAGGTGGGCCGGTATCATAAGTGTCCGCTTCCGCCTCTTCTTCCGGCTCTTGCACGGCCCCTCCAGGACGCCCCGACACGATGAGTTCCAACCGCGCCGAACAGGGCTTCGCCTACCCCCAGCAGCAGTTTCAGCAGATCGTCGAGGACACGCTGGCACTGGCGCGCCAGCTCGGCGCCAGCGATGCCGGCGCCGAGGTCTCCGAAGGCGTGGGCCTGTCGGTCTCGGTGCGCAAGGGCGAGCTCGAGAACGTCGAGCGCAACCGCGACAAGAGCCTGGGCGTCAGCGTCTACCTCGGTCAGCGCCGCGGCAACGCCAGCACCTCGGATTTCTCGGTCGCCGCACTGCGCCAGACCGTCCAGGCGGCCTACGACATCGCGCGCTTCACGGCCGAGGACCCGGCCGCAGGACTGCCCGACGCCGACGATCTCGCCAGCGCCGAAGAGGCTGCGCGCGACCTCGACCTCTTCCATCCCTGGACCATCGAAGCCGCCGCCGCGGCCGAGCTGGCGCGGCGCTGCGAGGACGCCGCGCTGCGCGTCGACCGCCGCATCAGCAATTCCGAGGGTGCCGGCGTCTCGGCGCAGCAGGCGCATTTCTGGGCCGGCAACACGCGCGGCTTCCGCGGCGGCTATTCGAGCTCGCGCCATTACCTGTCGGTGTCGCTGATCGCCGGTCGCGGCAAGGACATGCAGCGCGACGGCTGGTACACGTCGATGCGCGACGCGCACGACCTCGCCGCGCCCGAGATCGTCGGCCGCTACGCCGCCGAGCGCGCGCTGGCGCGCATGAAGTCGCGCCGCGTGCCCACCGCCGAGGTGCCGGTGCTGTTCGAGTCCACCGTCGCCGCCGGGCTGCTCGGCGCCTTCGTCCAGGCGACCTCGGGCGGCGCGCTGTACCGCAAGACCAGCTTCCTCGTCGACAGCCTCGGCCGCCAGGTGCTCGCCGAGCATCTCGACCTCGTCGAGGAGCCGCATCTGCCCAAGGGCAAGGGCAGCGCGCCTTTCGACGACGAGGGCGTGCGCACGCGCTCGCGCAAGGTCGTCCAGGGCGGCGTCGTCGAAGGCTATTTCCTGTCGAGCTATTCGGCGCGCAAGCTCGGCATGCGCACCACGGGCCATGCCGGCGGCTCGCAGAACCTGCGCCTGTCGAGCCGGCTCACGCAGCCCGGCGACGGCCTCGACGCGATGCTCGCCAAGCTCGGCCGCGGCCTCTTCGTCACCGAGCTGATGGGGCAGGGCATCAACTACGTCACCGGCGACTATTCGCGCGGCGCCGCCGGCTTCTGGGTCGAGGGCGGGCGCATCGCCTATCCGGTGCAGGAGGTGACGATCGCCGGCAACCTGCGCGAGATGTTCAAGGACATCGCCGCCGTCGGCGCCGACGTCTACACGCAGGGCAGCAAGTCGGTGGGCTCGGTGCTGTTGCGCCGCATGAAGCTGGCCGGGTCTTGAACGGCCCGCTTCGCGGCGCGCCATGAGGATCGCCGTCGTCACCGATCTGCACGCCAACCGCGAGGCGGTGCAGGCCGTGCTCGATCATGCGGCGCACCAGCGCATCGACCGCTACGCCTTCCTCGGCGACTTCGTCGGCTATGGCGCCGACCCGGCCTGGGTCATCGACCGCGTGCGCGAGTTCGTCGCCGACGGCGCCTGGGTCGTGCAGGGCAACCACGACATCGCGGTGGCGCGCGGCGCCTCGCCGTCGATGCGCATGGACGCGCGCTACGTCGTCGACTGGACGCGCGAGCGGCTCGACGCCGGGCAGATCGATTTCCTGGCGACGCTGCCGCTCACCGCCGTCAGCGGCGAGATGCTGTTCGTCCACGCCAACGCCTTCGCGCCGGCGCAATGGGACTATGTCCACAGCCGCAACGAAGCCGTGCGCAGCATGCATGCGACGCCGCAGCGCGTGACCTTCTGCGGCCATATGCACGAGCCGATGCTCTTCCACGTCTCGACGCTGGGCAAGGCGGGTGATTTCGTCCCCGTGCCGGCGGAGCCGATCACGCTGCTGACGACGCGCCAGTGGCTGGTCATCCCGGGTTCGGCCGGCCAGCCGCGCGACGGCAACCCGGCCGCCTGCTACGCCGTCTACGACGATGTGTCGGCCGAGCTGACGTATTGGCGCGTGCCCTACGACCACGAGAGCGCGGCGGCGAAGATGCGGCAGGCGCAACTGCCGCAATCGCTCGCTGCGCGGCTGGCCGATGGCAACTGAGGACCCGGTCCACGGCGCGCCGCCGCTGGCGGTGGGCCGGGTCGTCGACGGCTGGCGCCTCGACGCCAAGCTGCACACCGGCGGCATGGCGCATCTGTGGGGCGTGACGGCGGTCGAAGCGCCGGCGCGGGACGCGATTGCGCCGTTCCCGGGCATGGCGACGATCATGAAGGTGCCGCGCGTCAAGGGTGGCGAGGACCCGGCGTCGATCGTCAGCTTCGAGGTCGAGCAGCTGATCCTGCCGCGGCTGCACGGACCGCATGTGCCGCACTATGTCGCACGCGGCGACTTCACCGGCACGCCTTATCTGGTGATGGAATGCATCCCCGGCGCGTCGCTGCGCCCGCGGCTGGACGAGGCGCCGTTGGCGATCGACGAGGTCGTCGAGATCGGCGAGCGCGTCGCCGCGGCGCTGCACGACCTGCATCGCCAGCATCTGATCCACCTCGACGTCAAGCCCAGCAACATCCTGCACCGCGCCGATGGCACGGTCGTGATGGTCGACTACGGGCTTTCGCACCACGACCGCCTGCCCGACCTGCTGGAGGAGGAGTTCACGCTGCCGATCGGCACCGGGCCGTACATGTCGCCGGAACAGGTGCAGTTCATCCGCAGCGACCCGCGCTCCGACCTGTTCGCGCTCGGCGTCATGCTTTACCACCTGACGACGGGCGAGCGCCCCTTCGGCGCGCCCGAGACGGTGCGCGGTCTGCGGCGGCGGCTCTATGTCGACCCCGTGCCGCCGCGCGCGCTGCGCGCCGACTGCCCGCCCTGGTTGCAGGAGGTGATCCTGAAGTGCCTCGAGGTCAAGCCCGACCGGCGCTGGCAGAGCGGCGCACAGCTCGCGCTGGCGCTGCAGAACCCGGGGCAGATCGCGCTCACGGCGCGCGCCGAGCGCATGCACCAGAGCGGGCTGCTGCGACGCGCCAAGCGCTGGTTCTTCGCCGCCGGTGCCGAGACCAAGACGACGGCGACGCTCGGCGTGGCCAGCCTGGTCGTGCGCAACCCGATCATCATGGCCGCCGTCGACGTCGAGAATGCCGCGCCGGAGCTGCTCGAACAGCTGCAGGAGACGGTGCGCCGCATCGTCCACACCGAGCCCGGGGCGCGGCTGGCCTGCGTCAGCGTGATGAAGACCGCGCGCATCGGCATGGACGAGCGAGTCGACAAGTCGGGGCAGGTCGTGCAGGTCAAGCAGCTCGTCGGGCTCAAGCATTGGGCGCGGCCGATCAGCAAGTCGCTCAATCTCGACGACGGCCGGCTCACCTTCCACGTGCTGCTGGCCCCCGATCCGGCGGCGGCGATCGTCGATTTCGCCGAACGCAACCAGGTCGACCACATCGTGATGGGCGCGCGCGGCAACTCGAACCTGCGCCGCTATCTGGGCAGCGTCAGCTCGCAGGTGGTGGCCAGCGCCGTCTGCACCGTGACGGTCGTGCGCGCCTGAGCGGCGCCGGCGCCTCAGCCGCCCTGAGCGGCCTGGTACAGCTTGGCCGAGCGCGCGCCCGAGCGGCAAAAAACGAGCAGCGGCCGCGGCAGATCGCGCAGCAGCGCGGCGAAGGCGGCGATCTGCTCGGGCGATTGGTAGGCGCCGTCGACCGGCAGGTGGCGGTATTCGAGCCCGGCGGCGCGTGCCGCGGCCTCGAGCGCGGCGCTCGTCGGCTGGTCCGGGCCATGCTCGAAGTCCGGGCGGTTGTTGACGATGCTGCGAAAGCCCGCCGTGGCGGCCTCGGCCATCGCTTCGGGCTGCAGCTGGGCCGAGACGCAGACATCGGGCGCGAGGGCGCGCAGGGCGAGGTTGCTGCTCATGACTGCCCCAGCGCGCGCTTGACCGAGGCCGAAACCAGGCTCATCTCGGCCTGGCCGGTGAAGCGGCTCTTCGCCGCAGCCATCACCTTGCCCATGTCACCGGGGCCGCCGGCGCCGAGTTCCTTCACCAGCGCTGCGACGGCAGCGTCGACCTCGGCCGGCGACATGCGCTGCGGCAGGTAGGCCTGCAGCACATGGACCTCGGCGCTTTCCTTGGCGACGAGGTCGGCGCGGCCGCCCTGCTCGAAGGCGGTGATCGAATCCTTGCGCTGCTTGATCAGCTTGTCGATGATCGCGATCACGGCGGCGTCGTCGAGCACGATGCGCTCATCGACCTCGCGCTGCTTGCAGGCGGCCAGCAGCAGGCGGATGGTCGAGAGCCGGTCGGCCTCCTTGGCCCGCATCGCGGCCTTCATGTCCTCGGTGATGCGCTCTTTCAATGTGCTCATGGCTGGCGGTCGCTTCCAATGCAACAAGCCCGCGCCGGTGTCCCGCGCGGGCTTGGTAGGCGGGGCGGGCGCCGCGCGCGGATCGCGTGCGCCGGCCGCAGGCCCGGGTTCAGTACAGCTTCTTGGGCAGCTGCATGCTGCGCACGCGCTTGAAGTGGCGCTTCACGGCGGCCGCCTTCTTGCGCTTGCGCTCGGCGGTGGGCTTCTCGTAGAACTCACGGGCACGCAACTCGGTCAGCAGGCCGATCTTTTCGATGGTGCGCTTGAAACGGCGCAGGGCGACGTCGAACGGCTCGTTTTCTTTGACGCGGATGGTGGTCATGTGGTCAGGAATCCCGATGATGCGCGCCCGGTGCCGGCCCGCCGACCCGACGATCGAAGCCGTCGATCGGGGCCGACCACGGAGCGGTCGATGCGCTGGTTTGCCAGCAAAGCCCAACATTATAGACCGCGAACCGATATCCGGAGCAAGTCGGCCGGGTCCCGGTGCGTGGAGGCGGCGGTCGCCCGATCGCTTGCGGCTCGCGGTCGCGCGACCCGTGCTTGCGCATGCCGTAGACGAATGTCCGGGCAGCCCCCTGATCAGGGGGTCAAACTAGGGGCGAAAATGTCGATGACGCTTGATCTGAGGCGCCCGTCACACCAAGATAGGGCGCGACCCCATCGATCGTCGCCATCCATCCGACCGTCCGCACTGTCCGCACCGCCCGCATGAACCCGACGCTGGACTTGTCCGCCGCGCCGCCACTGGCGGCTGAGCAACTGCGCACCTTGCTGGCGGGGCTGCTGCCGGTGCTGCTGCAGCGCGAGGGCCAACTGCTGGCGATCAAGGACCTGGCGAGCAACACGCTCGTGCACGTCAACGAGGCCATGCTGGGCTTCCTGCAGCGTGCCCCGCACGAGGTGCTGGGCCACGGCGATGCCGACGTCTTCGACAGCCCCGCCTTGATGACGGCGTTGCGCGCGGCCGACCACACGGCGGTCGCGCATGGGCAGGCGCTGACGAGCGAGCACCGCTTCGAATGGAAGGGCGTCAAGCGCGAGTTCTCGGTCCTGCGCCTGGCCACCGAAGCCGATGCGCAGGGCCGGCGCTGGCTGTGCAGCGTCTGGACCGACCTCGCGCCGCAGCGCGAGCGCGCGACCCAGCTGCGCCAGGCGCTCGAGCAGATCGAGCAGCAGCAGCGCGCCAACGAACTGCTGCGGCGCGAGGTCTCCGACCAGGCGCTGCGCGACCCCGATTCGGGGCTCTACCGGCGCGCCCATTTCGAGGACCAGCTGCGGCGCGAGGTCGACCTCTCTCTGCGCGAGCATCGCGAGTTCTCGCTCGTCTTCATAGAGGTCGACCCGCCGCCGCCCAAGGTCCTCGCGCTGGGTGCGGCCGGCACCCATTGCGTGCTCGAGGCCGTGGGCCGTCTGCTGCGCAGCGGCACGCGGGCGATGGACGCCTCCTGCCGCTACGACGAGCAGCGCTTCGGTGTCCTGCTCTCGGGCGTCGGATTGGCGACCGCGCATGCGCGGATGGAAGGTCTGCGGCGCAAATGCGCGGGCCAGATCGTCGTCCACGAGGGCCAGGAGCTCGGTTTCACGGTCGCGATGGGCGTGGCGAGCTTCCCGCACACGGCGCAGACCCAGGAGGCGCTGGTGGCGGCCTCCGAGGCGGCGCTGGCCGAGGCCCGGCGCCGCGGCGGCAACCACGTGACGCTGGCGGCGATCCGCTTCGAATCCGATTGACCCGGCGGCGTCGTTCAGCCGCCGATCAACCCCCGATCAGCCGCCGAGCAAGGCCAGCACGGCCTGCCATTCGGTCTCGGTGACCGGCGTGATCGAGAGCCGGTTGCCGCGACGCAGCACCTGCATAGTCGCCAGTTCGGGCGCCGCGCGCATCGCGCTCAGGCTCAGCAGTGGCGTCTTGCGCACCAGCGTCACGTCGACCTTGAACCAGCGCGGCGCCTCGGGCTTGGACTTCGGATCGTGGTAGGGGCTCGCGGGGTCGAACTGTGTCGGGTCGGGGCCGAGTCCGCCGGCGACCCGGGCGATGCCGGCGATCCCCGGTTCGGCACAGGACGAGTGATAGAAGAGCACGCCGTCGCCGCGCTGCATCTCGTCGCGCATGAAATTGCGCGCTTGGTAGTTGCGCACGCCGGTCCAGGGCAGCGTGCGGTGCGGCGCGCGGGCGAGGTCGTCGATCGAGGCCTCGGCGGGCTCGCTCTTCATCAACCAATAGTTGGATCGGGCGGGCATGGCGACCGGAGAAGGTGGGGGTGTCCGCCGTGAACCGTGAACCGCATTCCTGAACCCTCAGGGAAGTTCAGGTGGGCGAGGTCAGCCGGGTTTCGGGTTCATCTGACGCGAGACGATCACACCAACCCGGCAATGTTCCAAGCCCTGGCTCAATGAGCATCGGTTCAAGGAAATATTGAGCTCACGCGAACACGACGGACGAGTCCATTCTAGACCCGCATCGGCGCGCCTGGAGCGCGCCGGATGTCACAACAAGCGACCATCGTCACCGAGCGCGGCGTCGACGCGGCGCAGCAGTCCTTCGATGTCGGCGCCGCTGTCGCCCGCGGATGTCGGATCGGCCGCCGCGCCGGCGCGCGGCGGCGCCGCCTGACCACGCTCGGCCAGCTGGTACGCGAGGTTCAGCGCGGCCAGCACGGCGATGCGTTCGCGCGCCTTGACCTTGCCCGAATCGCGGATCGTCGTCATCTCCTTGTCGACCCCGGCGACCGCCGCCTGCAGCAGCGCCTCGCCGCCCTCGGGGCAACCGAGCATGTAGACTTGGCCGAGGATCGTGACTTCGATCTGCTTCACGGCGCGCCGTCCTTGCGCGTGCCACTGTCGGCGGGCAGGCGCTCGAGCAGCGCGTCGATGCGCGAACGTGCCGCCGCCAGCCGCGAGCGCAGGCTGTCGCGCTCGGCGGTGACCGCGACGAGCTGCTGTTCGATCAACGTGCTCGCGCGCTTGAGCTCCTGGTGCCGCAGCACCAGACGGTCCACCCGTTCGAAAAGATCTTCGAGTTTGCTCATCCGGTGCCCATTGTAGAAGCGCCCTGATCGCACCAGACGCGTACCGCGCAGGCGTCGCAATGCGGGCTGCGCGCGACGCAGACATAACGCCCGTGCAGGATCAGCCAATGGTGGGCGTGCAGCCGCCAGCGCTCGGGGACGCGGCGCAGCAGCGCCGCCTCGACCTCGGCCGGGTTGCGCCCGGGCGCGAGGCCGGTGCGGTTGGCGACGCGGAAGACATGCGTGTCGACGGCCATCGTCGGCTCGCCGAAGGCGACGTTGAGGACGACGTTGGCGGTCTTGCGACCGACGCCGGGCAGGGCCTCGAGCGCGGCGCGCTCGCGCGGCACCGCGCCGCCATGCTCGGCGATGAGGATCTCGCAGGTGCGCACGAGGTTGCGCGCCTTGGTGCGGAAGAGGCCGATCGTGCGGATCAGCTCGGTCACGCGCTCGACGCCCAGCGCGCAGATGCGCTGCGGCGTCCAGGCCAGCGCGAACAGCGTGCGCGTGGCCTTGTTGACGCCGACGTCGGTGGCCTGCGCCGAGAGCAGTACGGCGGCCAGCAACTCGAACACGCTCGTGTACTCGAGTTCGCTGCGCGGCTGCGGATTGGCCGCCGCCAGCGTCGCGAAGAAGGGATCGATGGCCTCAGTCTTCATGCGCGTCGGGTTCGGCGGCGCGGCGCGCGGCGGCGCGCTGCAGCGCGGCCTCGATCACCGCGCGCTTGGCATCGAGCACGGCGGCATCGGTGTGGCGGCTGTGCGCGGCGAGGTCGGCGAGCTTGGCCTGCGCCTTCGCGACCAGGCGCTCGTCGTTCTCACGCCGCTCGCGCTCGACGCGAATACGGTGGAAGGCGTAGCGCTCGCGCGCCTGCCCGGCCTGCGCCGCACTCCAGGCCTGCCAGCCGGTGCGCGCGCCGGTCACCGGGACCATCGCGATGCAGTCGACCGGGCACACCGGCACGCACAGCTCGCAGCCGGTGCATTGTTCGTCGATGACCTGGTGCATGACCTTGGAAGCGCCGACGATGCAGTCGACCGGGCAGGCCTTGATGCACAACGTGCAGCCGATGCACCAGGACTCGTCGATCACGGCCAGCGCGCGCGGACCTTCGACGCCGCGTTCGGGGTCCAGCGGCATCAACGGCCGCGCGGTGATCGCGGCCAGCCGCGCGACCCCCTCGGCGCCGCCGGGCGGGCAGCGGTTGATCGCGGCTTCGCCGGCGGCGATGGCGTCGGCGTAGGCGCGGCAATCGGGGTAGCCGCAACGCGTGCACTGCGTCTGCGGCAGCGCATCGTCGAGCGTCTGCGCCAGCGGTATGGCGACGGTGGGCAGGGCGGCGGTCACCGGCCGATTATCGGCCGGCGCCGGCCGCGGGTTCAGGCCGCCGCGGTGCGCTTGCGTGCCGGCTTCTGCGCGGCGGCTTCGGCGTCGTAGCGGGCGATGAAGGCCCGAACTTCGGGGTAGACCTTCTCGCGCCAGCGCTTGCCCGCGAAGATGCCGTAGTGACCGGCACCCATCGCGTCGTAGTGGAACTGGCGCTCCTTCGGGATGCCCGAGCACAGCTCATGCGCGGCACGCGTCTGGCCGGCGCCCGAGATGTCGTCGAGTTCGCCCTCGATCGTCAGCAGCGCCGTGTTGCGGATGTCCTGCGGCCGTACGAGCTCGCCGTTGACCATCCAGTTGCCGTTGCACAGCGCGAAATCCTGGAACACGACCTTGATCGTCTCCAGGTAGTACTCGGCCGGCATGTCGAGCACGGCGTTGTACTCGTCGTAGAACTGGCGATGCGATTCGGCGCTGTCGTCGTCGCCGCGGATCAGGTCCTTGAAGTAGTCGTAATGACTGCTCATGTGGCGATCCGGGTTCATCGCGACGAAGCCGGTGTGCTGCAGGAAGCCCGGGTAGACGCGACGGCCGGCGCCGGGGAAATTCTGCGGCACGCGGAAGATGACGTTGTTCTCGAACCAGCTGTGGCTCTTGTTCATCGCCAGGTTGTTGACCGCGGTCGGGCTGCGGCGCGCGTCGATCGGACCGCCCATCATCGTCATCGTGCGCGGCGTCGGCTCGCCCGCGCTGGCCAGCAGCGACACCGCCGCGAGCACCGGCACCGTCGGCTGGCAGACCGAGATCACGTGCACATTGGGGCCGATGTGGCGGATGAACTCCTGCACGTAGGCGACATAGTCGTCGAGGTGGAAGGGGCCGACCTCGAGCGGGACCATGCGCGCGTCGGTCCAGTCGGTGATGAAGACCTTGTGGTCGTGCAGCAGGCTCTTGACCGTGTCGCGCAGCAGGGTCGAGTGGTGGCCCGACAGCGGCGCGACGACGAGCACGGTCGGCTGCGACTTCATCACCGACAGCGCCTGCGGGTTGTCGGTGAAGCGCTTGAAGCGCAGCAGGCGGCAGAAGGGCTTCGTCAGCGCGATCTGCTCCTGCACGGCGACCTCGATGCCGTCGACGGTGGCCGCCGTGATCGCGAAGGGCGGCTTCTCGTATTCCTTGGCCAGGCGGTGCAGCAGGTCGAAGCTGGCGGCGACGCGCTGCGCCATCGGCGTGTGCGTGAACGGCGAGAGCGGGTGGTTGTAGAGCTTGGCCGAGGCGCTGGCGAACTCGGAGAACGGCGCCATCAGCGCGCGCTGCGTTTCGTACAGGTGATACAGCATGTCTTGTCTCCGGAATGCCCGCGATGCGAGCGACTCGCATCATGCAACGCGCAGCCTGAAGTGGGGCTGACGGACGCCGCGTCTTTGCTGCGCTGCAACAAAATTATGACGCGGATCGGACAATCATGCACTCGATTGCCCTCGAACGTGCCGGGCCAAACCGACCCGGGGTGCGGCGACCCGGGTCCGGCGTGAAGCAAGCCGCGGTCCGGCGACCCGGATCAGATGACGCGCGCGATGGCGGCGGCGACGGCGTCGATGTTGCCGCTGTTGAGCGCGGCGACGCAGATGCGTCCCGAATCGACGCCGTAGACGCCGAATTCGCTGCGCAGGCGTTGCATCTGCTCCTTGGCCAGGCCCGAGTAGCTGAACATGCCGACCTGGCGCGTGATGTACGAGAGGTCGCCCGGCACGCCGGCGGCCTGCAGCTTCGCGACCAGCGCATGGCGCATGGCGCGGATGCGCTCGCGCATGCCGGCCAGCTCCTCCTCCCATTGCGCGCGCAGCGCCGGCGTGCCGAGCACGGTGGCGACGACCTGGGCGCCGAAGGTCGGCGGGTTCGAGTAGTTGGCGCGGATGACGATCTTCAGCTGCGAGAGCACGCGCGCCTGTTCCTCGGCGCTGCCGCAGACGACGCTGAGCGCGCCGACGCGCTCGCCGTAGAGCGAGAAGCTCTTCGAGAACGAGGTCGAGACGAAGAACTGCGCACCGGCGGCGACGAAGCAGCGCACCGCGACGCCGTCCTCGAAGATGCCCTGGCCGAAGCCCTGGTAGGCCATGTCGAGGAAGGGCACGACGCCGGCCGTGGCGCAGGCCGCGGCGACCTGCTCCCATTGCGCCGCCGTGAGGTCGCAGCCGGTCGGGTTGTGGCAGCAGGCATGGAGGACGACGACCGTGCCCGGCGCGGCGCCGCGCAGCGTGTCGAGCATGGCGTCGAAGCGGATGCCGCGCGTCGCGGCGTCGTAATACGGGTAGGTGCCGACCTCGAAGCCGGCCTGGCCGAAGATCGAGCGGTGGTTCTCCCAGCTCGGGTCGCTGATCAGCACCTTGGCGCCGGGACGCAGCTTCTTCAGGAAGTCGGCGCCGACCTTGAGGCCGCCGGTGCCGCCCAGGGCCTGGATCGTCGCCACGCGGCCGGCCGCGAGCAGCGCGCTGTCGGCGCCGAAGACCAGTGCCTGCACGGCCTTGTCGTAGGCGGCGATGCCGTCGATCGGCAGGTAGTTCTTCGCCTTCGGCGATTCGAGCAGCTGTTTCTCGGCCGCGGCGACACAGCGCAGCACCGGCAGCTTGCCCTGATCGTCGAAGTAGACGCCGACGCCCAGGTTCACCTTGGCCGGGTTCGGATCGGCGTTGAACTGCTCGTTCAGACCCAGGATCGGGTCGCGGGGGGCCATTTCGACGGTGGCGAAGAGCGATGCGGACATGAAGCTTCCTGAGGACGGGTGATGCGCGCGCTTTCGGGGCGGGACCACGTGCCGCCGCCCGCTGCGCTACGCTTGAGGGTTGCCTGCCCGGAGCGGTTCCGGGATGCCAGGCCTTCATTCTAAGGTTTGCACCAGGGAAATCCCGCATGACCGCTGTCGCCGCCGTTGCCCCCAGTGCCGAATCCGAGCCGCCGCGCCCCGGCGAGTTCGCCTCGTTCCCGGACTCGCCCTACCAGCTGTTCCAGCCCTACGCGCCGGCCGGTGACCAGCCGGCGGCGATTGCCCAGCTCGTCGAGGGCGTCGGCGACGGCCTGGCCTACCAGACGCTGCTCGGCGTCACCGGGTCGGGCAAGACCTTCACGATGGCCAATGTGATCGCGCGGCTGGGCCGCCCGGCGATCGTCTTCGCGCCCAACAAGACGCTGGCCGCCCAGCTCTACAGCGAGTTCCGCGATTTCTTCCCGAAGAACGCCGTCGAGTACTTCGTCAGCTACTACGACTATTACCAGCCCGAGGCCTATGTGCCGCAACGGGACCTGTTCATCGAGAAGGACAGCGCGATCAACGAGCATATCGAGCAGATGCGGCTGTCGGCGACGAAGAGCCTGCTCGAGCGCCGCGACGTCATCATCGTCGCCAGCGTGAGCGCGATCTACGGCATCGGCAACCCGGCCGATTACCACCGGATGGTGATGACGCTGCGCGTCGGCGACAAGATGGGCCAGCGCGAGGTCATCGCCCAGCTCGTGCGCATGCAGTACCAGCGCAACGAGATCGACTTCTCGCGCGGCGCGTTCCGCGTGCGCGGCGACACGATCGACGTCTTCCCGGCCGAGCACAGCGAACTGGCGCTGCGCATCGAGCTCTTCGACGACGAGGTCGAGTCGCTGCAGTTGCTGGACCCGCTCACCGGCCGCGTGCGCCAGAAGATCCCGCGCTTCACCGTCTACCCGAGCAGCCATTACGTGACGCCGCGCGAGCGCGTCGTCGCCGCGATCGAGACCATCAAGGCCGAGCTGCGCCAGCGGCTGGACGAATTCGTCAAGGCGGGCAAGCTCGTCGAGGCGCAGCGCCTGGAGCAGCGCACGCGCTTCGACCTCGAGATGCTGCAGGAGGTCGGCCACTGCAAGGGCATCGAGAACTACACGCGCCACCTCTCGGGCGCCGCGCCGGGCGAGCCGCCGCCGACGCTGGTCGACTACCTGGCGCGCGACGCCCTCATGTTCCTCGACGAGAGCCATGTGCTGATCGGCCAGTTCGGCGGCATGTACAACGGCGACCGCGCGCGCAAGACGACGCTCGTCGAGTACGGCTTCCGGCTGCCGAGCGCGCTCGACAACCGGCCGCTGAAATTCGAGGAGTTCGAGGGCAAGATGCGGCAGGCGATCTTCGTCTCGGCGACGCCCGCGGCCTACGAGCAGGCCCATGCCGGTCAGGTCGTCGAGCAGGTCGTGCGACCCACCGGCCTCGTCGACCCCGAGGTCGAGGTCCGGCCCGCGGCGACCCAGGTCGACGACCTGCTGCAGGAGATCCGCGAGCGCGTCACGATCAATGAACGCGTGCTCGTGACGACGCTGACCAAGCGCATGGCCGAGCAGCTGACCGACTACCTCTCGGAGAACGGCGTCAAGGTGCGCTATCTGCACAGCGACATCGACACCGTCGAGCGCGTCGAGATCCTGCGCGACCTGCGCCTCGGCCTCTTCGACGTGCTCGTCGGCATCAACCTGCTGCGCGAGGGGCTCGACCTGCCCGAGGTCTCGCTGGTGGCGATCCTCGATGCCGACAAGGAAGGCTTCCTGCGCGCCGAGCGCAGCCTCATCCAGACGATCGGCCGCGCCGCGCGCAACGTCAATGGCCGCGCCATCCTCTACGCCGACAAGATGACGGCGTCGATGCGCGCCGCGATGGGCGAGACCGAGCGCCGGCGCACCAAGCAGATCGCCCACAACCTCGCGCAGGGCATCACGCCCAAGAGCGTGACGAGCCGCATCCGCGACCTCATCGACGGCGCCGTCTCGGACAAGACCGCCAAGGACGACCTCAAGGCGGCCAAGGCCGCGGCCGAGGTCGAGGCGATGAGCGAGAAGGACCTCGGCAAGCGCATCAAGCTGCTGGAGAAGCAGATGCTCGACCACGCGCGCAACCTCGAGTTCGAACAGGCGGCGCGCGTGCGCGACCAGCTCGCGCTGCTGCGCGAGCAGGCCTTCGGCGGCAGCGGTCACGACGTCGTCCTGCCGCTGCCCGGGAGGGCCGCTTGATGGCACCGCCCTGGAAGCGCTGGCTCGGCATCGAGCCCAGGGCGGTCGAGCCGCCGCCCGAGTTGCGGGTGCTGATGGTTTGCATGGGCAATATCTGCCGCTCGCCGATGGCCGAGGGGGTGTTGCGCGCCAAGCTGCGCGCCGCCGGGCTCGCCGGCCGCATCGCCGTCGATTCGGCGGGCACCATCGACCATCACGCGGGCGAGCCGCCCGACCCGCGGGCGATCCGCGTCGCCGCGCGCCGCGGCTACGACATCGCCGCGCAGCGCGCGCGCGCCGTCGATGCTGCCGATTTCTCCACCTTCCAGCGCCTGCTCGCGATGGACGACGACAACCTGGCCTGGCTGCGCAAGCGCTCGCCGGTGGGTGCACCGGCGCGCATCGAGTTGATGCTCAGCCATGCCCGTCCGCGCACCGACACGCTCGAGGTGCCCGACCCCTACTACGGCGGCGAAGCCGGTTTCGAGCGCGTCCTCGACCTGCTCGAGGCGGCCAGCGATGGTCTGGTACTGTCGTTGCGTGCCGAGTTGTCGGCGCGCGGCGCCCGGTAACCCTACTTTGGCATCCTGGTACGCCGTCCGGAGGATCGGCTATACTTGAGTAAATTAGTCAATCTCTCCCCGGATTCAGGGTTTCTTCTCAGGTCTTTACACATAACTTAACGAGAACTTTTCAATCGTTGACATTATCGTAGTGGCCTGCGCATGGTGCGCTAGGAGAAATTCATGAGACTCACGACCAAAGGCCGCTTTGCCGTCACCGCGATGATCGATCTCGCCTTGCGCTCCAACTCCGGTCCGGTGGCGCTGGCGGCGATCAGCCAACGGCAGCAGATTTCCCTGTCCTATCTGGAGCAGCTGTTCGGCAAGTTGCGCCGGCACGAGCTCGTCGAGAGCACGCGCGGGCCGGGCGGCGGTTACACGCTGGGCCGCGCCGCCGACGACATCACGGTGGCCGACATCATCGTCGCCGTCGACGAGCCGATCGACGCGACGAACTGCTCGGGCAAGGAAAACTGCCTCGGTGACGACTCGGGCCGCTGCATGACCCACGAGCTGTGGGCGAACCTGAACAACAAGATGATCGAGTACCTCGATTCGGTGTCGCTGAAGAAGCTCGTCGACGAGCAACTGGCCAAGGGCGTCGCGGTCGATGCCGGTCCGGTCAAGCGCGCGATCTCATCGGCTCCCGCGGTCAAGCCGATCAAGGTCACGGCCCCCAACTCGGTATTCGCGCTCGGCAACGCGTATTCCAAGTAGAGGCTGCTTCGTACTCCTTAGACTGACTGCCATCCAATTCCTGTCCATGACGCCTCACCTGCCCATCTACCTCGACTACGGTGCCACCACGCCCTGCGACCCGCGGGTCGTCGACGCGATGGTGCCGTGGCTGCGCGAGCATTTCGGCAACGCCGCATCGCGCAGCCATGCCTGGGGGTGGGAGGCCGAGGCGGCGATCGAGAAAGCGCGCGAACAGGTCGCCGGCCTCATCAACGCCGACCCGCGCGAAGTCATCTGGACCAGCGGCGCCACCGAGAGCGACAACCTCGCGATCAAGGGCGCGGCGCATTTCTACGCCTCCCGCGGCAAGCATCTCATCACGGTGAAGACCGAGCACAAGGCCGTGCTCGACCCGATGCGCGAGCTCGAGCGCCAGGGTTTCGAGGTCACGTACCTCGATGTCCAGAGCAACGGGCTGATCGATCTCGACCGCTTCCGCGACGCGCTGCGCAAGGACACCATCCTGGCCTCGGTGATGCTCGTCAACAACGAGATCGGCGTGATCCAGGACATCCCGGCGCTCGGCGCGATCTGCCGCGAGCGCGGCATCGTCTTCCACGTCGATGCGGCGCAGGCCACCGGCAAGGTCGCCATCGACATGGCGACGCTGCCGGTCGACCTGATGAGCCTCGCCTCGCACAAGACCTATGGTCCGAAGGGCATCGGCGCGCTCTATGTGCGGCGCAAGCCCCGCGTGCGCCTGGAGGCCCAGATGCACGGCGGCGGCCACGAGCGCGGCATGCGCAGCGGCACGTTGCCGACGCATCAATGCGTGGGCATGGGCCTGGCGTTCGAGATCGCGCGCCAGGAGATGGCGCACGAGATCGACCGCGTGCGCATGCTGCACCAGCGCCTGCTCAAGGGCCTCTCGAGCATCGATCAGGTCTTCATCAACGGCGACCTCGAACGCCGCGTCCCGCACAATCTCAACGCGAGCTTCAACTTCGTCGAAGGCGAATCGCTGATCATGGGTGTCAAGGGCCTGGCGCTGTCGTCGGGCTCGGCCTGCACCAGTGCCAGCCTCGAACCCAGCTATGTGCTGCGCGCCCTCGGCCGCAGCGACGAGCTGGCGCATTCGAGCCTGCGCATGACGATCGGCCGCTATACGACCGAGGAAGAGATCGACTACGCGGTCGCCACCCTGCAGGATCGGGTGGCCAAGCTGCGCGAGCTCTCGCCGTTGTGGGAAATGTTCCAGGACGGCGTCGACATCGGCTCGATCCAGTGGAGCGCGCACTGACCGTTTGAGCGTCCGCGCGGCGTCGAAACGGCATTGGGCGTACCCTGGGGCTGCTCGGCCCCCGGGTCCGTGCGGGTGCGGGAGCCGAACATTTACAGGAGTACGAAATGGCCTACAGCGAAAAAGTCATCGATCACTACGAGCACCCCCGCAACGTCGGTTCCTTCGACAAGGGTGACGAATCGGTCGGCACCGGCATGGTCGGCGCGCCGGCCTGCGGCGACGTCATGAAGCTGCAGATCAAGGTCAACCCCGAGACCGGGCTGATCGAGGATGCGCGCTTCAAGACCTACGGCTGCGGCTCGGCGATCGCGTCGAGCTCGCTCGTCACCGAATGGGTCAAGGGCAAGACGCTCGACGAGGCGGCAACGATCAAGAACACCGCGATCGCCGAGGAACTGGCGCTGCCGCCGGTGAAGATCCATTGCTCGATCCTTGCCGAGGACGCGATCAAGGCCGCGGTCCAGGACTACAAGGCCAAGCACTGCAGCGCCGTCGAGACGCAGTAAGCGGCGTCATGGCGGTCACCCTCACCGAAGCCGCTGCGCGGCATGTCACGCGCTACCTTGGCCGTCGCGGCAAGGGTGTCGGCGTGCGCCTGGGCGTGAAGACGACGGGCTGCTCGGGCCTGGCCTACAAGCTCGAATACGCCGACGAGGTGGCGCCCGAGGACATCGTCTTCGAGGACCATGGCGTCAAGGTGCTGGTCGATCCGAAAAGCCTGCCCTACATCGACGGCACCGAGCTCGATTTCGTCCGCGAAGGCCTGAACGAGGGATTCAAGTTCCACAATCCGCGCGAGAAGGATCGTTGCGGATGCGGAGAATCGTTCCGCGTCTGAGGCCGGTGCCGATCGGCGCGCGCCGCAGCGGCCGCGCGCCGCCCTTTGAGATCGCTCCATCGACCCCGTATAGCCGTGCCCTGAAGTGCCGTGAAGATTAGCGACGACGATTTCACCCTGTTCGGCCTCGCGCCCACGCAGGCGCTGGTGCGCGAGGACCTCGATGCCCGCCGCCGCGACCTGCAATCGCGCGTCCACCCCGATCGCTTCGCCGCCGAGGGCGACGCCGCGCAGCGGCTGGCGATGCAATGGGCCGTGCGCGTGAACCAGGCCTATCAGCGGCTGAAGGATCCGCTCTCGCGCGCCGCCTATCTGTGCGAGCTGCGCGGCGTGCCCATCGACGCCGAGCGCAACACGGCGATGCCGACGGCGTTCCTGATGCAGCAGATGCAATGGCGCGAGGCGCTCGACGAGGCGCGCGACCTCGCCGCCGTCGAGCGCCTGGACGCGGCGGTGGCCGCCGACGAGCGGGCCATGTTCGACCAGCTCACCGAACTGCTCGACCGCCGCGGCGACACCGTCGCCGCGGCGGCCCAGGTGCGCTCGCTGATGTTCCTGGCCCGCTTCCGCCACGACATCGAGCGCCGCCTCGACGCGCTCGACGCCGATCGCTAGAAACCACCATGGCCCTGCTGCAGATCTCCGAACCCGGCCAGACGAGCGACCCGCACCAGCGCCGCATCGCCGTCGGCATCGACCTCGGCACGACGCATTCGCTCGTCGCCGCGGTGCGCCACGGCGTTGCCGAATGCCTGCCCGACCACGAGGGGCGCGTGCTGCTGCCCTCGGTCGTGCGCTACCTCGAAGGCGGCCGACGCCAGATCGGCGACGCCGCGCGCGCGGCGCAGGCCGACGATGCCGAGAACACGATCGCTTCGGTGAAACGGCTGATGGGCCGCGGCCTGGCCGACATCGCCGGCGCCGACAAGCTGCCGTACCGCTATGTCGACCGCCCCGGCATGGTCGCGATCGCGACGCGCGACGGCGAGAAGACGCCGGTCGAGGTCTCGGCCGAGATCCTCGCGACGCTGCGCCAGCGCGCCGAGGACAGCCTCGCCGACGATCTCTTCGGCGCCGTGATCACGGTGCCGGCGTATTTCGACGATGCCCAGCGCCAGGCGACCAAGGACGCGGCGCGGCTGGCCGGCATCGAGGTGCTGCGCCTGATCAGCGAGCCGACGGCCGCCGCGGTGGCCTACGGCCTGGACAAGGGCAGCGAGGGCCTGTACGCCGTCTACGACCTCGGCGGCGGCACCTTCGACATCTCGCTGCTGCGCCTCACGCGGGGCGTGTTCGAGGTCATCGCCACCGGCGGCGACGCCGCGCTGGGCGGCGACGACATCGACCAGGCGCTGGCCGACTGGGCGCTGGACCGTTGCGGCGCCAGCGCCGCGACGCCGCGCGACAAGCGCGCCGCGCTCACCGCCGCGCGCGCCGCCAAGGAGGCGCTGAGCGACCACGAGACGGCGACCTGGCAGGCCGAGATTGCCGGCCGCGCGCTGGCGCTGCCGGTCGATCGCGCGCGGCTCGACGCCCTCGCGGCGCCGCTCGTCGAGCGCACGCTGGCCGTCACGCGCAAGGTGCTGCGCGACGCCCGCGTCGCGCGCGACGACGTGCGCGGCGTCGTGATGGTCGGCGGCAGCACGCGCATGCCCTATGTGCGGCACGCCGTCGGGGCGCTTTTCGGCCCGGCCTGGCCGGGCCAGGTGCTGACCGACCTCAACCCGGACGAGGTGGTCGCGCTCGGCGCCGCGATCCAGGCCCATGCGCTGGCCGGCAACGCCGGCGGCGGCGGTGAACTGCTGCTGCTCGACGTCATCGCGCTCTCGCTCGGGATCGAGACGATGGGCGGCCTGGTCGAGCGCATCATCGAGCGCAACACGACGATCCCGGTGGCCAAGGCGCAGGAGTTCACGACCTTCAAGGACGGCCAGACGGCGATGGCCATCCATGTCGTCCAGGGCGAACGCGACCTCGTCTCCGAATGCCGCTCACTCGCCCGCTTCGAGCTGCGCGGCATCCCGGCGATGGTCGCCGGCGCGGCGCGCATCCGCGTCACCTTCGAGGTCGACGCCGACGGCCTGCTCAGCGTCTCGGCGCGCGAGCAGACCAGCGGCGTCGAGGCGGCCGTGACGGTCAAGCCCAGCTACGGCCTTGCCGACGACCAGATCGCGTCGATGCTGCAGGACGGCTATGCCCACGCCGAGGACGACATGGCCGCGCGCTCGCTGCGCGAAGCGCGCGTCGAGGCCGAACGGATGGTGCTGGCGACGCGCTCGGCGCTGGCCGCCGACGGTCAGCTGCTCGACGAGGGCGAGCGGCGCGCGATCGACGATCTGCTCGGCGCCACGCTGCGCACCGCGGCCGGCGACGACGCCCACGCGATCGAAGCCGCGGTCGAGGCCCTGGCCGAGGGCACCGAAGCCTTCGCTGCCGCCCGCATGAACCAGGGCATCCGCGCGGCACTGGCCGGGCGGCGTGTCGACGAGGTCTGATATGCCGCTGATCCGCATCCTGCCCAATGCCGAGTACTGCCCCCAGGGCGACACGATCGAAGCGAGCGCGGGCACCTCGATCTGCGAGGCGCTGCTCGAAAACGGCATCGCGATCGAACATGCCTGCGAGATGAGCTGCGCCTGCACGACCTGCCATGTGATCGTGCAGGAGGGCTTTGCCTCACTGGGCGAGATCGACGAGTCCGAGGAGGACCTGCTCGACCGCGCCTGGGGCCTGACGCCGGTCTCGCGCCTGTCGTGCCAGGCGATCCTGTCGAACCAGGACGTGACGATCGAGATACCGAAGTACTCGATCAATCACGCCAAGGAAAACCACTGAAGGGTCAGGTCGCCGGCCGGTCCGACAGCGCCTTCAGATTGTCGCTGAGCTCCTTGCTCATCGGCGCGTTCAGGTTGATGCCGCGCGGCGGGATCGGCGACATGAACCACTTCTGGTACAGGCGCTCGAATTCGCCGCTCTTCATCATGCCGGCGAGCACGCCGTCGACGAGCTGCTTGAACGCCGGGTCGTCCCGGCGCACCATGATCGCGTAGGGCTCGACCTGGATCGCATCGCCGACGACGGCCAGCGACGCCGGGTTGCGCGCCGAGGCGCGCAGGCCGTAGAGCAGGATGTCGTCCATCGCGAAGGCCGCTGCGCGTCCGCTTTCCACCAGCAGCGCCGATTCGTCATGGTCCTTGGCACCGATGAGCTCGATCGGCAGATTCCGCTCGGCGATCAGGCTGCGCACGATCTTGTAGTTCGTCGTCCCGGTCGTGCTGACGACGGTCTTGTGCGCGAGGTCGGCCAGGCCCTTGATGCCCGAATCGCTGCGCACGAGGAAACGGGTGCCGGTGTAGAAGTAGTTGATCGCGAAGGCGACCTGCTTGGCGCGTTCGCTGTTGTTGGTCGTCGAGCCGCATTCGAGGTCTATCGTGCCGTTGACGAGCAGCGGAATGCGGTTCGCCGAGGTCACCGCCTGGCGCTCGACCTTGAGGTCGGCGCGGCCGGTGACACGGCGCACCTCGTCGACGACGCGGTCGCAGATGTCGACGCCGAAGCCGACCGGCTTGGCCTTGTCGTCGAGGTAGGAGAAGGGGATCGACGACTCGCGGTAGGCGAGGGTGATGACGCCGCTGGCCTTGGCCTTGTCGAGCGTCGATGCGGCCTGTGCGGCCAGCGGGGTGGCGGCGATGCAGATCGCCAGCGCGAGCAGTTTGCGCAATCGTTGATTCATGCCTGAGGCTCCCGGTTATCCAGTGGATCGGACCCCGATTGTCTGCCCCTGCGCGGCGCACGGCCGCACCGGCACCAGGCGGATGCACCAAAAAAGAGACCTCTCCATCGCGAAACGGAGAGGTCACATCGGGGTTTGCACCCGCTGAGGAGACAGACGGACACACGAGGTGTCGCGAACCATTACGCAAGCGCCATGCCCGGCCGCGCATACACTGGCCGCCCGTGATCATCCTCGGCTTCGAATCCTCCTGCGACGAGACCGGCGTGGCGCTCGTCGAGAGCCGCGACGGCGCGTTGCCGCGCCTGCTCGCCGAGGCGCTGCACAGCCAGGCCGCGATGCACGCCGACTATGGCGGCGTCGTCCCCGAACTCGCGTCGCGCGACCATATCCGGCGCGTGCTGCCGCTGACACGCCAGGTGCTCGCGCAAGCCGGCATCGAACTCGCGCAGCTCGACCTCGTCGCCTACACGCGCGGACCCGGACTCGCCGGTGCGCTGCTCGTCGGCGCCGGCGTAGCGGTCGCGCTCGCCGCGGCGCTGGGCAAACCGGCGCTCGGCGTGCACCATCTCGAAGGCCACTTGCTCTCGCCCTTTCTCGGTGCCGATCCGCCGCAGTTCCCCTTCGTCGCGCTGCTCGTCTCGGGCGGGCATACGCAGTTGATGGACGTGCGCGCGGTGGGCGACTACCGGCTGCTCGGCGAGACGATCGACGACGCCGCCGGCGAGGCCTTCGACAAGAGCGCGAAGCTGCTCGGCCTGGGCTACCCGGGCGGACCGGCGCTGGCGCGGCTGGCCGGCTTCGGCGACCCCGAGGCCTACGCGCTGCCGCGCCCGCTGTTGCACCAGCCGAATCTCGACTTTTCCTTTGCCGGGCTGAAGACGGCGGTGATGACGCAGGTGCGCAAGCTCGGCACGAATGTCTGCGAGCAGGCGCGTGCCGACCTCGCGGCGTCGACCCAGGCCGCCATCGTCGACGTGCTGGTCGCGAAATCGATCAAGGCGCTGAAGGCCAGCGGCACGCGCCGCCTCGTCGTCGCCGGCGGCGTCGGCGCGAACCGGCTGCTGCGCGAGCGGCTCGACGCCGCCGCCGCGAAGCTCGGCGCGACGGTGCATTACCCGCCGCTCGAACTCTGCACCGACAACGGCGCGATGATCGCGATCGCCGCCGCGCTGCGCATGGGGCAGGGCATTGCCGAGGCGCAGCGCGACGGCGCCTTCGACGTCAAGCCGCGCTGGCCGCTGGCCGAGCTGTCGTCGGCCAGCGAGCCGGTCTGACGATCAGGAGACCGTCAGCTGCGCCGCGGCGCGCGCGCCGCGCTTGGGCAGCGTCAGCGTCAGCACGCCATGCTCGAGCTTGGCGCCGGCCTCGGCCTGGTCGACCTCCAGCGGCAGCGTGAAGGTGCGCGCATAGCTCGATTGCGAGCGCTCGCGGTAGACGACGCGGTCGCCTTCCTTCTTCTCTTCGCTGCGCTGGCTCTGCGCCTGCACGGTGACGGCGCGACCGTCGATCGAGACCTTGACGTCTTCCTTGGCGACGCCGGGCATCTCCAGCTTCACGGTGTAGGCGCGGTCCGATTCGGCGAGGTCCAGCGCCGGGCTGCGACGACCGTCCTCGGTGGTCGGCGTGACGGGGCCGAAGAAGCGTTCGAAGGTGTCGTCGAACAGGCGCGAGAGTTGGCGGTTGTCGCGGGTCACGGGAACGAGAAACATGGTGGGCTCCTTACAATCGGGTTCTCAATCGCCGCCGGTGGCATCACCGACGGCCCTCATGCACTCAACATAGAAGCGGCGCCGCGCATTTCAAGTCGCGCGCTTGATCTGGATCAGCCTCGACGAGGTCGGCTCCGGGCGCCGCAGCGAGACCCGATGCGACCCCTCGTCGAAGCCCTGGCCGGTTCCAAGATCCGTGAAGTCGCCAATGCCGGAATCGGCCGCGACGATGTGCTCGCCTTCTGGTTCGGCGAGAGCGACGAGGTCACGCCGCTGCCGATCCGCCAGGCCGGCGCCGACTCGCTGCTGCAAGGCGAGACCTTCTACACGCACAACCTCGGCCTGCCCGAACTGCGCGCCGCGATCGCCGCTTACGCGAGCGGCCTGCACGGCGCCATCGACGTCGACCGCATCGCCGTCACCTCGTCGGGCGTGAGCGCGCTGATGGTGACGATGCAACTGCTGCTCGACGCCGGCGACGAGGTCGTCGCCGTCGTGCCGCTGTGGCCGAACCTGACGGCGCAGCCGGCGATCCTCGGCGCCAGCGTGCGCCGCGTCGCCTTGCGCGCCGAAGCCGGGGTCTGGCGGCTCGACCTCGACGAGCTACTCGCCGCGATCACGCCGCGCACGCGCATGCTGCTCGTCAATGCGCCCAACAACCCGACCGGCTGGACGCTGACGCGCGCCGAGCAGCAGCGCCTGCTCGACCATTGCCGGCTCACCGGCACCTGGATCGTCGCCGACGAGGTCTACGAGCGCATCCATTTCGGCGCCGGCGCCGCCGCGCCGAGCTTCCTCGACATCGCCAGTCCCGACGACCGTCTCGTAGTCGTCCACAGCTTCAGCAAGAGCTTCCTGATGACGGGCTGGCGGCTGGGCTGGCTGGTGCTGCCGCGCGGGCGTCTCGACGCCGCCGGCAAGCTGCTCGAATTCAACAGCAGCTGCGCGCCGGTGTTCGTGCAGCGCGGCGCGCTGCAGGCGCTGGCGCTGGCCGACACCTTCGTCCCCGAACTCGTCGCGCGGCTGCGCGGCTGCCGCGACCGCCTCGTCGCCGGGCTGCGCGCGTTGCCGGGCGTCGAGGTCGCGCCGCCGCCGGGCGGGCTCTACGCCTTCTTCCGCGTCGCCGGCGAGACCGATTCGCTGGCCTACGCCAAGCGCCTCGTCACCGAGCGCGGCCTCGGTCTGGCGCCGGGCGCCGCCTTCGGCCCCGAGGGCGAGGGCTGGCTGCGCTGGTGCTACGCCTCGCGCGACCCGGCGCGCCTGGACGCCGGGGTCGAGCGGCTGCGCGCCGCACTGCCGCTATAATCCGCAATTCCGTCCTCAGCCGGGGATGGGATTCAGCACGGCGCCGGTCGGTTTCACTGGCGTTCGCAAGTCAACCCGGAAACCTGCAGCCCAGCGCCCGCTTGCGCCGGGCCAGCGGTTTCCACACAAGATGGAAACAGAGATGCCGCTCACCACCGCCACCACGGCCGAAGTCGTCAAGACCCATGCCCGCGGACCCGCCGATACCGGCAGCCCCGAAGTGCAAGTCGCGCTGCTCACCACGCGCATCAACGAGCTGACGCCGCACTTCAAGCTGCACCTGAAGGACCATCACGGCCGCCGCGGCCTGCTGAAGATGGTGAACCAGCGCAAGCGCCTGCTGTCCTACCTCAAGGACAAGGACGCCGACCGCTACACGGCGCTGATCGCCAAGCTCGGTCTGCGCAAGTAAGTCCATGCGCGGCGCCGGTCACCGGCGCCGCGAACTTCCCCCTCAACCGGGCCGCATTGCTGTGTCATTCCACCGCCGCCACCGCTCCAGCGGGCTGCATTGGAATGGCATTGCGCTGCCCTCAAGCCAAGGAGACATCGCATGAGCATGTTCAACAAAGTCACGAAGACCTTCCAATGGGGTTCGCATCAGGTCACGCTGGAGACCGGTGAGGTCGCGCGCCAGTCGACCGGCGCCGTCATGGTCAGCATCGAGGACACCGTGGTGCTCGCCACTGTCGTCGCCAAGACCGAGGCCAAGGCGGGCCAGGACTTCTTCCCGCTGACCGTCGACTACATCGAGAAGACCTACGCCGCGGGCAAGATCCCGGGCAGCTTCTTCAAGCGCGAAGGCCGCCCGAGCGAGCTCGAGACGCTGACCAGCCGCCTCATCGACCGCCCGATCCGCCCGCTGTTTCCCGAAGGCTTCTTCAACGAAGTCCAGGTCGTCGTCCACGTGCTGAGCCTGAACCCCGAGGTGCAGGCCGACATCGCCGCGATGATCGGCACCAGCGCCGCGCTGGCGATCAGCGGCATCCCGTTCAACGGCCCGATCGGCGCCGCCCGCGTCGGCTACGTCAACGGCGAATATGTCCTGAACCCGGGCAAGACCCAGCTCGCCGACAGCCGGCTCGAACTCGTCGTCGCCGGCACCGAATCCGCCGTGCTGATGGTCGAGTCCGAGGCCGACCAGCTGAGCGAGGAAGTCATGCTCGGCGCCGTCGTCTTCGGCCACGACCAGGGCAAGGTCGCGATCGCCGCGATCAACGAACTCGTGCGCGAAGCCGGCAAGGCCGAATGGAAGTGGCAGGCGCCGGCGAAGAACGAGCCGTTCATCGCCAAGGTCACCGAACTCGCCGAAGGCCCGCTGCGCGCGGCCTACCAGATCCGCAGCAAGCAGGCCCGCACGCAGGCCTGCCGCGACGTCACGAACAACGTCCTCGCCGCGCTGAAGGCCGAGAACATCGAATTCGACAAGGTCGAGGTCGAAGGCCTGCTGTTCGAGATCGAGGCCCGCCTCGTGCGCGGCCAGATCCTCGCCGGCGAGCCGCGCATCGACGGCCGCGACACACGCACCGTGCGCGCGATCGAGATCCGCAGCGGCGTGCTGCCGCGCACCCACGGTTCGGCGCTGTTCACGCGCGGCGAGACGCAGGCGCTGGTCGCCGCGACGCTGGGTACCGAACGCGACGCGCAGCGCATCGACGCGCTGGCCGGCGACTTCGAAGACCGCTTCATGCTCCACTACAACATGCCCCCGTTCGCCACCGGCGAGACGGGTCGCGTGGGCAGCCCGAAGCGGCGCGAGATCGGCCACGGCCGCCTCGCCAAGCGCGCGCTGATCGCCGTGCTGCCGAAGAAGGAAGACTTCCCCTACACGCTGCGCGTCGTCTCGGAGATCACCGAGTCGAACGGTTCGTCGTCGATGGCCAGCGTCTGCGGCGGCTGCTTGAGCCTGCTCGACGCCGGCGTGCCGCTGAAGGCCCATGTGGCCGGCATCGCGATGGGCCTGATCAAGGAAGGCAACCGCTTCGCCGTGCTGACCGACATCCTCGGTGACGAGGATCACCTCGGCGACATGGACTTCAAGGTCGCCGGCACCACCGGCGGCATCACCGCGCTGCAGATGGACATCAAGATCCAGGGCATCACGAAGGAGATCATGCAGGTCGCCCTGGCGCAGGCCAAGGAAGCGCGCCTGCACATCCTGGCCAAGATGGTCGAGGCCGTCGGCGGCGCGAAGACCGAGGTCAGCGTATTTGCGCCGCGCCTGTACACGATGAAGATCAACCCGGAGAAGATCCGCGACGTCATCGGCAAGGGCGGGGCGACGATCCGCGCGCTGACCGAGGAGACGGGCTGCACGATCGACATCGGCGAGGACGGCACGATCACGATCGCCAGCACCGACGCCGACAAGGCCGAGCATGCCAAGCAGCGCATCACCGAGATCACGGCCGAGGCCGAGATCGGCAAGGTCTACGAAGGCCCGGTGACGAAGATCCTCGACTTCGGCGCGCTCATCAACATCCTGCCCGGCAAGGACGGTCTGCTGCACATCAGCCAGATCGCGCACCAGCGCGTCGAGAAGGTCGAGGACTTCCTCAAGGAAGGCCAGGTCGTCAAGGTCAAGGTCCTCGAGACCGACGAGAAGGGCCGCATCAAGCTCAGCATGAAGGCGCTGCTCGAGCGTCCCGAGGGCATGCCCGAGGAGGCGCCGCGCGAGCGCAGCGAGCGTCCGCGCCGCGACCGCGATGACCGCGGCCCGCGCCGCGATCGCGGTGACCGCGACGACCGTCCGCGCCGTGACGCGCCGATCGACGGCGATGGTGCACCGCCGCCCGCCGTCGCGCCCGCCGTCGTCGAGGACGCCCCGGCGCCCAAGCACGACGAGTGAGTCCGGCGATGCGTGCGATCGAGATCAGCGCCCCGGGCGGGCCCGAGGTGCTGCGGCCGTGCGAACGGCCGACGCCCGAGCCCAAGACGGGTGAACTGCTGATCGCGGTCCAGGCCTCGGGCGTCAACCGCCCCGACGTGCTGCAGCGCAAGGGCCTGTACCCGATGCCGCCCGGCGTCTCCGACCTGCCCGGGCTGGAGATCGCGGGCACGGTCGCCGCCGGTGCGCCGGCCGACCTCGCGGCGGCCGGCCTGGCCATCGGCGACGCCTGCTGCGCGCTCGTCGCCGGCGGCGGCTACGCCGAGTACTGCGTCGCGCCGGCCGGCCAATGCCTGCCGGTGCCGGCGGGGCTGTCGATGGTCGAGGCGGCGAGCCTGCCCGAGACGTATTTCACCGTCTGGCAGAACGTGTTCGAGATCGCGAAACTGCGCGCCGGCGAGACGCTGCTCGTGCAGGGCGGCAGCAGCGGCATCGGCGTCACCGCGATCCAGCTCGCGAAGGCGCTCGGCTCGCGCGTCATCGTCACCGCGGGCAGCGACGAGAAATGCGCCGCCTGCGTCGCGCTCGGCGCCGACCACGCGATCAATTACAAGACGCAGGAATTCGCCGCCGAGGTCAAGCGGCTGACCGGCGGGCGCGGCGCCGATGTCGTCCTCGACATGGTCGCCGGCCCGTATCTCGGGCGCGAGATCGACTGCGTCGCCGAGGACGGCCGCATCGCGATCATCGCCGTGCAGGGCGGCGTCGCAGCGCAGATCGATGTCGGCCTCGTGCTGCGCAAGCGCGTCGCGATCACCGGCTCGACGCTGCGCCCGCGCAGCGTCGAATACAAGACCGCGCTGGCGCGGCAATTGAAGGCGCAGGCCTGGCCGCTGCTCGAATCCGGGCGCGTGCGGCCGGTGATCCACCAGGTCTACCCGGCGCCGCAGGCGGCGGCAGCGCATGCGCTGATGGAATCGAGCACCCATGTCGGCAAGATCGTGCTGAGCTGGGTCTGAACCGCAAAGGGGCGAAGAAAATGCGACGCAAACTCGTGGTGGGCAATTGGAAGATGAACGGCAGTCGGCCGGCGAATGCCGAACTGCTGGCCGCGCTGCTCGGGGCGCGGCCGTTCCAGGCCGATGTCGCCGTCTGCGTGCCCGCCGTCTTCTTGAACGAGACCGCGGCGACGCTCGCCGGCAGCGATCTGCGTTGGGGCTCCCAGGATGTCTCCGAGCATGAGCAGGGCGCGTACACGGGCGAGATCTCGGCCGCGATGCTCGCCGAATGCGGCTGCCGCTACGCCATCGTCGGCCATTCCGAGCGCCGTGCCTACCACGCCGAAAGCGATGCGCTCGTCGCGCGCAAGGCGCAGGCGGCGCTCGCACGCGGCGTCACGCCCATCGTCTGCGTCGGCGAGACGCTGGCCGAGCGCGATGCCGGCCAGACCGAGGCCGTCGTCAAGCGCCAGCTCTCGGCCGTGATCCACCAGCTCACCCATTGCGCTGCCGAGATGGTCGTCGCCTACGAGCCGGTGTGGGCCATCGGCACCGGCCGCACCGCCACGCCCGAGCAGGCGCAGGGCGTGCACGCCGTGCTGCGCGCGCAGCTCCAGGCCGCGACCGGCCGCGGCGCCACCATGACCATCCTCTACGGCGGCAGCGTCAAGGCCGACAACGCCGCCACGCTCTTCGCCCAGCCCGACATCGATGGCGGACTGATCGGCGGTGCCGCGCTCAAGGCCGCCGATTTCATCGCCATCTGTCGCGCCGCCCACTGACACGAACCGAACCCGGAGTTTTCTCATCATGCAAATCTGGATGACCCTCATCCTGGCCGTCCAGCTGCTGTCGGCACTGGCGATGATCGGCCTCGTGCTGCTGCAGCACGGCAAGGGTGCCGACATGGGCGCCTCGTTCGGCAGCGGCGCTTCGGGCAGCCTGTTCGGCGCCAGCGGCAGTGCCAACTTCCTCTCGCGCTCGACCGCGGCGCTGGCCACCGTGTTCTTCGTCTGCACGCTCGCGCTGTCGTACCTCGGCAGCCGCGGTCACGCGCAGCAAAGTTCCTCCGGCACCAGCATCCTCGACCGGCCGGCCGCCACCGCGCCCGCGGCGAGTGCGGCGGCACCGCTGCCGACGCCGGGAGCCATCCCCGGCGCGATTCCCGCCCCGGTCGCGGCGACGCCGCAAGCCCCCGCATCGGCCGCCGTGCCGGCACCTTCGAAGTGATCGCGACCTAGGCGGAAACCCGGATTTTTCGGGCTAGAATTACAGGCTGTCGGGCCTGCCATGACACATGTGTGGCGGGTCGGAAGACAGTGATCGAAGTGATCGATAGACGTCGGGCCGACGTGGTGAAATTGGTAGACACGCTATCTTGAGGGGGTAGTGGCGAAAGCTGTGCGAGTTCGAGTCTCGCCGTCGGCACCAGGTTCGATCGCTTCGACGGAGCCCAGCGCTCCGATTGTTGAACGAGGCGCTTCAATGAACACCGAGCGCGCCCGGTTGCGACCCTCGTCGCGGCCTTCGGCGCGCTTTTTCATGGCCGTGAACGAGCTGACGGGAGACTGACTAGCGATGGAACTGCAAGGCTACCTGCCCGTGATCCTGTTCATCCTCGTCGGCGTCGCCGTCGGCGTGCTGCCGCAGATCATCGGATTCGTCTTCGGGCCGAACCGCCCCGATGCGGCCAAGAACAGCCCCTACGAATGCGGCTTCGAGGCCTTCGAGGACGCGCGCATGAAGTTCGACGTGCGCTACTACCTCGTCGCCATCCTCTTCATCCTGTTCGACCTCGAGATCGCGTTCCTCTTCCCCTGGGCCGTTTCGCTGCGCGACATCGGCACGTCAGGGTTCTGGGCGATGATGTTGTTCCTCGCCATTCTCGTCGTGGGCTTCGTCTACGAATGGAAGAAAGGCGCGCTCGACTGGGAGTGAACCGACGGCATCGGTTCGCACCGGGAGTTTCAATATGGGTATCGAAGGCGTTTTCAAGGAAGGCTACCTGACGACCTCGGTCGACACGCTGATCAACTGGTCGAAGACCGGATCGCTGTGGCCGATGACGTTCGGGCTGGCCTGCTGCGCGGTCGAGATGATGCACGCCGGCGCGGCGCGCTACGACATCGACCGCTTCGGCATGTTGTTCCGTCCCAGCCCGCGCCAGAGCGATCTGATGATCGTCGCCGGCACGCTGTGCAACAAGATGGCGCCGGCGCTGCGCAAGGTCTACGACCAGATGGCCGAGCCGCGCTGGGTGTTGAGCATGGGTTCGTGCGCCAACGGCGGCGGCTACTACCACTACAGCTATTCGGTCGTGCGCGGTTGCGACCGCATCGTGCCGGTCGACATCTACGTCCCCGGCTGCCCGCCGACGGCCGAGGCGCTGCTCTACGGCATCCTGCAGCTGCAGGCCAAGATCCGGCGCGAGAACACGATCGCCCGCTGAACCAGATGACTGCCAAGCTCGACACCCTCCAGGCCGCGCTGCAGCAGCAGCTCGGCGACGCGATCGCCGGCCTCGTGCGCGACCGCGGCGAGATCACGATCACCGTCAAGGCCGATCGCTATCACGAGACGGCCCGGAAGCTGCGTGACGATGCGGCGCTGAAGTTCGAGCAGCTGATCGACCTGTGCGGCGTCGACTACGCCGACTACCGCAACGAGCCGCGCGACGGCCCGCGCTACTGCGTCGTCGTGCACCTGCTCTCGGTGAGCCTGAACTGGCGTCTGCGCGTCAAGGTGTGGGCACCGGACGACGACCTGCCGGCGGTGGCCTCGGTGACCGATCTGTGGACCGCGGGCAACTGGTTCGAGCGCGAGGCCTTCGACCTCTACGGCATCGTCTTCGAGGGCCATGTCGACCTGCGCCGCATCCTCACCGATTACGGCTTCATCGGCCACCCGATGCGCAAGGACTTTCCGACCACCGGCAACGTCGAGATGCGCTACGACCCGCAGACGCAGCGCGTGATCTACCAGCCGGTGACGATCGAGCCGCGCGAGATCGTGCCGCGCGTCGTGCGCGAAGAAGGCTACGGCGGACGGCATTGACATGGCGGACATCAAGAACTACACGCTGAATTTCGGCCCCCAGCACCCGGCAGCGCACGGCGTGCTGCGCCTCGTGCTCGAGCTCGACGGCGAGGTCATCCAGCGCGCCGACCCGCATATCGGGCTGCTGCACCGCGCCACCGAGAAGCTCGCCGAGACGAAGACGTTCCTGCAGGCGCTGCCGTACATGGACCGTCTCGACTACGTGTCGATGATGTGCAACGAGCACGCCTACTGCCTGGCGATCGAGAAGCTGCTCGGCATCGAGGTGCCGATCCGCGCCCAGTACATCCGCGTCATGTTCTCCGAACTGACGCGGCTGCTGAACCACCTGCTGTGGCTGGGCGCGCATGGCCTGGACTGCGGTGCGATGAACATCCTCATCTACTGCTTCCGCGAGCGCGAGGACATCTTCGACATGTACGAGGCGGTGTCGGGCGCGCGCATGCACGCGGCCTATTTCCGTCCCGGCGGCGTCTACCGCGACCTGCCCGACAGCATGCCGCAGTACAGGGCGACGAAGATCCACAACGAGCGCGCGACGCGCGAGCTCAACGGCAACCGCGGCGGTTCGCTGCTCGACTACATCGACGATTTCTCCAAGCGTTTCCCGAAGAACGTCGACGATTACGAGACCTTGCTGACCGACAACCGCATCTGGAAGCAGCGCACGGTCGGCATCGGCGTCGTCTCGCCCGAGCGTGCGCTCAACCTCGGCCTCACCGGACCGATGCTGCGCGGATCGGGCATCGCCTGGGACCTGCGCAAGACGCAGCCCTACGAGGTCTACGCGAAGATGGACTTCGACGTGCCGGTCGGCACCAATGGCGACACCTACGACCGCTATCTGGTGCGCGTCGAGGAGATGCGCCAGGCCAACCGCATCATCCAGCAGTGTGTCGCCTGGCTGCGCGCCAATCCGGGCCCGGTGATCGTCGACGACCACAAGGTCGCGCCGCCCTCGCGCGTCGGCATGAAGACGAACATGGAGGACCTGATCCACCATTTCAAGCTCTTCACCGAAGGCATGCACGTCAGCGAAGGCGAGGCCTACGCGGCGGTCGAGCACCCGAAGGGCGAGTTCGGCATCTACCTCGTCAGCGACGGCGCCAACAAGCCGTACCGGCTGAAGATCCGCGCCCCCGGTTTCGCCCACCTCGCGGCGCTCGACGAGATGGCGCGCGGCCACATGCTGGCCGACGCGGTGGCCATCATCGGCACCATGGACATCGTCTTCGGCGAGATCGACCGATGAATTTTTCCGACTCCACGATCGCGCGCTTCGCCAAGGAAGTCGCCAAGTACCCGGCTGACCAGAAGGTCTCGGCGGTGATGGCCTGCCTGTCCATCGTCCAGCAGGAGCAGGGCCATGTCTCGCCCGAGGCCGAGGACGCCGTCGCCGCCTATCTCGAGATGCCGCCGATCGCGGTGCACGAGGTGACGACCTTCTACAACATGTACAACCAGCAGCCGGTCGGGCGCTACAAGCTCAACGTCTGCACGAACCTGCCCTGCCAGCTGCGCGGCGGCGACAAGGCGCTGGACCATGTCTGCAAGAAGCTCGGCGTCGAGCCCTACGGCACGACCGCCGACGGCACCTTCACCGTGCAGCCCAGCGAATGCCTGGGCGCCTGCGCCGATGCGCCGGTGATGCTCGTCAACGACCGCCAGATGCTCAGCTACATGAGCCACGACAAGCTCGACGAACTGCTCGCGCTGCTGAAGGCCCAACATGCTTGACCTGTCGAAATTCCAGGCCAAGGGCAACGAGACCTGCTTCCACGGGCGCCATCTCGGGGCCCAGATCTACGCCGGGCTCAACGGCAGCAACTGGCGGCTGCAGGACTATGTCGCGCGCGGCGGCTACAGCGCGCTGAAGAAGATCCTGGGCCAGGACGGCGGCGCCGGCATGACGCCCGATCAGGTCATCGCCGAGGTCAAGCTCAGTTCGCTGCGCGGCCGTGGCGGCGCCGGTTTCCCGACGGGCCTGAAGTGGAGCTTCATGCCGCGCCAGTTCCCGGGCCCGAAATACCTCGTCTGCAATTCCGACGAGGGCGAGCCCGGCACCTGCAAGGACCGCGACATCCTCGCCTACAACCCGCACATCGTCATCGAGGGCATGGCCATCGCCGCCTACGCGATGGGCATACGCACGGCCTACAACTACATCCACGGCGAGATCTTCGAGGTCTACGAGCGCTTCGAGCAGGCGCTCGAGGAGGCGCGCGCCGCCGGCTTTCTCGGCGACGACATCCTCGGCAGCTCGTTCAGCTTCCAGCTCCACGCCCACCACGGTTTCGGCGCCTACATCTGCGGCGAGGAGACGGCGCTGCTCGAGAGCCTCGAGGGCAAGAAGGGCCAGCCGCGCTTCAAGCCGCCGTTCCCGGCCAGCTTCGGCCTCTACGGCAAGCCGACGACGATCAACAACACCGAGACCTTCGCCGCGGTACCGTGGATCATCAACCACGGTGGCCAGGCCTATCTCGAATGCGGCAAGCCCAACAACGGCGGCACGAAGATCTTCTCGGTCGTCGGTGACGTGAACCAGCCAGGGAATTTCGAGATTCCGCTGGGCACGCCGTTCTCCAAGCTGCTCGAACTCGCCGGCGGCGTGCGCAGCGGGCGCCAGCTCAAGGCCGTGATCCCGGGCGGCTCGTCGGCGCCGGTGCTGCCGGGCGCGCTGATGATGGACCTGACGATGGATTACGACGCCATCGCCAAGGCCGGATCGATGCTCGGTTCCGGCGCCGTGATCGTGCTCGACGACAGCCGCTGCATGGTGCGTAGCCTGCTGCGCCTGAGCTACTTCTACCAGCACGAGAGCTGCGGCCAGTGCACGCCCTGCCGCGAGGGCACGGGCTGGCTGTGGCGCCTCGTCGACCGCATCGAGCATGGCAAGGGCCGCGCCGAGGATCTGGATCTGCTCGACTCGGTCGCCGACAACATCAAGGGACGCACGATCTGCGCCCTCGGCGACGCCGCCGCGATGCCGGTGCAGGCGATGCTCAAGCATTTCCGCGACGAATTCGCGTACCACGTCGAACACAAGACCTGCAAGGTCGCGCAAGGCGCCTGAACCATGGCCGAAATCCATATCGACGGCAAGACAGTCACGGTGCCCGACGGCAGCGTCGTGATGCAGGCGGCCGATGCCGCCGGTCTCTACATCCCGCATTTCTGCTATCACAAGAAGCTGAGCATCGCGGCGAACTGCCGCATGTGCCTGGTCGACATCGAGAAGATGCCCAAGCCGATGCCGGCCTGCGCGACGCCGGTGACCAACGGCATGGTCGTGCGCACGCACAGCGACAAGGCGACCAAGGCCCAGCAGTCGGTGATGGAGTTCCTGCTCATCAACCACCCGCTGGACTGCCCGATCTGCGACCAGGGCGGCGAATGCCAGCTGCAGGATCTGGCGGTGGGCTACGGCGCCAGCGCCGCGCGCTACACCGAGGAGAAGCGCGTCGTCTTCCACAAGAGCGTCGGCCCGCTGATCTCGATGGAGGAGATGAGCCGCTGCATCCAGTGCACGCGCTGCGTGCGCTTCGGCCAGGAAGTGGCCGGCGTGATGGAGCTCGGCATGATCCACCGCGGCGAACACAGCGAGATCACGACGATGGCGGGCCGCACCGTCGACAGCGAGCTCTCGGGCAACATGATCGACATCTGCCCGGTCGGCGCGCTGACGAGCAAGCCGTTCCGCTACAGCGCGCGTACCTGGGAGCTGAGCCGGCGCAAGAGCGTGAGCCCGCACGACAGCGTCGGCGCCAACCTCGTCGTCCAGGTCAAGGCCGACAAGGTCATGCGCGTGCTGCCGCTCGAGAACGAAGCGGTCAATGAATGCTGGATCGCCGACCGCGATCGCTACAGCTACGAAGCGCTGAACGCCGAATCGCGCCTGCGCCAGCCGATGATCAAGCAGGGCGGGCAATGGCAGGCCGTCGACTGGAAGACGGCGCTGGCCTACGTCGCCGACGGCCTCAAGCGCGTGAAGGCCGAATTCGGTGCCGCGGGCATCGGCGCCGTCGGCCATGTGAGCTCGACGGTCGAGGAACTGCATCTGCTGGCCAAGCTCGTGCGCGGCCTCGGCAGCCAGAGCGTCGATCACCGGTTGCGCCACAGCGACTTCGGCAACCGCGCGGCCGCCGGCGGGGTGCGCTGGCTCGGCACCTCGATCGCATCGCTGTCGCTGCTCGACCGCGCGCTCGTCGTCGGCTCGTTCCTGCGCAAGGACCATCCGCTGCTGGCGCAACGGCTGCGCCAGGCGGCGCGCCGCGGTGCCCAGATCCACAGCCTGCAGGCCGTCCACGACGACTGGGCGATGTCGGTGGCCACCAGGCTCACCGCCGCGCCGCTGGCCTGGCCGCAGGCGCTGGCCGATGTCGCGGCCGCCATCGCCGCCGCCAAGGGCATCGCGCCGCCGGTCGCCGGCAGCCCGAGCGCCGAGGCGCAGCGCATCGCCGATTCGCTGCTCAAGGGCGAGCGCAAGGCGGTGCTGCTCGGCAACGCCGCGGCCCAGCATCCGCAGGCCACGACGCTGCTCGCACTCGCGAACTGGATCGCCGAGGCCACCGGTGCGACCTGCGGCTATCTGGGCGAGGGCGCGAACAGCGTCGGCGCCCAGCTCGTCGACGCGCTGCCCGGCCACCAGGGCCTGAACGCCGGCCAGATGCTGAGCCAGCCGATGAAGGCGCTGCTGCTGCTGCACACCGAGCCGGTGCTCGATGCCGCCGACGCCGCCGCGGCGCGGCGCGCGCTGTCGCAATCGGGACTCGTCGTCGCGTTGACGCCGTTCAAGGACGTCGCCGCCGATCTCGCCGACGTCATGCTGCCGATCGCGCCGTTCACCGAGACGGCCGGCACCTACGTCAACGCCGAGGGCCGCGTGCAGAGCTTCCACGGCGTCGTCAAGCCGCTGGCCGAGACGCGGCCAGCGTGGAAGGCGCTGCGCGTGCTCGGCAATCTGCTCGACCTGCCGGGCTTCGATTACGAAACGTCCGAGGACGTGCGCGCCGAGGCGCTGGGCGATGTCGCCACGCTGGCGCAGCGCCTGGACAACCGCGCCGACGCTGCGCATCCCGTGCCGGCGGCGCCGGGCGCCGGCCTGCAGCGCATCGCCGACGTGCCGATCTACGCCACCGACAGCCTCGTGCGCCGCGCCGTCTCGCTGCAATTGACGGCCGATGCGCGCGCGCCGCTGGCCGGCCTGCCGACCTCGCTGTGGCGTTCGCTCGGCCTGCAGGCCGGAGCCAAGGTGCTGGTGTCGCAGGGTGAATCGTCGGTCGTGATGCCGGCACGCGAAGACGAGACGCTCGCCGACGGCTCCGTTCGCGTGGCGGCCGGCCATGCCAGCACGGCGGCGCTGGGCGCCCTGTTCGGCGCCATTCAAATCGAGAAGGCCTGACGATGTTCGACAGCCTCAATCAAGCGGGCGCATCGTTCCTCGGCGCGGATCTCTGGCTCGTCATCTGGAGCCTGGTGAAGATCGTCGTCGTCGTGCTGCCGCTGATGATCTGCGTGGCCTACCTCACGCTGTGGGAACGCAAGGGCATAGGCTGGACGCAGATCCGCCCGGGTCCGAACCGGGTCGGCCCCTACGGGCTGCTGACGCCGATCGCCGATGCGGTCAAGCTGATCTTCAAGGAGATCATCCGTCCGTCGGCGGCCAGCAAGGGCCTGTTCTTCCTCGCCCCGGTGATGACGATCATGCCGGCGCTGGCGGCCTGGGCGGTGATCCCGTTCGGGCCCGACATCGCACTGGCCAACGTCAACGCGGGACTGCTGTTCCTGATGGCCATCACCTCGCTCGAGGTCTATGGCGTCATCCTCGCCGGCTGGGCCAGCAACTCGAAGTACGCCTTCCTCGGCGCACTGCGGGCCACGGCGCAGATGGTCAGCTACGAGATCGCGATGGGCTTCGCGCTCGTCGTCGTGCTGATGGTCACCGGCAGCATGAACGTGACCGAGATCGTGATGCAGCAGGGCAAGGGCGCGATGGCCGGCATGGGCGTCGGTTTCCTGTCGTGGAACTGGCTGCCGCTGCTGCCGATCTTCCTGGTCTACTTCATCTCCGGGCTGGCGGAGACGAATCGCCATCCCTTCGACGTCGTCGAGGGCGAATCGGAAATCGTCGCCGGTCACATGATCGAGTACTCGGGCATGGCGTTCGCGATGTTCTTCCTCGCCGAGTACGCGAACATGTGGCTCGTCAGCATGCTGTGCGTGCTGATGTTCCTCGGCGGATGGCTGCCGCCGTTCGGCTTCCTGGCTTTCATCCCGGGCTGGATCTGGCTCGCGATCAAGGTCTTCGCCGTCGTCACGATGTTCCTCTGGGTGCGCGCGACCTTCCCGCGCTACCGCTACGACCAGATCATGCGTCTGGGCTGGAAGATCTTCATCCCGGTGACGCTGGTCTGGCTCGTCGTCGTCGGGCTGTGGATGCAGTCGCCGCTGAGCATCTGGCATTGATCCCTCGGGTGCAACGATGAGTTCATACACCGCCGTCAAGGACCTCCTGTCCCCCTTCCTGCTCGGCGAGCTGTGGAAGGGGTTGGCGCTGACCGGGCGCCATTTCCTCTCCAAGCACATCACGATCCAGTACCCGGAGGAGAAGACACCGCTGTCGCCGCGTTTCCGCGGCCTGCACGCGCTGCGCCGCTACGAAAACGGCGAGGAGCGCTGCATCGCCTGCAAGCTCTGCGAGGCGGTGTGCCCGGCGATGGCGATCACGATCGAGAGCGAACAGCGCGCCGACGGCAGCCGCCGCACGAAGCGCTACGACATCGACCTCGCGAAATGCATCTTCTGCGGCTTCTGCGAGGAAAGCTGCCCGGTCGATTCGATCGTCGAGACGCACCATTTCGAATACCACGGCGAGAAGCGCGGCGACCTGTACTTCACGAAGGACATGCTGCTCGCGGTCGGTGATCGCTACGAAAAAGAGATCGCGGCCAACCGCGCGGCCGACGCGAAATACCGCTGATGAACACGCTCACTGCCCTCTTCTACGTCTTCTCGGCGGTGTTGCTGGCGGCCTCGCTGCTCGTCATCACCGCGCGCAGCACCGTGCATTCGGCGCTCTACCTCGTGCTCGCCTTCTTCAGCGCCAGCTGCGTCTGGATGCTGCTGCACGCCGAATTCCTCGCCATCGCGCTCGTCCTCGTCTATGTCGGCGCGGTGATGGTGCTGTTCCTGTTCGTCGTCATGATGCTCGACGTCGATACCGACAGCCTGCGCATCGGCTTCTACCGCAACCTGCCGCTGGCCGGCTTCGTCGGCGCGCTGATCGCGCTCGAGATGGCCCTCGTGCTGATGCGGGGCTTCAGGCTCGAGGCGCCGCTGGAAACCGCGCATGTCCTCGAGTCGGGCAACACGCGCTTGCTCGGCATCGAGGTCTACACGAACTACCTCTACCCGTTGCAGCTCGCCGCGGTGCTGCTGCTGGTGGCGATCATCGCCGCCATCGCGCTGACGCTGCGCCAGCGCAAGGAGGCCAAGCACCAGGACCCGGGCGCCCAGGTGCGGGTGATGAAGGCCGATCGGCTGCGCATCGTCAAGATGGCGCCGACCGTCGAGGCGCCCTCGGCTCCGCCGGCGGACCCGGCGGCGTCGACCGGAGGGCAGGCATGATGGGACCGATCACGCTCGGACATTACCTGACGCTCGGCGGCATCCTGTTCGCCCTCTCGGTGATGGGCATCTTCCTCAACCGCCGCAACCTCATCGTGCTGCTGATGGCGATCGAGCTGATGCTGCTCGCGGTGAACCTGAATTTCGTCGCCTTCTCGCATTACCTGCCCGTCGAGGCCGACCGCATGGCGGGGCAGGTGTTCGTCTTCTTCATCCTCACGGTGGCGGCGGCCGAGTCGGCCATCGGCCTGGCGATCCTGGTCGTGCTGTTCCGCAACCGGGCTTCGATCAACGTCGAGGAACTCGACGAATTGAAGGGCTGACCCGGACATGGCTTCCACGATTTCACAAGGTCTGCTGCTGACCATCCCGCTGGCGCCGTTGGCGGGCTCGCTGATCGCCGGCCTCGCCGGCAAGCAGATCGGCACGCGCGGCGCGCACACGGTGACGATCCTCGGCGTGCTGATCGCCTTCGTCTGCTCGTTCCTGGTGCTGCAGGACGTGCTTGCCGGCGCGCGCTTCAACGCCACGATCTACCAATGGGCGGTCGTCGACAAGCTCGTGATGGAGGTCGGCTTCCTCGTCGACGGGCTCACGGCGATGATGATGGTCGTCGTCACCTTCGTCTCGCTGATGGTGCATATCTACACCATCGGCTACATGGAAGGCGACCCCGGCTACCAGCGCTTCTTCTCGTACATCTCGCTGTTCACCTTCAGCATGCTGATGCTGGTGATGAGCAACAACTTCCTCCAGCTCTTCTTCGGCTGGGAGGCGGTGGGCCTGGTGAGCTATCTGCTGATCGGCTTCTGGTACACGCGGCCGACGGCGATCTTCGCCAACATGAAGGCCTTCATCGTCAACCGCGTCGGCGATTTCGGCTTCATCCTCGGTATCGGCCTGATCGCCGCCTACGCCGGCACGCTGAACTACGGCGAGGCCTTCGCGAAGGCGCCCGAACTCGCCAAGCTCGGCTTCCCGGGCAGCGACTGGCAATTGATCACCGTGGCCTGCATCGGCCTGTTCGTCGGCGCGATGGGCAAGAGCGCGCAGGTGCCGCTGCATGTCTGGCTTCCCGATTCGATGGAAGGCCCGACGCCGATCTCGGCGCTGATCCACGCCGCGACGATGGTCACGGCCGGCATCTTCATGGTCGCGCGCATGTCGCCGCTGTTCGAGCTCTCGGACACGGCGCTCAACCTCGTGCTCGTCATCGGCTCGATCACCGCGCTGTTCATGGGTTTCCTGGGTGTGATCCAGAACGACATCAAGCGCGTCGTCGCCTATTCGACGCTGAGCCAGCTCGGCTACATGACGGTGGCGCTGGGCGCGTCGGCCTATTCGGTGGCCGTGTTCCACCTGATGACGCACGCGTTCTTCAAGGCGCTGCTGTTCCTCGGCGCCGGCTCGGTGATCATCGGCATGCACCATGACCAGGACATCCGCAACATGGGCGGCTTGTCGAAGTACATGCGCATCACCTGGATCACCTCGCTGATCGGCTCGCTGGCGCTGATCGGCACGCCGCTGTTCTCGGGCTTCTACAGCAAGGACAGCATCATCGAGGCCGTCGGCGCGACGCATCTGCCGGGCACCGGGTTCGCGATCTTCGCCGTCACCGCCAGCGTGTTCGTCACCGCCTTCTATTCGTTCCGCATGTTCTTCCTCGTCTTCCACGGCAAGGAGCGCTTCCACGACAAGCCATTCCCGCCCGAAGCGCATGGCGACGACGCCCATGACGCCCATGATGGCGACCACGGCCACCACGACGCGACGCCGCACGAATCGCCCTGGGTCGTGACCTTCCCGCTGGTGGCGCTGGCGATCCCGTCGGCGGTGATCGGCTACTTCACCGTCGGCCCGATGCTGTTCGGCGACTTCTTCAAGGACTCGATCTTCGTCAACGAGGCGCTGCACCCGGCGATGAAGGAACTCACCGAGGCCTTCCACGGACCGGCCGAGATGGCGCTGCATTCGCTGACCTCGCTGCCGCTGTGGCTGGCGCTGGCCGGTGTCGTCTGCGCCTACTGGTTCTATCTCGTGCAGCCGGCGATCCCGGCGGCGATCGCACGCACCCTCAAGCCGGTGATGACGATCCTCGAGAACAAGTACTACTTCGACTGGTTCAACGAGAACGTCATCGCCGCCGGCGCACGCGCGCTGGGCACCGGCCTGTGGAAGGGCGGCGACGGGGCGCTGATCGACGGCGTCGCGATCGACGGTTCGGCCTGGGCCGTCGGGCGCATCGCCGGCGTCGTGCGGCGGTTCCAGACCGGCCATCTCTACCAATACGCGCTGGTGATGATGCTGGGCATCTTCGGCCTGCTCACCTGGCAGCTCTGGCCCTATTTCAGCACCGCGCTGCGCTGACGCGGCCGGACACATGAGAACGATAGAGAGAACAAGATGGGTCTGCTGAGCCTCGCGATCTGGTTGCCGATAGCGTTCGGGCTGCTGCTGCTCGCGGTCGGTCGCGACGCGAACGCCGGCGTCGTGCGCGTGATCGCGCTCGTCGGCGCCGTCGCCTCGTTCCTGATCACGATTCCGCTGATCACAGGCTTCGATTCGACGACCGCGGCGATGCAGTTCAACGAGTCGCTGCCCTGGATCGACCGCTTCAATATGCATTACCGCCTGGGCGTCGACGGGCTGGCGTTGTGGTTCGTGCCGCTGACGGCGTTCATCACGGTGATCGTCGTGATCTCGGCCTGGCAGGTCATCACCGAGCGCGTGCCGCAGTACATGGGTGCGATGCTGATCCTCTCGGGGCTCATGGTCGGCGTGTTCTGCGCGCTCGACGGCATGCTGTTCTATGTCTTCTTCGAGGCCACGCTGATCCCGATGTACATCATCATCGGCGTCTGGGGCGGCCCGCGGCGGGTCTACGCGGCGTTCAAGTTCTTCCTCTACACGCTGCTCGGCTCGCTGCTGATGCTGATCGCGCTGATCTATCTCTATTACAAGAGCGGCGGCAGCTTCGACATCCTGGCCTGGCAGAAGCTGCCGCTGGCGATGCCAGCGCAGGTGCTGCTGTTCTTCGCCTTCCTCGCCGCGTTCTCGGTCAAGGTGCCGATGTGGCCGGTGCATACCTGGCTGCCCGACGCCCACGTCGAGGCGCCCACCGGCGGCTCGGTCGTGCTGGCGGCGATCATGCTCAAGCTCGGCGCCTACGGTTTCCTGCGCTTCTCGCTGCCGATCACGCCCGACGCGGCGCGATCGTACGGGCCCTTCATCATCACGCTGAGCCTGATCGCGATCATCTACATTGGCCTCGTCGCACTCGTGCAGCGCGACATGAAGAAGCTCGTCGCCTACAGCTCGGTCGCGCACATGGGCTTCGTGACGCTGGGCTTCTTCATCTTCAACCCGCTGGGCGTCAGCGGCGCGATCGTGCAGATGATCAGCCACGGCTTCGTCTCGGGCGCGATGTTCCTGTGCATCGGCGTGCTCTACGACCGCGTCCATTCGCGCGAGATCGCGGCCTACGGCGGCGTCGTCAACACGATGCCGGCGTTCACCACCTTCGCCGTGCTGTTCTCGATGGCCAATTGCGGGCTGCCGGGCACCGCCGGTTTCGTCGGCGAATGGATGGTCATCCTCGGGTCGGTGAAGTTCAACTACTGGATCGCCTTCCTCGCCGCGACGGCGCTGATCTCGGGCGCGGCCTACACGCTGTGGCTCGTCAAGCGCGTCTATTTCGGCGCCATCGCCAACGACCATGTGCGCGAACTCACCGACATCAACGGTCGCGAATTCTTCATGCTGCTGCTGCTCGCGATCGCGGTGCTCGCGATGGGCCTGTACCCGAAGCCGATCACCGATACGCTGAACGTCTCCGTGGGCGAGCTGCTCAAGCATGTGGCCGTGTCGAAGCTGCCCAGCTGACGCGGCGGACGAAAGAAAAGAACCATGACCCCGATGAACTGGCCCGTCATCTATCCGGAGATCTGGCTGCTGCTGGCGGCCTGCGGCGTGCTCCTGATCGACCTCTACAGCCGTGACGCCGGCCGCCGCCCGACCTTCTGGGCGAGCCAGATCGGCATCGCCGTCTTCGTCGCGCTGCAGCTCAACGACTACCTCGCCGGCACCGCCGCCTACGGCATGGGCGGCATGGTCGTCGTCGACCCGATGGGCCGGCTGCTCGCCGCCTTCGGCGGCCTGGCGACGATGCTGACGCTGGCCTATGCGCAGCCGACGCTGGCCGCGCGCGAGATGCTCAAGGGCGAGTTCTACACGCTGACGCTGTTCAGCCTGCTCGGCATCTCGGTGATGTGCTCGGCCAACAACTTCCTCGTCGTCTACCTCGGCCTGGAGCTGATGAGCCTGTCGCTGTACGCGCTGGGCGCGCTGCGCCGCGACCACGCGGTGGCGACCGAGGGCGCGATGAAGTACTTCGTCCTCGGCGCGCTGGCCAGCGGCTTCCTGCTCTACGGCCTGTCGATGATGTACGGCGCCACCGGCACACTCGAGATCACGAAGGTCTTCGAGCGCATCAGCGCCAATCACGAGATCAACCAGGGCGTGCTCGTGTTCGGCGTCGTCTTCGTCGTCGCCGGGCTCGGCTTCAAGCTCGCCGCCGTGCCCTTCCACATGTGGGTGCCCGATGTCTACCAGGGCGTGCCGACCTCGGTCACGCTGCTGATCGGCGGCGCGCCCAAGTTCGCCGCCTTCGCGATCACGATCCGCCTGCTCGTCGAGGGCATGCTCGGCCTGGCCGTCGAATGGCAGCAGATGCTGCTCGTGCTCGCCGTCGGCTCGCTGGCGGTCGGCAACCTCGCGGCGATCGCGCAGACGAACCTCAAGCGCATGCTCGCCTACAGCACGATCGGCCAGATCGGCTTCGTGCTCCTGGGCCTGGCCTCGGGCGTCGTCGGCACGCAGACCTCGGCGGCGGGCAATGCCTACAGCTCGGCGATGTTCTACGTCGTCGCCTACGTGCTGACGACGCTGGGCACCTTCGGCCTCATCATGTTCCTGTCGAGCCAGGGCTACGAGAGCGAGCAGATCGAGGACTTCGCCGGCCTCTCGCGGCGCAGCCCCTGGGTCGCCGGCGTGATGTCGATCTTCATGTTCTCGCTCGCCGGCGTGCCGCCCTTCATCGGCTTCTTCGCCAAGCTCGCCGTGCTGCAGGCCATGATCGTGACGAGCCAGCCGCTGTACATCGACCTCGCCATCGTCGCCGTGCTGTTCTCGCTCGTCGGCGCCTACTACTACCTGCGCGTCGTCAAGGTGATGTGGTTCGACGAGCCGACGCAGACCCGCGGACCGCTGGTGCGCCCGCAGGGCGTGGCGCTGCTGCTGGCGCTCAACGGCGTCGCGGTGCTGGTGCTCGGGCCGTTCTCGGGCGGCCTGCTGGCGATGTGCCGCGACGCCATCGTCAAGGCGCTCGCGAGCTGAGCTCAGCGTGAGCGACGACGCCCACCTGGTCGAACATCGCCTGGGTGGCCGGACGCTGGTCGAGGGCGGTTTTCTCGAGGTCCACAAGGACGAGGTGCGACTGCCCGACGGCAGCCACGCGACGCGCGAATACATCCGCCACGGCGGCGCGGTCGCGGTGGTGCCGCTGCTCGACGACGGCCGCGTCGTGCTGGTGCGCCAGTACCGCTATCCGGTCGCCAAGGTGCTGCTCGAATGGCCGGCGGGCAAGCTCGACGCCGGCGAGACGCAGCTCGGCTGCGCGATGCGCGAGCTCGAGGAGGAGACCGGCTACACCGCCGCCGAATGGGCCTTCGGCGGCGAAATCCACAACGCCGCCGCGTACTCGTCCGAGAGCATCTGGATCTGGTTCGCCCGCGGCCTGAAGGCCGGTCCGCCGCGACTGGACGAAGGCGAATTCGTCGAGACCGTGCTGATGACGCCGGCCGAACTCGATGCCCTGGCGCTGTCCGGGTTGCTTCCCGACGTCAAGACCCAGATCGGACTGGCGTGGCTTTTGCGCTGGAAAAACGGACAGTTTCATCTCGATTGGGGCTGCAAAGCCCGTGCGTCGGCCCTATGATGACGGCACGATGAAAGTGCTGAATCTGCGCTGCACCAACGGCCACGATTTCGAGGGCTGGTTCGGTTCGGAGGACGATTTCGCAGAACAGAACGGCCGCCACGACATCGCCTGTCCGCTGTGCGCCGACACTTCCATCCGCCGCATGCTCTCCGCGCCGCGGCTGAACCTTTCCGGGGCGCGCGAAGTCGTGCCGCTGGGGCCGGCGCCGCAGGCCGAAGCGGCGGTGACGGTGCAGTCGCACGACCTGCAGGCGGCCTGGCTGTCGACCGTGCGCCAGTTGCTGGCCCGCACCGAGGACGTCGGCGCACGCTTCGCCGAGGAGGCGCGTCGCATCCACTACGGCGAGACGCCGCACCGCGGCATCCGCGGCGAGGCCACGGCCGAGGAGCGCGAGGCGCTGCGCGAAGAGGGCATCGAGACGATGGCGATCCCGATGCCGCGCGCGCTCGAGGGCCCGCTGCAATAGTCCGGTAGCCCGGTAGTCCTGCGGTCGCCGCTCAGAGGACGCGGCCGGGATTCATCAGCCCCGCGGGGTCGAGCGCCGATTTGATCGCCCGCATCAGCGCCAGCGCCACCGGCGATTTGCGTGCCGCGAGTTCGTCGCGCTTGAGCGCGCCGATGCCATGCTCGGCCGAGAACGTGCCGCCCAGCGACGCGACGCGGTCGTAGACGACGGCATTGACCTCGGCCTCGCGTTCGGCGAGGAACTGCCGCGCATCGCTGCCGACGGGGGCCTGCACGTTGTAGTGCAGGTTGCCGTCGCCGAGATGACCGAAGTTGATCAGCCGCACGCCCGGTATCAGGCGCTGCAGATCGGCATCGGCGGCGGCGACGAATTCGGCCAGCGCCGACACCGGCAGCGCGATGTCGTGCTTGATGTTGGCGCCTTCCAGTGCCTGGGCCAGCGGGATCGACTCGCGCAGGCGCCACAGCGCGCGCGATTGCGCGAGGCTCTCCGCCACGACGGCATCGGCGACGAGGCCCGCGTCGATCGCGTCGGCGAGCAGCGCTTCGAGCCGCGCGCGCGCGGGCGCCTCGCCCTCGGGGTCGCTCTGCTCGATCAGCACCGTCCAGGGCGCGCCGGGCAGCGGCCGGGGCAGGTCCGGGTAATGGCGCGCGACGAGGTCGAGCGCGGGCCGGCCCATGGCTTCGAAGCCGGTCAGCGCCGAGGCCAGCCGTGCCCGCGTGCCCTCGAGCAGCCGCACGGCGTCGGCCAGCGTCGCGCAGGCGGCCAGCGCCGTCAGCGTCGCCGCCGGCTGCGGCGCGAGTTCGAGCGTCGCCGCGGTGATCACGCCCAGCGTGCCCTCGCTGCCGATGTAGAGGTCGCGCAGGTCGTAGCCGGTGTTGTCCTTGCGCAGCCCGGTGAGGCCGTCCCAGACCTCGCCCTGCGCCGTCACGACCTCGAGTCCCAGGCACAGCCGCCGCGCATTGCCCCAGCGCAGCACCTGGGTGCCGCCGGCGTTCGTCGCCAGGTTGCCGCCTATCGTGCAGCTGCCTTCGGCCGCCAGGCTCAACGGCAGCAGCAGGCCCTGCGCCGCCACCGCCTGCTGCAGGTGCTGCAGGATGCAGCCGGCCTCGGCCGTCAGCGTCAGGTTGGCAGTGTCGATGTCGCGCACGCGGTTCAGCCGTTGCAGGCTGAGCAGGATCTGGCTGCCACTGGCGTCGGGGATGCCGCCGCCGACGAGGCCGGTATTGCCGCCCTGCGGCACGATGGCGCAGCGATGTGCGGCGCAGGCGCGCACGATCGCCGCGACCTCGGCCGTCGACGCCGGCCGCACGACGGCCAGCGCGCGGCCGCGCCAGCGCCGGCGCTGGTCGAGCTCCCAGGCTTCGAGGTCACCGCCCTCGAGCACCTGCGCGGCGCCAACCGCGGCGCGCAACTCGTCGAGCAGATTCACGCGACTTGGCCGGCGCGCAGGCGGCGCCGGATGTAGAGCACCGACATCGCGAACAGCAGCAGGCTGAGCGCGATCTGCAGCGCCGCCAGCCGGGCCGACAGGCCGCGGTCGCCCCAGGCGCGGATCACGCCCTCCATGAAATACAGCCAGACGAGCAGCGCGATCCAGCGGTAGGTGTGGACGCGGTGCCGCAGCAGGCCGCCGACGCACAGCACCAGCGGCAGCACCTTGATCGCCCAGGTGCCGCTGCCGGTGGGCGCGAGCCAGAGTTCCCAGGCCAGGCCCAGCGCGATCAGCGCGGCCAGCGCGGCGAGCGTGAGCGCGCGCAGAGCGGCCAGCGGATCGTGTTCGCCGGGCTGCGGCTGCGTCGTCATCGTCATGCGGCATCATAGCCAGCATGACCCCGCCGCCGAGCCGCAGCCTTGCCCACCTCGCGCAGCAGGAACTGCCGCAACTCGTCCAGACGCTCAGCCACTGGCCCTGGATCCTCACGCTGCGCACGCTGGGTCGGCGCTTTCGCGAGGACCGCCTCGGGCTCACCGCCGGCAGCCTGACCTTCACTACGCTGATCGCGCTGGTGCCGCTGCTGACGGTGATGCTGGCGGTGTTCAGCGCATTCCCGATGTTCGGCGGCCTCGAGGACGGGCTCGAGAAGTACTTCCTGCGCAACCTCGTCCCCGACACCATCGCGCGTCCGGTGCTGCACTCGCTGACGCTGTTCGCGAACAAGGCGCGCGGCCTGGGCACCGTCGGGCTACTGATGCTGGGCGCGACGGCGCTGGCCATGGTGCTGACGATCGACCGCACGCTCAACGCGATCTGGCGCGTGCGCCGGCCGCGGCCGATGGCGCAGCGCATCCTCGTCTACTGGGCCGGGCTGACGCTGGGGCCGCTGGTGCTGGCGCTGAGCCTGTCGTTGACCTCGTACCTCGTCTCGGCGTCGCGCGGTCTCGTCGCCGATCTGCCCGGTGGCGTCGGTTTCCTGCTCGAGGCGGTGCAGTTCTGGGTCTTCGCGGCGGCTACCGCGGGGCTGTTCCATTACGTGCCCAACACCGACGTGCGCTGGCGCCACGCCTGGGCCGGCGGGCTCTTCGTCGCCATCGCGTTCGAAGGCGCGAAGAAGGGGCTGGCCTGGTATGTCCAGTCGGTGCCGACCTACTCGACGATCTACGGCGCCTTCGCCAGCGTGCCGATCCTGCTGCTGTGGATCTACCTCGGCTGGGTCATCATGCTGCTCGGCGCGGTGATCGCGGCCTACGCGCCGAGCCTGCAGATGCGCGTCGTCAGCATGGCGCACACGCCGGGCTGGCGTTTCGAACTGGCGCTGGCGCTGCTGCGGCAGCTCGACCTGGCGCGGCGCGGCGGCCAGCCCGGGCTGGCGCTGGCGACGCTGGCGGCGGCGCTGCGCACCGACCCGCTGCAGATCGATCCCGTGCTCGAGTTGCTCGCGGCGATCGACTGGGTCTCGCGCCTGGACGAGGCGCCCGGCGCCGACCCGCGCGGCCCGCGCTACGTGCTGCTGTGCGAGCCGGCCTCGACGCCGATGGCGCCGCTGGTCGAGCGCATGCTGCTCGCGCCGGGCGCGTCGTCGACGGCCTTCCGCGCCGCGTCGGCGATCGACCGGCTCACGCTCGCGCAGGCGCTGCGCGGCTGAACGACGGCGGCGATCCTCAGGGCTTGGGGATGCGGATGCGGCTGATCATCAGCGTGCCCGAGGCCGCGAACAGCAGCGTCAGCGGGTGCAGCGTGTAGCCGGCGACGTGGACGGCGCCGAACCACAGATCCTCGCCGAGGGCGCCCGTCGACGCGGCGGCGGCGAGCAGCGCGGCGATGACGATCGAGGTCGGTATCGGCGTGCCCTCGAAATAGCGCACCTTGCCGGTCTCGGCGGCGAAGGCCTCGGCGGTGACGTTGTAGCGCGCCAGCCGCGAGACGCCGCAGGCGATGAAATAGGCCAGGATCACGCGGTCGTAGAGCCCGCGCATGCCGCAGGCATAGCCCATCATCGCCGGCGCGACGCCGAACGAGATCACGTCGGCGAGCGAATCGAGCTCGCGCCCCATCGCCGACGACTTCTGGCGCCAGCGCGCGATGCGGCCATCGAGCACGTCGAAGACCAGCGCGGCGAGGATCAGCGCCGCCGCGAATTCGAGATGCCGCGCGGCGCCGCTGGCGAGGAAGGTCATCGTCGAGAACAGCGCGCCGGTGCCGCACACGGCGTTGCCGAGCGTGAACCAGTCGGCGAGATGGAACTCGCGGATCATCGAGAAGGGTTTGGGTCGCTGGTCCGTCATGGGGGTCGATGGCATGTCAGGCCAGCGCGGCGCGCATCGCCGCCAGCACGGCGTCGGGCGCCTCGGCCATCAGGCTGTGGCCGGCGGGTACGCGGTGCACCTGCGCCTTCAGCAGCGTGGCCAGCGCGGCGGCGCTGCGGGCAGGCGTCATCTGATCGAGCTGGCCGAGGATCAGGTGCACGGGGCAGGCGAGCTTCGCGGCGGCGGCCTCGGCGCCGGCATAGCCGTTGCAGGCGGCGAAATCGGTGTGGAACAGCGCCGCATCGCCCTGCGCGCCGAGCACATGGCGGCCGAGCGCGCGCGCGCTGCCGCGCAGCCACATGCCCGGGCCCGGGAACGAGGGCTTGGGCGCGAGCGTGGAATGCGAATAGCTCACGACCCTATCGATGGCTTCCAGCGGCGCCTCCAGCGAGGTCTGGAGCAGCGCCGGCGCGACCTTCATCGGATAGGTCGACCCCAGCATCGCGAGCCGCGTCGCACGCGCCGGCGCGCGCGACGCCGCCTCGAGCGCGACCAGCGAACCCATGCTGTGGCCGGCGAAGGCCGCCCGTTCGACGCCGGCGGCGTCGAGCAGCGCCAGCACCCAGTCGGCCATCGCCTCGACGCTCGTCAAGGCCGGCCCGGTGCTCGCGCTGTGCCCCGGCAGGTCGACGGCGAGCACGCCATGGCCATGGTTGGCGAACCAGCGCGCGAGCAGGTTCCAGACGCTGTGGTCGTTCAGCGCCCCATGCACGAGCACGAGGCAGGGCAGGGCGGCGTCGAAGGGCTTGCCGCCCGTGTAGGCGTAGGCCGCGCGGCCGGCGAGGTCGAGCTTCATGCCGCTTTCTCCGCCGCCTTGAACGCCGCCTTCAGGTCGGCGATGAGGTCGTCGGCGTCCTCCAGACCGATGCTCAGCCGGATCGTGCCGGGACCGATGCCGGCGGCGGCCAGCGCCGCGTCGTCCATGCGGTAATGCGTCGTCGAGGCCGGATGGATGACGAGCGAGCGGCAGTCGCCGACGTTGGCCAGGTGCGAGAACAGCTTGAGCGCCTCGATGAAGGCCTGGCCCTGGCGGCGCGAGCACTTGAGGTCGAAGCTGAACACCGCGCCGCAGCCGCGCGGCAGCAGCCGCGCCGCGAGCGCGCGGTCGGGGTGGCCGTCGAGTTCGGGGTAGGCGACCGCGGCAACGGCCGGGTGCGCGGCGAGGAACCCGACGATGCGGCGCGCGTTCGCGACATGGCGCTCCATGCGCAGCGGCAGCGTCTCGATGCCCTGCAGGATCAGCCAGGCGCTGTGCGGGCTCAGGCAGGCACCGAAGTCGCGCAGGCCCTCGCGGCGCGCGCGCAGCAAGAAGGCGCCGTCGCTGCTCTCCTCGCAGAACACCATGCCGTGGAAGCCGGCGTAGGGTTCGTTGAGTTCGGGGCAGCGCGTCGATTTCGACCAGTCGAAGGCGCCGCCGTCGACGAGCACGCCGCCGACCACCGTGCCATGGCCGCAGAGGAACTTCGTCGCCGAATGCAGCACGAGGTCGGCGCCATGGTCGAAGGGCCGCATCAGCCAGGGCGTCGTGAACGTGCTGTCGACGAGCAGCGGCACGCCGGCCTCGTGCGCGATGGCGGCGACGGTCGGGATGTCGAGCACGTCGAGGCCCGGATTCCCCAGCGTCTCGCCGAACAGCAGCTTCGTCTCCGGGCGGATCGCCGCGCGCCAGGCATCGATGTCGCGCGGCGGCACGAAGGTCGTCGTGATGCCGAAGCGCGGCAGCGTGTAATGCAGCAGGTTGTGGCTGCCGCCGTACAGCGCCGACGAGGCGACGATGTGCGCGCCCGCGCCGGCCAGCGTCGCCACTGCCAGGTGCAGCGCCGCCTGGCCGCTGGCCGTGGCGATGGCGCCGACGCCGCCCTCGAGCGCGGCCATGCGCTCCTCGAGCACGGCGTTCGTCGGGTTGCTGATGCGGCTGTAGACATGGCCCGGCCGTTCGAGGTTGAACAGGCTGGCGGCATGTTCGCTGTTCTCGAAGACGAAGCTCGTGCTGAGGTGGATGGGCAGCGCGCGCGCGCCGGTCGCCGGATCGGGCGCGGCGCCGGCATGCAGGGCCAGGGTGTCGAATCCGGGGTCGCTGGGTCCGGCCATGGGCGGTCCATCAATGCGGGAATGGGCGCCGATTGTGGGCTATATTGACCGCGCAGCCGCACCCTCCCCCCAGCCGAGTACCCGCCATGAAAGTCACGGACATCCTGCGCGTCAAGGGCAACACGCTCTACACCGTCTCGCCGAACCAGACGCTGGCCCATGCGGCGACGATGATGTCCGAGCTCGACATCGGCTCGCTCGTCGTGATGGAGCATGGCGACCTCGTGGGCATGCTGACCTTCCGCGAGGTCATCGCCGCCGTCGTCGCCAACGGCGGCGCATTCGGCGACCGCCATGTGCGCTCGGTGATGGACGACGCGCCGCTGACCTGCACGCCGGCGACCGAGATCGACGAGGTGCGCCGCATGATGCTGCTGCGCCATGCGCGCTACATGCCGGTGCTCGACCGGCGCACGCTGATGGGCGTGATCTCGTTCTACGACGTCGCCAAGACCGTCGTCGATGCGCAGGACTTCGAGAACCGCATGCTCAAGGCCTATATCCGCGACTGGCCCGAGGATGCGCCCACCGAAGGTGCCAAGCCCGCCGCCTGAAGGTTTCGGGCGAGCGCCCGCACCCTAGAATGCCTGGATGTCAGGCAGCACCTTCGGCGAACTCTTTCGCGTCACCAATTTCGGCGAGAGCCATGGCCCGGCCATCGGCTGCGTCATCGACGGCTGCCCGCCCGGGCTCGCGCTGGCCGAGTCCGACATCCAGCACGACCTCGACCGCCGCCGCCCCGGCACCAGCCGCCATGTCACGCAGCGCAACGAGCCCGACGCGGTCGAGATCGTCTCGGGCGTGCACGAGGGGCTGACGACCGGCACGCCGATCTGCCTGCTGATCCGCAACACCGACCAGCGCAGCAAGGACTACGGCAACCTGCTCGACACCTTCCGCCCCGGCCATGCCGATTACACGTACTGGCGCAAATACGGCCACCGCGACCCGCGCGGCGGCGGCCGCAGCAGCGCGCGGCTGACGGCGCCGATGGTCGCCGCGGGCGCGGTGGCCAAGAAATGGCTGGCCGGGAAATACGGCACGACCTTCCGCGGCTGGATGAGCGCTCTAGGCGAGATCGAGATCCCGTTCGTCGACGCCGCGCTCATCGACACGAATCCCTTCTTCGCGCCCAACGCCGACATCGTGCCCGCGCTCGAAGCGCATATGGATGCGCTGCGCCGCGCCGGCGACAGCTGCGGCGCCCGCATCGAGGTGCGCGCCAGCGGCATGCCGGTGGGCCTCGGCGAGCCGCTGTTCGACAAGCTCGACGCCGAGATCGCCTACGCGATGATGGGCATCAACGCCGTCAAGGGCGTCGAGATCGGCAGCGGCTTCGGCTGCGTCGCCGAGCGCGGCAGCTTCCATGGCGACGAGCTGACGCCCGCCGGTTTCGCGAGCAACCACGCCGGCGGCGTGCTCGGCGGCATCAGCACCGGGCAGGACCTCGTCGTGCGCCTGGCGATCAAGCCGACGAGCTCGATCCGCCTGCCCAAGGCCTCGATCGACCGCGCCGGCCACCCCACCGTCGTCGAGACCCAGGGCCGCCACGACCCCTGCGTCGGCATCCGCGCGACGCCGATCGCCGAGGCCATGCTGGCGCTCGTCGTCATCGACCAGGCGCTGCGCCAGCGCGCGCAATGCGCCGACGTGGCGCTGCCGGTGCCGCCGATACCGGGCGGCCGCGGCTGAACGGCCGGCCGGCATCGGTGCGACCCTGACGCGTGCAGGGCCCGAACTGGCCCGTCAACTCCCGTCACTTGAGAGGGCGGTGGCGGCGGCGGCTACCGAACAATGGCGGCCTGTCGAACCGACCTCGCCGGCCCGGCCGCCGCCATGACGATCCGCACCCGCCCGCCCGCCTCGAACCGCCACCGGCCCGGCCCGCCGGCGCTGGCCTTCGGCCTGCTGCTGATCGCCGGGGCGACGCTGGCGGCGCTGCTGCTGATCGAACATCTGCAGCACGAGGCGAGCGCGCGCGGTGCCGACGACTGGACGCGCTGGTCGGCGGGTGCCGCGCTGCTCGGCGGGCTCGCGCTGCTCGGTGGTTCGATCCGCCTGCTGCGCCCCGTGCCGGCCGCGCCGGCCGCACCGGCCGCACCTGAGGCGGCGCCGGAGCGGATCGGTGCCGCCTATTCGCGGCGGCGCCGCTTCGTCGTCGCCGACCCCGCTTTCTGCGCCCTGCTGGGACTGCCGTCGGGCGCGCTCGACGGCCGGCCGGTCGACGCCGGCCTGGTCGCGGCCGACCCCGGCGCCGCGGCCGTGGAGGCGCTGCGCGCCGCGCTCGCCCAGGGCCTGCCGCTGACCGCGGAATGGACGCTGCCGCGTCGCGACGGCCGGTCTTGCGAGATCCGCATCGCCAGCCATCCGGCCGCGGCCGGCGATCCATCGGGCGGCCGCGTCTGGACCATCGAGGATCGGACCTTGCCGGCGCCCGAGCCCCGGCCCGGCGTCGACCGCGGCGCCTTCGAGCGCCGTCTCGCCGCCTGGCAGCGCGGCGCCAGCGCGCCGGCGACGCTGATCTGGGTCGAATGCGGCACTGCTGCCCACTCGGCCGACGCGGCCGCCATCGCCGCGCCGCTGCACCGCTGCCTGCGCGCCGGCGATCTCGTGGCCCGCGTCGGCGCCGGTGCCTACGCGCTGCTGCTGCCGGGCTGCGTCGCCGCAGTCGGGCTGCAGCTGGCGCAGCGTCTGCACCCGTTGCTCGCCGCGGCCGGCGGTGGCGCCGACCCGCGACTGGCGGTGGTCGAGCTCGATCCGCTGGTCGATACCGCGGCCGCGCTCGAGGCCGCCGCCGCGGCCTGTGCCGGGTCGGCGGGCGGCGGCGTTCAGCGCCTGGCGACAGCGCTGCCGGCACAGCGTCCGGCGTGCACTACGAGTCGTAGCGCCTGAATTCCCGCGTGCGCCGGGTATTCGCCCTACATCCCCGGGGCCGCGCGGCCGATATGGCTAGGGTCGTGACCTCCATCGTCGCATCGCGGCGGGTCGACGCGCCTGATCCCCCATGGCCCCATCCTCTGCGAGTCCCGTCGACCCGGCCCGGCCGCCGCCGGCCGAGCGCGGCCGCATGCCGAGCTATCAGCGGCTGCGCCTGACGCTGTACCTGGCCTTCGGCGCCCTGGCGCTGGCGCTGGCGGCGCAGGCCTGGAGCAGCCGCGAGCTCGACCGCGCGCGCGCCGCCGACAGCGTCGTCCTCGCGCATTCCGACGTCCAGCGTGAACTCGTGCAGGAGCTGGGACGGCTGGCGGCACTCGTCGCCGGTGACGCCGCTGCGCGGCCACGCTGGCGCGGCGAACTCGATGCCGTGCTCGCACGCTCGCAGCGCGAGGCCCTGGCGCGGGACGAGCGGTTGACGCGCGAGCTCGCGCACGCCCCCGACCTCGCGCAGGCCGCGGGCCAGGCCGTCGCGGCCTGGCAGGCGAAGCGTGCCGCCTTGTGGTCGCGCGCTGCCGCATTGCTCCCGGAGCATGTCGGCGACGCCGAACTCGGGCTGCGCAGTGCGGCGCTGCAGGAACAGGTCGCGCCCTCGCTGGCGGCTGCGCAGCGCCTGAAATCGGTGCTGCACGCGGCGGTCGACGCCCGCTCGGATCGCGTGCACAGCCGCGTGCGCTGGGGCCTCATCGGCATGGTGGCGCTGCTGCTGGGCCTGGGGCTGGCGGTGATCGAGCCGACCGCGCGCTCGTTGCGGCGGCATGCGATGCGGCTCGATTCGCAGGCCGCCGAGCTGCGGCGCCTGGCGATGGTGGCCGAGCACACGACGGCGCTGGTGCTGATCACCGACGCCAACGACCTCGTGCTCTGGGTCAACGCCGCATTCGAGCAGCGCACCGGCTGGCCACTGGACGAGGCCTACGGCCGCCGGCCGGGCGAGCTGCTCGTGCACCCGCATGCCGACGACGCCGTGCTCTCGCGCGTCCAGCAGGCGCTGCGCGCCGGCCAGGGCACGCGCCAGGAATGGCTGCATCGCACGCGCGGCGGCGCCGACCTCTGGCTCGACGTCGACCTGCGCCCGCTGCACGGCGAGCAGGGCCAGATCGAGGGCTATGTCCGCGTCTGCAGCGACGTCACCGCGCGGGCGATGCAGCAGGCCAAGCTGCAGGCGCTGTGGGCGGCGCTGCCCGCCGGCGTCGTCGTCCACGCGCCGGGCGGCGAGATCGTCGATTCGAACCCCACCGCCGAGCGGCTGCTCGGCCTGCGCCAGTCGCAGCTCACCGGCAGCGAGCCCGTCGATGCGGCCTGGCAGGCGCTGCGCCGCGACGGCAGCCCCTACCCGCTGGAGGAACAGCCGGCGCTGCGCACGCTGGCCAGCGGCGTGGCGCTGCACAACGAGACGATGGGCGTGCGCAGCGCCGACGGCGAGCTGCGCTGGCTGATGGTCAATACCGAGCCGCAGCGCGACCGCCTGGGCCAGATCAGCGGCGTCGTCGCCTGTTTCCTCGACATCAGCGAGAGCCGCGCGCTGCAGGACCGACTCAGCGACAGCGCGCGCACCGACGAGCTCACGCGGCTGCCCAACCGCGTCGTCGTGATGGAGCGTCTCAAGCATGCGATCGAGCATGCGGCGCGCCACCCCGGCTACGGCTTCGCCGTGCTGTTCATGGATTTCGATCGCTTCAAGGACGTCAACGACACGCTCGGCCACGGCGCCGGCGACGAACTGCTGCGCCAGATCGCGGCGCGGCTGCAGCGCACCGTGCGGCCGGGCGACGCCGTCGCCCGTGTCGACGCTCATGGCGACGGCCCGGCGCCGATCGCCGCGCGGCTGGGCGGCGACGAGTTCGTCGTCGTGCTCGAGGGCGTGCACGACGCGGCCACCGTCGGCGTCATCGCCCAGCGGCTGCTGCAGGAACTCTCCGAGCCCTATGTCGTCGGCTGCCAGCCGGTGCAGAGCAGCGCCAGCATCGGCGTCGTGCTGTGCAACGGCGGCACCGCCGCGGAGAGCGCCGTCGACGCCGCCGAGGAGGTGCTGCGCAACGCCGATACCGCGATGTACGAGGCCAAGCGCGCCGGCCGCGGGCGCTGGGTGCTGTTCGACGATTCGATGCACGAGCGCGTCGTGCGCACGCTGGCGCTGGAGGCCGACCTGCGCCGCGCGCTCAAGGAGGACGAGCTCTTCGTCGTCTACCAGCCGGTGATCGACCTCGAGACGCGCGCGCTGGCCGGCGTCGAGGCGCTGGTGCGCTGGATGCATCCGGTGCGCGGCCTCGTCGGCCCGGCCGAGTTCATCGGCGTGGCCGAGGAATGCGGTCTCATCGACGCGCTCGGCGCCTACGTGATGGAGCGCGCCTGCCGCCAGTTCGTCGACTGGCGCCGCCGTCTGGGTGCGGCCGCGCCGCGCCTGCTCGCCGTCAACCTCTCGCGCGCCCAGCTCAACCGTGCCGGCCTCGCCGACGAGGTGCGCGCCCTGCTGCAGGACTGCGGCATGTCGCCGCCGCAGCTCCAGCTCGAGGTCACCGAGAGCCTGGCTGCGCAGGAGGAGCGCGTGCAGTCGACGCTGCGCGAGCTCAAGACCCTGGGCGTGCAGCTCGCCCTCGACGACTTCGGCACCGGCTATTCGAGCCTGGCCTGCCTGCACCAGATGCCCGTGGACACCGTCAAGATCGACCGCAGCTTCGTCCAGCATGCCGAGACGGTCGAATACCACCGCGTGCTGATCGAGGCGACGATCCGCGTCGCGCGCACGCTGGGCATGACCACCGTCGCCGAGGGCATCGAGACCGAGGGCCAGGCGCGGCTGATGTACGAGCTCGAATGCGATCGCGGCCAGGGCTATCTCTACGCCCGGCCACTGGCCGTCGCCGACTTCGAAAGCTGGGCGCTCGCCGAGCACGAGCGCGAGCCGGCCGACACCGTCTGAGCACGAGGCAAGCCGCTGTGGTGCAATCGGCGCCGCGGCAGCGGTCGAACCCGGCCTGACGTCGCGGCCATGCGGCCGGTCCGGCTGGCGCTGCAGTTCGTCGCCGCCACCCGACTTTTCGTCGCACACCCCGGACCCTGAACCGCCGGATGGCCGAAACTCGCGATCCGCGGCGCCACGAGTTGTCGCGGTCGAGAAGGGACAACGGCGATGGTTGCAAAGAAGTGGTTGATCGGCGGTGGCATCGGGCTCGTCTTGCTCGGCGGCACCGGTGCGGCGCTCTATACGGGCGCGCTGAAGAGCCCGTTCACCCAGGCACAGGCCAAGTCGGGTGACGCGGCGGCGCTCGAGTTCGCGCCGCGCGAGATCGTGCGCCCGGCGCTGGCGGCGCTGCCGCAGGTGATCGAGTTCTCGGGCCCGCTGGTGGCGCCGCAGACGGCCATCGTGCGCGCCAAGGCCGGCGGCACGCTGACCGCGCTCGCCGTGCTCGAGGGCAGCCGCGTGCGCGCCGGCGAGGTCATCGGCCATCTCGACATCGCCGACCTCGCCAGCCGCCTGGCCGAGCGCCGCGCCAACCTCGAATCGGCGCGTGCCGCGCTCGACCAGGCGCAGCGCACCTTCGACGGCAACGAGCGCCTGGTGGCGCAGCAGTTCATCTCGAAGATCGCGCTCGACAACTCGCGCACGGCCGTCGAGACGGCGCGCGCCAACCTCGACGCGGCGCGCGCCGCGCTCGACACGACGCGCGCCGGCCAGCGCGACGCGACCCTGGTGGCGCCGATCTCGGGCATCGTCGCCAAGCGCTGGGCGCTGCCGGGCGAGAAGGTCAGTCCCGAGCAGCAGGTGGTCTCGATCGTCGACCTCGCGCGGCTCGAACTCGCCGGCAACGTCGGCACGCACGAGGTCTCGCGGCTGGCGCCGGGGATGGCCGCGCAGGTCCAGGTCGAGGGCGTCGCCGAGCCGGTGGCCGGCCGCATCGCGCGCATCGCGCCGGCCGCCGAGCCGGGCACGCGCAGCATCGGCGTGGCCATCACGCTGGCCAATCCGCAGGAGACGCTGCGCGCCGGCCAGTACGGCCTGGCGCGCGTGACGCTGGCCGACGACCACCGGCGCCTGACGCTGCCGGCGGCGGCGGTCGGCAACAACTCGGGGCAGGACCATGTCTGGGTCATCGAGGCCGGCGCGCTCGTGCGCCGCGCCGTCACCGTCGGCCGGCGCGACCCGGCCAGCGGCCGCGTCGAGATCCTGCAGGGCGTGAGCGCCGCCGACCAGGTGCTGGCGGCGCGCTTCGAGAACCTGCGCGAGGGTGCCAAGGCCGTCGTCGTCGCGGCGCAGACGCCGGTGGCCTCGGCCGCGGCCTCGACGCCGACGCTGCGCTGATCGCCCGCCGGACCGCACCATGTGGATCACCCGCGTCTCGATCGCCAACCCCGTCTTCGCCTGCATGGTGATGGTGGCGCTGTGCGTGCTCGGCCTGTTCTCCTACGCCCGCCTGGGCGTCGAGCAGATGCCCGACATCACCTTCCCCGGCGCCTACCTCGAGGTGCTCTACCCCGGCGCCAGCCCCGAGGCGGTCGAGCGCGAGGTCATCAAGCCGATCGAGGAATCGGTCAACAGCATTGCCGGCGTCAAGCGCATCACCTCGCGCTCGCTCGAGGGCCAGGGCACGATGAGCATCGAGTTCGGCCTCGACACCGACATGGGCCGCGCGATGCAGGAGGTGCGCGACCGCATCTCGTCGGTGCAGAGCAGCTTCCCGCGCGATGTCCGCCAGCCCACCGTCGCGCGCTGGAACAACGACAACACGCAGCCCGTCGTCAACGTCGCGCTGCTCGCGCGCTGCGCCGGCGCGGCGTCGGCGTCAGCGTCAGCGCCGGCCGGCGACTGCACGGCGCGGCGCGGCGCCCGCGAGCTCAGCATCCTCGGCGACCAGGTCGTCGGCCGGCGGCTGCAGCGCGTGGCCGGCGTCGCGCGCGTCGAGATCAACGGCCTGACGCAACGCGAGGTGCGCATCGACCTCGACCCGGCGCGGCTGCGCGCCTACCAGGTGACGCCGGCCGAGATCGCCGCCGCGCTGGCCGCGGCCAACGCCGACCAGCCGGTGGGCCTGGTCAGCAACGCGACCCAGGACGCGCTGCTGCGCGTCGAGGGCAAGGTGCGCGATCCGCGCCGCTTCGCCGACCTCGTCGTCGCGCGCCGCGGCGACCTCGCGCTGACGCTGGGCGACCTCGGCACCCTCGTCGAGCGCGAGCGCGAGCCCGATTCGCTGGCCCGCGTCGACGGCCAGCGCGCCATCAACTTCAACATCTTCCGCCAGCAGGACGCCAACATCGTCGCCACCGGCGACGCCATCAAGCAGGCCGTCGACGAGATCCGCAAGGACCTGCCGCCCGATGTCGAGCTGAAGCTCATCAACGCCGACAGCGACTATGTCAAGAGCTCGCTCGACGGCCTGCGCGGCACGCTGATCGAGGGCGCGCTGCTGACGGTGGCCATCGTCTTCCTGTTCCTGCACAGCTGGCGCAGCACGATCATCACCGGCCTGACGCTGCCGATCTCGGTGATCAGCAGCTTCATCGCCGTCTACGCCTTCGGCTTCACGCTGAACTTCATGACGATGATGGCGCTGAGCCTGTGCATCGGGCTGCTGATCGACGACGCCATCGTCGTGCGCGAGAACATCGTGCGCCATGTCCACATGGGCAAGGACCACTACCGCGCGGCACGCGAGGGCACCGACGAGATCGGCCTGGCGGTGATGGCGACGACGTTCGCGATCGTCGCCGTGTTCGCCCCGGTGGCGTTCATGGGCGGCATCATCGGCAAGTTCTTCTACCCCTTCGGCATCACCGTCGTCGTTGCCGTGCTCGTGAGCCTGTTCGTCAGCTTCACGCTCGACCCGATGCTCTCGGCCGTCTGGGCCGACCCGCCGGCGCAGCACCTGAAGCGCTTCCCCGGCATCGCCCACGCGCTGCGCGCGACCGACGCCGCGCTCGAATGGCTGCACGGCGTCTACGAACGCGCGCTGCACTGGATCTTCAGCGAGCGCCGCTGGAGCCTGCCGCTGCCGGCCTGGGGCCATGGCTTCGACGCCGGCACGCATCGCGACAAGGCCAGCCCGCGGCGCTGGCGCCGGGCGACGATCACGCCGCGCGGCGTCGTCGTGGCGATCGGCATCGCCAGCTTCGTCGCCGCGCTCGCGCTCGCGCCGCTCGTCGGCACCGAGTTCGTGCCGCAGACCGACCAGGGCTACACCCAGCTCGCGCTGCGCATGCCGGTGGGCTCGAGCCTGGAGCGCACGAACGAGAAGACGCAGCAGATCGAGCGCATCGTGCGCGCGATGCCCGAGGTCGAGACGATCTCGACCTGGGTCGGCGGGCCCGGCCAGCGCAACCTGGCGTGGATCAACGTCAAGCTCAAGGACCGCCACCAGCGCGCGCGCAGCCAGAAGCAGGTCGAGGATGCGATCCGCAAGGACATCGCGCGCATCCCCGGCACCGATGCGAGCCTGGGCTTCGACCGCCCGATCTACGTCGCGATCCTCGGCAACGACCCCGTCGGGCTGGCGCGCGTGACCGACGAGTTCGCCGCCAAGGTGCGCAAGATCCCCGGTGCCGTCGACGTCGAATCGTCGGTCAAGCCGGGGCTGCCGGCCTATGCGCTGCGGCTCAAGGACGGTGCCGTGCGCGAGCTCGGCATCACCGCGCCGCAGCTCGCGGCGAGCCTGCGCGCCTACGTCAACGGCGAGACGGCGACCTGGTGGACGACGCCCGACGGCGAGCAGGTCGACGTCGTGCTGCGCCTGCCGCAGGACGATCGCCGCCGCGTCGACCAGCTGCGCGGCCTGCCGGTGGCCTTCGCCAAGGACGGCACGCCGATCGCGCTCGACTCGGTCGCCGACATCGTGCCGGTGTTCAACCCCGAGGTCATCCGGCGCCAGAACCTGCAGCGCCGCGAGGCCGTCTTCGCCGGCGTCCAGGGCCGCAGCCCGGGCGATGTCGGCGCCGATGTGCAGAAGCTGATCAAGGAGACGCACCTGCCGCCGGGCTTCAGCTTCGATGTCGGCGGCCAGATGCAGCAGCAGGCCGAGGCCTTCGGCGGCCTGCTGGCGGCGATGGCGCTGGCGGTGATCTTCATCTACATCGTGCTGGCGAGCCAGTTCGGCAGCTTCCTGCAGCCGCTGGCGATCATGGCCAGCCTGCCGCTGGCGCTGATCGGCGTCATGCTGGCGCTGCTGGCCTGGCGCAGCACGCTCAACATCTTCAGCATGATCGGCCTCGTGATGCTGATGGGGCTGGTGACGAAGAACGCGATCCTGCTCGTCGACTTCGCCAACCGCGCGCGCCTGGCCGGCGCGACGGTGCCCGAGGCGCTGCTGCAGGCGGGCCTCACGCGCATGCGGCCGATCATCATGACGACGGCGGCGATGGTCTTCGGCATGATGCCGCTGGCGCTGGCGCTCAACGACGGCGGCGAGCTGCAGGCGCCGATGGGGCGCGCCATCATCGGCGGCATCCTGACGAGCACGATCCTCACGCTCGTCGTCGTGCCGGTGCTCTACAGCTATCTCGCGCGGGCCGTCAAACCCGCGCCGCGCCACGAGGCGGCGGCGCTGGGCGACACCGGCAGCCTGGCGCCGATGCCGGCGGACCGCGACTGATGGGGTCCGCGCGCGGGGGGCCGCGGCCGGCCGGCTAGACGCGCGAGGTCGTCGCGCCGGCGTTGGCACGCAGCCATTCGACCAGGCGCGGCGCGATCTGCGTCAGCGGCAGCACCTCGTTCGCCGCGCCATGCGCGATGGCCTCGCGCGGCATGCCGAAGACGACGCAGCTGGCCTCGTCCTGGGCGATGTTCCAGCTGCCGGCGTCGCGCATCGAGCGCATCGCCTTGGCGCCGTCGGCGCCCATGCCGGTGAGCATCACGCCCAGCGCGTTGCGGCCGACGACGCGCGCGGCCGATTCGAACAGCACCTCGACGCTGGGCTTGTGGCGGTTCACCGGCTCGCCGTCCTGGACGCGGGCGATGTAGTTGGCGCCCGAGCGCTCGACCGACAGGTGCATGCCGCCCGGCGCGATGTAGGCATGGCCGGGCAGCACGCGCTCGCCGTCGCGCGCTTCGGCCACGCGGATGCGCGCGAGGCCGTCCAGGCGCGTCGCGTAGCTGCGCGTGAAGCCGGGCGGCATGTGCTGGGTGATCATCACCGCCGGGCAGTCGGCGGGCAGGTTGACGAGGACCTCGCGCGTGGCCTCGGTGCCGCCGGTGGAGGCGCCGATGAAGATGATCTTCTCGGTCGACAGCCGGCCCAGCGAGGCCGGCGCCGCCGTCCTCGGTGCCGCGGCGGCTTCGCTCGCGGCATGGGCCGCGCCCGGGGCACCGGCCGGCGCCGCCTGCCCGGCGAGCCGGTGCACGCGCGCCCGCGACGCCGTGCGGATCTTCTCGGTGATGTCGGCGCCGAGCTGGCGCAGGCCGTCGGAGATTCCGATCTTGGGCTTGGAGACGAAGTCGACGGCGCCGAGCTCGAGCGCCTTGAGCGTGACATCGGCGCCGCGTTCGGTCAGCGTCGAGACCATCACGACCGGCATCGGCCGCAGCCGCATCAGCCGCTGCAGGAAGTCCAGGCCGTCCATGCGGGGCATCTCGACGTCGAGCGTGATGACGTCGGGGTTGAGGTTGCGGATCATCTCGCGCGCCACCAGCGGGTCGGCCGCCGCGCCGACGCAGCACATGTCGCTCTGGCGGTCGATGATTTCGGTGAGCAGCCCGCGTACGAGTGCTGAGTCGTCGACGACGACGACACGGATCTTCTGGGACATGGCGGGGTTCTCCTCGAGGTGCCGGCGCTAGAACAGGTCGACCGAGCCGCCGCGGCTGCTGGCGGGCACGGCACGCGTGGCGGCGGCGCGTTCCTGCGCCGCCAGCGCCTCGGTGTTGGCCGAGGCCAGGCGCTTGACCATCGCCTTGCCGCTGGCCGGCAGGAAGCAGACCTTGCGCGGATAGATGTCGAGCACGTCCTTGCTGACGACGGTGATGCGCTCGGTGCGCAGGTAGTCGAGCACGAAGGCGGTGTTGCGTTCGCCGACGTTGATCGTGTTCATGCCGCTGATCACCGCGCCGCCGCCGAAGACCTTGGCCTCCATCGTCGAGCGCGTCGCGCCGCGCTTGACCATCTCGCCGATCAGCAGGTCCATCGCGTAGGCACCGTAGCGGCCGCTGTCGCCGCCCTGGGCGGCGTCGGGCAGCAGGAAATGGTTCATGCCGCCGACGCGCTTGTCGCGGTCCCACAGGCACGCGGCGATGCACGAGCCCAGCGTCGTCATCACCAGGATGTCCTCGTCGTGGACGAAGAACTCGCCCGGCAGCACCTTCACCGCCTCGTTGCGGAAATGCGCGTCGTAGAAGAAGAACGACGCCTCGCCGGACTTGCGCGGCCGCGAGCGGAGTTGCTCGAGCCGGCCGCTGCGGGGCGGCGCGGCGGCGGGAGCGGAGGCGAGGGTCAAGGCGGGCATCCCTTTGAATATCGGCGGGGGCCGAGGGGGCTTGAATCGGCGGCCGGCGGGCGCGCCGTCAGACGCGCTCGTAGACGGTCTTGCCGCGCAGCCGGAAGAGGTCGCGGGATTCGGTGAAGTTCTCCGAATGGCCGACGTACAGCAGCGCGCCGGGGCGCATCTGGGCGTGGGTGTGCTCGAGCACCCGGCGCTGGGTCGGGGCGTCGAAATAGATCATCACGTTGCGGCAGAAGACGAGGTCGAAGGGCTCGCCCAGCGGCGACCAGCTCGCGCTCATCAGGTTGAAGGTGCGGAACTCGATCAGCCGCGCCAGCTCGGGCCGCACCCGGATCGATCCGGCGTTGGCGCCGGTGCCGCGCATGAAGTGGCGGCGCAGCCGCTCGGGCGACAGGCCGCGCGCTTCGGCCGGGTAGACGCCGCGCTGCGCGGTGGCCAGCACCTTGGTGTCGATGTCGCTGCAGACGATGCGCACCTGCGCCGACGCGCCCAGCGTCTCGACCACGGTCATCGCCAGCGAGTACGGCTCCTCGCCGGTGGACGCGGCGTTGCACCAGATGCGGATCGGCCGCGCGGCGCGCGCGCGCAGGTCGTCGACGAGGGCGTGGAAATGGTGCTCCTCGCGGAAGAAGGCGGTCAGGTTGGTGGTCAGGCAGTTGACGAATTCCTGCCACTC
>JAGWTU010000060.1 GCA_028868825.1 Burkholderiales bacterium | reverse complement strand
TGCCCTTGCCCGTCGCGGCCAGGGCGTCCTTGTAATTGATGCTCGAGTAGTGGACGCGCAGGCTCACTTCGCCCGGGTCGAGCTGCTCGGGTCGCATCGTCGTCATGGCGCCCAGGCCCAGGCCCTTCTCGGTGGCGCGAATCTCGAAGGCTTTGAAGGTGTTCATCGAGGGTCATTCCGGCGGTTGAGGATCGGACGCCGATCGCGGCTCGGGAGGCGAGCCGCTGGCGCGAACCTGGTCGCTGCAGTTTAGCGGTGCCGATCCCGGGTCATGCCCCACAGCGCAAAAACCGGCATTCATGGAGAATGCGGCCTCACCGGTCCAGGCATCGAATGGATGCCGTCCTTCCACTCGCGACTTCCACTCGCGATCGCCCCATGGAGACCTCATGACCGTTGCCCTGAACCGCACGAAAGACGATCCCTGGAGGCTCAAGACACCGCCCGGCACGTGCGAGTTCACGATGCACGTGGACGAGAAGGACGGCAGGAAGATTCTCGTCTGCACCGTGGGCAGCACGGTGCTGCACTACGACGCACGGTGCGTCGAAGACCTCCATGCCATGCTCGAGAAGGCGGCCGACTGGGTCGAACTCGGCGGTGCCGATGAACAGAAGCCTGTGAAAGAGGGCACCGTGGAGGCCTGGGGCCGTTCGGCCGGCAATCCCGTCGGCGGCTGGTACGGCTTGAAAAAGGGCCTGCGCGGCAGATTCGGCGTTTATGTGCCGCCACTGCTGGAGGCACTCGGCTTGTGCGAGCTCGAGCACAACGCCAAGAACAACCGCATGCGCGCCAAGTAGTTTCGCGCGGCCAAGGGCACCGGCCACCCAGGAGGCCGGCGTGACCGACCCATCGAATCAACGATAGAGATCCAATTCGGGTCGCGAATCGGGGATGAACCCGTCGCGATTGGGCATCATCACCTTGGGCAGCGTCTGGGCATTCATCGTTTCGCTCGGCTTGATGACCTTGCCCTCAGCCAGGATGTAGGCCACGACGGCGTAGGCATCGTCGTCGCTGAGCGAGCCGGGCGCGCTGAAAGGCATCGCGCGCTTGACGTAGTCGAACAGGGTCGTCGAGTAAGGCCAGTAGCTTTCCACCGTCTTGACGGGTGCGGCCGTGGCCAGCGAGCCCCGGCCACCGATCAGACGGTCACCGCCGATGCCCTTGGCGGGGTTGCCCTGCAGCTTGTCGCCATGGCAGGCGAAGCAGGACTGGGCGTAGACCTTGGCGCCGGCCGCCGCATTGCCGCTGCCCGGCGGCAGCCCGCGGCCGTCGGGCTGGACGGTGAGGAATCTCGCCAGGTCCGGCGCCGTGGCCGGGGTGCCGAAACCGTAGCGCCCCGGCATCGCCTGCGCGTAGGCCACCGTCGACAGCGAGGCGAGAGCCAGCAGCCCACCCGCGAACCGTTCAGGCGTGAACATTGGACACCTCCCCGACTTCGTTGACGGCCCAGCTCTGGATGGCGTTCAGGTGATAGATCGATCCGAACGGCCCGTTCGACCCCCGTATCGCAATCAATTGCTTGAGGGTCGGCTGCAGATAGCCCGTTTCGTCGGTGCAGCGACTCTGCAGGACGGCCGGCCTGCCGTTCCAGCTCCACGGAAAGCTGAATCGCACGGTGCAACAGGGTTGAGGTTCGGATTGCAGCTGCGCCGGATACCAGGTCGCCCCGCCATCGGTGGACACCTCGACCGACTGGATGCGCCCGCGACCGCTCCAAGCCAGGCCCTGGATGTCGTAGTAGCCTGCACCGGGCAGCCGCATGTCGCCCGACGGAAAGGTGATGACCGATTTGGCGTCCATCTCGAGGCTGAACTGGCGCGCCTTGCCGTTGCCGAGCAAGTCGGTGTACTTCGAGGTTTCCTCGCGCGTCATGAAGGGCTTGTCGCTGATGTACAGGCGGCGCAGCCACTTGATGTGCGTGTTGCCTTCGAAGCCGGGCAGCAGCAGACGCAGGGGATAGCCTTGCTCGGGCCTGATGGCCTCGCCGTTCTGCCCATAGACGAGCAGCGCATCCTTCAGCATCTTCTCCATCGGGATGCTGCGGGTCATCACCGCGGCATCGGCACCTTCGGCCAGCACCCAGGCCGATCCGTCCTGCAGGCCGACCTCGCGTGCGATCGTCGCGAACTGCACGCCCGTCCATTCGGAGGTGCTGAGCAGGCCATGCGTGCCCTGGACCGTCTTCAAGGTCGGCTTGTTCCATTCGGTCAAGCCGTTGCCCGAGCATTCGATGAAATGCTTGCGCGTCACCGACGGGAAGCGCTTGAGATCGATCATCGAGAACTTCTTGGCCGTGCCCACCATGCCGTGCACGACGAGCGAGTGGCGGGCCGGATCGATCGTCGGGATGCCGCCGTGGTGACGCTCGAAATGAAGCCCGGATGCCGTGAGATTGCCGAGCATCCTGTCCAGGGGCGTCATGCTCCAGGAACTGTTCTCGGTCGGCGTCGGAAAACGCCAGCGCGCCTCGGTCTCGAACTGCGAGCGTGAACCGTAGCCGCCATCGGCGCCCACCGGACGCCCCGGCACCTTGGTCGGGTCGGCGGGCACGTCGAAATGAAAGGCGCCGGCCGGTGTCTTGTCGTCGGCGGCGTGGGCCACCGACGTCGAGCCGACGACACCGGCGATCGACCCTGCGCTGAGCAGGAACCTGCGGCGGTCCGGGACTCGCGCGCGCGGGAACATCCCATCCTTGCAATCGCAGTCCTGTTCCCGGGCTCGGCGTTGCTCGATATGCCTGGCTTCCGCCGCGATCATCTCGTCGGCCTCACGTCGGCTTCGTTCGTCGTAGGTGACGGTCGCTTGTTTGCTCACGGGTGCCCTCCATCAGAAGAAACGCATGCTCGCAATGAGCAAGAACCCTCGATTCGTGCAGACCGACCCGGTGCCCGCAGGCGAACGCGATCTCTGTCCCCGGCTTTCGGCCCTACCTTCGGCCCCCGCGCAGGGGCCATGGACGTTCATTTCGACGTGACGCGCGCAGGTGCAATTCGCGGGACTATACCAATGCAATCATTGAAAAGCCCTTGGCAATCCATGACTGCGCGGGTGTCGAGGCCCTGGTGGACCTCCCGTCGCCATCCCGGCCCTTCCATCGGCACGTCAATGGGTATCGATATATCGATTCGACGCCCGTTCGATATGTCGATTCCGACCCGAAGCGATTCGGAGGCTCGATTGGTTCGCTGCCTGCCGAGGGCTTGCGGGAGCGTCAAATGGATCCGTGCCGGTGTTCGCTAATGTATTTCAACTGCCCATCCGAATGCTTCCGGGCGAGAATTCGATCGGTCCCTGCGTCCCGAACAAAATACCATCGACACCCGCCCGTTGGGCCCCATGCCTACCGGATTTCAAACGGTGCTTCGACCGCGGCACGCCTTCGACGCTGCGGGCTGGGTCAGTGGAAGTCTTCCTCGCGCGGGTGGCGTGCGCCGATCACGAGCACCAAACCGGGCGATCGGATGTCGAAGCGCAGGATGGAGCCGGTCGTGCCGAACGGGATGATGAGTTCGCGCCGCGTCGACCGGGCACCGACCTTGCGGTACCGGTACGGCGTGGTCGACTGGCGCCTCATGGCCGCCAGCGCGAGCTCGCGGCGTCGCCACCGATCCTTGCCATCAACGCGGGGCCTGCAGCCGCTCGAGGGCGAGCGAGGCGTTCGTGCGAGTGGGCGGCTGCCTGCCGACGCGGCTGGTCATCGGTCAACGCCGGCGCCGACCTGCAGCACCGGGCGCATGGCCCCGCTGGGCCGCTGCCGCGCCGCCACGCCGGCCACGAAGTGGCCGAAGGCGTCGAGCAGCGGCGCGCCGACGAAGGACGGGCCCTCCAGCGTCGCCAAGGCCTGCACGGTGGCCTCCAGCGTCGAGACCTGGTCGCTGCGCCGCGCGGCGCGGATCGCACGGTAGCGCGTGGGCGCCGGCGCCTGCAGCGACAGCCGCGGCAGCGCGACCAGGGCCGGGTGCTCGAGCAGCATGCGCAGGCTCTTGCGCCACGTCGCGTCGAGCACCACCAGACGCAGGGGCGTTGCCGCCATCGTTCCCGTCGTCCCGGCTGGCGGCGGTGCCGGCGCCGCCGGCACGTCCGGGTAGAGCAGCCGCGTCTCCCGCCCGGGGCGCTGCAGCAGGGACTGCAGCGCATCGTGCGCGTAGCGCTCGCCGACGACGACCTCGCAATGCGCCAGCGACAGACGCAGCAGCGCCACGCTGTTCTTCGCCTGGCGCTGTTCCTGCGGGTGCTGCAGCACCAGCACCTCGGTGCGGTGGGCGGTCGGCCGCACCAGCGCGCACAGGCAGGTCGCTTGCGGGCGCAGGCAGCGTGCGCAGGCCGCGCGACTGAAGGTTGACGGACCGTTCACGCCGCGGATGATCGCACCGCCGTCCCGACCGCCGGTGCTCGGCGGGCCTAGGTGCCGAGTCGAGGCTGTGCGCCGCCCTGCAACCTGAATCCCGCCACCGCGTGCGCCAGCCCGGCGGCCTGCTCCTGCAGCGCGCGCGTGGCCGCGGCGGACTCCTCGACGAGGGCGGCGTTCTGCTGCGTCATGTGGTCCAGATCGGTGACGGCGGCGTTGATCTCGCCGATGCCGGTGCTCTGCTCGCGCGTGGCGCCGTCGATCTCGCCCAGCGTCGTGCGCACGCGCTGCACGGATTCGACGATCTCCTGCATCGTCTCGCCGGCGTCGCCCGCCAGCGTCGAACCGGCGGCGACCTGGCCGAGGCTCGCATCGATCAGACCCTTGATCTCCTTGGCCGCGGCGGCACTGCGGCCGGCGAGCGATCGCACCTCGGAGGCGACGACGGCGAAACCACGTCCCTGCTCGCCGGCGCGCGCCGCCTCCACCGCCGCGTTCAGCGCCAGGATGTTGGTCTGGAAGGCGATGCCGTCGATGACGCCCAGGATGTCGGCGATGCGGCGCGAACTGCCCTGGATCGCCTCCATCGTCGAGACCATCTGCGACATCACCGAACCACCGCGATCGGCCACCTCGGCGGCCGAGGTCGCGAGCTGGTGCGCCTGGCGCGTCGCCTCGGCGCTCTGGCGCACCGTGGTCGTGATGTGTTCGAGTGAGGCCGCCGTCTGCTGCAGGTTGCTCGCCGCCTGCTCGGTGCGGTTGCTCAGGTCCTGGTTGCCGGCGGCGATCTCGGCGCTGGCCAGGTGGATGCCGTCGGTTCCGCTCTTCACGCGGGCCACCATCTCGCGCAGCCGCTCCTGCGTGCGTTGCAGCTCGCCGAGCAGGCTCTGCGGTGGTGCGGTGGCATTCGCGGCGGCGCCCCCGAGGTCGCCGTCGGCGATGTGGCGCAGCGCGTCGCGGGCCAGCGCCGGTTCGCCGCCGAGCTCGTTGCCCAGCGTGCGGCGCATCAGCACGAACAGCAGCCCCGAGACCGCCGCCGCCAGCAGCGCGATCACCGCTGCCAGCGCCAGCGCGCGATGCTCGCGAGCCTGCGTCGAGGCATGGGCCGCGGCGGCCGTGCTGCGGGCGGTGCCGATCTGCTCGAGCAGCGCGGTGCGCAGTCGCCGCCAGGCCGGCGTCTCGTCGGTGACGAGGACGGTGACGGCCGCTTTCGCGTCGATCTTCAGCTGTTCGAGAACCCGCTGCTGCTGCAGCCGCTGCTGCGCGCGCAAGGCGTCGAGTTCCTGCAGGCCGGCGGCCAGCGGCGTCGCCGCGGCAGCGGTCTCGGCGAGCTGGCGCGCCTTCCCGTACTGGCCGTCGGCGGCGGTGTAGTTGTCGTAGGCGGTCCGGTTCGCCGGGTCGATGACGATGTTGCGCAGGGCCTGGCCCATCTGCAGCCCCTGCGCATACATCTCCGACAGGCTGGTGGCGAGCGACTCCTCGCGCGCCAGATAGTGGTCGAAATCGCTCAGCGTGCGCTCGAGCCCCCACAGGCTCGTCGCGACGGCGGCGACGAAAAGCAGCGCCGGGGCGACCGCGATCAGCATCAAGCGGGTCGTGAACTTCATGGTCCGATTCCTTCTCCGGCTCCCTGACGCCGATTTGGCGGCCGACGGATCGAATGCCGTCGGGCCGACGCCTAGATCTCGACACGAATCGATCGGACTTAAGCCTTTGGTCCAGTTTCTTCCGGCGATTCGGCAGGGTTGCACAGGCTTGACAAACGCCCGTCGGTCGATACGATCGAGTCCAAATATTTCAAACCAAGTTCCGAAATATGGAACCATCGAAGACCGGCGCCGCGCACCCGAAGGCATTGGCGCCGGCCAACCTCGTGCTCACGCTCGTGCTCAGCGTGCTGGGCGCGGTGATCGGCATGCAGATGATGGCCAGCCTGGGCATCGTGCCGAGCACCTCGCTGATCGGCGCGCTGGCGGCGATGACGCTGGCGCGCGTGCCGCTGGCGATGTGCCGCGGCTTCCGCTCGCCGCACGCGCAGAACCTGGCGCAGACCAGCATGTCGTCGGCCACCTTCGGCGCCGCCAACAGCCTGTTCCTGCCCATCGGCATCCCGTTCCTGTTCGGCTTGCCGGAGATGGTGGTGCCGATGCTCGTCGGCGTCGGCCTGGCGATGCTGCTCGACGGCTGGATGCTGTACCGGCTGTTCGACACCCCGATCTTCCCGGCGCGCAACCCGTGGCCGCTGGGCATCGCCGCCGCCGAGGCGATCAAGGCCGGCGACAGCGGTGGCCGTCAGGCACATCTGCTGCTCGCCGGGCTGGCGCTGGGGCTGGCCGGCGCGGCGCTGACGCTGCCGATGTCGGCCTTCGGCGTCGCCCTCGTCGGCGGCTGGGCGGCGATGGCGGCCTTCGGCTGCGGCCTGCTCGCCAAGGCCTATGCGGGCACGCTGCTGGGCGTCGACCTGGCGCGCATCTACCTGCCGCACGGCATGATGATCGGCGCCGGGCTGGTGGCGTTGATCCAGGTCGGCCGACTGATCCTCGAACGCCGCGCCGCGGCCGACACGGCCAGCGGTGCCGGCGCCGGTGCGGTCGCGCCCGCGGGCGCCTCGCTGCGGCTGGGCGCGCTGGGCTATCTGGCGATCATGGTGCTGCTGGCCGCGGGCACGGGCGTGTATGTCGGCATGGCGCCCGGCATGCTCGTCGCGTTCATCCTCTACGGCGCCGCGGCGGCCTTCGTGCACGAGATCATCGTCGGCATCGCCGCGATGCACGCCGGCTGGTTTCCGGCCTTCGCCGTGGCGCTGATCACGCTGCTGGTCGGCATCGGGCTGGGTTTTCCGCCGCCGGCGCTGGTCGTGCTCGCGGGCTTCTCGGCGTCGACCGGGCCGGCCTTCGCCGACATGGGCTACGACCTCAAGGCCGGTCATCTGCTGCGCGGCGTGGGGGCCGATCCGGCCTTCGAGCGCGACGGCCGCCGGCAGCAGACGCTGGCCGGCATGCTCGGCTTCGGCGTCGCGATCGTCGTCGTTGCGCTCTCGTACAAGAGCTTCTTCGCCAACCACCTGACGGCGCCGATCGACGCCGCCTATGTCGCTGCCATCCGCGCCGGCATCTCCGGCGAGACGGCGCGAGCGCTCGCGCTGTGGGCGATCCCGGGTGCGGCGCTGCAATGGCTGGGCGGCTCGCGCCGGCAACTCGGCGTGCTGCTGGCCACCGGGCTGCTGATCGGCAACCCCTGGGCGGGCTGGATGGTCGCCGCCGGGCTGCTGTGCCGCTGGGCCGTCCACCGCAGCGCGGGTGACGCGGCCAAGGCACGGGTCGAAGTCTTCGCCGGCGGCGTCATCGCCGGCGACGCGCTCTACGGCTTTGCCTCCGGGCTCGTGCGCAGCCTGCGCAAGTAATCAATGGATCGATGGATCCCCAACCGACGACGAATGCCGATCGATGAAACGAAGACTGACTGAAGACGATGTGCTGGCCGCCGTGCATGGCGGCGCGATCCTGGGCGGCGGCGGCGGCGGCTTCACCGCCGACGGCATCCGGGCCGCGCGGCTCGCGCTCTCGCTGGGCGTGCCCGAGCTGTGGAGCGCCGACGAATTCGCCGCCGACGCCGGCACCGCCACGGTGGCGCTGGTCGGCGCACCGAGCGCGCTCGAGATGCACCTCTCGCCCGAGCACCTGGCGCGCACGATCGAGGTCCTGCGCGGCGAGATGTCCCAAGCGATGCGCCTGGCCTGCCTGCACACCAACGAGAGCGGCGCGCAGACGACGGTCAACGGCTGGATCCAGGCGGCGATGACCGGCCTGCCGGTGCTCGACCTGGCGTGCAACGGCCGCGCCCACCCGTCCAGCGTGATGGGCGCGATGGGCCTGCATACCGATGCCGACTATGTCTCGATCCAGGCCTATGCCGGCGGCGCCGAGGCCCGCTACCTCGAGGGCCTGACGCGCGGCCGCCTCGAGCAGACCTCGGCCCTCGTGCGCCACGCCTCGGTGCTGGCCGGCGGCGGCGTCGCCGTCGCGCGCAATCCGGTGAGCGTCGGCTACGCCGCGCGCCACGGTGCGCCGGGCGCCATCAGCCAGGCGATCGAACTCGGCCGCCTCGTGCTGGGCAGCGGCATCGATGCCGCGGTGCGCCATCTCGACGGCCGCATCGTCGCCGAAGGCGTCGTGCAGAGCTACCGCTGCGAACGCCGCGAAGGGCTCGATGTCGGCGTCGTCGCGCTCGACGACGCCCAGGGCACCGAGATCCCGTTCATCAACGAATACATGCTCGTCGAGCAGCGCGGCCGGCGCATCGCCGCCTTCCCCGAACTGATCACGACGCTCGACGCGAGCGGCGCACCGGTGGCCTCGGCCGATGTACGCGAAGGCGCGCGCCTGCGCGTGCTGTGCGTGCCGCGTGCGCGGCTGCTGCTGTCGCGAACGATGTTCATGCCCGAGCTGTACCAGCCGCTGGAAGCGACCCTGGGCCGGCCGTTCGCGCCGCCCGCCATGTCCAGCGGACCGACCCCGTGACCCCGCCCGCCATTCGAACCATCCAGGAGCAACCGTGACCCGCATCTTCCGCCCCACCCATGTCGCCGCCGCCGTGGCGTTCTTCGCCAGCACCCTCGCGCAGGCCCAGCAGACGCCGCCCGCGGCGGCCGATGCACCGAAGGCCGACGCGCCCGCGGTCGAACAGATCATCGTCACCTCGCAAGGCCGGCGCGAAGCGCTGGCCAGCGTGCCGGTGGCGGTGAAGGCCTTCAGCGCCAAGCAGATCGAGGACGAGGGCATCAAGAGCACGCAGGACTTCATCAACCTGACGCCGAACATGTCGTTCGACAATTCGTTCACCTACGGCAATTCCTTCGTCGTGATCCGCGGCGTCTCGGAGATCAACAACGCCGATTCGCCGGTGGCCGTGGTCGTCGACGGCGTGCCGCAGAGCGACCAGAAGCAGTTGAAGATGAACCTCGTCGATGTCGCGCGCATCGAGGTGCTCAAGGGGCCGCAGGGCTCGCTGTACGGCCGCAACGCGATCGGCGGCGCCATCATCATCGACACCAAGCGCCCGGGCAACGAACTGCACGGCTTCGGCAACCTGAGTGTCGGCAGCGGCAACACGCGCGAGATATCGGGCGGCGTCAGCGGCGCGATGGTCCCGGACAAGGTGCTGTTCCGCGTCGTCGGCCAGACCAAGAAGTCCGACGGCCTGCTGACCAACACCTACCTGAACAAGAAGGCCGATTACATCGACCACGACAACCTGCTGCGCGGCCGCGTCACCGTCAACGCCAGCGAAGACGTGACGCTGGACTTCCGCGCCAGCTCGCAGGACTACAAGGCCGGCGCCGTCTGGGACAACCTGATCCGCGACGGCAATCTCGACGCCCATTACGCGCCCACCAGCAGCCTGCTCGGCCAGACCCAGGGCAACACCGACGAGCTGACCTTCAAGGCCGATGTCGAGACGAGGCTGGGCACGCTGACGGCGATCACCAACGACACCCATCTGCGCGAGAAATACGTCGGCGACGGCGATTTCTCGAATCCGGCCGACCCGCTGGGCGGCGTCGCGGGCTCACTGAGCCGCGGCCAGGGCAAGGACCGGCGCATCCACATGACGAGCCAGGAGGTCCGCCTGACCTCGCCGAGCAACAAGCCGCTGCGCTGGATCGCCGGCCTGTACTACCTCGAAAAGAAGATGAACCTGGAGGAGAAGTCGTTCGCCGACGTCAACGGCTCGGTCGACCAGTACGGCAGCGCCGCGGTGACGCGCAACAACATCTTCACCAACCGCGCCAGCGCCGTATTCGGCCAGATCGAATACGACCTGAGCCGCCAGACCAAGCTCGCCGGCGGCCTGCGCCACGATCAGGATGCGCGCGTGCGCAGCGACGCGCTCAAGGGCGTCTCGGTGACCAAGACCTTCGACGCCTGGCAGCCGAAGGTGACGTTGACGCACCATGTCGACGCCAACGCGATCGCCTACGCCACCTACAGCACCGGCTTCCGCTCGGGCGGTTTCAACACGACGGCGGCCGATTCGCCGATCTTCAAGTCCGAGAACCTGCGCAATTACGAGATCGGCTACAAGAGCAGCTTCCTCGACAACCGGTTGACCGTCAACACGGCGCTGTTCCACGCCGACGACAGCAATTTCCAGTACTTCTTCGTCCGCGTCCTGCCGGGCAACATCCTTTCGGGCCGCATCGGCAACATCGACAAGGTCACGCTCAACGGCCTCGACCTCGACCTGCGTTTTGCGCCGGCCAAGGGCCTGGAGTTCGACGGCGGCGTCGGCTACACCGACGCCAAGATCCGCCAGAACCTCGCCGAGCCGGGTACGGTCGGCAACCGTGCGCCGCGTTCGATGCCATGGAAGGTGAATCTCGGCGGCCAGTACACGATGCCCATCGCGGCCGGGCTCAACGGCTTCCTGCGCGTCGATGTCGAGCAGCGCAGCAAGCAGTACTGGCTGCCGGACAACACGCTGGTCTCCAAGAGCTTCGGCCTGCTGGGCGCTCGCGTGGGCCTGCGCGACGCCGCCGACCATTGGTACGCCAACCTGTTCGGACGCAACCTGACGAACCAGCATTACTACGCCGACGTCACCGAGAAGTCCTACGGCGGCTGGACCGTGCCGATCGCGGCCATCGGATCGCAGGCGCCGGGACGCGTGGTCGGCATCGAGCTCGGTGTTAAGCTCTGAACACCTGTCCAAGCAAGGCCCGCCGCGCGGGCCTTTTTTCCTTCTTTTCCCCATCGCAACCCATGGTCGAGACGTGAGCACGCTGGCGAACGCAGTGGACGTGCTGAAGCTGATCGCCCGCCTGCGGCGGGACATCACGGTGACCGACGCCGTCGCCGAACTCGGGATGCCCAAGAGCTCGGCTTCGCGCACGCTGAGCATGATGGCCGAATACGGTTTTCTCGAACGCGACGCGGTGACCCGCGCCTACCGCCCGGGTGCCGTGATCATGGAGGCGTCGTTCCATTTCCGCACGACGACCAGCGTCACCTCGCTGCTCGAGGAGGCGCTCGAAAGCCTGGTCGCCGACACCGGCTACACCGGCTACATCAGCGTGCTCGACGGCCGTGACGCGATGGTCGTGCAGATGCGCACCGGCAAGCAGTTGCTGCAGGTCTACACGCCGCCGGGTTCGCGCGGCGCCGCGACGGCCAATTCGATGGGCCGCGCGCTGCTCGCGCGCATGAGCGACCAGGAGGTCGTCGCGCTGGTGGGGCGCAAGCTGCCCGACCACCCGGGCCATGCGCCGCGCACGGTGACCGATCTGCTGGGCCGGCTGGCGCGCACGCGCAGCCTCGGCTGGTCGGAATCGCGCGGCGAGAACGTGCCGCATGTCGCCGGCGTCTCGGCGGCGGTGGTCGACCCGGGCAGCGGGCAGGCCTACGGCATCGGCATCGCCGTGCCGGAGCAGGATGTCTCGGACGCGCTGCTCGCGCGCTTCGCGGTGCGCGTGCGCGACGCCGCGTGCTATGTCGGCAAGCGCATCGGCGACGCGTACTGGCTCGCCTTCGCGGCGGCTTGATGCGGCCTGGACGGGGCCGCACGGCGCCGGCATCGAGATCCCGGATCATCCTGTACGAACACCTGAGCGCCGGCGCGGCGGCGGGCGATGCGGGTCTGCTCGAAGCCGGACGCGCGATGCGCGATGCCGTGGCGGCCGATCTGCGGCAGATCGGCACCGTCGAGTTGACCGTCGCCGGCATCGACGTGCATGCGCGTCCCGGCGAGACCGCGCCGGCTTTCGTGGCGCGCGAGGCCGCCGCGCACGACGCGGTCTGGGTCATCGCACCCGAGACCGGCGGCGTGCTCGCCGACCTCCAGCGCGGCGTCGCGGAGGTCGGCGCTTCTTCTTGCCGCTGGATCGGCTGCGACGCCGCTGCGATCCGGCTGGCGTCGAGCAAGCGCGCGACGCTGCTGCATCTGGCCGCGGCGGGGATCCCCACGCCGCTGGACTTCGGGTCGGCGGCCGACGTCGTGCGCTGGGTCGTCAAACCCGACGACGGTGCCGGTGCCGTCGCCACGCGGGTCCACGCGAGCCGCGAGTCTGCGCTGGCCGCTGCCGACTACCGTGCGCAGGCTGGCTCCGTCTGCGCGGTCGAGCCCTGGGTCGAAGGCGAGGCGCTGAGTCTGTCGCTGCTCTGCGCCGCGACCGGCGCGCGGCTGCTCAGCGTGAACCGGCAGCGCATCGAGATCGGCGGCGATGGCGTCGTCTCATTTGCCGGCGTCGACCTCGATGTGATGAATCCCGATGATCCGCGGCAATTGCGACTGACGCGGCTGGTCGACCTCATCGCCCTCGGCATCCCCGGGCTGCGCGGCTTCGTCGGCGTCGACCTCGTCTGGCAGGCGCGATCGGGCCCGGTCGTCATCGAGATCAATCCACGCGTCACGAGCGCCTACGTGGGGCTGTCGGCCGCGCTGGGCCGCAACCTCGCCGCCGAGATCGTCGCGGCATCGTTCGCGCCGGATGGGTCATGCTGAAGACGGGCACTCGGCGGCGGTGTGCGTCGGCCGCTGATTCCCGCCCGCGCCGGCGAGCGCGCAGCCGTCGCGCGATGGCTGCGAAACGACCGGCTCCCGGGGATTCGAATGCCCGCGGCGCTCAGGCCAGCGGCTGCGTCGAATTCACCTGTGCGTGGAGGTGCGCCGCCGCGCGCGCGAATTCGCGCATCAGTTCGTCGGCCGCCGGCGTCGGCGGCACGCCGCGCTGCTGGAACAGGGCCACTTCGTACACCGGCATGGCGTCGCGCAAGGCCAGCGGCACCAGGCGCTCCCGCATGAGCCCGCTGCGCGCGAGGGCCGCCGGAACCATCGCCAGGCAGTCGGTGCCGGCCACCATCGCCACCGTGTCGAACAGGCCGTCGGTATGCAGCGCGATGCGGGGTTCGCCCAGACCGGCCTGCTCGAACGTCTCGTAGATGCCGCCGCCGGGCAGACCCCGGGGCCCGCCGGTGACGAAGCTCGCGTCGGCCAGCGTCGCCAGCGTGCGCGCGCCGGCCATCGGATGGCCGTGGCGGGCGACGATGACCATGTCGCTGCGCAGGAGCGCTTGCTGCACCAGCTGCAGGTCCTCCGCGCCGGGCGGAACGGGGCAGATCGCGAAATCGAATTGACCTTCGCGCAGCGCAGGGGCCAGCGTGTGATACAGGCCGCTGCGGCTGTGCAGCGACACCTGCGGATAGCGGTGTCGGAATTGCTGCAGCGCCAGCGGCGCGAGCAGGATCGATGCGGCGACCGAGATGCCGTAGGCCACGCGACCCCGGCGGTCACCGCTCAGCTGGGCCACCGTGTCGCGGGCCCGGGCCGCCTCGGCCACGATGCGCTGGGCATGTTCGATGAGCCTGCGGCCCGCTTCGGTGGGTCGCACGCCGCGCGAATGCCGCTCGAACAACTCGGCCCCGAGATCGGCCTCGAGGCGGCCCAGCGACTTCGTCAGCGCCGGCTGCGTCTGACCGCTGGCCCGCGCGGCGGCATGCAGGCTGCCATGCTGGGCCAGCGCGAGCACGTCCTGCAACTGCTGTAGGGTCACCGGTGATGCCGTTTGGTTATCCAGCAGTCGATTCTGCTATTTGTTCCGCTACCCCGCCGCCGCTAGAGTCGGCCGCCTCTTCCCCTGCGCCCTGGAGGCCAGACCCATGATCGACAGCACGCACCGACGGCTGTGGCTGCAACAGGCAGCCGCACTCGCACTTTCAGCGACGATCGTCGACGCGCAGGCGCAGGGCGGTTCGATACGCGTGCTCTGCGGTTTCGCGCCCGGCGGCAGCGTCGACGGCCTCGCGCGCATGGCGGCCGAGGTGCTCGGCCCCCTGCTCGGTGGCAACGCCATCGTCGAGAACATCTCCGGCGCCAGCGGCCGCATCGCGATCGAGCAGGTCAAGGCCGCCAAGCCCGACGGCTCGACCCTGGTCGTCGCGCCGCAGGGGCCGATGACGCTGTTCCCCTACGTCTTCAAGAACCTGCGCTTCGATCCGGCCAAGGACTTCACGCCGCTGGCGCATCTGGCCGTGGGCGACTTCGCGCTGAGCACCGGCCCGCTCACCGGCGCCAAGTCGGTGGCCGAGTTCCGCGCCTGGATCCTGGCCCACCCGACGCAGGCCAACTTCGGCTCGCCCGGTGCCGGCACCTTGCCGCATTTCGTCGGCCTGCGCGTGGCCAGCGCGCTCGGGATCCACCTGAACCACGTGCCTTACCGCGGCTCGCCGCTGTCGATGAACGACCTCGCGGCCGGCACCCTCGCAGCGGTGATCTCGCCGGTGACCGAAGCGATGGCGCTGCACAAGGCCGGCCGCGTGCGCATCCTCGCCACCGCCAGCACCCGGCGCAGCCCTTTCGTCGACGGCGTGCCGACGTTGAAGGAACTCGGCTACGACGTCGACGTGCCGCTGTGGTATGGCCTGTGGGGCCCGGCCGGGATGCCGTCGGCCCTGGTCGAGAAGATCAACCGCGGCCTGGCGCAAGCGCAGGCGACGCCGGCGCTGAAATCGCGTCTGGCGCTGCTGGGCCTGGAGCCTGGGCCGATGAGCAGCGCCGAGATGGCGGCGCTGCGTGACCGCGAGGCGGCGATGTGGAAACCCATCGTCGCCGCTTCCGGATTCAAGCCCAACGACTGAGCAAGGGTTCGCATGACCGCCCCGCGGCGCCCGAATTTCGTGTACATCGTCGCCGACGACCTCGGCTATGCCGACCTCGGCTGCTACGGCGGCCGTCCGGCGCGCTTCGGCGCCGTCTCGCCGGTGATCGACGGCATGGCCGGGCGCGGCATGCGCTTCACGCGCGGCTACGCGAATTCACCGGTTTGTTCGCCGACCCGCTTCGCGCTGATGACCGCGCGCTGGCAATACCGGCTGCGCGGCGCCGCCGACGAGCCGATCAACAGCCGCAGTCGCGGCAGCGACGTGCTCGGCCTGCCGCCGGCCCATCCGACCCTGCCATCGCTGCTGCGCGGCGCCGGCTATCGCACGGCGCTGGCCGGCAAATGGCATCTTGGCTATCCGCCGCATTTCGGCCCGCTGCGTTCGGGCTACGAGGAATTCTTCGGCCCGATGTCGGGCGGCGTCGATTACTTCAGCCACCACAGCAGTTCCGGCGTGCACGACCTCTGGGAGGGCGAGGCCGAAGTCGAACGCCAGGGCTACCTCACCGACCTCATCACCGAACGCGCCGAGGACTGGCTCGGACGCGTCGCCGCGGCCGGCGCGCCCTTTTTCCTGAGCCTGCATTACACGGCGCCGCACTGGCCCTGGGAGACGCGCGATGACGCCGCGCTCGTCGAGGAGGTGCGGCGCAACCTCTTCCACCTGCACGGCGGCAGCATCCATGTCTACCAGCGCATGATCCACCACATGGACGAGGGCATCGGGCGCGTGCTCGCGGCGCTCGAGCGCGCCGGCGTCGCCGACGACACGCTGGTCGTCTTCACGAGCGACAACGGCGGCGAGCGCTTTTCCGACAACTGGCCGCTGGTGGGCGGCAAGATGGACCTCACCGAGGGCGGCATCCGTGTGCCCTGGGTTGCGCAATGGCCCGCGCGCATCGCGCCGGGGGCGGTGAGCGAACAGCATTGCCTGACGATGGACTGGTCGGCGACGATGCTGGCCGCGGCCGGCGTCGCGCCGCATCCCGACTATCCACTCGACGGCGTCTCGCTGCTGCCGGTGCTCGAAGGCGGTCCGACGTTCGCGCGCGCGATGGCCTGGCGCATGAAGCACCGCGGCCAGCGCGCGCTGCGCGACGGGCGCTGGAAATACCTGCACGTCGACGGCCACGACTACCTCTTCGACGTCGAGACCGACGAGCGCGAGCGCGCGAACCGGGCTCCGCTCGAACCCGAACGCCTGGCCGCGCTGCGTGCGCAATGGCAGGCGTGGAACGCGATGATGCCGCCCATCCCCGAGGACGCCACGGTCAGCCTGGGCTATTCGGCGAAGGACATGCCGCAGCGATGAAGCGGCCCGGCATGACCGGCCGGACCGAGGCCGCGAAGCCGCCGCGAGAAATCGAGTCGGGGCCGAATCGCGGCGTGAGCGCGCGACGACTTTGCGCCAGCGCAAGCCGCCTCGAAATGCGGGCTTCCCCGGGGATTCCCGGCACGGCCGCGACGATGACCGCGACCTAGAATGCTGCGGCGCATCACAGACGAGGGAGACACCATGGAATTCCTGAACCGGGTTGCCGTGATCACCGGCGGTGGCAGCGGCATCGGCCGCGCGGTGGCCGCCGCGATGGCGCGGCGCGATGTCACGGCCGTCGCGCTCGTCGACGTCAGCGAGGCCGTCGAGGATGTCGCGGCCAAGCTCAACGCCGAAGCCGGTCGCACCTTCGCGATCCCCTTCCAGGGCGACACCACCGACGAGAAGTTCCGCGCCTCGGTCTTCGACTCGATCAGTCGCAAATACGGACCCGTCACGCTGTGCGTGCCGGCCGCCGGCATCACCCGCGACGAACTCGCCGTGCGCGTCGACAAGACCACCGGCAAGGCGCGCATCTATCCGCAGGAGCTGTTCAAGCTCGTCGTCGACGTCAACCTCATCGCGCCCGTGTACTGGGCGCTGGAGATGATCGCGCGCGTCGCCGAGGACCGCGCCGCCCGCGGCCTCAAGCGCTGGCAGCCCGGGGAGGGCATGCAGGGCTCGGTGGTCTTCATCGGGTCGATCTCGTCGCAGGGTAACCGCGGTCAGATCTCGTACGCCAGCACCAAGGCCGGTCTCGAGGGCGCCGCCGCGACGATCATGAAGGAGGCGATGTTCTACGGCGTGCGCTGCAGCGTCATCCATCCCGGCTTCACCGACACGCCGATGGTGCGCGCGATGGGCACCGACTACGTCGCCAAGAACATCCTGCCGTACACGCAGCTCGGCCGCCTCATCCAGCCGTCCGAGATCGCCGACGCGATCTGCTTCATGCTGGCCAATTCGGCCGTCAGCGGCGAGCTCTGGGTCGACGCCGGCTGGCACGCGCCGGCTTGAGCGGCGCCCATGACCCGTCAGCACAAGCCGGCCCCGACGACCCAGGACATCGATCGGGATTTCCGCGCCCAGGTGGCGCAGATGACGGCCGGGCTTGCGCCGACGGCCTTCACGACGGCCTGGGCCGACTGGGTCTCGCACCTGGCGCTGTCGCCGTCCAAGCAGCGTGAGCTGCAGCGCAACGCCGCCGTGCGGGCGGGCGACACCTGGCTGTTCGCGCTGCGCGCGCTGGCCGGCGCGCCGACACCGCCCGCCGGGGGCCTGGACGGTGAAGCCGATCGCCGCTTCGCGGCCCAGCCCTGGTCGCAATTCCCGTTCAACGTCTTCGCGCGCGCCTACCAGAACCAGATGGCGCTGATGAACGAGGCCGTGCGCGGTGTCCAGGGCGTCAGCGAATATCACAGCCAATTGCTGGAATTCGCGGTGCGCCTGCTCGGCGATACGACCTCGCCGTCGAATTTCCTGGCCTCGAATCCGGAACTGCTGGCGCTGACCCAGGAAGAGCAGGGGCAGAACCTGACGCGTGGATTCAAGAACCTGATCGAGGATCTCGGGCGCACGCTCAAGGGCGGCGCACCGGCGGGCACCGAGGAATTCGAGGTCGGCCGCAATGTCGCGGTGACGCCGGGCAAGGTCGTCTTCCGCAACGAGCTGATCGAACTCATCCAGTACGCGCCGACGACGCCGTCGGTGCACGCCGAGCCCGTGCTCATCGTGCCGGCGTGGATCATGAAGTACTACATCCTCGATCTGAGCCCGCGCAATTCGATGGTCAAGTACCTCGTCGACCAGGGTCACACGGTGTTCATGATGTCGTGGAAGAACCCCGGCGAGGACGACCGCGACCTCGGCATGGACGACTATCTCGAGCAGGGATTCAAGGCCGCGCTCGACGCCGTCACGGCCATCGTGCCCAGGCACAAGGTCCACGCCGTCGGCTATTGCATCGGCGGCACGCTGCTGGCCATCGGCGCCGCGGCACTGGCGCGCAATCGCGACGAGCGGCTGGCGTCGATGACGATGTTCGCGGCGCAAACCGATTTCTCCGAGCCGGGCGAACTGGCCTTCTTCGTCAACCCGAGCCAGCTCGCGATGCTCGAGGCGACGATGAACAAGAAGGGTGTGCTCGAGAGCCGGCAGATGGGCGGCGCCTTCGCGATGTTGCGCGCGCGCGACCTGCTCTGGCAGCCCATCGTCGGCCAATACCTGAAGGGCCAGCGCGATCGCATGATCGACCTCATGGCCTGGAATGCCGACGGCACGCGCATGCCCTGGCGCATGCATTCGGAATACCTGTATCGCCTCTATCTCGACAACGAACTGGCGACGAACCGCTTCCCGGTCGATGGCAAGACGATCCGCCTGTCGGACATCCGCGTGCCGATGTTCGTCGTCGGCACCGAGGCCGATCACGTCGCGCCGTGGAAATCGGTCTACAAGGTCGACAACCTCGTGCGCTCGGACGATCTGACCTTCCTGCTGACGGCCAGCGGCCACAACGCGGGCATCGTCGCCGGACCGGTCCATCCGAAGCGGCATTACCGCATGCGCACGCGCCGGCTCGCCGATCCGCATCTGGCGCCCGAGGACTGGATGGAAGCCGCGCCGAAGAGCGAAGGCTCCTGGTGGCCGGCCTGGCAGCAATGGCTGGTGGCGCATTCCGGCGCCAAGGTGAAGCCGCCGGCGATGGGTGCGCCGCGCAAGGGCTACGACGTGCTCGACGAGGCACCGGGGATCTACGTCCGCCAGCGTTGATCGGCCTGGCGCCTACTGGTGCCTACTTGTGAACGTAGGCGAAATCGATGAAGCCGCGCTCGACGTCGGTCGAGCGCAGTTCGACGCGTAGCGTCCGGCCGACATCCAGCGCCGGCGCGCGGCCGACGAGCAGGCCTTCGGCCGGCGGATCGAAGATGCGCACCCAGGTGCCGCTGTCGCCGCGCCCGGTGACGATGCCGTCGAAACGCTGGCCGATGCGCGATTGCAGGAACAGCGCTGCCTCGGACTTGCGCAGCCGGCGCTCGACCTTGCGCGCGGCATCCTCCTGCTGCGTGCAATGCAGCGCCAGCGCCTCGAGCTCGCCGCGTCCGTAGGGCGGCGGCGCACCGGCGAGCAGCGCCTTGATGGCGCGCAGCGTGACGAGGTCCGGGTAGCGGCGATTCGGCGCCGTCGAATGCGTGTAATCGCGCTCGGCGAGCCCGAAATGGCCGATCGCCTCGGCGCCCGGCGCTTCGACGACATATTCGCCCGCACCCATGAGCTTGATGACGACGAGTGAGAGGTCGGGGAAGCGCAGCGGGTCGGTGCGGTGGCGTTCGGCCAGGAAATGCTCGAGCGCGCGGCCGTCGGGGCTGGCCGGCAGCCGGGTGCCAAAGCCGCGCGCGAATTCGACGATGCGCTGCCAGCGCTCGGGCGAACGGACGACGCGGCGCAGCGACGCGCCGCCGCGCGCGGCCAGCCAGCGCGCGGTGCAGGTGTTGGTCGCGATCATCAGCTCCTCGATGAGCTGGCGGGCGCGATTCTGCGGCTGCTGGTTGATCGCGACGACGCGGTTGCCGTCGAATTGCGCGCGCGGCTGGAAGGTCTCGAATTCGAGCGATCCGCGCCGCCGGCGTCGCTGCCGGCGGCACTGCGCGACGCCGTCCTGCAGCCGCAACTGCTGTTCGATCCCCGGCGCGGCCTGGGCCGCCGCGGGCAGGGGACCCTGGCCTTCGATCCAGGCCGAGACCGCGTCGTAGGCGAGCTGGGCCTGGTTGTGCACGCGGGCGCGGCGCACGTTCGACTCGGTGATCGCGCCGTCGGCGGCGATCACCATCTCGGTCACCAGCGCCAGCCGGTCCTGCCCCGGATTGAGCGAGGTGAGGTCGGTCGACAGCCGCTCGGGCAGCATCGGGAAGATGCGCGCCGAGGTGTAGACCGAGGTCGTGTTCCACTGCGCATGGTCGTCGATCGGGCAGCCCCGCGGCACCAGCGCGTCGACATCGGCGATGGCCACGCGCACGCGCACGGCGCCCTGGGTGAGGGGCTCGGCGACCGCGAGCTGGTCGAGGTCGCGCGAGTCGTCATTGTCGATCGAGCACCAGGGCAGATCGCGCAGATCGTCGAGGCGGTGATCGTCCGCCGCGGCCTGGATCGCGCCGAGCTGATCGAGCGCGGCGCGTGGATACTCGGGTTCGAGCCCGCGTTCCACCATGGCTTCGACGGCGATGCGCAGGAGATCGGCGCGGCGGCCGGGGCGGCTCGGATGCATGAGCGACTGTAACGCTGCGCCGAAGCCCGGTCGTCGAGCGGGCCTCGCACCGCGGGTCAAACGACCCAGGTCGTGACGGAGAAGATCGCCCAGCGGTGCAGGTACAGCGCGCCGAGCACGACGGCGACGAAAGTGCACGCGGCGATCAGGCGGCGCCACGCCGGGCCGCCATAGACGCGGGCGCTGGCCACGAACTGGTACGCCACGATGCCGCCGGCCTCGATCGTCGAGGCGACGTCGTCCAGCGCGGCCGGCGTGAGCGGATGGCCGAGCGCCTTCAAGCCCAGCAAGGCGGGCGCGAGCAGCGCGAACAGCGACATCATGAAGAGCAGCATGAAGGCGTAGAAATGCAGCGCATGGACGAAATCCGTGCGCCACGCGACGCCGCTGCCGCGGCGCCGGAACAGGACCCGCGAGGCGAGGGCGGCGAGGGGCACCATCGCGATCACGGTGGCCTTCGACAAGGTCTCCTGCTGCAACTGGAAACGGTCCTCGAAGCGCGCGCGATCGAGCGGCCGCCTGGCCAGCCGCTGCGCCAGCTGGCGCAGCGCCTGCGCCGAATAGGCCTGCCGATGCAGGTGGGTGTCCAGCGGAATCGACAGCACGTTCAGCCCGGTCAAGGCCTGGCCGAAGAAGAACACGAGGTTGATCGTCAGGAACAGCGACAGCGGCGCGATCCAGGGCTGCCGCCGGCCGGCGGCGTCGTCGGCCGTCAGGCGCCCCGGCTCGAGCACCAGCGCGCGCAGGGTCCGCCACCAGCGCGCCGCGGCGCTGCGCCAACCTGGCAGCGGCAGACGCCTCTCGCCGCAGGCGCTGCAATACCGCGTCGACGCGCCGCCTGGCGTGAGGCAGGACGGGCAGATCCAGCCATCCTCACCGGCGCCGGCGGCGCCTGAGGGCTTCGAGGGGGGGACGGGTGGGGTCGGTGACAAGGCGGCTCCGCGGCGTCGGAGCCCCCACTGTGCCTCAGTTTCGGTGTCGCCGTCCTCGGTGACTCCCGATCAGAACGTGACGAGGATGTCCTCGTTGCGCACGATGAACTGGCAGGCCAGCCGCCAGGGCGGCGGGATGTCGCGCGTCTCGGCATCCTCGATCTGCTGGGCGGTGATCTTGCCCGAGTAGCGCAGCACCGTCTTTTCCTTCTCGGTCAGCGCGACGCCGGCCGGCGCGTTCTTCGACAGCACCGCCACCTGCAGCAGGCAGGAACCGCATTCGCCGTTCTGGCATTCGAAGTCCAGCGGCACCTTGTGTTCCTGCGCCACCTTGAGCAGCGTGTTCGTGTCGCCCGCGACGGCGTAGACCGTGAGGTCCTTCTTCATGCGCGGAGACGTGAATGTGACGTTGGCCATGATGTCAGCGAATGATGTCGTACGAGTAATCGGTCTTGCCCGGGACGATCGTGTTCGCGTCCAGCGTCTCGAAGAACTCGTCGAGCAGCATCGTCAGCAGCCACAGTCCGCCGTTGTAGCCCCAGGTCGGGAAACGGTGGTAATGGTGGCGGTCGAAGATCGGGAACACGAGGCGGATCAGCGGCACGCCGCAATCGCGTTCGAGATACTTGCCATAGGTGTTGCCGATGAGGAAATCGACCGGCTCGGTGTGCAGCAGGCTGCGCAGGTGCCAGAGGTCGCGTTTCGGGTAGACCTTGCAGTCGCGCCCGTAAGGCGTGGCGTCGAACACCTTCTGCATGCGCGCCGCCCATTCCTCGCCGCCGTTGGTCGCCAGCACATGCGCCGGCTCGGCGCCGAGTTCGAGCAGGAAGGCCGCATAGCCGATCGTCTGGTCCGGGTCGCCGTAGATCGCGTAGCGCTTGCCGTGCAGATGGGCCTGGCTGTCGGCCATCGCGTCGACGAGCTGGCCGCGCTCCTTCTCGAGCTGCGCCGGCACCGGCTTGCCGGTGAGGCGCGCCAGCGCCATGATGAATTCGTCGGTCCCGGCCACGCCCACCGGCGCGTTCAGTGCGACGACTTCCTGGCCCTTTTCGCGGATGTACTTGGTCGTCTTCTCGCAGCAGAACTCCTGGAAGACGATCGTCGCCTTGGCATGCAGCGCCGCCTCGACCTGGGCCTTCGTGGTGCCGCCCTCGTACATGCGGAATTCGCCGTCGGTCGGTGTGTTCCAGACCTCGGACGGATCGCAGAGGATGTTCACCTCGACACCGAAGGCGTCGAAGATGTGGCGCATCTCCTTCATGTTGCCGACGACGAAGCCGTCGAAGCCGCCGATGAAGTTGATGCTGTCGTTGGGCACGCGCACCAGCGGCTCGGCGGTCTTGGCCTTGCCGTCCCAGAAATGCTGCAGCACGCCGAGCAGCGCGTTGTCGTAGCCGGTGACATGGCTGCCGACGAAGGCCGGCGTGTGCGCGAACGGCACGTCGAATTCGGCCGGCACGCTGCCCTTTTCCTTGCTCGTCTTGATGAAGACGTTGAGGTCGTCGCCGATGACCTCGGCCATGCAGGTCGTGCTGACGGCGATCATGTCGGGCTTGTACAGGTTGTACGCGTTGGCCAGGCCGTCGACCATGTTGTTGAGGCCGCCGAAGACGGCGGCGTCCTCGGTCATCGACGAGCTGACGCAGGACGTCGGCTCCTTGAAATGGCGGCTGAAGTGGCTGCGGTAATAGGCCACGCAGCCCTGCGAGCCGTGGACGAAGCTCAGTGTCTTGGCGAAGCCGTTGGCGACGAACACCGCCCCCAGCGGCTGGCAGGCCTTGGCCGGGTTGACCGTCAGCGCCTCGCGGGCGAAGTTCTTGTTCCTGTAATCCAGCGTCTTCGTCCAATCGCGGATTTCCTCGATCTTGGCGTCGCTGTGGTTGAACTCGAACCGTTCCTTCTTGTCCGCGAAGAGCTTTTGGTATTCCGGCTCGCGGAACAGCATTTCGTGGTCGATGACTTTGTCGGCGATCTGGGGCATGGTGTGACTCCTGGCGGATGGTTGAAACTCAGGCGGCTTTCTTCCAGGGCGCCTTGGTGAGGCCCCAGATCGGCGAGCTGATCGCCATGTCCATGTCACGGGCGAAGATCGCGAAACCGTCGTAGCCGTGGTAAGGACCCGAATAATCCCAGCTGTGCATCTGGCGGAAAGGCACGCCCATCTTCTGGAAGACGTACTTTTCCTTGATGCCCGAGCCGACGAGGTCGGGCTGGATCTTCTCGACGAACTTCTCGAATTCGTAGCCGGTGACGTCGTCGTAGATCAGCGTGCCGTCGTTGACGTAATGCGTGGTGCGCTGGTAATCGTCGCCATGGCCGAATTCGTAGCCGGTGCCGACGACGTTCATGCCCAGGTCCTCGTAGGCACCGATGACGTGGCGCGGACGCAGGCCGCCGACGAACAGCATCACGGTCTTGTCCTGCAGACGCGGACGGAACTTGGCGATGATGGCATCGACCAGCGGCTGGTACTTGGCGATCACCTCCTCGGCCTTGGCCTTGATGTGGTCGTCGAAATGGCTGGCGATCTCGCGCAGGCTCTTGGCGATCATCGTCGGGCCGAAGAAGTTGTATTCGACCCAGGGAATGCCGTACTTCTCTTCCATGTGCCGGCTGATGTAGTTCATCGAGCGGTAGCAATGGATCAGGTTGAGCTTGGCCTTCGGCGTGTTCTCGAGTTCGGCGATCGTGCCGTCGCCCGACCATTGGGCGATCACGCGCAGACCCATTTCCTCGAGCAGGATGCGGCTGCTCCAGGCGTCGCCGCCGATGTTGTAGTCGCCGATGATCGTCACGTCGTAGGGCGTGCTCTGGAATTCGGGACGCTTGTTCGGGTCCATCTTGTCGAAGACCCAGTCGCGGATCGCGTCGTTGGCCAGGTGGTGGCCGAGCGACTGGCTGACGCCGCGGAAACCCTCGCAACGCACCGGCACGATGGTGTGGCCGTTGTGTTCCTTGCTCTTCTTCTTGCTGACGGCCTCGATGTCGTCGCCGATGAGGCCGATCGGGCATTCGCTCTGGATCGAGATGCCTTTGTTCAGCGGGAACAGCTCCTGGATCTCGTCGATGATCTTGTCGAGCTTCTTGTCGCCGCCGAAGACGATGTCCTTTTCCTGGAAATCGCTCGTGAACTGCATCGTCACGAAGGTGTCGATGCCGGTGGCGCCGATGTAGTAGTTGCGCCGTGCGGCCCAGCTGTACTGGCCGCAGCCGACGGGGCCGTGGCTGATGTGGACCATGTCCTTGATCGGACCCCAGACGACGCCCTTGCTGCCGGCATAGGCGCAGCCGCGGATCGTCATCACCCCGGGCAGCGACTTGATGTTGCTCTTGACGCCGCAGTCGGGCTTGCCTTCCTCGAACTGGCCGAGGTGCTTGGCGCGGCGCTTGGCCATCTTGTCCGGATAGGCCTTCAGGACCTCTTCGATCAAGGCCTTGTTGGTGGCCTTGCGCTCTTCGACTGTCATGCTCATGTGGGTGCTCCGAGGGTGGGTGGGGTCGGGCCAGCGGCCCGACCCGGGTGCTTGCTTAGGCTGCCGCGGCCTCCGCGGCGAGTTCGGCGGCCGTCTTGCCGACCAGCGTCTCGTCGACGGTCTTCATGATCCCGTGCTCCATCAGCAGATCCTCGAGCTGATCCATCGTGATCGGGGTCGGGATCGTGCCGTTGCCGGCGTTGGCGTGGATCTTCTCGGCCAGCGTGCGGTACTCCTGCGCCTGCTTGGATTCCGGCGCGTACTCGAGCACCGTCATGCGGCGCAGCTCGGCGTGCTGGACGATGTTGTCGCGCGGCACGAAATGGATCAGCCGGCTGCCGAGCATCTTCGCCAGCGAATCGGCGAGCTCGAGTTCCTTGTCGGTCTGGCGCTCGTTGCAGACGAGGCCGCCCAGGCGCACGCCGCCGCTGTTGGCGTACTTCAGGATGCCCTTGGAGATGTTGTTGGCCGCGTACATGGCCATCATCTCGCCCGACATCACGATGTAGATCTCCTGCGCCTTGTTCTCGCGGATCGGCATCGCGAAGCCGCCGCAGACGACGTCGCCGAGCACGTCGTACGAGACATAGTCGACGCCTTCGTAGGCACCGTTTTCCTCGAGGAAGTTGATCGAGGTGATGACGCCGCGGCCGGCGCAGCCGACGCCGGGCTCGGGGCCGCCCGACTCGACGCAACGGATGTCGCGGTAGCCGATCTTCATGACGTCCTCGAGCTCGAGGTCCTCGACCGAGCCGGCCTCGGCCGCCAGCGAGAGGATGGTGTCCTGCGCCTTGGCGTGCAGGATCAGGCGCGTCGAATCGGCCTTGGGGTCGCAGCCGACGATGAGGATCTTCTGCCCCATCTGCGCCAGCGCAGCGAGGGTGTTCTGCGAGGTGGTGGACTTGCCGATGCCACCCTTGCCGTAAAAGGCGATCTGCCGAAGTTTGGCCATTTGAATGCTCCTTTGAGTCGATGAGAAGTTGACGATGCAGTGACGTTCGTCGCGATCTCTATGCAGCCTTCGGAGTCCTTTTAGGTCTTCTTATGGAGCCGTCGGGGCGTGACATGGGGTCCGCGCAGCCTCCTCTTCGCAACCCCCGTGCCATGTCGTGCCGCGGCTGCCAAGTGCTTGTTTCTGCGAGGGAAAGGCGCTGCGGGCCGGCTTGAAGGTGGGCCGCGGGCTTATGTTCGAAAGCCGACAAAGCGGCGCGCTTTGTCGACGGTCGATCACGCCGGCGAGGCGTCGGCGGCCCTGCCGTACCCGGCAACGCATCTGCAGATGTCGGGCACGGGTGTTGCTCACTGTGCTGGAACCGCCCGACCCACGGGTAAGACTTCCACCACCGAAAGCCCATCATGAGCACCGCTACCGCCGCAGGTCTGTCCGACACCGCATTCGCCCGCCTCGAGGCCGAGGGCCGCCTGCTCAACCCCGTGCTGAAGGCGGCGACGCACAAGGCCGGCCGCTGGGGCTTCCGCGGTGAACTCGCGCTGCGCTTCGCGGCCAAGTTCGCCGACGAGGCGCGTCCGCCCGAGCTGACCTGCGACCAGGTCATCGCGATGGCCGAGGTCGGCAAGCCCAAGCTGCCGTTCTTCGCCGGCTACCTGCTGAGCTTCGAGCACCTGAAGGATGTTGCCGAGGTGCTGGGCGACACGCTCAGCGCCGGCGGCAAGTATTTCCTTTTCTGCAACAACATCGACCTGAGCAAGAAGTACCAGGTGGCGCTGAATGGCGCGCTGTTCTACGTGCTGCCGATCGACGAATCGACGGTCTACAACGAACTGCTGGACCTGCTGTACCTGGAGAAGAACGAGTTGAAGAAGCTGGACATCGCGGGCAAGGTCGACCGCGTCGCCGAAGCGGCGCTGAAGTACGACGTCACCTTCGACAACATCAGCTACGCCGAGGGTCTGGCGCTGATGGGCCCGGTGCGCAACCCGAACGAGAACCGGCCGGTGTGAGCGTGGCGCCAGGCGGGAGCTGCGCGCCTTGGGCACCGACGATGAGGCCGCCTGCGGCGCGCCGCATTGGCAGCAGACGAATCTCGTCGGCCTGCCGACGCCGCTGCTCGCCAGCATCGCCTTCAACGCCCATCCGCAGCCGCTGCATATCGGCGGCGCGCGCGAATCGGCGGTCGGCCTGTTCGCGCTGCTCGATCGCTGCGGCAGCGCCGACGAGGCGCGCGAAGTCTTCGCGCATTACATGAAGCTCGCCTTCGGACTCGCCAAGCCGCAGCCGCGGGTTGTCGCCAACGCGGCCCAGGCCGATGCGGCGCCGGCCTGCGCGGCCGAGCAGCGGCGCTGGCGCACGAGTTACCTCAAACTGCTGCAGGGCTGGGGCATGGATGCGAACGGCGCCGCCGGCGCCGTGCTCAAGAGCTGGGTCGAGAGCCGCTTCGGGCTCGTGCCGACCTTCCACAAGTCGGCGCTGGCGCGCTACCCCTCGCCGGCCTGGATCGCCTACCTCGAAGAGAAGACGTCGAGCCGCTATCACAGCAACAACGTTTTCCAGCAGCTCGATCTGCTCTACGAGTTCTGCCAATGGATGCTGGCGCGCTTCCAGCTGCTGGGGCCGGCGCCGCGGCTGACGATGTGGCGCGGCAGCACGCGCTGCGAGGAACAGATCACGGCCGGATCGCTGCGCCGGCGCCGCTGCACGATGCGGCTCAACAACCTCGTCTCGTTCAGCCTCTCGCCGGCCGAGGCCGGCTGTTTCGGCGACTGGGTGCTGCAGGCGCAGGTGCCGCTGTGCAAGGTGCTCTTCCTGCCCGGCCTCGTCGACCGCAAGCTGCTGCAGGGCGAGGCCGAGGTGCTGGCGATCGGCGGCGATTATTCGATGCGGGCCAGTTATGCGGACTAGCGAACTCTTCGACCGCGCGCTCGGCGCCTACCTCGGGCTGGCGATCGGCGACGCGCTCGGCGCGACGGTCGAATTCATGACGCCGCGCGAGATCCGCCAGCGCTACGGCGTGCACCGCGAGATCACGGGCGGCGGCTGGCTCAAGCTGCGCGCGGGCCAGGTCACCGACGACACGACGATGAGCCTGGCGCTGGGCGACGCGCTGCTGCACGGGCGCCGCAGCGGCGTCGGCTTCGACACCCGGCTCATCGCCGACGCCTACGCCGCCTGGTGGCGCGGCCGGCCCGTCGATTGCGGCAATACCTGCCGGCGCGGCATCCAGCGCTATCTGTTCGACGGCAGCCTGCAGGGCCCGGTCAACGACGGCGACGCCGGCAACGGCGCGCTGATGCGCTGCCTGCCGGCGCTGCTGGCGACGCTGGACGACGACGCGGTCTTCGAGTCGGTGGCGCTGGCGCAAGCGCGCATCACGCATCACAACCCGCTGTCGGATGCCGCCGTGCTCGGCGTCGGCCGGCTGCTGCGCCTGCAACTGCAGGGCGGCGACGCGGTGGCCAGCACCGTGCTCGTCGACGCTTTCGTCGCCGCGCACCCCGTCTTCCGCCATCGCCCGTATCCGGGGCGCGCCAGCGGCTATGTCGTCGACACCGTGCAGACGGTGCTGCACCACTTCGCCGCCCATGCCGATTTCGAGGACGCGCTGGTCGCCACCGTCAACCTCGGCGACGACGCCGACACGACGGGCGCGCTGGTCGGCATGCTCGCCGGCGCCCGCTGCGGCGTGCACGGGCTGCCGCGGCGCTGGCTCGCGCGGCTCGAGCCGGCGCTCGTGCACCGCATCACCGAGCAGACCGGCGCCTTGCTGGCTTGCGCGCTCACGCCGGTGTGACGCGCGCCTAGGGCCAGCCCACGACCCGCCTATTCAACGCTTTACCGCATCACCGAGGACATCATGCCCATCCACGATTACCGCTGCACCAGCTGCAAGTCCGAATTCGAACTCCTCGTGCGATCGACGACGGCACCGCAATGTCCCCATTGCGGCAGCAGCGCGCTCGAACGCCTGGTGTCGCGCGTCGCGCCGGCGGGCAAGTCGGCCGGCATCATCGCCGCCGGCCGGAGCGCTGCGGCGCGCGAAGGTCATTTCAGCAATTACAGCGCGGCCGAGCGCTCGAAAGTCAAGCGCTGAGCCGCGGGCGCTGACCCGCTGAGCGTTCAGAACCCGCTCAGCGCACCGAGCAGTTCGACTGTCACCGGCTCGGTGCCCATCTGCACCTGGCAGGCCAGGCGCGACTTCGAGCTGACGCCGATGATGGTGTCGAGCTTGGCGTTTTCGACCGGCGTCATGCGCGTGATCGATTTGCGCCCCTCGATGACGAAGAGATGGCAGGCGCCGCATTTCGCTTCGCCGCCGCATTGGGTGGGCATCTTTTCGCCGGCGGCAAGGATGCCGGCGAGGAGGTTGCTGCCGGCTTCGACTTCGATCGTCTTGCCCGAGGGCATGATGGTGAGCAGGGACATGAAAAAGGCTCCGGGAGGGAAGAAAGGAATCAGGCGGTCTATGAATCAGGCCGGGACGGCCGAGGTGAGTGCCGCGGCCACGTCGGCCAGCGGCATGGCGATGCGGGTGATGTGCTGTTCATCGAGGAAGCGCGCTTCCATCCGCGTCGGCTCGTCGGCCAGCACGGCGTAATGGGGGCCCTGCGAACGCTTGATGATCTGGCGCGCGAAGGCGCGCGGCAGCTGGTCGTTGAAGCGGCAGCCGAGGAAGACGAAACCGAGCGTGCGGCGGCGCTCCTGGACGCCGGGCGGAATGGGGGTCTGGATGTCGATCTCGGTCAGCACCTCGACATGGTCGCTGTCGGAGACGAGGTAATTCGACGCCGGCGCGTGGCCGCCCCAGGGCTTGTAGAACAGCGTGCGCGCGGCGGGCGCCTCGGTCAGCGCGGCGCCGTCGGCACCGTACCAGCCGAACCAGGTGCCGAAATGCTCGCTCTGCGCCAGGCCCTGCACCTCGGCCCAGGAGTCGCCGGCCTCGGCGGCGAGCACCGCGCGCATCGTGTCGTCGTACCAGCAGTCGACGATCAGCGGCGAACCCAGGCCCGCGACCCAGCGGTGCAGCGCCGACGGCGCGCCCGCGGCGGCAAAGGCCTCGTCCATGCCCTTGACGAGCGTCTTGCGATGCTTGAAGTTCTCGATGAACTGCGCCGCCGCGGTGAGCCGGTTCTTGATCTTGCCCGGCACCGAAACGCGCGCCGTCAGCACCGCGGCGAGCGCTGCGGGCTCGGCCGGCGGCGCAGCGCCTTCGCACAGCGCGAGCAGGCCCGGGCCGAGATAAGGCGCCAGCGTGCCGGCGCGCAGCCCCTCGGCGACGGCGTCTGGAAGGTGGTCGAGGGTGTCGTGGCTCATGGCGTCGTCCTTCGGGGATTCAATAGATTGCGGCGCCTGCGCCCACGTTGACGGAGCTGTCCTTGAGCGTCCGCACGATGAAGCGGATCTCGTCGGCGTGCAGATGGCCGTGCAGCGGCAGCGCGAGCGCGCGGTCGGCGATGCGTTCGACGAGCGGGAACTGGCCGCGATGCCAGCCGAGTTCGGTGTAGGCGAACTCCTGGTGCAGCGGCCGGCAATACATCACCGACTCGATCAGCTCGGTCGACAGGTCCTCGACGATCTGGTCGCAGGCGCTGGCGGTGAAGCGCTTGCCGAGATGGACGATGTAGAGCATCCAGTGCACGGTGTCGACATCGGGCGCGATATACGGCGGCTTGATGCCTTCGAAACTGTGCATCGCCTCGATGTAGGCGGCTTCGGCGACCTTGCGCCGCGCCAGGATCTCGTCGATGCGGGCGAGCTGCCCGGCGCCTAAAGCGGCGGTGAGCTCGCTCATCGACGCCTGCACCGGCACGCGCGAGCCGACCGAGACCGAACGGCGGTCGGCGATCGAGCGCGCGCGCAGGTAGCGCAGCTCGCTGGCCAGCTGGTCGTCGTCGGTGACGACCATGCCGCCCTCGCCGCAGCACAGCGCCGAGGGCTGCGAGAAGTCGAACACCGCAACATCGCCGAAGCTGCCGACGCGCCGGCCGCGGTAGCTCGAGCCGATGGCCTCGGTCGAGTCCTCGATCAGGCGGATGCCGCGCTCGTCGGCCAGCGCGCGCCAGGCGTCCCAGGCGGCCGGGTGGCCGTTGACATTGCCGACGATCGCGGCCTTCGTGCGCGGCGTGATCAGCGGCGCCGCGCGCGCCGCATCGAGGCAGCCGGACCAGTAATTGATTTCGGAGAAGACGACGCGCGCGCCGACCAGCGCCACGGCATGCGCGACCTGGTGCCAGCCGTAGGGCGACGCGATGACCTCGTCGCCGGGGCCGATGCCGGCGGCGCGCAGAGCAAGCCAGGTGCCGAGCGTGCCGCTGGCGACGGCGACGGCATGACGCCGCCCCGACCAGCCCGCGAACGAGGCCTCGAAATGCTCGACCATGCGCCCGGCCGACAGGCGCGGTTGCGCGAGTGCGTTCTGCACGAGTTCGACCTCGACCTCGCTGATGTCGGGATCGGACAGCAGCAGCCAGTCGTCGCCGATGTCGGCATCGGCCGGGCTGGTGATGACGGCGGTATCCATATCGTTCGCTCAGTCGCCGGAGAGGCGTCGCGCCTCGACGGTGATCGGCAGCGCCGTGCCTTCGGCCATCGCCGGCAGTTCGAGCACCCAGCCGTTGGTCAGCGTCACCGAGCCGCCCCACAGGCCGACGTTCTGCTGCGAGACGACCGTCTCCTCGAGGTCCTTCTTCGGCACATAGACGGAAACGGCGCCGGTCGCGAGCTTGCGGATCATCACTTTCATCGGGTACTCCCAGTGGGTTCAGGCCGCCAGCGCGGTGGTAGCAAGCAGCGGCGCGACGACGCGCCGCAACGCATCGAGTGCAAATTCGATTTCCAGCGCCGTCGTCCCGCGTCCGAGCGAGAAGCGCACCCCGCGCGGGCCTGCAGCGGCGTGGCGCCCAGCGCCAGCAGCACATGCGACGGTTCGGTGCCGCCGGCGCTGCAGGCCGCTCCCGACGAGGCGACGACGCCGGCGCGCTCGAGACGACCGAGCACCTGTTCGGCGTCGAGTTCGCCGAACCGCAGGCAGCTGGTGTTCGGCAGTCGCGCGGCTTGCGCACCGTAGAGATGGACCTGCGGCCATTCACGCAACACCGCGCGCTCGAGCGCGTCGCGCAACGCCGTCATGCGCGCGATCGCCTCGGGCTGCTCGGCACGCGCGAGGTCGCAGGCGGCGGCGAAGCCGGCGATGCCGGGCAGGTTCTCGGTGCCGCCGCGGCGCTGGCGCTCCTGGCGCCCGGCGAGCAGTGGTGGCAGCGCCAGCCCCTTGCGCACGGCGAGCGCGCCGATGCCCTTGGGCCCGGCGATCTTGTGCGCCGAGACCGCCATCAGGTCGGCGCCCGAGGCGGCGAAGGACAGCTCGCACTTGCCGAGCAACTGCGTCGCATCGACATGCAGCCAGGCGCCCTGGCGATGCGCGATCTCGGCGATCTCCGCCGTCGGCATCAGCACGCCGGTCTCGTTGTTCGCGCCCATCACGCTGACGAGCGCGACATCGTCGCCGATCAGCAATGCCTGCGCCGCGGCGAGGTCGAGCCGGCCCTGGCCGTCGACCGGTATCAGGTCGACCGCGAAACCCTGTGCCCGCAGCCGCCGCCCGAGTGCGAGCAGCCCGGGATGCTCGACCGCCGACATCACGATGCGCTGGCGTCGCTCGGTTGCGCGCGCCGCCAGCGCGCCGAGCAGCGCCTGGTGGTTGGCCTCGGTGGCGCCGCTCGTGAAGACGAGCTCGGCGCCGCTGCAGCCCAGGTACGCGGCGACGCGCGTGCGCGCATCGGCGAGCAGGCGCCGTGCGACCTGGCCCGGCCCATGCGTCGAGCTCGGATTGGCCCAGGCGCGTTCGATCGCGTCGACCATCTCGACGAGCACCGCCGGGGCGACCGCGGTGGTCGCGTTGTGGTCGAGGTAGATCATGGCCAGTACTCGCGCAGAGGATCGGCGCAGACGCGCTCGAGCGCTTCGTCGAGGCTGGTCGTGGTGTCGCGCAGCTTCCAGGTCTGGCGGCGATGGTCACGCGCATGCACGCGCCACGATCCGCGGCCGCCGGCGACGATCCAGGCGATGTCGATCTCGCCGCCTTCTGGGTCGATGTTGCGCGAGCAGTTCGGGCTCACGATCTTCCAGCCCGCGCCTTCGGCCTCGACGCGCGGATGCACGTACTTGTAGCGCCGCCGTGCGGACAGCGCGTGCAGGATGCGCGCCGGCACGAAGGGCAGCACGACGGCCACCGCTGCGTTGCCGGCGAGCGCGGCCGCCATCAGGCGACCTCTTCCGCCACGGCCAGCTCTTCCTCGAGGCAGCCGAGCACG
>JAGWTU010000059.1 GCA_028868825.1 Burkholderiales bacterium | reverse complement strand
GCGGCGTCGAGCGCCTCGTCGCTCCAGGCGACCCAGCTGCTGTCGGTGCCGCGCACGAGGTTGATGCCGCGCGCGATGCCGGCGCCGCCGAGCGCGCCGAGCAGCGCGCCGAGCAGCAGGCCGCCGCCCAGCGTCATGCCGCCGCTGGCGATGTCGGCCTTGAGGCCGAGCGCGGCGCCACTCACGGCGCCGCCGACGACCGCCGCGCGGCCCTCGGGGACGCGCTGGCGCAGCGCGAACTGGCCCTCGACGCGATGCACGATCTCGCGCTGCACGCGCCCCTGCAGCCCGTGCAGCGCGATCAGCCGCGCCAGCGCCGCCGCGGCCTCGGTTTCGAGCGCCGCCGCGAGCCGGCGCTGCGCCGCCGCCACCGGCCCCTCGTCGTCGCGCCGCGCGACGGCGGCGCCGACACGCCGGAGGCGGTCGACCCAGCCCGTCTCGCCGGCTATGGTCTCGCGCGCGAGCGCAACGCGCGCCAGGCTCTCGGCGAGCGTGCCCATCGCCGCGTCGAAGGCCGCCTCGCCGCGCGCCGCCCAGGCGCGCGCGAGCCGTGCCATCGCCGCCGCGGCCTCGCCCTCGAGCAGGCCCTGGACGGTGGCGAGCAGCCGGCGTTCGTGGATCCAGCAGCGCGCAAAGGCATCCAGCGGCAGCACCGCGCGCACCAGCGGCCAGCGCTGCAGATGGCTGCGCCAGGCGGCGACCTCGGCCGCTTCGGCAGCGGCATCGCGCGGCGCGCCGAGCTGGTTGAGCAGCACCAGCACCGGCTTGCCGACCCAGCCCAGCAGCGCCATCTCGGCTTCGACGTAGGCCGCCGCGGCCGGCGACTCGGCCGCGTTGACGAGGTAGAGCACGACATCGCTCTCGGCCTGCACGTGGCGCAGCGCGCGCTGGCTGGACCAGAAGGCGCGGTCGCGCCAGCGGTCCCAGACCTCGCTCAGCAGCCAGCCCAGCGCGTGGCCGTCCAGCCGCATGCGGCGCACGAGCCGCGCGGCGTCGGAGAAGCCCGGCGTGTCCCACAGCCGCAGCACGTCGCCGTCGTCGCTGGCGACGAGGTCGTGCGAGGTCTCGAACTCGGTCACGTGCGGCGCGTCGCGGATCTCGCCGACGTCCTGGCGCAGCAGCGTGCGCGCCAGCGTCGTCTTGCCGGCGTTGGTGTGCGAAACGAGGCTGAGGGTGACGGTGGCCATCGTCGACCGCCTACAGCTTGGCCAAGGCCGCCTGCAGCGCCGGCTCGGCCGCCGCCGGCGTGCCGTGCAGCAGATCGACGGCGACGAAGGGCAGGCCCTGCGCCTCGCACCAGCGCTGCCAGGCGGCGCGGCGCTCGGCCAGGCGCTGCGGCAGCGCGCCGTAGCGCAGGCGCAGCGGACCCTCGTCGGCCAGACACAGCGCCGGCGTGCTGCGCAGCGCCGCGACGATGCGGCCCTGGGCCTCGTCCTCGGGTGTGGCCGCGAGGTCGACGAGCAGCAGGCGCAGCGTCGTCGCCGGCTCGCGCGGCGCGACCTGGTCCTCGGCGCCATGCGCGACGGCCGGGTCGAACGTCAGGTGCAGGTCGTCGCCCAGCACCGGTGCGAGCAGGCGCTGCAGCGCCGCGGCGGCCTGCAGCGGTGGCGCGGCACCATGCGGCAGCACCTGGACGCAGGCGCGGCTACGCCGCCAGGCGCGCAGCAGGCGCTGGAAATAGGGCTCGTCGATCGCGATGCGGCAGCGCCCCGCGAGCCAGCGCGAGCGCGCCGCCGCCGCCACGGCCAGCAGCAGGCGCGGCAGCACGACGGCCAGCAGCACGGTCGCCGCGCAGAGATGGAGCCAGGGCGCGGCACCCGGCACCGCCGCCGCGGCGGCAGCCCCCTGCGGCCCGACACGCAGCGCCTGCAGCGCCGCGACATCGGGGATCGCCACGCCGGTGAGCGCCGACGCCGGCGTGAACAGCGTCGTCAGCACGGCATGGACCTGGGCCGCGTCGAGAAACGTGCTCTGCCAGACGACGCGGTAGTCGAGCACGAGTCCGCGCAGGTAGAGGCTGGCGATGAGCCCGACGCCGAGCGCCGCCGCGGCGCCGTGCAGCAGCAGCGACGCGCGCGCCAGCGCCAGCGGCGCCGCGACGCGTGCCCAGGCGGCGTGGAAGGCCGGCAGCACGCCGCGACCGCCGCCGGCCCTGGCGATCCGCCGCGCCAGCGCCGCGCGCGGGCCATGGCTCCAGCGCCCCAGCGGCAACAGCAGGCCGATGTAGACGAGCCCGTTCCACAGCAGCACGCCCCACAACGGCGGCGCCAGCAGGTTGATGCGGTCGCCGGCGCCGACGGCGTCGGCCGCGATGCCGGTGGCCAGGCCGAGCCCGATCGCCAGCGCCAGCCAGCCGGTGCGCCAGGCCCGGCGTGCCAGCGCACGCGCCAGTCCGCGGTCGCGTGGCAGCAGGCGCTGCAGCGCGTGGTGGGCACGCTCGGCGAGGAAGCGCGCGTCGGTGGCGTCGGCGGCCACCGTGCGGCGCGCCAGTTCGGTCGCCCAGCGACCATCGTCGGGCGTCCAGATGGGATTGTCGGCCGGGCCCTGGTCGCAGGCCTGCACGAGCAGCAGCTCGCGGGCGGCGGCTTCGTCGTAGCGGATGGCGTTGGCGTTCACGGTTCGACGCAATGTACCGCCCCGCAGCGGGCGTGGGCACGATGCTCAGGACGCGGTCGAAGTCGGCGCCGGCGTCAAGTGGCCGCTGCGGCCGCGCCGGTGGCGGCACCGAAGCGCTTGGACGCGTCGTATGGGAACACGTCGTGCACATGGCCGGCGGCGATGCGGTCCTTGTGCGCCTGCCAGAAGGCGGCGTCGAGGAGGTCGGCATGGTGCGCCATGAAGACCTCGCGCACGCGGTCGTTGCCGAGCAGGAAGGGGCCGAAGGTCTCGGGGAACACGTCCTTGGGTCCGACGCGGTACCAGATCTCGCCGCTCATCTCCTCCTCCTCGTTGCGTGGTTCGGGGACGCGGCGGAAGTTGCAGTCGGTGAGGTATTCGATCTCGTCGTAGTCGTAGAACACGATCTTGCCGTGGCGCGTGACGCCGAAGTTCTTCCACAGCATGTCGCCCGGGAAGATGTTGGCCGCCACGAGGTCCTTGATCGCGTTGCCGTACTCGACCACCGCCGCCGCGACCTGCTCGGGACGGGCCTCCTGCAGGTAGATGTTGAGCGGGATCATGCGCCGCTCGATGTAGACATGGCGCACGACGAGCGCGTCGCCGTCCTCCTCGATCAGGCTCGGGCAGTAATGCTTCAACTCGGCGACGAGCTCGTCCTCGAAGCGCTGGCGCGGGAACGCGACGTTGCTGTATTCCAGCGTGTCGGCCATGCGCCCGACGCGGTCGTGCTGCTTGACGAGCAGGTACTTGCCCTTGATCTGCTCGCGCGTCGTCTCCTTCTGCGGCGGGTAGAAATCCTTGATCACCTTGAACACGTACGGGTACGAGGGCAGGTCGAAGACCAGCATCACCATGCCCTTGATGCCGGGCGCGATGCGGAAGCGGTCGCTCGAATGGCGCAGATGGGCGAGGAAGTCGCGGTAGAACATGTTCTTGCCCTGCTTCTGCAGCCCCAGCGCGTTGTACAGCTCGGAGCGCGGCTTGCGCGGCATCAGGCCGCGCAGGAACTGCACATAGGCACTCGGGACCTCCATGTCGACCATGAAATAGGCGCGGGCGTAGCTGAAGATCATCAGCAGGTCGTCCTCGCCGAAGAGCGCCGCGTCGATCACGAGTTGGCCACCGTCGCCATGCAGGATCGGCAGCGCCAGCGGCGTCTCGACGAAGCCGTTGATGATCTTGCCGACGAGGTAGGCCCCCTTGTTGCGGTAGAACAGGCTGGCCAGCACCTGGATCTGGAAATTGGCGCGCGGCCTGAATTCGCCGAGTTCGCGCCGCATCGCCTGCACGACGCGGTCGACGTCGCGCGGCAGGTCCTCGAATTCGCGTTCGAGCTGGAAGTTGCCGACGATGCGCTCCCAGGTCGCGTGCAGATTGTCCAGCGTCGGGTAATAGGCGCGGTAGGTCGGCTTCGACGCCGGCTCGTCGTTCTCGATGTATTCGGTGCTGATGGCCGGGCGCACGAAGATGAAATCGTTGCGGAAGTAGCTGCGGTGCAGCAGCTTGGCGGTCACCGAATTGAAGAAGGTCTCGGCGAGTTCGGGCTGGTGGTGGTCGGTGAGCAGGCCGATGTAGTGCAGCTTGGCCTGCTGCCAGGTGTCCATCGACAGCGTGTCGATCGCGAAGTCGCTGCGCAGCCGCTGCACGGCCTCGTCGACGCGGCGGTCGTAGAACTCGATGCGCTGCGCCTGCGCGCGCTGCTGGCCATGCCAGTCGGCCTGCTCGAAACGCCGCTGGGCCTCGGCGCTGGCCTGGCGGAAGAGTTCGTAATGGCGGTTGAAGCCGTCGAGCATCGTGCGCGCGATCGCGAACGCACGGCTGTCGGTGAGCTGATGCGGGAACATCGTCAGATGTTCAGGGCCGCCTGGCGTTCGCGCCAGCGCTGCTTGAGCTGCGCCAGCGCCGTGTCGTAGGCGACGCCGACGCGGTCGCGCGCGTCGACGGTGATCTGCAGGTCCTCGAGCAGGCCGTTGTGCAGCCCGTAGACCCAGCCATGGACGACGACCGACTGGCCGCGCTGCCAGGCGTCGGCGGCCACCGTCGTGTGACAGACATTGCGCGCCTGTTCAAGCACGTTGAGCTCGACGAGGGCGTCGACGCGCAGGCTCTCGTGCAGCCCGGCGAGGAAGCCTTCGTGGGCGTCGCGCACGTCCTGGACATGGCGCAGCCAGTTGTCGACGAGGCCGGCGCGCTGGTTGTGCAGCGCCGCGCGCACGCCGCCGCAGTTGCTGTGGCCGACGACGATGATGTGGCGCACCTGCAGCACGTCGATCGCGTACTGGATCACCGACAGCGCGTTCAGGTCCGAATGGACCATCAGGTTGGCGACGTTGCGGTGCACGAACAGCTCGCCCGGCAGCAGGCCGACGAGGTCGTTGGCCGGCACGCGGCTGTCGGCGCAGCCGATCCACAGATATTGCGGCGCCTGCTGCTGCAGCAGCCGCGTGAAGAAGCCGGGCTCGCGCTGCTCGGTCGATTCGGCCCAGGCGCGGTTGCTGGCGAAGAGTTCCTGCAGTTCGGTGGTCATGGGGGACTTCGGGAGTTGAGAATGAGTTTACGGGTCGGACGGCGCGGCGCGGCTGCGTTTCGCCCGGGGCACCGCCCGCGCCAGCATCGTGCGGCAGCGCGCCTCGTGCTGGCCGATCTCGGCCAGCGTGATCTCGATGTCCTCGCGCTGGCGCTCGAGCATCTCGCGATGCTCGGCCAGCACCTCGCGGAAGGCGGTCAGCTGCTGCACCGTGTCGGCGGGCGATTCGTACATGTCGACGAGGCGCTTGACCTCGAGCAGGCTCAGGCCGAGCCGCTTGCCGCGCAGCGTCAGCTTCAGCCGCGTGCGGTCGCGCTGGGTGTAGACGCGGTTGCGGCCGGCGCGCTGCGGCGCCAGCAGGCCCACGTCCTCGTAGAAGCGGATCGCCCGCGGCGTGATGTCGAACTCGGCCGCGAGCTCGGTGATCGTGTAGGTGCGTTGCGCGGCGCGCTCGCTGGCGGTCGCTCTGTCGCGGGTCGGGGCGGTCATGGTTAGACTGACGTGAACGTCAACGGAAACTGAGTCGCAAATATATGGCCAATGCCGACGAGGGCGCGCTGCACTATCCCCGGGGCGACAGCCTGCCCGCGGCAGGCACAGCTGTCGAGATCGCGCCGGGCGTGCGCTGGCTGCGCATGAAGCTGCCGTTCGCGCTCGACCACATCAACCTGTGGCTGCTGCGCGACCGCGACGACGGCGTCGAGGGCTGGACCATCGTCGACTGCGGCATCGCCAACGACGAGACGCGCGCGAACTGGGAGCGCGTGTTCGAGCACGAGCTGCAGGGTCTGCCGGTGCTGCGCGTCGTCGTCACCCACATGCACCCGGACCATATCGGCCTGGCGCATTGGCTGACCGAGCGCTGGAGCCGGCCCGGCCGCGATTGCCGGCTCTGGATCAGCGGCACCGACTGGAACGCGGCGCGGCTGGCGAGCCAGAGCACGATAGGCTTCGGCGGCGACAGCGCGGCACGCTTCTTCGCCCGCCATGGCCTCAACGACCCGGCGATGGTCGAGCGCGTGCGCGCGCGCGGCAGCTATTACGGCAGCATGGTGCCGCAGGTGCCGGCCAGCTTCCGGCGCCTGATGGACGGCATGACGCTGACGGTCGCGGGCCGCGCCTGGCGCTGCATCGTCGGCTACGGCCATGCGCCCGAGCATATGGCGCTGTACTGCGCCGAACTCGACGTGCTGATCTCGGGCGACATGGTGCTGCCGCGCATCTCGACCAACGTCAGCGTCATCGACATCGAGCCCGAGGCCGACCCGCTGCCGCTGTACCTGGCGTCGATCGCCGCGCTGCGCGCGCTGCCCGAATCGACGCTGGTGCTGCCCTCGCACGGCAAGCCTTTCACCGGCCTGCACACGCGCATCGACCAGTTGCAGGCGCACCACGAGGCCCGCTATGCCGAGGTGCTGGCGGCCTGCGCGACCGAGCCGCGCAGTGCGGCCGACCTGGTGCCGGTGCTGTTCCGGCGTGCACTCGACCTGCATCAGACGACGTTCGCGATGGGCGAGGCGATCGCCCACGTCCATGCGCTGGCCGGGACGGGGAAATTGCGGTTCGAAGCGGGCGCCGACGGCGTGGTGCGGTTCAGGACCGCGACCTGAGCGGATGGAAGATCGCGGCACCCGGCTGCTGGACAACCGGGTGCCGCGCCACCCAAGGACCCTCCAGTCTTCTCGACCCTCGTGCCCTGCGCGATGACAGCGTGCCGCCAGTATTCAGCCATTGCTGCGCCGCCACATCCACCGTTGTGGGGATGAACCGGGATTCAGGCGAAAACGGGCAGGACCTCGGCCTTGAGCGCACCGCGTGCCGACTCGTAGTCGGGCAGCGCCTCGCGCACGACGTCCCAGAACGCGGCGCTGTGGTTCATCTCGCGCAGATGCGCGAGTTCGTGGGTGACGACATAGTCGATCACCGGCAGCGCGTAATGGACGAGGCGCCAGTTGAGCCGGATCGAGCCGTCGGCGCTCGCGCTGCCCCAGCGCGTCGCCGCCGAACTCAGCCCCAGCCGCTTCATGCGCACGCCCAGGCGCAGGGCGAAGATCATGCAGCGCTCCTCGAAGATGCGCCGCGCCTGGCGCTGCAGCCAGCTCTGCACGGCGTCACGGATCTGCTCGGGCTGCGCCGAGGGCGGCAGGCCGATGTGCAGCGTCGGCACGGCGGCCTCGGCGTCGAACATCGCGGCGACACCGCGGCCGCCCAGGCGCACCGTGACGTCGCGACCGAGGAAGGGGACGACGACGCCGTCGCGCCATTCCACGCGCGCTTGCGCCAGGCGCTGGCCGCGCTCGCGCTGCTCGTGCAGCTTGCGCAGGATCCAGGCCGCCTTCTCGCGCAGCGCGGCCTCGATCTCGCCGATGCCGACCCAGCGAGGCGCACTCACCGCCAGCCCCTCGGCACCGACGACGAAGCCGATGCTGCGCCGGCGCGAGCGCCGCAGCGCGTAGGCGACACGGTGACCGCCGAGCGCGATCTCGCGCTGCGGATTCGGGTGCAGGAACTCGGGTGCCGGGGCCGGCTGCGGCGGCGCGGGCGGCGCGGCAGGGGGTGGTGGCGGGTCGTCGAACAGCGAGAGCTGCTGCGTCGTGAGGGAGGCCTGGAGCCCGCGCGGCATTCAGTCCCGCCCGGCCGTCCCGAAGGGACTGAACGCCCCCTCGGGGGGCAGCGAACAGAGTGAGCGTGGGGGTCTCATTTCTTCTGGATTCTAGGCGTAGGCCTCGGGATCGAGGCGGCGCATCTCGGCCTCGATCCAGCGCTCGACCTCGGCCATCAGCTCGTCGGCGGCGCGTCCGGCGCTGGCGATCGGCCGGCCGATCGAGACATCGACGACGCCCGGGTGCAGCAGGAAGCTCTTGCGCGGCCAGCAGCGCGCCGAAGTCGCGGCGATCGGCACGATCGGCAGCCCGGTTTCGATGGCCAGCCGCGCGGCGCCGGTCTTGTAGTGGCCGCGCTCGCCGCGCGGGATGCGCGTGCCCTCGGGGAACATGATCACCCAGACACCCTCGGCAGCCAGCCGGCGGCCGCTCGCGGCAACGCGCGCCCAGGCCTGGGCGCCGCGACTGCGGTCGATGTGGATCATGTCGAGCCGGCCCATGGCCCAGCCGAAGAAGGGGATGCGCAGCAGCTCGCGCTTGAACACGAAGGCCAGCGGATGCGGCATCAGCATCGGCAGCGCGAAGGTTTCCCACACCGACTGGTGCTTGGCGGCGAGCACGACGGCATCGCGCGGGCCGCGCGGCAGGTGTTCGAGCCCGGCGACGCGCCAGCGCACGCCGCAGATCCAGCGCGCACCAAGGATCGCCAGCCGCAGCCAGCCCATCGTCGCCCAGTACAGGCGCTGGCCGCCGACGAACAGCGACAGCAGCAGCATGGCGATGGCATAGGGCACGACGGTGACCGCCAACCAGAGCAGGAACAGCAGCGAGCGCAACGCGGCGCCCACGACCGTCATCAGTGCAGGCCCCCGGCGGTGGAGTCGGCGACATGGTCGCGCTCGAGCAGGAACTCGGCAAATGCGCCCAGGCTGGCGTGGACATGGGTGCCGGGGACCTGCGCCAGCATGTGCTCGAGCTGGTCGTCGGGAATCGAGACGGCGCGACCGCTGAGCACCAGATGCGGCTCGCAGCCGGCGGCGCGCGCCGCCAGCAGGTCGCGCAGCGTGTCGGCGACCATCGGCACCTGGGCCAGATCGGCGCCGTAGCGGCGGCCGATGTCGAGCATCATCCCCGGCTTGGGCTTGCGGCAGTCGCAGTTCTCCTCCGGCGTGTGCGGGCAGAAGAAGACGGCATCGACGCGACCGCCCTGCTCCATCAGCTGCTGGTTCATGTGCGCATGGACGGCGTTGACGGCCGACATGTCGATCATGCCGCGGCCGATGCCGGCCTGGTTCGTCGCGATCACGACATGCCAGCCGGCATGGTTGATGCGCGAGACGGCCTCGAGCGCGCCGGGGATCGGCTCCCATTCCTCGGGCGCCGTCACATGGCCCTCGCGGTACTGGTTGAGGATGCCGTCGCGGCCCAGGATCACGAGTTTGACGGTGTGCATCGCAGGCTCCCTCGGTGGTCCGGGCTCGGTGGAGGTCCGGTCGGACTCAGTTTGCCAGACGTGAGAGGTCGGCGACGCGATTCATCGCCGCGTGCAGCCGCGTCAACAACGCAAGGCGGTTGCGGCGCAGCGCCGCGTCGTCGGCGTTGACCATCACGGTGTCGAAGAAGGCATCGACCGGCGCCTTCAGCGCCGCCAGCGCCTGCAGCGAGGCGCGGTAGTCGCCACGCTCGTAGGCGGCGTCGGCCCGCGGCGCGACGTCGGCGAGCGCGCGGTCCAGCGCCTGTTCGGCGTCCTCGCGCAGCAGCACGGGATCGACGGCGCCCGGCGCGGCGGCGTCGGACTTCTTCAGGATGTTGGCGACGCGCTTGTTCGCCGACGCCAGTGCCGGCGCCTCGGGCAGCGCGGCGAAGGCGCGCACCGCCTCGAGCCGGCGCGGCACCTCGGCCAGCCGCTGCGGGTGCTGCGAGAGCACGGCGTCGACCTCGGCCGCGCCGTAGCCGGCCTCGCGCAACTGGCCCGACTGGCGCTCGTAGATGAAGGTCGCGAGTTCGGCCAGGTTGGGGGCCAGCATGCCGTCGGGGAAGGCCGCGTAGGCCTGGGCGATGAGGTCGTCGAGATCGAGGGGCAAGCCGCGTTCGACGAGCATGCGGATCACGCCCAGCGCATGGCGGCGCAGCGCGAACGGGTCCTTGTCGCCGGTGGGCAGCTGGCCGATGCCGAACAGGCCGGCCAGCGTCTCGAGCTTGTCGGCCAGCGCGACGGCGACGCCGACCGCGCCGCGCGGCAGCTCGTCGCCGGCGTAGCGCGGCTTGTAATGGTCCTCGACGGCCCGCGCGACGGCCTCGGTCTCGCCGTCGTGGCGCGCGTAATAGCCGCCCATGATGCCCTGCAGTTCGGGAAACTCGCCCACCATGTCGGTCAGCAGGTCGGCCTTGGCCAGCAGCGCGGCGCGGTCGGCCTGTTGCGCCAGCACGGCGCCGCCGATGCGCTCGCCGATCGAGCTCGCGAGTGAGCGCACGCGCCGCACGCGTTCGCCCTGGCTGCCGAGCTTGCCGTGGTAGACGACCTTGTCGAGCTGCGGCACGCGCGATTCGAGGCTGCGCTTGCGGTCCTGGTCGAAGAAGAATTTGGCATCGGCCAGGCGCGGGCGCACGACACGCTCGTTGCCCTCGATGACGCGGCTGGCGTCGGCCGGGCTGATGTTGCTGACGACGAGGAAGCGGTCGGTGAGCCTGCCCGCGGCGTCGAGCAGCGGGAAGTACTTCTGGTTCGCCTTCATCGTCAGGATCAGGCATTCCTGCGGCACGGCGAGGAATTCGGTCTCGAAGCGGCAGGTCAGCACGTTCGGGCGCTCGACGAGCGCGGTGACCTCGTCGAGCAGCGCCTCGTCGTCGATCGGCTTGAGCCCCTCGCGCGCCGCTGCGGCCTGCAGCTGGCGCAGCAGTTCGGCGCGGCGCTCGGCGGAGCTGGCGATCACCGCACCCTCGTCGCGCAACTGCGCGGCGTAGGAGGTGGCGTCGGCGATCTCGATCGCGGCCTTGCGCGCCTCGAAGCGATGGCCCTGGGTCGTGCGGCCGGCAGCGAGCCCCAGCGCCGTCACCGGGACGATGTCGGCGCCGTGCAGCGCCACCAGGCCATGTGCCGGGCGGACGAAATGGACGCTGGTCCAGCCATCGGCGAGCTGGTATTCCATGACCTTGGGAATCGGCAGCCTGGCGATCGCGTCGGCGAGCGCCTTCTGCAGGCCGTCGGCGAGCGTGACGCCGGCGGCCACCGAGTCGAGGAACAGCGCCTCGGCCTTGCCGTCGACGGCACGCGTGAGCCGCGGCAGCGCGCTTGCGTCGGCGCCCAGCGCGGCCAGCTTCTTCAGCAACGCGGGTGTCGGCTGGCCCTGCGCGTCGAGACCGACGGCCACCGGCATGAGCTTGCTGCGCAGCGCCTTGTCGGCGGCGCGCGCGGCGACGCCGGCGACCTGCACCGCGAGCCGGCGCGGCGTCGCGTAGGCGGTGACGGCGGCATCGACCGGCGCCAGCCCCTGGGCGAAGAGCGATTCCGACAGGGTCGCGGCGAAGGACTCGCCGAGCTTCTTCAGCGCCTTCGGCGGCAGTTCCTCGACGAAGAGTTCAACGAGCAGCGACTTCATCTCAAGCCGCCTTCTTCGTGAGTTGCGCCGTGACCTCGTCGGCCCAGGCGCGCGGCGCCATCGGGAAGCCGAGCCGCAGGCGGCTGTCGAGGTAGCTCTGGGCGACGCTGCGCGCGAGGTTGCGGATGCGGCCGATGTAGGCCGCGCGCTCGGTCACGCTGATCGCGCCGCGGGCGTCGAGCAGGTTGAAGGTATGCGCGGCCTTGAGCACCTGCTCGTAGGCCGGCAGCGCGAGCTGCTCGCGCATCAGGTGCTGCGCCTGGCGCTCGTGGGCGCCGAAGGCGCCGAGCAGGAACTCGACATCGCTGTGCTCGAAGTTGTAGGTGCTCTGCTCGACCTCGTTCTGGTGGTAGACGTCGCGGTATTTCAGCGTATCGGTCCAGGCCAGGTCGTAGACGTTGTCGACGCCCTGCAGGTACATCGCGAGGCGCTCGAGCCCGTAGGTGATCTCGCCGGTGATCGGCTTGCAGTCGATGCCGCCGACCTGCTGGAAATAGGTGAACTGGGTCACCTCCATGCCATTGAGCCAGACCTCCCAGCCCAGGCCCCAGGCGCCCAGCGTCGGGTTCTCCCAGTCGTCCTCGACGAAGCGCACGTCGTTGACCTTGAGGTCGAAGCCCAGCGCTTCGAGGCTCTTCAGATAGAGGTCGAGGATGTTCGCCGGCGCCGGCTTGAGCACCACCTGATACTGGTAGTAATGCTGGAGACGGTTCGGGTTGTTGCCATAGCGCCCGTCCTTGGGCCGCCGACTCGGCTGCACATAGGCCGCCTTCCAGGGCTCGGGGCCGAGCGCCCGCAGGAAGGTCGCGGTGTGGCTGGTACCCGCTCCCACTTCCATGTCGTAGGGCTGCAACAGGGCACAGCCCTGGGCGTCCCAATACGACTGCAGCCTGAGGATGATCTGCTGGAAAGTGAGCATGAAGGCGAGCAACGATTTGCAAAAGCCGCGAGTTTACGGGGCCGTCAGCACGGCGATCTGCCATGACGGCCGCGCGTTTGCTTTGATGCAGGTCAATCAATCTAATTAAGAACGATTCGCATTCATGTTAGCATCGCGACCATGCGCTTCGAACCCCTCGCCCTGGCCGCGGCGGTGCTGGCGCCATCGACGGCCTGGGCCGTCGACTACCTCAGCGCGGATCAGGCGGCCCAGCTGATCTTCCCCGACGCCGACCGCTTCGAGGCGGCGACGGTGGAACTCGACGCGGCGGCGATGCGCCGGCTGCAGGACGCGGGCGTGCGCGCGCGCTCGGCGCGCTGGCCGGTGCAGGCGGCCAAGCGCGGCGACGCGGTGCTCGGCTACCTCGTCGTCGACAACGTCGTCGGCAAGTTCGAACTGATTGGCTATGCGGTCGGCCTCGCGCACGACCTGACGATCAAGCAGGTCGAGGTGCTGTCGTACCGCGAGAGCCATGGCCACGAGATTCGCTCGCCGGCCTGGCGGCGCCAGTTCGTCGGCAAGGGGCCGGCATCGGCGCTGCGCATCGGCGACGACATCGCCAACATCAGCGGCGCGACGCTGAGCTGCGAGCATGTGACCGAGGGCGTGCGGCGCGTCGTCGCGGTGCTCGCGCAGGCGCGGGGCGAAGGAGCCTTGCCGTGAACGCGCTGCGCCGCGCCAAGCCGCTGCTGGGAACGCTGGTCGAGATCGGTGCCGCCGGGCCGCAGGCCGCAGAGGCGCTGACGGCCGCGTTCAATCGCATCGCTGAACTGCAGGCCAGCCTGTCGCGCTTCGACCCGGCGAGCGAGATCGCGCGCTTCAATGCGCTCGAAGCCGGTGCCACGATCGAGATCGGCGCCGACGCCTGTGCCGTGCTCGATGCGGCGCGCGAACTGGGCGAAGCCAGCGCCGGCCTCTTCGACATCGCCGCCGGCGGGCGCTGGGCACTCGACGGATCGACGCTGCGCAAGCTGGCCGCCGGCACGGCGATCGACCTCGGCGGCATCGCCAAGGGCTACGCCGTCGACGCCGCCATCGCGGTCCTGCGCGAACGCGGCTGCGCCGCCGGCTGGGTGAACGCCGGCGGCGACCTGCGCGCTTTCGGCGAGGCCGAACTCGCGCTGCTGCTGCGCGACGAGACGCGCGGCGGCCTGCGCGCCTGGGGCCGGCTGCGCGACGGCGCCTGCGCCACCAGCCGCTATGCACGCGGCAGCCGCAGCACGCTGCATGGCCGGGCACGGCTGCGCCACCTCAGCGTGACGGCGCCGCTGTGCCTGTGGGCCGACGCGCTGACCAAGGTCGCGGCGCAGGCGCCCGATCACCCGCTGCTGGCCGCCCATGGCGCCCGCGCCTGGCGCCATTGAGATCGTGAAGCCCGATGACCGTCACCCACTTCCGCCGCTGGCAGCGCCCGGCGATCTACGGCTGCGGCAGCCTGCTGCTGGTGACCGGCCTGGCCTGGCTGGCGCTGCACTATGGTTCTGCGGCCGACCTGCCCTCGCCGGCGGAAGCCTGGCTGATGAAGCTCCATGGGCTGGCATCGTTCGGCGCCTTCTTCGTCTTCGGGATGCTCGCGGCCTCGCATCTGCCCCAGGGCTGGCGGGCGACGGCGCGCCATCGCGGCCGCCCGCAGCGCCGGCTGGGCCTGATCCTGTGCGTTGGGGCCGCGCTGATGATGGCCAGCGCCTACGCGCTGGACTATTTCGCACCCGAGAATGTGAGACCGGCGCTGGGCATCGCCCACAGCGCGGCGGGAGCGGTGATGGCGCTGGCGCTGTGGCTGCACCGCCGCACCGGACGCCGATTCCAGACGAGAACATGAACGCCACCCCCCTCGCCGACCTGCCCAACGGCAGCCACGCCTACGTCAAGCGCCTGCGCACCGACGTTCCCGGCGCCGATGCGGCGCTGCTGCGCCGGCTGGCCGAGATCGGCTTCGTCGCCGGCGAGCCGGTGCATCTGCTGCGCCGCGGCCCCGGCGGACGCGAACCGCTGGCGGTGCAGGTCGGCGAGACGCTGTTCGCCTTGCGCCTGCTCGAGGCGCGCTGCGTCGAGGTCGTCGTCGCACGCGAGCGTCATCATGGCTGAACTCGCCCTCTCCCGCGTCGCGCTCGTCGGCAACCCGAACTGCGGCAAGACGGCGCTCTTCAACCGCCTCACCGGCGCGCGCCAGAAGGTCGCGAACTACGCCGGGGTGACAGTCGAGCGCAAGGTCGGCGTCGCGCGGCTCGACCCCGCGCACAGCCTCTTCGTCGTCGACCTGCCCGGCACCTACAGCCTCGTGCCGGCGACACCCGACGAGCAGGTCACGCTCGACGTGCTGCAGGGACGGCTGGCCGACGAGGCCGTGCCCGACCTCATCGTCGCCGTGCTCGACGCGACCAATCTGCGCATGGGGCTGCGCCTCGTGCTCGAGTTGCGCGCGCTCGGCCGCCCGGTGCTGGTGGCGCTGAACATGGCCGACGCGGCGCGCGCGCAGGGGCTGAAGATCGATCTCGAAAAGCTCGCCGCCGAGATCGGCTGCCCGGTCGTCGAGACCGTCGCCGTGCACGGCGAGGGCCACGCCGACCTGCGCAGTGCGCTGCTGCGCCATCTCGCGCAGCCGATCGCCGCGCCGGCGGCGGGGCCGGCGCTGCCGGCCGACCCCGACGCCCAGTCGACCGCGCTGGCGCACGAAGTCCGTCGCATCCTGCGCGCCGCCGTGCCGCAGCCGCCGCGGCGCGCGCGGCTGCAGTACCGGCTCGACGCCGTCGTCATGCATCCGGTGTGGGGCCTGGTGCTGCTGGCGGCGCTGCTGTTCCTGATGTTCCAGGCCGTGTTCTCGTGGGCCAACGCGCCGATGGACCTCATCAAGTCGACGATGGGCGCCGCCGGCGAGTGGGTCGGCGCGCACATGGCCGCCGGCCCGCTGCGCAGCCTGATCGTCGACGGTGCGCTCGCCGGCGCCGGCAGCGTGCTCGTGTTCCTGCCTCAGATCCTGATCCTGTTCGCCTTCATCCTCGTGCTCGAGGATTCGGGCTACCTGCCGCGCGCGGCCTTCCTGCTCGACACGTTGATGGGCAAGGTCGGCCTCTCGGGGCGCGCCTTCATCCCGCTGCTGTCGAGCTTCGCCTGCGCCGTGCCCGGCGTGATGGCCACGCGCACGATCGCCAACTGGCGCGACCGGCTGGCGACGATCATGCTCGCGCCGCTGATGACCTGCTCGGCGCGGCTGCCGGTCTACGCGCTCGTCATCGGCGCCTTCATCCCGGCGCGCAAGATCGGCCCGTTCGACCTGCGCGGGCTGACGCTGTTCGCGCTGTACGTGGCCGGCGTCGGCTCGGCGATGGCGGTGGCCTGGGTCTTCAAGCGCACCTGGCTGAAGAGCCGCTACCAGCCGCTGATGCTCGAGCTGCCGCCGTACCGCTGGCCGAGCGCGACCAGCCTCGCGCTCGGTCTCGTCGAGCGCGCGAAGATCTTCCTGCGCCGCGTCGGCGGCATCATCTTCGCGTTGACCATCGTGCTGTGGTTCCTGTCGAGCTGGCCGCCGCCGCCGCCGGGCGCGACCGGACCGGCGATCGAGCACAGCCTGGCCGGCATCCTCGGCCACGCGCTGCAGCATGTGTTCGCACCGATCGGCTTCAACTGGCAGATCTCGGTCGCACTCGTGCCCGGCATGGCGGCGCGCGAGGTCGCGGTCGGCGCGCTCGGCACCGTCTATGCGCTGTCGGCGGGCGGCGGCGAGGTCGCCTCGTCGCTGGCGCCGGTCATCGCGCAGGGCTGGTCGCTGGCGACCGCGTTCTCGCTGCTGGCCTGGTATGTCTTCGCGCCGCAATGCCTGTCGACGCTGGCCGTCGTCAAGCGCGAGACGAATTCCTGGCGCTACCCGGCCATCATGGCCGGCTACATGTTCGCGCTGGCCTATATCGCCGCGTTCGTGACCTACCGCGTCGCGCTCGCGCTGGGAGGGGGCTGAATGGACAGTCTGAACTGGCAGGTCCTCGTCACCGCACTCATCGTCGCCGTCTGCGTGGCCTACGCCGGCTGGTCGCTCGCGCCCGCCGCGCTGCGCCGGCGCATCGCCGCGCGGCTCGGGCGCCCGCTGCCGGCCGCGGGCGGCTGCGCTTCCTGCGGCGAATGCGGCGCGCCGCCGAAACCGCCGGTGCAGGTGATCAAGGTCTGGCGACGGCCGCGCGCCGATTCCTGAACACGGCCGCCGCGACGACGGCGAGCGCCGCCACCAGCAGCGGCCACAGGCCGGCCCGCGAACACCACCAGGCGTAGGGCGTGGTGCCGCTGCGCCCTTCGACACGGCCCTGCAACACGGCGCGCGTGAACGGCGGCAGCAGCGCGGTGACATGGCCGCGATGGTCGATCACCGCCGTCGCGCCGGTGTTGGTCGCGCGCAGCATCGCCCGCTCGAACTCCAGCGTGCGCATGCGCGAGATCTTCAGGTGCTGGCGGATCACCGAGGTGTTGCCGAACCAGGCCAGGTTGCTCAGATTGGCGAACATCGTCGGCGCGCGCGCGGGATCGACGAAGCGGCGTGCGAGTTCCTCGCCGAACAGGTCCTCGTAGCAGATGTTGGGCGCGACGAGCTGGCCGTCGAAAGCGAACGAGGGCGGGTTGGCGACGCCGCGATTGAAGTCGCCGAGTGGGATGTTCATCGCCCGCGTGAACCAGTGGAATCCGGTCGGGACGAATTCACCGAACGGCACCAGATGCGACTTGTCGTAGCGGTACGGCGCACCGGCCGAGAGGCCGACGACCGAATTCGTGTAGCCGGCCTCGAAGCTGCCAAGCGGGATGCCGATCAGCGCCGCGCGACCGGGTCCGGCGTAGCGCCGCTGGATCGCCGACCAGTAGCCGGGCGCGAATTCGTCGAGCTGGTCGGGCAGCAGCGGCACCACCGTCTCGGGGCCGACGACGAGGTCGGCGCGGGCCTCGGTCAAGGCGCGCTCGGTCCAGGCGAGTTCCGCGGGCAGGTGCTCGGCCGCGAACTTCTCGTCCTGCTTGACGTTGGTCTGCAGCAGTGCGACCGAGATCGCGCCCGTGCTGCGTGTGAAGTCGCGCGGTGCCAGAGCGGCGGCCGCGACGATGGCGGCGACGACTGCCGCGGCGCGCCAGTCGAAGCGTCGCAGCGCCACGGCGGCGCCGGCGAGCAACGCGCCGATGCCGTAGACGCCGATCCAGGGCGCGAGCAGGGCCAGCGGCGAGTCGATCTGCGAATAGCCCGAGGTGATCCAGGGAAAGCCGGTGAAGATCACGCCGCGCGCGAGTTCGGCGAGCAGCCACAGCGCGGCGAACAGCAGCGCGTCGAACGCGCTGCCGCAGCGCCAGCGCGCGTAGGCGGCGCCGGCCGCGGCGAGGTAAAGCGAGAGGAAGGCCGCGAGCGCGAACACCGCCAGCATCGCCAGCGGCGCCGGGATGTCGCCGTAGTCGTGCATGCTCAGATAGAGCCACCAGACGCCGGCGCACAGCCAGCCGACACCGTAGGCCCAGGCCAGCGCCGCGGCGCGCGCGGGGCGCGCGGCGTCCAGCCGCCACACCAGCAGCGCCAGCGTCACCAGCGGCAGCGGCCACCAGGCGCCGTGGTCGTAGGCCCAAGTCTGGGCCGCGCCCAGCGCCGCGGCCCCGGCGAGCTCGATGCGCCGGGATCTCAATCGACGTCGCCGCCTTCGGTCGACGCCGCCGTCGGCACCCGTGCGACGCGGAACCAGCGCACCGCACCGCCGCGCGTGATCATCACCGTGAAGCGCAGGCCGCCGAGCTCGACCGCCTCGCCGCGCCGCGGCACGCGGCCCAGCTCCTGCGCGACGAGGCCGCCGATGGTGTCGAAGTCCTGCTCGGGCAGCGCCGTGCCGAAGGCCTCGTTGACGGCGCCGATCGCGACATCGCCGGCGACGCGGTGGCTGCCGTCGGCCAGCGTGTAGATGCCGTTCTCCTGGGCCTGCTCGTCGAACTCGTCCTCGATCTCGCCGACGATCTCCTCGAGCACGTCCTCGATCGTGATCAAGCCGGCGGTGTTGCCGAACTCGTCGATGACGATCGCGAGGTGGTTGCGGTTGCTGCGGAAATCGCGCAGCAGCTCGTTCAGCCGCTTGCTCTCGGGCACGAACACGGCCGGCCGCAGCAGCGTGCGCAGGTTCAGCTCGGGCGCACGCTGCAGCTTCAGCAGGTCCTTGGCCATCAGGATGCCGATGACGTTCTCGCGCGAGCCGTCGTAGACCGGGAAGCGCGAATGCGCGGTCGCGATCACCGCGCCGAGCAGCTCGTCGTAGTCGGCGGCGATGTCGAGCTGGTCCATGCGCGTGGCCGGCACCATCACGTCGCCGGCCGTGAGGTCGGCCATGCGCAGCACGCCTTCGAGCATCAGGCGCGATTCGGGCTCGATCAGCTCGCGCTGCTCGGCGTCGGCGAGGGTGCGGATGAGCTCGTCCTTGCTGTCGGGGCCGGGCGAGATCGCCTCGACCAGGCGCGTGAACAGCGATCTTCTGTCCGCGTGCGCGGCGGAGCCGGCGCGCGCGGACCGGGGGGACGGAGGTTCGGACAAGGGGGCGACCCCGGCTATCGTGGAAGCGCCAAGAATACCCGAGGCCCGCGACACGGCCGCGAAACCCGGCGCTGGGCGCTCCTTGACAGCGCGGGGGCCTTGCAACACAGTCATCGATCCCCATCTGCCCAGATCGTCTCCCCCTAGCAGCACAAGCCATGAATCCAGGTCTGATCCCCGTCACCATCCTCACCGGCTTTCTCGGCTCGGGCAAGACGACGCTGCTCAAGCGCGTGCTCACCGAGGCCCATGGCCAGAAGATCGCCGTCATCGAGAACGAGTTCGGCGAGGAAAACATCGACAACGAGATCCTCGTGGCCGACACCAACGAGCAGATCATCCAGATGAACAACGGCTGCGTCTGCTGCACGATCCGCGAGGATCTGCGCACGACGCTGTCGGACCTGGCGGCGCGGCGGCGCAAGGGCGAGCTCGATTTCGACCGCGTCGTCATCGAGACCACCGGTGTCGCCGACCCCGGCCCGGTCGCGCAGACCTTCTTCATCGACGACGAGATCGCCGAGAGCTACCTGCTCGACAGCGTGCTGACGCTCGTCGACGCCAAACATGGCGACGGCCAGCTCGACGCACGGCAGGAAGCGCGGCGCCAAGTCGGTTTCGCCGACCGCATCTTCATCAGCAAGGCCGACCTCGTCGCGCAGACCGAGGTCGAGGCGCTGATGCACCGCATCAAGCACATGAACCCGCGCGCGCCGCAGCAGCCGGTAAATTTCGGCGAAGTGCCGCTGGCCAGCGTGTTCGACCTCAAGGGCTTCAACCTCAACGCCAAGCTCGACATCGACCCCGACTTCCTGGCCGACGACGGTCACGATCACCATCATCACGACCACGATCACGCCGAAGGCGAGGCCTGCGACCACCCGCACCACCACGCCCACGACGACGACGTCAAGTCCTTCGTCTTCCGCAGCAAGAAGGCCTTCAATCCGGCCAAGCTCGAGGATTTCCTCGGCGCCATCGTCCAGGTCTACGGGCCCAAGATGCTGCGCTACAAGGGCGTGCTGCTGATGAAGGGCAGCGACCGCAAGGTCATCTTCCAGGGCGTGCACCAGCTCATGGGCAGCGACCTCGGGCCGAAATGGGTGCCCGGCGAGGAAAAGGGCAGCAAGATCGTCTTCATCGGCATCGACCTGCCCAAGGAAATCCTGCTGCAGGGATTGGAGCAATGCCTGGTCTGAAAAAATGCACGGCGCTGCTGCGGCATGCGTGGCTACAATCCGCGCGCCTCGAAGCCTGCCCGGGACTCAAGGGTAGCCCGCCGTCGGCGGGACCCGCAGCCCGGTCGGGCATCTTTCAACAGGTGAGGAGGTCTCCGTGAGCAAGCCACCGGCCAAGGAGGCGGCCGCAAGCAAGGCCCCGGCCAAGCCCGCCAAAACCGCCGCCGCGGCGAAGACCGCCGCGCCCAAGACGAAACCGGCACCCAAGCCGGCCGTAGCACCCAAGGCCGTCGAACCGGCGGTGGCGCTCGCCGCCACGCCGGCGCCGACCTCGAATCGCTTCACCGACCGCTTCGCACCCGCCCGCCCTCCGATACGACAGATGACTGAAACGGCCGACATTCCCAAGACCGCCCACAAGCCCGACCCCCGCCTGGCCAACGCCTGGAAGACCAAGGCCGGGCGCGAACTGACCGAAGACGAACTGCTCGCGATGCCCGAATCCGAGTACATGAACGACAAGCAGCTCGACTTCTTCCGCGCCCGGCTGCAGCAGCAGAAGGACGATCTGCTGTCGAACGCCGGCGAGACGACCGAGCATCTGCGCGAGGACACCTCGATCGTCCCCGACCCGGCCGACCGCGCGACGATCGAGGAAGAGCATGCGCTGGAGCTGCGCACGCGCGACCGCGAGCGCAAGCTGCTGAAGAAGATCGCCCAGTCGCTGGGACGGCTCGAGAACGGCGACTACGGCTTCTGCGACGAGACCGGCGAGCCGATCGGGCTGGCGCGGCTGATGGCGCGACCGACGGCGACCTTGTCGCTGGAAGCCCAGCAGCGCCGCGAAATGAAACAGAAGATGTTCGGGGACTGAAGCCCCGCGGCTCCAACTCGCCCTGCGGCGAGTTGGACGGGGCGAAGGCCTGGACCGTCCCCGGTCCAGGCTGCGTGCCGAAACCGCGGTCCAACCTCACGCTTGCCAAGTCCGCCGCCGCGTCGACGGGTAGTACGATCGAGCGTCCATGGCCGAGAACGAGAGCTTTTTTCGCAAGGTGGTCCGGTTCGTCGCGAACCCGGCCACGGACTGGACCGACCTCAGCTCGCGGCAGGAGGACACGCGCGAGCTCGAGATCGAGAAGTCCGAGCTCAAGGCGATGATCGAGCGCAAGCGCCGCAACGATTTCGTGCGCAAGCGCGAGTTCGACATGCTGCGCCGCGTGCGGCGCGAAGGGCTCTCGCCCGAGCAGCTGGCGTCGCTGGGTGGTTCGTCGCGGCTCGACGATTCCGACGCCCGCGCTCCCGACAGCCATGCCGCGCGCCCCGGCGGCGTGAAGGCCAAGATCGACGAGATCGAACAGCAGATGGTCGGCGACGCCGGCTTCTCGTCGACGCGCGGCGGCAGGCCCAGCGCCTTCTCCGCGGCGCCGACGGCGCCCGCGCCGCTGGCGCGCGAGGGCGGTCGCGTCGTCGACGACGGCATCCTGCCGGCGCTGCCACCGCTGCCCGCGCCCGGCGTGATCAACCTGCCGCCGGCCGCGGCGCCGGCACCGGTGCAGATGTCGGGCGGACTGCCGCCACTGGCGCCCTTGTCGACGGTGTCGTTCAGCGGCGCCGCACCGGCCCCGGCACCCGTCATCACGAACCTCGGCGAGCACAGCGACTTCGGCAGCCCGTTCGCGGTCGAGGTCAGCGAGGTCGTCCACGACCCCGAACTCGACGAGGCGGTGATCGCCTTCGCCAACGCCGATTTCGCGCAATGCGAGGAGGCGCTGCAGCGCATCACCCAGCCCGGCGGCGCGCGCTCGCAGCATGCCGAAACCTGGCTGGTGCTGTTCGACCTCTACCGCGCCACCGGGCAGCAGGCGCATTTCGAGAGCCTGGCGCTCGAATACGCGCAGCAGTTCGGCTGGTCGGCACCGCAGTGGTATTCGCTGCCCAAGCTGGTCGCCGAGAACCAGGCCGACGAGCCGGTGGTCGGCGCCTCGACCCAGGGTCATGGCGATGTCGGCTGGCTCGCCCCCGAGCAGCTCGACATCGAGGCCGTCGCGCGGCTGCGCTCGCAGACGTTGCAGATGCCGCTGCCCTGGGTCTTCGACTGGCAGCTGCTGCGCCTGATCGACGCCGAGGCGGCACAGCAGCTCTCGGCGCTGTTCAGGCTCTGGGCCTCGCAGCCGCTGGAGATGCGCTGGATCGGCGGCGAGCGCCTGTTCCAGGTGCTGCAGGACGCCGCGCCCACCGGCGTTCGCGACGCCGACCCGGCGTACTGGGCCGCGCGGCTGGATGCACTGCGCCTGGTCAATCGCGCCGATCAGTTCGACGAGGCGGCGATCGACTACTGCGTGACCTACGAGGTCAGCCCGCCGTCGTGGGAGCCGACGCGCTGCAAGGTCAAGATCAGCACCGCGGACCACTCCACGCGCGCGCCCTCGATGTCGCTGGTCAGCGAGATGTCGACGAGCTTCCTCGAATCGAGCCTGGCCGAGGACGCGGCGACGAACTTCGAGGTCGCGCATGTCGAGCTCTCGGGCCAGCTCGTCGGCGACATCGGGCCGACGCTGTCGCGGCTGCACAGCGAGACGAGCACGGCGCCGCTGGTCAGCGTCTCCTGCGCGCGGCTGATCCGCGTCGATTTCATCGCCGCCGGCGACCTGCTGAACTGGGTGCTGGCCAAGCGGGCACAGAACCGCGCCGTCCATTTCGTCGACACCCATCGCCTGGTGGCGCTGTTCTTCGGCGCGATGGGCATCAACGAGCACGCCAAGGTCCAGGTCCGGAAGGTCTGAACCCGGGAGGCCGCCCGCGGCCCCTTGATTGCGGGGCCGGCGCCCTCAGCTATCGCCGCCTATGGAAAGCTACCACGGCACCACCATCGTCAGCGTGCGCCGCGGCCCGCTCGTCGCCATCGGCGGCGACGGCCAGGTCACCCTCGGCAACATCGTCGTCAAGGCCAGTGCGCGCAAGGTGCGCAAGCTCTACCGGGACCAGGTCCTGGCCGGCTTCGCCGGCGCCACCGCCGACGCGTTCACGCTCTTCGAGCGCTTCGAGGCCAAGCTGGAAAAGCATCAGGGCCACTTGCAGCGCGCGGCGATCGAACTGACCAAGGACTGGCGCACCGACCGCGTGCTGCGCCGGCTCGAGGCGATGCTGGCGGTAGCCGACGCCACCTGCTCGCTGATCATCACCGGCAACGGCGACGTGCTCGAACCCGAGCATGGCATCGTCGCCATCGGCAGCGGCGGCGCCTACGCCCAGGCGGCCGCGCGCGCGCTGCTCGCGCACACCGAACTGGCGCCGGCCGAGATCGTCAAGCGCTCGCTCGAGATCGCCGCCGACATCTGCATCTACACGAACCACAATCACGTCGTCGAGACGCTCGGGACCGCGGTATGAGCATGACCCCGCAGGAGATCGTCTCCGAACTCGACCGCCACATCATCGGCCAGAACGACGCCAAGCGCGCGGTCGCGATTGCGCTGCGCAACCGCTGGCGGCGCCAGCAGGTCGACGAGAAGCTGCGCGGCGAGATCACGCCCAAGAACATCCTGATGATCGGCCCGACCGGCGTCGGCAAGACCGAGATCGCGCGCCGGCTCGCCCGGCTGGCCGACGCGCCCTTCGTCAAGGTCGAGGCGACGAAGTTCACCGAGGTCGGCTATGTCGGCAAGGATGTCGACACGATCGTGCGCGACCTCGTCGACATCGCCGTCAAGCAGGAACGTGAGCGGCAGATGCGCGGCAAGCGCGCCGCGGCCGAGGACGCAGCCGAGGAGCGCGTGCTCGACGCTTTGGCGCCTCCTGGTCGCAGCATCGGCTTCGCCGGCGGCACCGAGGCCGCGGCGCCCGACAACACGGCGCGCCAGGTCATGCGCAAGCGGCTGCGCGAAGGCGCGCTCGACGACAAGGAGATCGAACTCGACCTCGCCGAGCCCAAGCCGCAGCTCGAGATCCTCGGCGCCCAAGGCATGGAGGAGATGGCCGAGCAGTTGAAGGGCCTGTTCTCGCAGGTCGGCGGCGCAAAGCGCCACAAGCGCAAGCTCAGGATCAAGGAAGCGCTGGCGCGGCTCGTCGACGAGGAGGCGGGCCGCCTCGTCAACGAGGACGAGATCCGCGCTGCCGCGCTCGCCAACGCCGAGGGCAACGGCATCGTCTTCATCGACGAGATCGACAAGGTCGCCAGCCGCGCCGAACATGGCGGCGCCGAGGTCAGCCGCCAGGGCGTGCAGCGTGACCTGCTGCCGCTCGTCGAGGGCACGACCGTCAGCACCAAGTACGGCCATGTGAAGACCGACCACATGCTGTTCATCGCCAGTGGCGCCTTCCACCTCGCCAAGCCCAGCGACCTGATCCCCGAGTTGCAGGGACGCTTCCCGATCCGCGTCGAGCTCTCCTCGCTGTCGGTGGCCGATTTCGAGGCCATCCTCACGAGCACCCACGCCAGCCTGATCAAGCAGTACCAGGCCCTGCTGGCGACCGAGGGCGTGACGCTGGAGATCACGCCCGACGGCGTGCGCCGGCTGGCGCAGATCGCCTTCGAGGTCAACGAGCGCACCGAGAACATCGGTGCGCGCCGCCTCTCGACGGTGATGGAGCGGCTGCTCGACGAGATCAGCTTCGACGCGCCGAACCGCGGCGGTCACACCGTGGTGATCGATGCCGCGGCGGTCGACGCGCGGCTCGCCGATCTGGCGCATAACGAGGATCTGTCGCGCTACATCCTCTAGGGCTACTCAACGCCCTGGGAGCGCGCGCGCCGGGGGCGCATGCGAGTTCCTGCCGATGCGTGCGCGGGCACGTCTCCCGCACAATGCGCGACCGCAGCATCCGCAGTTCGCCGTCATGACCTCTCTGCCTCTCTTCATCGCCCCGGCGCGCTATGACAACGCCGAGGCCGCGCTCGCCCAGGTGCAGGCGATCTACCGCAACAGCATCGACCATCTGCGCGGCGCGTTGCAGCGTTTCGTGGCCGGCGAGGACGACGGCCAGCATGTGCGCGCCTGCTACCCCTTCGTGCGTGTGCGCACCGACACGGTGGCCCGCGCCGATTCGCGACTTTCGTACGGCTTCGTCGCCGGGCCCGGGACCTTCGAGACGACGGTCACGAGGCCCGACCTGTTCGGCAACTACCTGCTCGAGCAGTTCAAGCTGCTGCTGCGCAACCACGGCGTGACGATCGAGGTCGGCACCAGCCCGCAGCCGATCCCGATCCATTTCTCGCTCGCCGAGCACGACCATCTCGAAGGCAATATGAGCGCCGAGCGGCGCCTGTTGATGCGCGACCTGTTCGACCTGCCGGACCTCGCGGCGATGGACGACGGCATCGCCAACGGCACCCACGAACCGCGCGCCGGCGACGCCCAGCCGCTGGCGCTGTTCACGGCGCCGCGCGTCGACTATTCGCTGCACCGGCTGCGCCACTACACCGGCACCGCGCCCGAGCATTTCCAGAATTTCGTGCTCTTCACGAACTACCAGTTCTACATCGACGAGTTCATCAAGCTCGGCCACGAGGCGATGGCCGACGCCGGCAGCGAATACGAATGCTTCGTCGAGCCCGGCAACGTGGTCACGCGCCGCGCCGGCAGCACCGCCAGGCCCGGCGACGAACTCGGCGCGCAGCCGCCCAGGCTGCCGCAGATGCCGGCCTACCACCTCGTGCGCCCCGACAGCAGCGGCATCACGATGGTCAACATCGGCGTCGGCCCGGCCAACGCGAAGACCATCACCGACCACGTGGCCGTGCTGCGGCCCCATGCCTGGCTCATGCTCGGCCATTGCGCCGGGCTGCGCAACAGCCAGCAGCTCGGCGACTACGTGCTCGCCCATGCCTATATGCGCGAGGACCATGTGCTCGACGAAGAGCTGCCGCTGTGGGTGCCGATCCCGGCGCTGGCCGAGGTGCAGGTGGCGCTCGAGCAGGCGGTGGCCGAGATCACCCAGCTCCAGGGCTACGAGCTCAAGCGCATCCTGCGCACCGGCACCGTCGCCAGCACCGACAACCGCAACTGGGAGCTGCTGCCCAACGCCGGCCCCGAGCGGCGCTTCAGCCAGAGCCGCGCCGTCGCGCTGGACATGGAAAGCGCGACCATCGCCGCCAACGGCTTCCGCTTCCGCGTTCCCTACGGCACGCTGCTGTGCGTCAGCGACAAGCCGCTGCATGGCGAGATCAAGCTGCCGGGCATGGCCAACCACTTCTACCGCGAGCGCGTCGACCAGCATCTGCGCATCGGCATGCGCGCCGTCGAGTTGCTGCGCCAGGAGCGGCCGGGCAGCCTGCACAGCCGCAAGCTGCGCAGCTTTGCCGAGGTGGCGTTCCAGTAGCCGTCCCATGCCCCGGACCGGACGGGCACGTTCCTTTGATCTGAAACAGAGGGAATTCAAGCCGCTGCCATGGGAGGGCCGCCGCTCTTGTGGCGACGCGGGCCTGGGCGTACGCTGACCGTATTGCAACAACATGACAGCGCCCGGCGCTGAAGGAGCCGACCCCATGCCCAGCCCATCCAACGGCGGCCCGGCGAGCATCGCCGCGATCCGTACCCTGGCCCTCGTGGGCCCGGCCGCGGCCGGCAAGACCAGCCTCGCCGAAGCGCTGCTGCTGAAGTCCGGCGCCATCACCACGCCGGGTACGCTCGAACGCGGGAGCACGGTCAGCGATTTCGATGTCCTCGAACGCAAGATGCAGCATTCGCTCAATGCCAGCGTCATGCACCTGCACCACGCGGGGACGCGGGTCCACTTCATCGACACCCCGGGCAGCCCCGACTGCCTCGGCCAGAGCCTGCCGGCGCTGGAAGCCGTCGAAACCGCCGCCATTGTCATCAATGCCGCCGTCGGCATCGAGCCGATGGCCGTGCGGATGATGGAATACGCGGCGACGCGCCATCTCGACCGCCTCATCATCGTCAATCGCATCGACGCGCCGGGCGTCGACCTCGCGACGTTGCTGGCGCAGATCCAGGCCGCCTTCGGTCGTGAATGCCTGCCGCTGAACCTGCCCGATGGCGGCGGCAGCCGCGTCGTCGACTGCTTCTACAACCGCGAGGGGCACAGCGACTTCGGCGCCGTCGACGTCGCGCACCGCGCGCTCGTCGAGCAGGTCGTCGAGGTCGACGCCGGCTTCGTCGACCGCTACCTCAACGACGGCGATGTCGACGCCGCCGAACTCCACGCGCCGCTCGAACAGGCGCTGCGCGAGGGCCACCTGATTCCCGTGTGTTTCGTCTCGGCGCGCACCGGCGCCGGGGTCGCCGAGCTGCTGGACGTCATCGTCAAGCTGCTGCCGAACCCGAGCGAGGCCAATCCGCCCGATTTCCTCGAAGGCGAAGGCGCCGAGGCGCGGCCCAAGGCCTGCAGCCCCGACCCCGCGATGCATGTGCTGGCGCATGTGTTCAAGGTCACGGTCGACCCCTTCGTCGGCCGCCTGGGCATCTTCCGCGTCCACCAGGGCACGCTGACCAAGGACAGCCAGCTCTACATCGGCGACGGGCGCAAGCCGTTCAAGGTCGGCCATCTGTTCATGCTCCAGGGCAAGGACCATGTCGAGGTCGCGCAGGCGCTGCCGGGCGACATCGTCGCGGTGGCCAAGGTCGACGAGATCCACTTCGACGCCGTGCTGCACGACGCGGCCGAGGATGACCATATCCATCTCGCGCCGCTGCCGTTCCCGAAGCCCGTCCATGGCCTGGCGATCGAGCCCAAGCGCCGCGGCGACGAGCAGCGCATGTGGGAGATCATGACCAAGCTCGTCGACGAGGATCCCTGCCTCAAGCTCGAGCATCTGGCGGGTACCAACGAGACCGTGATCTTCGGCCTCGGTGAGCTGCACCTGCGCGTGCTGCTCGAGCGTCTGCGCGAGGTCTACAAGTTCGAGGTCAACACGCGGCCGCCGCGCGTCGCCTACCGCGAGACGATCACCGCCAACGCCCCCGGTCACCATCGGCACAAGAAGCAGAGCGGCGGCGCGGGCCAGTTCGGCGAGGTGTTCCTCAAGGTCGAGCCGCTGCCGCGCGGCGGCGGTTTCGAATTCGTCGACCAGGTCAAGGGCGGCACGATTCCGGGCCAGTTCATGCCCGCGGTCGAGAAGGGCGTGCGCGAGGTGCTGACGACGGGTGCGATCGCCGGTTACCCGGTCGTCGACGTGCGTGTCATCGTCTACGACGGCAAGCATCACAGCGTCGACAGCAAGGAAATCGCATTCGTGACCGCCGGCCGCAAGGCCTTCATGGCGGCGCTGCGCGAGGCGCGACCGATCGTGCTCGAGCCCATCGTCAACATCGAGGTCACCGCGCCCGAGCCGTCGCTGGGCGACATCACGGGTGACCTGTCGAGCAAGCGCGGCAGCGTCACCGGCACCGCCAACGGCGCCGTGCAGGCCGGTGCGGGAACGACGATCGTGCGCGGCCAGGTGCCGGTGTCGGAGCTCTCGGGCTATCAGAGCCGGCTCAACGCGATGACCAGCGGCCAGGGGCGCTACACGATCGAACTCTCGCATTACGAGCCGGTGCCGCCGAACATGCAGGCCCAGCTCGTGAGCCAGTTCCAGGTCAAGGACGACGACTGAAGCGCCAGCCGGGGCGCGGGCGCGCAGCTTCAGCTGCACGCCCGCACCCGACACAACCCGGTCGACGCGGGCCGGCACGGTGAATGCGGCTTTATCATTGCCGATCATGCAAGCCGGCCTCCCCGACCTGGCCCAGATCCGCTACGACAACGCGCTGGCGCTCTTCGAAGAATTCGTGCGCCTGACCGCGCGCCACGCCGACACCGCGACGCTGCGCGGCCTCGAGGGCCGTTTCGCCGAGCGGGTCCAGATCCAACCCAGCTACTGGAGCCAGATCAAGAGCCGTTCACGCCAGATCGGCGAGCGGTTGGCGCGCCAGTTCGAACAGCTCTGCCACAAGCCCCCGGGCTGGATGGACCAGGTCCACGGGGCCGGAGTCGCGGCGCCGCAGCGCGCAGAAGACGACGGGGTCCCGCGCGACGCCGACGAGCGCTTCATCGTCGGCCTCGTGCTGACCTATTACCGCCGCCATCCGCAGAGGGCGCGCACCCGGCTGCTCGATCTGCTGGGCGAGGTCCTGACACCGGGCGCGGCGTCTGCGCCGTATGTGCCGCCGGCGCCGCAGGTGACGACGCCGGCGCCCGACGCCGACGCGCTGTGGGCCCGCACGCGCGCCGGCGTGGCGCCGCTCAAGCGCAGGTAGATGATGCGGTCCCCCTGAAATCTAGGGGGATCACGTGATCGCGCTTGCGCATTGATAACGTCGTCTTTATCATCTGCGCAAGCCCGCGACACCCGATATCCACCGGCGCCGCGTCCGATCAACCTCAAACCGAGCCACATGAATCGCATTCCATTCCTCAGCGCCATGCCTGCGCGCCGCCTCGTCGCGGCAGGGGCAGGCGTTCAGGGTCTGCGAGTCCTGTGTGCATTCGTCGATGGTGCCCCGCCCGGGGCGCACGTGAGTTGATGGCCTGAAACCGGCCATCGGCGCCTCACGGCCCGGGTTGCACCAGCAGCCCGGGCCGTTTGCTTTGTGCAACGCCCATTTCGTTCCAGGAGTCCCCGATGAAGATCAGCCTCAAGTCACCGAAGCCGCGCAATCCCCATTTCGTCGCCGCGCTGCGCCGCGTCGCCGGCCTGCATCGCCCCAGCGCGGGTGGCAGCCGCCAGCGCCTGCACCGTGAGCTGCGCGTCGAAATCGACCGCTTGCGACCCAGTCCCTGAAATCGACCGGAAGCCGCGCCCGCACGACGGGTCGCCGCCTCCCATGGAGACCGATCATGTTGTTGCGTGAACTGCCCTATCTGGGCGAACCCGCCGCTCCCCGCCGCCTGCGTGGGCTGTTGGCGATCCTGCTCCTGCGGTCGAGCCACGCGCTCGAGATGCTGGCCGTACGGCTGGACATCGTCGGTGCCGCCCCGCCCGCGCCCGATCCTTTGCTCGAGTTCTACGCCGAGGCCGGCGCACCCGAGGGCGCCTTGTATGTCGATGGGCTGTTGCTCGGCCGGATCAGCGGCGTGACGCGCTTGTGATGAGGCGGCGGCGGCTGCAGCGCCGGCGCCGCCCTGGCTCAAGTGGAAGATGCTGCGGCCGATATCCGGAGATACGAACTGGTTACTCAAGTACCACCGACTCCATGGACGCCGCCACCGATTTCGTCTCCCAGGCGCCCCGCGACCTCGCGGGATGGGTGGCGTTGTTCGACCTCGGCAGTCTGCCGATTCTGGCACGCACGGCCGAGGCACTCGAGGAGATGCGGGCGAACGAGGACGCCGTAGACGCGCGCTGGCTGGCCGAAACCATCGCCGAGGATCCGCTGCTGACGCTCAAGTTGTTGTCGCATGTCGGGCGGCTTCGACGCGGCCGGGATGGTGGCGAGGCGGAGACCGTGGTCGAGTCGCTCGTGATGCTCGGCATACCGCCGTTCTTCAACGCCTTCGGCCCGCAGCCGACGGTCGAGGATCGGCTTGCCGCTCATCCTGCGGCGCTCGAAGGCTTCGCTCGCGTGCTGCTGCGCGCGCGCCGTGCCGCGCGTTTTGCGATCGGCTTCGCGGTCCATCGGATGGACCATGACGCCGCCGTGATCCATGAGGCCGCCCTGCTGCACGATTTCGCCGAACTGCTGCTGTGGATACGGGCGCCGGCGCTGGCGCTGCAGATCGCCGAGCGACTGGCATCCGATTCGACGCTGCGATCCGCGGCGGTGCAGCGCGAGATCCTGCACATCGAACTCGATCAGCTCGAACACGCGCTGATGGTGGACTGGCGCTTGCCGTCGCTGCTGGTCGAGATGACCGACGAACATGCCGCCGTGGTGACGGCGCGGATGCGCAACGTTCAACTCGCGATCCGGGTCGCCCGTCACAGCGCCCAGGGCTGGGAGAATGCCGCGCTGCCCGACGACCTGCGGGACATCGGCGTGCTGCTCAATCTCGGCAACGACGCCGTTGCGCGCTTGCTGGCGGAAATCGACAGCGCCGTCGATTGAGCGCCGCGGCCTTCGCGGTCCGCGCCCCGTTGCCGTACTTTTGACAGGTCGTTCCCGGTACCTTTTCATGCGATAGTCGCGCCGCTTCGCCGCGGCGGACGCGGCCCAATCTACCGGGGCTCCCATGGAAATGTCGTCGATCCAGACCTTCCTCAGCACGACGCTGATCGACCTGCTGCTCAAGATCGGTGCGGCGATCCTCTTCTGGGTCGTCGGGCGCTGGATGATCGGCAAGGTCGTGACGCTGATGCAGAGCTCGATGAATCGCAATCACGTCGACCCGACGCTGACCAAGTATCTCGGGTCGATCATCGTGATTGCGCTGAACATCGCGCTGGTCCTGGGCATCCTCGGCTATTTCGGCATCCAGACGACGTCGATCGCCGCGATGCTGGCCGGCGCCGGCGTGGCGATCGGCGCGGCCTGGAGCGGCATGCTCGGCAATTTCGCGGCGGGTGCGTTCATGCTCGTGTTACGTCCGTTCAAGGTGGGCGACTTCGTGCAAGTCGGCGGCGTCACCGGGACCGTCCATGAACTCGGCTTGTTCGGCACCACGCTGGTGACGCCCGACAACGTCCTCACGCTCGTCGGCAATGGCAAGGTCTTCGGCGATACCGTGATGAACTATTCGGCGCGGCCGGTGCGACGCGTCGAACGCACCGCCCAGCTGGCCGGCGGCGTGGATGCGCTCGATGCGATCTCGAAACTCAAGGCCGCGGTGGCCCGGATTCCCAACGTCGCGGCCGATCCGGCGCCCGAGGTCAATCTGCTCGACCTGAACCTGGTGGGTCCCGTGATTTCGGTGCGCCCCTATTGCCACACCGATCATTATTGGCAGGTCTATTTCGATACCAACGAGGCGATCGTGCGCACGGCCAAGGAAGCCGGCTGGCCCGCACCGACGCCGACCCAGATCATGAGGACGATGCCGGCTTGACGCGCTGAGAGTCGGCGTCGCCAGCGGGCAGGTCACTCAGCAAGCGCTGGACCTCGAGCCAGGGCTCGTCCCGGGCGACCATCGCGACGTGGGCGACGCCCTCCAGGCGCATGGCCCTGGCTCCCGGCCAGATCGCGCGTTGGGCTGGAAACACGATGTTGTCGCAATCGCCGTAATAGCAGGTGCAAAGAGCCGGGGCGTCGGTACTCTCTTCGTGGGCCAGTCGCTTCAGCCAATCCGAGTCACAGCGCATTTGGCGGGCGTTGGTCGAGAAGGCCCAGCGTGCCAACCAGGTTCCTCGGTGCGGCGTGGCGATCGTCACGAGGTGATGGATGCGGCGCGGGTCCTGCTGAGTCGACCACCAGCGCCGCACGGCGAGTCCGCCCATGCTGTGCGCGACGATCACCGGCGGTACGCCACAGGCGGTTTCGAGCCTACGGACCGCGCTTTCGATGATCGGCGTGTATTGGTCGATCGAGCCGAATGCCGGTTCGAGATCGACGGCGATCCATGCCGTGCCTTGCCGCGCGAGTCGCTCCAACCATGCGTTCCAGATACCGCGATTGCATACGAAGCCGTGGACCAACAGCAGACCGCGCCGGCCACGCGCCGATGCCGGCAGCCGGTCCGGCCAGATCCGGCTGCGGAACGGCTGGCGCCAACAGAAGGTGAGTGGTGCGGCCGCGAGTTCACCCCACCAGGCGCGCACCATGGACCCAGGCCGTGCCTGCGGGCCCGCCTTCTCGGCGCCGACCCAGACCAGGAGGCTGAATTCGGTGGCGAGGAAAAGTCCGTGACCCAGAAGCAGGCAACCCGCGCCGGCGCCGCCGAGGATCGGCCGACCTTGTCGTATCCAATAGAGCAGCCACGCGAGAGCGGCGGTGACTAGGCCGAGCGTGATCGCCTTTTGCAGTCGGGCAATCATCGCGGGGCCATCGGCGTCAATATCGGCGCGGGCATGATGCTCGATGATTGCACGTCGGCGGCTTATCGAGGTCGCAGAGGGAGCGTCATTGACCGAAGAGCAGACAGAGATCCGGCGCGGATTGGAGCTCGTCGATGCGGAACGCAGGCGGCGGGTGGCCGACCCGAAGCTTGCCGTTGCCGTGGATGCGATCAAGCGATTTCAACAGGAACGGCTCGCCACCACCTATGCGGACCTGCACGCGCAGCCTCGGTACAGCGCGGCCGTTCAGTTCTTCCTGGATGAGCTGTACGGGCCCGGCGACTTCAGTCGGCGCGATGCCGAGTTCGCACGCATCGTCCCAGGACTGGTGAAGCTGTTTCCCCGCGATGTCGTGGCGACCGTTCGCGACGTGATCTCGCTCCATGCCCTGTCGGAGCAACTCGACACCGCCATGGGTTCGGCGTTGGGCGAACGTTCGCCGGGCGACGGGACTTACGGCGTGGTGTGGCGCGAGGTCGGCCAGCCCTCGCGGCGCCACGAGCAGGTTGATCTTTCCGTGCGCGTCGGCCGCGCGATCCAGACGTACACCCGCGGGGTATGGATGCGCCGGAGTCTGAAGCTGATGCGCGGGCCGGCACAGGTGGCGGGCCTCGGGGCCTTGCATTCCTTTCTGGAACGCGGGTTCGACGCCTTCGCTCAGATGCACGGGGCAGACTACTTTCTCGCTCAGATTTCCGAGCGGGAACATGCCTTCGCATCGGCAATGTTTGCCCAGTCGAATCTGCCGCGTCGATAAGGCGAATCGCCAAAGGCAAAAAGGCCCGATCTTTCGATCGGGCCTTCCGCACTTTAATTAGCCTGACAATGTCCTACTTTCACACGGGAACCCGCACTATCATCGGCGCTAAGGCGTTTCACTGTCCTGTTCGGGATGGGAAGGAGTGGTACCACCTTGCTATGGTCATCAGGCTTGACTGGTCGCCGCGTCGTTCATGCGAACGCCGCAGCCAATTCATAGAGTCTAGTTAGCTTTGATTGCGTACCTTGGCATAACCCGTTTGACACTCAAGGCCGTATCGGCCGATCGTCAAAGTTATAGGGTCAAGCCTCACGAGCAATTAGTACTGGTCAGCTTAACGCATTACTGCGCTTCCACACCCAGCCTATCAACGTCCTGGTCTCGAACGACTCTTCAGGGGGCTCAAGGCCCCGGCAAGACTCATCTTGAGACGAGTTTCCCGCTTAGATGCTTTCAGCGGTTATCTCTTCCGCAC
>JAGWTU010000058.1 GCA_028868825.1 Burkholderiales bacterium | reverse complement strand
TGCCCAACTTCTATTTCCACGCCACGACGACGTACGCGCTGCTGCGCCACGCCGGCGTCGAGCTGGGCAAGAAGGACTATCTGGGTCCGGCCTGAGCGACGCGCACGCGCGCCGGCGCCCCATGCCGGTGCTGGTGCGTAGCGCCGGCGCGCGCCGTGCGGTGGCCTGAGTGCCTGGCCCCCGCGGCCACCGCGGCGTGGCGGTGCTTGGTCGCCACCATGACGACGATGGGCTGGCCGGCGCGGAAGCGCGCTGAAGCGCCGACGCGGTTCCATTGCGCGACCTGTACCGCGCTGACGCGGTAGCGCCGCGCGACGGCGACGACGGTGTCGCCGCGGCGGCCGGCGCGGAAGGTGACGCGGCGCAGCGGCGGCAGGTCGGGCGCCAGCGCCAGGTTGGCGTTGTCGGCGATATGTTCGGTCACGTCGTGCGTGCTCTCGGGCGCGCGCGGCACGAGCAGCGTCGATCCGGCCTTCACCAGCATGCGCGGCGGGATCGCGTTGATGCGGCGCAGCTCGGCCTCGTTCATGCGCGTGAGCCGCGCCGCTTCGGCCGGCTTGAGCGTCTTCGGCGCGACCCAGGCGGTCCAGCTCGCGAGGTTGCCCTTGTACAGCGCGATGTCGCGCACGAAGCGGTTCGCGTTGTCGTACGGCAGCAGCACCTGCGGCGTGCCGGCGGCCAGGATCACCGGCTTGTTGAGCTGCGGGTTGAGCTGCTGGAACTCGTCCAGCGGCATCCCCGCCAGCCGCGCCGCCAGCGCGACGTCGATGTCGCGCTCGATCGGCACGCTCATGAAATAGGGGTGGTTCTCGAGCGTCGGCAGCGTCAGCGCGTAGTCCTGCGGCTTGCGGATGATGTTCTTCACCGCCTGCAGCTTGGGCAGGTACTCGCGCGTCTCCAGCGGCATGCGCTGCAGCGAGAGATAGTCGGTCGGCAGGCCGGCGCGGCGGTTGCGGTCGATCGCCCGCTGCACATTGCCCTGGCCCCAGTTGTAGGCGGCCAGCGCAAGCTGCCAGTCGCCGTTGAACTGCGCGCTCAGGCGCTGCAGGTAGTCGAGCGCGGCGCGCGTCGACGACAGCACGTCGCGGCGGTCGTCGCGGAACAGGTTCTGGCGCAATTCGAAGTCGCGGCCGGTCTGCGGCATGAACTGCCACATGCCGGAGGCGCGGGCATGCGAGGTCGCGTGCGGATTGAAGGCGCTCTCCACGAAGGGCAGCAGCGCGAGTTCGCTGGGCATGCCGCGACGCTCCACTTCCTCGACGATGTAGAACAGGTAGCGCCCGCCGCGCTCGGTCATGCGCTGGACGTAGGCCGGATCGTGGGCGTACCACTGCTCCCACTTGTGCACGAGGTCGTTGTCGATATCGGGCATCGACATGCCCTCGCGCACGCGCGCCCAGAGGTCGCTGCGGGCGGCATCGTCCGCCGGGTCGAGCCGCGTGCGCGGCTGCAGCGGCACCGTCGTGACGACTGCCTCCGGCGTCGCGGGCGCGGAGGCCGCGGGCGCCACCGGCTCGGGCAGCGGCACCGGGCTGGCGAGCGCGACGACGGGCTCGGGCTGGGCCACCGGTACCTGGGCACAACCGCCGAGCAGCATCGCGCCGAGCGCGAGCGCCGCAGCGCAAAGGCCGGAACGCGGAAGAGGGGGGCGGGCGGGCCTGCGCTGCTGCGGTTCAATCATCGGTAGTCGTTCTTCCACTGGCGCAGGGCGCCGAAAACGGAGATCGCGTCGCTGCCGCCGGCGCCATGGCGCGCGGCGGCAGCGACCACGGCGGGTACGCTGCAGCGCAGGAACGGGTTGACGCGGCGTTCGAGCCCGATCGACGAGGGCAGGGTCGGTAGCCCCGACTCGCGCAATGCGCTGCAATGTCGTTGGTAGTCTGCCAAGTCGCCATTGTCGGGCTCGACGGCGCGGGCAAAGCGCAGATTTGACAGGGTGTATTCGTGGGTGCAACAAACCCGGCTGTCGGCCGGCAGCGCCGCGAGCTTGGCCAGCGAGTCGTGCATCTGCGCCGGCGTGCCCTCGAAGAGGCGGCCGCAGCCGCCGGAGAACAGCGTGTCGCCGCAGAACAGCAGCGGCGCCGCCGCGGCGCCGCGCTCGGCATAGGCGATGTGGCCGGCGGTGTGGCCGGGGACGTCGATGACCTCGAAAGCCAGCCCCAGGACATCGATGCGGTCGCCCTCGCGCAGCGGCTCGAACGGCGCCGGGATGGCCTCGCGCGCCGGCCCCCAGACGGGTCCGCGCAGCAGCGGCCGCAGCGCGTCGACGCCGCCGACATGGTCCGGGTGGTGGTGCGTCACTAGAATGCCCGCCAGCGTCAGGCCCTGGGCCTGCAACGCTTCGACCACCGGTGCCGCATCGCCCGGATCGACCACCACGGCGCGCGTGCCGTCGTGAAGCATCCAGATGTAGTTGTCGGCGAAGGCGGGCAGCGCAGCGAGATTCATGACGAGAGACGAGTCGATTATAGAGTTGGGGTCCTGGCTGGAAAGCCCGCCGGGACGCTATCTGCTGGCCTGGGAACAGGAGCGATTGGACCACGCGGTCGCCGACGCGTTCGGCTTTTACGCCTTGCAACTGGGGTTGCCCGAGATCGACGCGCTGCGCGCCAACCGCATGCCCTGCCGCTGGACGGCCGACACGCGGGCCGCGCCGCCGCTTGCGGCGAGCAGTGCGGCGCCGCGCCGCGCGCTGGCGCTGCAATGCGATTTCGACGCCCTGCCGTACCCGAACGCGAGCATCGACCTCGTCGTGCTGCCGCATGCGCTCGAACTCGCGCGCGACCCGCACCAGACGCTGCGCGAGGTCGAGCGCGTGCTCGTCGCCGAGGGCCGCGTCGTCATCGTCGGCTTCAATCCGGCCAGCCTGTGGGGGCTGCGCCAGCAGGCGGGACAGCTCAAGCGCCGGCTCGGTCTCGGCCAGTCGCTGTTCCTGCCCGAGACCGGCGGCTTCATCAACTACTGGCGCATGCGCGACTGGCTGCGCCTGCTCGGCTTCGAGGTCGAATCGGGCCGTTTCGGCTGCTGGCGGCCGCCGCTGCGCAGCCAGGGCTGGCTCGATCGCTGGGCCTGGATGGACCGCCTGGGCGACCACGGCTGGCCGGTGCTGGGCGCCGTCTACATGCTGGTGGCGGTCAAGCGCGTGCGCGGCATGCGCCTCGTCGGCCTGGCGCGCCCGGCGCGGCGCAAGGCGCAGACGGCGCCGGCGCCGCTGACGCAGCGGCGGGCCGAAAACAAGGAAGTGGAGATCGGATGAGCGAGGTCGTGATCTATGCCGACGGGGCCTGCCGCGGCAACCCGGGCCCGGGCGGCTGGGGCGCGTGGTTGCGGAGCGGGGCGCACGAGAAGGAATTGTTCGGCGGCGAGCCGCAGACGACCAACAACCGCATGGAGCTGACCGCCGTGATCCAGGCGCTGGCGGCGCTGGAGCGACGCTGCGAGGTCGTCGTCTACACCGACAGCGAGTACGTGAAGAACGGCATCACGAGCTGGATCCACGGCTGGAAGGCGCGCGGCTGGAAGACCGCCGACAAGAAGCCGGTGAAGAACATCGAGCTGTGGCAGCGCCTGGACGAACTCAACGCCGCGCACAGCGTGCAATGGCGCTGGGTCAAGGGCCATGCCGGCGACCCCGGAAACGAACGCGCAGACCGCCTCGCCAACAAGGGCGTCGATTCGATCTTGCGCTAGGCGGGATCAGCCACCGATGTAATGCATCTCGACGCGGCGCTCGCCGCTCGCGACGGCAGCACCCGACTGCGCACCGCGCAGCTCGGAGTAGCGGTCGTCGCGCCCGCTCCAGATGAGGTCGACCGCGGCGGCGATCTCGTCATCGCTCCATGGACTGCCGTCGCCGCGGCGGCCGCGCAGCAGCGCGCGCAGATCGTGGCCGCGGCTGGCGAACAGGCACAGGAAGAGCTTGCCTTCGGTCGACAGGCGGGCGCGGTTGCACTCGTGGCAGAAGGCCCGCGTGACGCTGCTGATGACGCCGACCTCGCCGCCGCCGTCGCGATAGCGCCAGCGCTGCGCCGTCTCGCCCGGTGCGCTGGCCTCCAGCGGCTCGATCGGGTGGGCCGCCGCGATGCGCGCGAGCACCTCGCGCGAGGGCAGCACCTCGTCCATGCGCCAGCCGTTGGTGGCGCCGACGTCCATGAACTCGATGCAGCGCAGCACGGCGCGCGGACCGTAGCGTTCGCGCAGATGGCGCGCCAGCGGGACGATCTCGTGGTCGTTGGTGCCGCGCTTGACGACCATATTGACCTTCACCGGCGCGAAGCCGGCGGCCAGCGCCGCGTCGATGCCGGCGAGCACGTCGGCGACCGGGAAGTCGACATCGTTCATGCGCCTGAACACGGCGTCGTCGAGCGCGTCGAGGCTGACCGTGACGCGCTGCAGCCCGGCCTCGCGCAGCGCGCGCGCCTTGCGTGCGAGCAGCGAGCCGTTGGTCGTCAGCGTGAGCTCGGGCGAGCGGCCTTCGACCGTGCGCAGCGCCGCGAGCTGGGCCACGAGCCCTTCGAGGTCCTTGCGCAGCAGCGGCTCGCCGCCGGTCAGCCGCAGCTTGCGCACGCCCTGGGCGACGAAGACGCGGGCGACGCGGGTGATCTCCTCGAAGCTCAGCAGCGACGCATGCGGCAGGAAGCGGTAGTCCTTGTCGAACACTTCCTTGGGCATGCAGTAGCTGCAGCGGAAATTGCAGCGGTCGGTGACCGAGATGCGCAGGTCGCGCAACGGCCGGCCCAGCGCGTCGAGCAGCAGCCCGCGCGGCGCGCCCGCATGCTCGGGCACCTGCGGCGGCGTCGCGGCGTAGCGCAGATCGGCCAGCGGAATGATGTTCTCGCCCATGGCGTGATTGTGACGGTGCTGCGCGCGAGCCGCTCGGCGGCGGCCGGGAACCCGGGCCGACCTCAGTTCGGGGTCGGCACGTCAGGCATCTCGGCGCGACGCGCGCCGCTGAACCGCCGGGCCCAGTAAGCCAGGTTGATGTCCTCGATGCGGACCTCGCCGCCCGGGCGCGGGGCGTGGATGAACTTGCCCTCGCCGATATAGATGCCGACATGCGAGAAGGCGCGCCGCATGGTGTTGAAGAACACGAGGTCGCCCGGCTTGAGGTCGCTGCGCTGGACCGCCACCAAAGCGCCGTCATGGGCCTGCTGGTCGGCACGGCGCGGCAGCACGAGACCGATGCTGTGCTCGAACACGTAGCGCGTGAAGCCGCTGCAGTCGAAACCCTGGGCGGCCGAGTTGCCGCCGCGGCGGTAGCGCACGCCGATGAAGTTCATCGACGAGACGACGAGGCCGCTGGCGGCGTCGCGCACGCGCTGGACGATGGGGCTGGCCTGGACCTGGGCGGCAAGCGCCGCCGCCTCGGGCAGCAGGCCCTGCTCGGGTGGCGTCGCCGGCGTCACTTCGGCCTGTGGCGCGGGCTCCGCGGGTGCCGGCGCATCGGGCGCCGCCTGCGCGGCGCCGGCCGCGACCCAGAGGGCGCAGAGGAGCGAGGCGAGGCGGGTGCGGTATCGGGGCATGAAGCCGCCGAGGATATCAGCTGGCGCCGGCGCACCGGCTGCGGGTTAACCTCGGGCGCCCGGTAACGGTTGGAAAGCGCCGGAAAGCACCGGAATCGGGCGCTGTTGGCGCCTGCGGCGCGTGGCAGGTCGCTGCAGAGCCGACCAGGGCCAGCCGGAGCCGAACCGGCGCGGCCCGGGATCGAAGCCGCGCCTTGATCCTGCGCAAGCCCCGCCCCAGCCGCGCCGCGCCGCGTCAGGCCTTTGCAAGCGGCGCGCCGAGAATGGCCCGACCAAAGCGGCGCACCAGCGTCCCGAGCCACAGGAGACAGCATGACCAGCTACGCCGAATTCCACCGCCGTTCGATCGTCGACCGCGACGCCTTCTGGGCCGAACAGGCCGCGCTCATCGACTGGCAGACGCCCTACACCCAGGTCTGCGACTACAGCCAGCCGCCCTTCGCGCGCTGGTTCGTCGGCGGCAAGACCAATCTGTGCCACAACGCCGTCGACCGCCATCTGGCGGCGCGCGCGAACCAGGCGGCGCTGATCTTCGTCTCGACCGAGACGAACCAGGAGCACACCTACAGCTTTGCCGAACTGCACGCCGAGGTCCAGCGCATGGCCGCGATCCTGCTCGGCCTGGGCGTCAAGCCCGGCGACCGCGTGCTGATCTACATGCCGATGATCCCCGAGGCGGCTTTCGCGATGCTCGCCTGCACGCGCATCGGCGCGCTTCATTCGGTCGTCTTCGGCGGCTTCGCCAGCGGCAGCCTGGCCAGCCGCATCGACGATGCCGAACCGGTCGTCGTCGTCAGCGCCGACGCCGGCAGCCGCAGCGGCAAGGTGATGGCCTACAAGCCGCTGCTCGACGAGGCGATCACGCTCGCCCAGCACAAGCCGGCCAAGGTGCTGATGGTCGACCGCGGCCTGTCGCCGTTCAGCCGCGTCGCCGGCCGCGACGAGGACTACGCGGCGCTGCGCGAGCGCGAGAAGGACACCGTCGTGCCCTGCACCTGGGTCGAGGCGACGCATCCGAGCTACACGCTGTACACCAGCGGCACGACCGGCAAGCCCAAGGGCGTGCAGCGCGACACCGGCGGCTACGCCGTGGCGCTGGCCGCGAGCATGAAGCACATCTTCGGCGGCAACGCCGGCGAGACCTACTTCAGCACCAGCGACATCGGCTGGGTCGTCGGCCACAGCTACATCATCTACGGGCCGCTGATCGCCGGCATGGCGACCATCCTGTACGAGGGCCTGCCGACGCGCCCCGACGCCGCCGTCTGGTGGAGCCTGGTCGAGAAGTACAAGGTCACGGTGATGTTCTCGGCGCCGACGGCCGTGCGCGTGCTCAAGAAGTCCGACCCCGAGGCGCTGCACCGCCACGACCTGTCGAGCCTGCGCGCGCTGTTCCTCGCCGGCGAGCCGCTCGACGAGCCGACCGCGAAGTGGATCAACGAGGCGCTGGGCCGGCCGATCATCGACAACTACTGGCAGACCGAGACCGGCTGGCCGATCCTCGCGCTGTGCAACGGCGTCGAGCAGGCGCCGACGAAGTTCGGCTCGCCGGGCAAGGCGGTCTACGGCTACGACGTCAAGCTGATCGACGAGAGCACCGGCGAGGAGCTGACCGGCGCCAACGAGAAGGGCGTCGTCGCCATCGAGGGCCCGCTGCCGCCGGGCTGCATGCAGACGGTGTGGCGCGACGACGCGCGCTTCGTCAGCACCTATTGGAAGAGCATCCCGGGGCGGCTGCTGTACAGCACCTTCGACTGGGGCATCCGCGACGCCGACGGCTATTTCTTCATCCTCGGCCGCACCGACGACGTCATCAACGTCGCCGGCCACCGCCTGGGCACGCGCGAGATCGAGGAAAGCATCTCGAGCCACGCGCTGGTGGCCGAGGTCGCCGTCGTCGGCGTCGCCGACGCGCTCAAGGGCCAGATCGCGATGGCCTTCGTCGTCCTCAAGGACGCCAGCCGCGCCGCCACGCCCGAGGCGGCGCTGCAGCTCGAAGGCGAGATCATGAAGGTCGTCGACGCCCAGCTCGGCGCCGTCGCGCGCCCGGGGCGCGTGCGCTTCGTCGCCGCGCTGCCCAAGACGCGCTCGGGCAAGCTCGTGCGCCGCGCGATCCAGGCCGTCTGCGAGGGCCGCGACACCGGCGACCTGACGACGATCGAGGATCCGAACGCGCTGCAGCTGATCCGCGACCTGATGAAGCCGGCCTGAGCCTCGGCCCGGCCGAGCCCGGGCTAGACCCGAGAGCCCGCCCCGGCGCGGGCACGGGATAATGCGCACCTACAGCGCGCGCCGCAAGCCACCGGGGAGGAGGCCGGCGCCGCCGGGAAGCGTCCATGAGCAGCACAGAACAGACCGTCATCGACATCATCGCCAAGACCTGCGGCATCGAGCGCGACCGCATCACGCTCGACGCCACCCTCAAGGACCTGGATGTGCATTCGCTCGACGCGGTGCAGGTGCTGTTCGAGATCGAGGACCGCTACAACATCTCGGTGCCCGAGCGCGACGACCAGTATTCGACCGGCACCGTGCGCGACCTCGTCAAGGGTGTCGACAAGCTGGTGGCGGCCAAGGCCGCTGCCGTCTGAGCCGGAAAGCCGGCGGTGCGCCGCGTCGTCATCACCGGGATGGGCTGCGTCAGCCCGCTCGGCCTGAGTGCGGCAGCGACCTGGGACGCGATGCGCGAGGGCCGCAGCGGCATCGCGCCGCTCACCGGGCTCGACGCCAAGGACCTGCGCACCGCGGTCGCTGCGCAGATCAAGGGTTATGACCCGCTGGCCCATTTCGACGAGAAGCGGCTCGTGCTGCTCGACCCGGTGTCGCAGTACGCGCTCGTCGCGGCGCGCCAGGCGCTGGCGCAGTCGGGGCTGCAGGTCCAAGGCGAGGCGGCCGACCGCGCCGCCGTCATCGTCGGCACCGGCATCGGCGGTGCGACCTCGCAGGAGCAGATGGCGCGCCGCCTCTACCTCGAAGGCAACCCGCGCGTCCATCCGATGGCCATCGTGCGCGTGATGCCGAACGCGCCGGCATCGCAGATCTCGCTCGAGATGGGGTTCCGCGGCCCGGCGTTCGCCGTCGCCAGCGCCTGCGCTTCGGCCAACCACGCGTTCGCGCAGGCGCTGGCGCTGCTGCGCAGCGGCGGCGCCGATGTCGCGCTGGCCGGCGGCGTCGAGGCCTGCATCACCGTCGGCACGGTGAAGGCCTGGGAGGCGATGCGGGTGATGGCCGACGACACCTGCCGCCCGTTCAGCATCGACCGCCACGGCCTCGTGCTGGGCGAGGGCGCCGGCATGTTCGTGCTCGAGACGCTCGAGCACGCGCGTGCGCGCGGTGCCGAGATCCTGGCCGAACTCGCCGGCGCCGGCATGTCGGCCGACGCCGCCGACATCGTCATGCCCGACGCCGGTGGCGCCGCGCGCGCGATGCGCGGCGCGCTCGCCCAGTCCGGCCTGGCGCCGCAGGACATCGGCTACATCAACGCCCATGGCACCGGCACGCCGGCCAACGACCGCACCGAGACGCAGGCTATCCACGCCGTTTTCGGCGACCATGCGCGGCAGCTGGCGGTGTCGTCGACGAAGTCGATGCACGGCCATGGCCTGGGCGCGGGCGGCGCGATCGAACTCGTCGCGGTGATCGGCGCGCTGCGCGAGGGCGTCATCGCGCCGACGATCAACTACCTCGGGCCCGACCCGGCCTGCGACCTCGACGTCGTGCCCAACGTCGCGCAGCAGCGCCCGGTGCGCGCGGCGCTGTCGAACAGCTTCGCCTTCGGCGGCCTCAACGCCGTCGTCGCGCTCAAGCGCTGCAACGGCTGATCGGCGAGCGGGAGCCGCTCGCGCGGGCCGGGCCCGCTCATTTGACGAAGCTGTCGGGGTGGTCGCAGGTCGGGTCGATCGCGTAGGCGGCGTCCGTCATCACGCCGGCGGCGTCGATCGAGGCCTGGAACCACAGGCATTCATGCGTCGGGTAGCGCCAAGACCAGGTCTGGCCGCCGCGGCGGGCGCCGCGGCGCTCGCCCGGGCTGCCGATCCAGCGCAGCAGCTCGGCGGCGGGGATGCCGGGGTGCGACTGCACGCGCAGGAATTCGGCCTCGCCCAGCACCTGGCGCGCCAGCTGCACGCGGCCATCGGCGCCGATGTCGATCATCCAGGTCTCGCGGCCGTAGGGGCCGGTCGCGTATTCGAGCCGGTGCGCGCCGTCGGGCAAGTCGTAGCGCGCGGTCGGCGCGCCGCGCGACGCCAGCACCGCGGCCTCGCTGGTGCCGACGGGCGGCGGCGGCGCGGCGCAGCCGGCGGCGAGTGCCGCCAGCGCGAGCGCGGCAATGCGGGCTGGCGATGTGCGGCTAGAGCACTTCACTGGCGAAATCGGCCAGCCGCGAGCGCTCGCCGCGCGCCAGCGTCACATGGCCGCCATGCGGCCAGCCCTTGAAGCGGTCGACGGCATAGGTCAGGCCCGAGCTGCCCTCGGTGAGGTAGGGCGTGTCGATCTGCGCCAGGTTGCCCAGGCAGACGATCTTCGTGCCCGGGCCGGCGCGCGTGACCAGCGTCTTCATCTGCTTGGGCGTCAGGTTCTGCGCCTCGTCGATGAGCAGGAACTTGTTGAGGAAGGTGCGCCCGCGCATGAAGTTCAGGCTCTTGATCTTGATCTTGCTGCGCACGAGGTCGTTGGTCGCCGCGCGGCCCCATTCGCCGGCGCTGGCGTCGGTGCGCGCCAGCACCTCGAGGTTGTCGTCGAGCGCGCCCATCCAGGGCCCCATCTTCTCCTCCTCGTTGCCGGGCAGGAAGCCGATGTCGTCACCCACCGGCACCGTCACGCGGGTGACGATGATCTCGGTGTAGCGGCGCTCGTCGAGCACCTGCGACAGCCCGGCGGCCAGCGTCATCAGCGTCTTGCCGGTGCCCGCCGTGCCGGTGAGGGTGATGAAGTCGCACTCGGGGTCCATCAGCAGGTTCAGCGCGAAGTTCTGCTCGCGGTTGCGCGCCGTCACGCCCCAGACGGCGTTCTTCGTGTGCGCGTAGTCGCGCAGCGTCTTCAGCACCGCCGTCTTGCCGGTGATCTCGGCCACGCGCGCGTACAGCGGCGCCGCGCCGGGCACCTCGAGGTAGACGAACTGGTTGATCATCAGCGCCGGCACCAGCGGGCCGCTGATGCGGTAGTAGGTGTGGCCGGCCTGCTGCCAGCTCTCCATCGTCTTGCCGTGGCGCTCCCAGAAATCGGCCGGCAGCGCGAGCACGCCGGTGTAGAGCAGGTCGCCGTCCTCGAGCGTCTTGTCGTTCGTGTAGTCCTCGGCCGGCAGGCCGAGTGCGCGCGCCTTGACGCGCATGTTGATGTCCTTGGACACCAGCACGATGTCGCGCCCCGGCTGCTGCTGGCGCAGGCTCTGCACGACGCCCAGGATCTGGTTGTCGGCCTTGCCCTGCGGCAGCCCGGCGGGCAGCTTGATTTCCAGCAGCTGGGTCTGGAAATAGAGCTTGCCGCCGGCCTCGCGGTGGCCGGTCTGCGCCAGCGGGATGCCGGCCTGGGCGTCGAGGCTGCCGTCCTTGGCCGCGAACTGGGCCAGCGCGTCGAGCTCGCGGCTGACCTGGCGCACGCTGCGCGCGACCTCGCTCATGCCCTTCTTGTGGCCGTCGAGCTCCTCGAGCGTGATCATCGGCAGGAAGACGTCGTGTTCCTCGAAGCGGAACAGGCTCATCGGGTCGTGCATCAGCACGTTGGTGTCGAGCACGAAGAGCTTGGCCGGGCCGCTGCTGCGCGGCTTGCGCGCACGCGGCGCAGGCTGCGGCGGACGTGCCGGCGCGGCGGCCCTGGCGAGCGGCGCCGGCTGCGGCGCGGCCGGCCGCGCGGCCAGCGCCGTGCCGCCGTCGTAGAGCTCGAGCGCGGTCTCGGCCGGTGCCTCGACGGCGCGCGTCTTCAGCGTGCGCTTCTCCGGCCGCGGGGCCGCCTGGGCCTCGTAGTCGGCTTCCTGGAGGTGATCACCTTTTTTCGCTGGCGGCTTGGGCAAGGGCATGGCTATGGGGGAGGACTTTAGAAAGCAAAAAGCCGCACGGCAGGCCGTGCGGCTTCGACGGATGGGCGGGCGGCCGTGCGGCGGCGCCGGCGGCGGGGCATCGTGACGGGACTCAAGCGGCCTTCTTCAGCGCCTTCACCGCCTTGAGCACTTCGTCGACGTGGCCGGCGACCTTGATGCCGCGCCATTCGGCGCGCATCACGCCTTCGGCATCGATCAGGAAGGTGCTGCGCTCGATGCCCTTGACCTTCTTGCCGTACATGATCTTGTTCTTGACGACGCCGAACATGTGGCAGAGCTTCTCCTCGGTGTCGGCGATGAGCTCGAACGGCAGGCCGAGGTTGGTCTTGAACTTGTCGTGGCTGGCCATGTTGTCGCGCGAGACGCCGAAGACGACGGCGCCGGCCTTGACGAAATCCTTGTGCTGGTCGCGGAACTGCATCGCCTCGGTCGTGCAGCCGGGCGTGTTGTCCTTCGGGTAGAAGTACAGCACCACGGCATGGCCCAGGTTCGATTGCGGCGTGAACTTGATGCCGCCGGTGGCCAGGGCCTCGAAGTCAGGGAGAGATTTGTTGAGGACTGGCGTCATGGATGGTTTACTCTCGCTTCCCCTGGCGCTCGGCCATTCTTGTGTGCCGGCCTCGGGGCCGGTTCAGCGTCGAATTATAAAGTCTCCGGCCCGACTCGGGCCGTGGGAGGCAATCCGGCTCACGCCGGGGGGACCGTTTCGACGAGCAAGGCGGCGAGCACGAGACGGCCTTCGCTGGCCAGCACGTTGTAGGTGCGGCAGGCGGCCGGGGTGTCCATCGTCTCGACGCCGATGCGCTCCTCGATGAGCGATCGCAGCAGCGCCGGCGCGACGAAACGCAGCCGCGCACCGCTGCCGAAGATGACGAGTTCGGGGCGCAGCGCGGCGATGCGCTCGAAGTGCGCCGACGTCAGGTCCGCGAGCTCGGCGACCTCCCAGCGCAGCACCTCGCCCGCGCGGGGCACGAGCAGGCTGTGCGCGTAGGGCTGGTTGCCGACCCAGATCCGCCCCGGTTCCTGGCGCGTGATCACGTTGGCGCCGTCTGCGATGTCGGGCTGGAACTTCACGTGGATAATTCTAGGTCCCCCGCGACCAGGGGTCTGCCACCGGAGTGCCCTTCTTGAGACCGATACTCAAATCAGCCAAGCTCGCCAACGTCGGCTACGACATCCGCGGACCCGTGCTCGACAAGGCCCGGCAGATGCAGGAGGAAGGGCACAAGATCATCCAGCTCAACATCGGCAACATCGCCGCGTTCGGGCTCGAGCCGCCGGACGAGATCGTCCAGGACATGATCCGCAACCTGCCGCACGCGGCCGGCTACACCGACAGCAAGGGCCTGTTCGCGCCGCGCAAGGCGGTCGTCCATTACACCCAGGGCAAGAAGATCGCCGGCGTGACGGTCGACGACGTCTACCTCGGCAATGGCGCCTCCGAGCTGATCGCGATGAGCATGAACGCGCTGCTCGACGCCGGCGACGAGGTGCTGATCCCGGCCCCCGACTACCCGCTGTACACGGCCGTCGTCTCGCTCTCGGGCGGCACGCCGGTGCATTACCTGTGCGACGAGGGCGCCGGCTGGCTGCCCGACCTCGACGACATCCGGCGCAAGGTGACGCCGAACACCAAGGCCATCGTCGTCATCAACCCGAACAACCCGACCGGCGCGCTCTACCCCGACGACCTGCTGCGCGGCATCGTCGAGATCGCACGCCAGCACCAGCTCATCGTCTTCGCCGACGAGATCTACGACAAGACGCTGTACGACGGCAACACCCACACCAGCATCGCCTCGCTCGCCGACGACGTGCTGTGCGTGACCTTCAACGGCCTGAGCAAGAACTACCGCAGCTGCGGCTACCGCGCCGGCTGGATGGTCGTCTCGGGCGACAAGCGCCATGCCAAGGACTACATCGAGGGGCTGAACATGCTGGCCTCGATGCGGCTGTGCGCGAACACGCCGGGCCAGCTCGCGATCCAGACCGCGCTGGGCGGCTACCAGAGCATCGACGACCTCGTCGCACCCACGGGCCGGCTGTGCCGCCAGCGCGACCTCGCCTACGAGCTGCTGACGCAGATCCCGGGCGTCAGCGTCGTCAAGCCCAAGGGCACGCTCTACATGTTCCCGCGCCTGGACCCCAAGATGTACCCGATCGCCGACGACCAGCAGTTCGCCTACGAGCTGCTGGCCGAGGAGAAGCTGCTGATCGTCCAGGGCACCGGCTTCAACTGGATCGCGCACGACCATTTCCGCCTCGTCTTCCTGCCCAACACCGACGACCTGAGCGAGGCCATCGGCCGCATCGGGCGCTTCCTCGGCCATTACCGCAAACGTCACTTCGTCTGATTCCCCCATGAAAAACATCCAGGTCGGCCTGCTCGGCATCGGCACCGTCGGCGGCGGCACCTTCGAGGTGCTGCGGCGCAACCAGGAGGAGATCCGCCGCCGCGCCGGCCGCGGCATCGAGATCACGATGGTCGCCGACCTCGACGTCGCGCGCGCCCGCGCCCTCGTCGGCGACGCCGCCGAGGTCGTCGACGACGCGCGCAAGGTGATCGCGAATCCGGCGATCGAGATCGTCGTCGAGCTGATCGGCGGCTACGGCATCGCGCGCACGCTGGTGCTGGAGGCGATCGCCGCCGGCAAGCATGTCGTGACGGCGAACAAGGCGCTGCTGGCCGTGCATGGCAGCGAGATCTTTGCTGCCGCGAGCGCGCGCGGCGTCACCGTCGCCTTCGAGGCCGCCGTCGCCGGCGGCATCCCCATCATCAAGGCGCTGCGCGAGGGCCTGACGGCCAACCGCATCGAGTGGATCGCCGGCATCATCAACGGCACGACGAACTTCATCCTCAGCGAGATGCGCAGCAAGGGCCTGGACTTCAAAGTCGTGCTCGAGCAGGCGCAGCGCCTGGGCTATGCCGAGGCCGACCCGACCTTCGACATCCAGGGCATCGACGCCGCGCACAAGGCGACGATCATGAGCGCGATCGCCTTCGGCGTGCCGGTGCAGTTCGACAAGGCCTATGTCGAGGGCATCACCGGTCTGCAGGCGGCCGACATCCGCTACGCCGAGCAGCTCGGCTACCGCATCAAGCTGCTGGGCATCACCAAGCGCCGGCCGCAGGGCATCGAGTTGCGCGTGCACCCGACTCTCGTGCCGACGCAGCGCCTGATCGCCAACGTCGAGGGCGCGATGAACGCCGTCGTCGTCCAGGGCGACGCCGTCGGCACGACGCTGTACTACGGCAAGGGCGCGGGTGCCGAGCCCACTGCCAGCGCCGTCGTCGCCGATCTCGTCGACATCACGAGGCTGGCCACCGCCGACCCCGACCACCGCGTGCCGCACCTGGCCTTCCAGCCCGGGTCGATGCAGGACACGCCTATCCTGCCGATGGCGGATGTCGTCACCGCCTACTACCTGCGCCTGGTCGTCGCCGACAAGGCCGGCGTGCTGGCGCGCATCACCGGCATCCTGGCCGAGAACGACATCTCGATCGACGCCGTGCTGCAGCGCGAATCGGCCGAGGGCGAGAAGCAGACCGACCTCATCATCCTGACCCACGACACGGTCGAGGGCCGGATGACGGCGGCGCTGGTGCAGATGCAGGCGCTGCCGACCGTGCTGGCGCCCATCGTGCGCATCCGCAAGGAAGAGTTGAATTGAAGTACCTCAGCACGCGCGGTGACCGCACGCCGCGGGCCTTCTGCGAGATCCTGCTCGAGGGCCTGGCGCCCGATGGCGGACTCTATTTGCCGGCGGCGTACCCGAAGATCGACGCGGCGACGCTGCAGCGCTGGCGCGGCCTGCGCTACGCCGATCTGGCGTTCGAGATCCTCACACTCTACATCGACGACATCCCGGCCGCCGACCTGAAGTCGCTGTGCGATCGCACCTACACCGAGGCCGTTTTCGGCAGCGCCGCGATCACGCCGCTCAAACCGATCGGCGAAGGCCTCTATCTCGAAGCGCTGTCCAACGGCCCGACCCTGGCCTTCAAGGACATGGCCATGCAGCTGCTCGGCAACCTGTTCGAGTACGAACTGGCGCGGCGCGGCGAGGAGCTGAACATCCTCGGCGCGACCAGCGGCGACACCGGCAGCGCGGCCGAATATGCGATGCGCGGCAAGCGTGGCGTGCGCGTCTTCATGCTGAGCCCGAATGGCCGCATGAGCCCGTTCCAGCAGGCGCAGATGTTCAGCCTGCAGGACGCCAACATCCACAACATCGCGATCGAGGGCGTGTTCGACGACTGCCAGGACATCGTCAAGGCCGTCAGCAACGACCTCGAATTCAAGCGCCGCTGGCGCATCGGCACCGTCAATTCGATCAACTGGGCGCGCCTGCTGGCTCAGGTCGTCTACTACTTCGCCGGCTATTTCCAGGCCACGAAGTCGAACGACGAGCGCGTCAGTTTCGCCGTGCCCTCCGGCAATTTCGGCAACATCTGCGCCGGCCATGTCGCGCGCATGATGGGCCTGCCGATAGCCCGCCTCGTGCTGGCGACGAACGAGAACGACGTCCTCGACGAGTTCTTCCGCACCGGCACCTATCGGGTGCGCGCCGCGGCCGAGACGCACGAGACCTCGAGCCCGTCGATGGACATCAGCAAGGCGAGCAATTTCGAGCGCTTCGTCTTCGACCTGCTCGGCCGCGACGCGGCGCGCACGCGCGAGCTGTTCGGCGCCGCGCTGGCGCGCGACGGCGGCTTCACGCTGACGGCGGCCGAATTCGCGCCCGCCGCAGGCTTCGGCTTCGTCAGCGGCCGCAGCACCCATGCCGACCGGCTGGCGACGATCAAGCGCGTCTGGGAGCAGACCGGGACGATGGTCGATACCCACACGGCCGACGGCATCAAGGTCGCGACCGAGCGCCGCCTGCCCGGCGAGACGATGATCGTGCTCGAGACCGCGCTGCCGGCGAAGTTCGCGGCGACGATACGCGAGGCCATCGGCCGCGACCCCGAGCCGCCGGCCGCCCTGCGTGGCATCGAGTTGCTGCCCAAGCGCTGCACCGTGATGGCCGCCGACGCCGCCGGCGTGCAGCGCTACATCGCCGAGCATTGCGTGGGCTGATGGAGTCGATGGAGCGATGAAGGACGAGCGACCGCTGCTGACCCTGGACGAGGCGACCGCTAGACTGATCGCCGGCGCCCAGCCTTATGCGCTGACCGAGGTCGAGACCGTCTCGACCTTCGATGCGCTGGGCCGCGTGCTCGCCGCCGATGTCTGCTCGACGCTCGACGTGCCGCCCGAGGACAACACCTCGATGGATGGTTACGCGCTGCGCGCCGCCGACGTGCCCGCCGCGGGCACGGTGCTGAGGGTCGCGCAGCGCATCCCGGCCGGCCATGTCGGCGAGCCGCTGCTGCCGGGCACCGCGGCACGCATCTTCACCGGCGGCCAGGTGCCCCCAGGCGCCGACGCCGTCGTGATGCAGGAGCAATGCGCGGCCCTGCCTGGCGACGGCCTGGGTTCGGTGCGCGTCGACGCCGTGCCGCGTGCCGGCCAGTGGATACGCCGCCGCGGCGAGGACGTGCTGCACGGCGCCGCGGTGCTGAAGCGCGGCGCGCGGCTGACGCCGCAGGGCCTGGGTCTGGCGGCCTCGGTCGGCGCCGGCACGCTGAGCGTGCTGCGGCGCCCGCGCGCGGCGTTGTTCTCGACCGGCGACGAGCTGATGATGCCCGGCGAGCCGCTGCGCCCCGGCGCGATCTACAACTCCAACCGCTACACGCTGCGCGCGCTGCTGCAGGCCGCGGGCTGCATCGTCACCGACCTCGGCATCGTCCCCGACCGCCTCGACGCGACGCGCGCCGCGCTGCGCGAGGCGGCGGCGGTCAACGACCTCATCGTCACCAGCGGCGGCGTCTCGGTCGGCGAGGAGGACCATCTCAAGCCCGCGGCGCGTGCCGAGGGCGAGCTCGACGACTGGCAGATCGCGATGAAGCCGGGCAAGCCGCTGGCCTACGGCCGCATTCGGCGCGATGGTCCCGGCGCGGCGCTGCTGATCGGCCTGCCGGGCAACCCGGTCTCGACCTTCATCACCCATCTGCTCGCCGTCGGCACCGTGCTGCGCACGATCCAGGGCATGGACGCGTCATTTCCGCCGGGGCTGCCATTGCGCGCCGCCTTCGACTGGTCCAAGGCCGACCGCCGGCGCGAATTCATGCGCGCGCGGCTGAACGCCGCCGGCGAGGTCGAGCTGTTCCCGAACCAGAGCTCGGGCGTGCTGACCTCGGCCGTCTGGGCCGACGGGCTCATCGACAACCCGCCCGGGCAGGTGATCGCGCGCGGCGATACCGTGCGCTTCCTGCCGCTGGCCGAGTTGATCCATCGATGATCCATATCCGCTTGCGCTATTTCGCCTCGCTGCGCGAAGCGCTGGGCGCCGAGGAGGCGCTCGCCGTCGCGCCCGGCACGACCGTCGCCACGCTGCGCGACGCGCTGATCGCGCGCGGCGGCGTCCATGCCGAGCTGCTGGCGCGCAGCCGCGCGGTGCGCTGCGCCGTCGACCGGCAGATGGCCGACGAGACGGTCGCGCTGGCCGAGGGCGCCGAGGTGGCGTTCTTCCCACCGGTGACCGGGGGCTGAGCATGGCCGAGCGCGTCGCCATCCAGCAGGCCGATTTCGACCTCGGCGCCGAGGTCGACGCGCTGCGCGCCGGCGACGCCGGCGTCGGCGCCATCGCGACCTTCGTCGGCACCGTGCGCGACCGCAATGACGGCAGCGCGGTGACGGCGCTCGAACTCGAGCATTACCCGGGCATGACCGAGTCGGCGATCGAGGCGATGATCGACGAGGCGATGCGCCGCTTCGACATCCGCGCCGCGCGCGTCGTCCATCGCGTCGGGCCGCTGGCCGTCGGCGACCAGATCGTCCTCGTCGCCGTGACCTCGGCGCATCGCGCGATGGCCTTCCAGGCCTGCGAATTCCTCATCGACTACCTGAAGACGCAGGCGCCGTTCTGGAAGAAGGAGACGACGCCCGAGGGCTCGCGCTGGGTCGATGCGCGCGTCGCCGACGATGCGGCGCTGGCGCGCTGGGGCATCGCGGCGGGCAACGCATGAGTTGCCCCCGCTGATGGATTCGATCGCGCTGCGCCGCGCCCTCGGCCGCTACACGACGGGCGTCGCCATCGTCACCTGCGTCGACGCGGGCGGCGCCTCGGTCGGACTGACCTGCAATTCCTTCAGCTCGCTGTCGCTCGATCCGCCGCTGGTGCTGTGGTCGCTGCGCTCGGTCAGCCCGAGCCTGGCGGCGTTCAAGGCGGCGCGGCGCTTCGCCGTCAACGTGCTTTCGGAGTCGCAGGTCGAGCATTCGCGGCGCTTCGCGTCGCCGGTGGCCGACAAGTTCGCCGAGGGGCTGTGGGCGCTGGGCGAGCATGGCGCGCCGCTGCTCGCCGGCTGCGCCGCGGTGTTCGAATGCGAGACGCGCTCGCACCAGGAGGCCGGCGACCACCACCTGTTCATCGGCGAGGTGCTGGCCTGCAGCGAATCGACGCTGGCGCCGCTGGTCTTCCATGCCGGGCATTACCGGCTGATCGGAGAAGTGCTGTGATGCCGCGACTCGAAGCGAAATGGATCGAGATGTTCGTCGAGGTCTTCCGCCTGTGCGGCGTCGGCCCCGGCGATGCCTGCGCCGTGCTCTCGGAGACGCAGACGCGGCCCGAGCTGCCGCAGCTGGCCGAGCTGGCGCTGCTGCGCATCGGCGCGCGGCCTTTCCACCTCGTGCTGCCGATGGCGCCGCTGGCGGCGCCGGTGCCGGTGCGATCGACCGGCGCCTCGGCGGCGATCGGCCGGCTCGATCCGGTCGTGCGCGCACTCGCAGCCAGCGTCTTCGTCGCCGACTGCACGGTCGAGGGGCTGCAGCATGCCGTCGAGCTGCCGCAGATCCTCGGCGGCGGTGCGCGCGTGCTGGCGATCAGCCACGAGCATCCCGAGATCCTCGAACGCTGCCTGCCGCGCGCCGGTGACGAGGCGCCGGTGCGCGACGCGATGCGCCGGCTCAAGGCCGCGCGGACTATGCACGTGACTTCGGACGCCGGCACCGACCTGCGCGTGAACCTGGCCGGCGCGCGCGTCGGCGGCGTCTGGGGTTACACCAGCAAGCCCGGAACGCTGAGCCATTGGCCGGGCGGGCTCGTGCTCGCGTTTCCGGCCGCCGGCACCGTCGACGGCACGCTCGTGCTCGACCGCGGCGATGTCAACCTGACGTTCAAGCGCTACCTCGCCGACCCGGTGCGCATCCAGATCGAGCGCGACCGCGCCGTGCGCGTCGAGGGCGGCGTCGAGGCCGAGCTGATGCGCGGCTATTTCGAGGCCTGGGGCGACGCCGATGCCTACGCCGTCTCGCATCTCGGCTGGGGCCTGAACCGCGGCGCGCGCTGGGATGCGATGAACTTCTACGACAAGGCCGATTTCAACGGCACCGAGCTGCGCGCCTACGCCGGCAATTTTCTCTACAGCACCGGCGCCAACGAGGTCGCGGGCCGCCACACGCTGGGGCATTTCGACCTCCCGCTGCGCGGTTGCAGCGTCGAGCTCGACGGCGAACTCGTCGTCGACCGCGGGCGGCTGGTGGGATGAAGGTGAAGCCGCTGGCGCGCCACGAGGCCGGGCAGGGCGCCACTGCGGTGCTGCTGCTGCACGGCATCGGCGGCGGGCGCGGTATCTGGGGCGGTACGCCGGTGGCGCTCGCCGCGGCTGGGTATCGGGCCATCGCGGTCGACCTGCCGGGCTATGGCGATTCGGTCGATTGCGGCCCAGCGACGCTGGACGGTTTCGTCGAGGCAACGATCGCGCTCATCGCCGAAACCGCCGCGCAGCGCACCGTGCTGCTCGGCCACAGCATGGGCGGCATGGTGGCGCAGGAACTGGTCGCGCGCCGGCCCGAGCTCGTGCAGGGGCTCGTGCTGGCCTGCACCTCGGCGGCCTTCGGCAGCAGCGACGGCGACTGGCAGGCGCGCTTCGTCGCCGCCCGTCTGGCGCCGCTCGAAGCCGGTCTCGGCATGGAAGCGCTGGCGGCGCAACTCGTGCCCGACCTCGTCTCGCCGGCGGCGCCGCCCGAGCTGCTGGCGCGTGCGCGCGACGTGATGGCGCGCGTTCCCGAGGCCACCTACCGCAGCGCTTTGCGCGCCATCGCCGGCTTCGATCGCCGTGCTGCGCTCGCCGCCGTCCGCGTGCCGACGCTGCTGCTCGCCGCCGAACACGACCGCACGGCACCGCCCGAATTGATGCAGCGCATGGCCGCGCGCATCGCCGGCGCCGACTATCGCTGCGTCGCGAACGCCGGCCATATCGCGAATGTCGAAGCGCCAGCGGCCTTCGACGCCGAAGTGCTCGGCTTCCTGCAACGCCATTTCCCGCCATCCTGAGGAGACCGTCGATGCACATCGCCGGCAATGTCCAGTCGCTGACCCCGCTCCAGCGCGAGCTGACCGAGATCGCCGCCACGCTCGGCCGCGAACGCTTCGCGCCGCGCGCCGAGCGCTACGACCGCGAGGCCAGCTTCCCGTTCGAGAACTACGACGACCTGCGCGAGGCCGGCCTGCTGAAGATCTGCGTGCCGCGTGAGCACGGCGGCCTGGGCGCCGATTTCGCGACCTACGTGATGGTCGCGGCCGAGATCGGGCGCCATTGCGGCGCCACGGCGCTGTCCTACAACATGCATGTCTGCTCGACGATGTGGGCCGGCGTTATCGCCGACGCGCTCGAGATGACGCCCGAGCAGCGCGCCGACCACGCCGCGAACCGCGCCGTCCATTTCGAGCGCATCGCGCGCCAGGGCAAGGTCTATTCGCAGCCTTTCAGCGAGGGCGGCGCGGCGGCCGCGGGCAAGGCGCCCTGGGGCACGCTGGCGCATCCGGTCGACGGCGGCTACCGCGTCACCGGGCGCAAGATCTTCGCCTCGCTCGCCGGCGCCGCCGATTACTACGGCGTCCTGTGCACGGTCGACCGGCCGGGCGCGACGCAGCGCGATTCGCTGTACCTCGCGGTGCCGGCCGACGCACCCGGTGTCACGGTCACCGGCGACTGGGACCCGCTCGGGATGCGCGGCACGGTCAGCCGCACGCTGGTCTTCGACGATGTCTACGTGCCCTCGTCCGAGCGCCTGATGCCCGAGGGCCTGTACTGGCAGGCGGCGCTGCGCTTCCCGCATATGTTCGCGACGCTTTCGCCGACCTATATGGGCATCGCCCAGGCCGCCTACGACTTCACCGTCGCCTACCTGCGCGCCGAGGTCCCGGGCATGCCCAAGGTGCTGCGCCGCATGTACCCGACCAAGCAGGTCGCGGTGGCCGAGATGCGCATCAAGCTCGAGCAGACGCGCGCGCTGTTCCTGCAGAACGCGCGCGACGCCGCGGTCGACCCCGACAAGGACACGCGCATGCGCATCTACGCCGCGCATTACACGATCATGGAGAACGCCCAGGCGCTCGCGGCGCTGGCGATCCGCACCTGCGGCGGCCAGAGCCTGCTGAAGAGCCTGCCGCTCGAGCGCCTGTACCGCGACAGCCGCTGCGGCAGCCTGATGCTGCCGTGGACGGCCGAGCTGTGCGTCGACCGGCTCGGCCGCGAATGCCTGTACGAGGCGGGCGAGCGCGACGAGGCGATCGAATAGTGTTCGACCACCTCGTCACCGAGGATGCAGCCGACGCCGCCTTGCAAGGTCTCAAGCGCGAGGGCGTCGTCGGCGGCGCCATCGTCGCCTGGCTCGGCCTCAACAGCCTTGAGATGATCGCGACGCTGGTCGCCTGCCGGCGCCTCGGCGCCGTGCTGCTGCCGCTGAACTGGAGGCTGGCGGCCAGTGAGCTGGCACGGCTGGTCGGCCATGCCGGTGCCGGCCACCTGCTCGTCGACGACGCGATGGCCGCGCTCGGCGCCCAGGTCGCGGCGCAGGCCGAACTCCGACCCGGGCCGGCCGCCGGCATCGAGGCGGGCGACCTGCTGCTCGTCTACACCTCGGGCACCGGCGGCCAACCCAAGGGCGCGCTGCATACCGCGGCGGGCATGGAGGCCAACTGCGCCGCGGCGATCGAGGCCCAGGATTTCGACGCCGCGACGCGCGTGCTGACCGTGCTGCCGCTGTTCCATGTCGGCGGCCTGTGCATCCAGACGCTGCCGGTGCTGGCGGCAGGCGGCTCGCTGCGGCTGCACCCGCGCTTCGACCCCGCGGCCTGGTTCGACGAAGTCGCCGCCTGGCGGCCGACGACGAGCCTGCTCGTCCCGGCCGTGATGCGCGCGCTCGTCGAGCATCCGCGCTGGGCCGATGCCGACCTGTCGTCGCTGGCCTTCGTCAACAGCGGCTCGCAGATCGTGCCGCGCGCTCTCATCGACGCCTTCCACGCCCGCGGCGTGCCGGTGGCGCAGGTCTATGGCGCGACCGAGACCGGGCCGGTGTCGATCGTGCTGCGCCCCGAGGAGGCGCTGGCGCACCCGGGCAGCGCCGGCCGGCCGGCGCGCGGCGTCGAGATGCAGCTCGGCGCCGACGGCGAGATCTGGCTGCGCGCGCCGCAGCTGATGCGCGGCTACCACCGCAGCGCCGAGCCGGGTTTCGACGCGGACGGCTGGTTCCACAGCGGCGACCTCGCGCGCGTCGACGCCGCCGGCTATGTCGAGGTCGTCGGCCGCTCGCGTGAGCTCATCATCTCGGGCGGCGAGAACATCCACCCGGCCGAGATCGAGCTGCTCGTCGACGCCTGGCCCGGCGTCGCCGAATGCGCCGTCGTCGCTGAACCGGACCCGAAATGGGGCGAGGTGCCGGTGCTGGCGCTGGTCGCGCGCGGCGACGCCGCCATCGACCTGGTGGGGCTGCGCGCGATGCTCGAATCGCGGCTGGCGCGCTTCAAGCTGCCGCGGCGCATCGTCGTCGTCGCCGCACTGCCGCGCACGGCGCTGGGCAAGGTCCAGCGCGCGGCGCTGGCGGCGCAGCTCGAGGCCGCGCCGGTCGGCTGAGCGCCGGGCGGCTTGATGCGCATCAGTTGCCGCCGCCGCGGCGCTTGAAAAACGCGCCCCGGCGCCCCATGTCGTTCGCAACCGGAAGAAGGAAACCAACGTGCGAGCCGACAAACTCACCACCGCATTCCAGCAGGCCCTGGCCGACGCGCAGAGCGCCGCAGTCGCCCGCGAGAACCCGTACATCGAACCGGCGCACCTGCTGGCGGCGATGCTGCAGCAGCCCGACGGACCGAAGGCGCTGCTCGACCGCGCCGGCGCCAACGCGGCAGCGCTGGCCGCCGTGATGGAAACGGCGATCCGCAACCTGCCCCAGGTGCAGGGCGGCGGCATGCCGGTGCAGCCCGGCCGCGACCTGCTGCAGCTGCTGCAACAGGCCGACAAGGAGGCGACGCAGCGCGGCGACCAGTTCATCGCCAGCGAGATGTTCCTGCTCGCGCTGGCCGAATCGAAATCCGACCTCGGCGGCATCGTGCGCGGCCATGGGCTGACGCGCAAGTCGCTCGAGGCCGCGATCACCGCCGTGCGCGGCGGCCAGAAGGTCGACTCGGCCGATGCCGAGGGCCAGCGCGAGGCGCTGAAGAAATACACGCTCGACCTCACCGAGCGCGCGCGCCAGGGCAAGCTCGACCCGGTGATCGGCCGCGACGACGAGATCCGCCGCGCCATCCAGGTGCTGCAGCGGCGCAGCAAGAACAACCCGGTACTGATCGGCGAGCCCGGCGTCGGCAAGACGGCGATCGTCGAGGGTCTGGCGCAGCGCATCGTCAACGGCGAGGTGCCCGACAGCCTGAAGGACAAGCGCGTCCTCGTGCTCGACATGGCCGGGCTGCTGGCCGGCGCGAAATACCGCGGCGAATTCGAGGAGCGGCTCAAGGCCGTGCTCAAGGAGGTCGCTGCCGACGAGGGCCGCATCATCCTGTTCATCGACGAGTTGCACACCATGGTCGGCGCCGGCAAGGCCGAGGGCGCGATCGACGCCGGCAACATGCTCAAGCCGGCGCTGGCGCGCGGCGAGCTGCATTGCATTGGCGCGACGACGCTCGACGAATACCGCAAGTACGTCGAGAAGGACGCCGCGCTCGAGCGCCGCTTCCAGAAGGTGCTCGTCGACGAGCCCAGCGTCGAGGCGACGGTGGCCATCCTGCGCGGGCTGCAGGAGAAGTACGAGGTCCACCACGGCGTCGAGATCACCGACCCGGCGATCGTCGCCGCGGCCGAGCTCAGCCACCGCTACATCACCGACCGCTTCCTCCCCGACAAGGCGATCGACCTCATCGACGAGGCGGCGGCCAAGGTCAAGATCGAGATCGACTCCAAGCCCGAGGCGATGGACAAGCTCGACCGTCGCATGATCCAGCTCAAGATCGAGCGCGAGGCGATGAAGAAGGAGCACGACGAGGGCTCGATCCGCCGCCTCGGCCTGATCGAGGACGAACTGCTCAAGCTGCAGCGCGAATACAACGATCTCGAGGAGATCTGGAAGAGCGAGAAGGCCGCGGCCCAGGGCTCGGCCCAGGTCAAGGAAGAGATCGACCGCATCCGCTTCCAGATCGACGAGCTCAAGCGCAAGGGCGACTTCAACAAGGTCGCCGAGCTGCAGTACGGGCGCCTGCCCGAACTCGAAACGCGCCTCAAGGAAGCGCAGGCCGCCGAGACCGGCAAGGGCGCCAGCGGCCGCCCGCAGCTGCTGCGCACGATGGTCGGCGCCGAGGAGATCGCCGAGGTCGTCTCGCGCGCCACCGGCATCCCGGTGTCCAAGCTGATGCAGGGCGAGCGCGACAAGCTGCTGAAGATGGAGGACAAGCTCCACGAGCGCGTCGTCGGCCAGGACGAGGCGATCAACGTCGTCGCCGACGCGATCCGCCGTTCACGCGCCGGCCTGTCGGACCCGAACCGGCCGCTCGGCAGCTTCCTCTTCCTCGGCCCCACCGGCGTCGGCAAGACCGAGCTGTGCAAGGCGCTGGCGGGCTTCCTGTTCGACAGCGAGGACCACATGATCCGCGTCGACATGAGCGAATTCATGGAGAAGCATTCGGTGAGCCGCCTCATCGGCGCGCCGCCGGGCTATGTCGGCTACGACGAGGGCGGGGCGCTGACCGAGGCGGTGCGGCGCAAGCCCTACAGCGTCGTCCTGCTCGACGAGGTCGAGAAGGCGCACCCGGACGTCTTCAACGTGCTGCTGCAGGTGCTCGACGATGGTCGCCTGACCGATGGCCAGGGGCGCACGGTCGACTTCAAGAACACCGTCATCGTGATGACGAGCAACCTGGGCTCGCACATGATCATGCAGATGGCCGGCCAGCCGAGCGAGAACATCCGCGAGGCGGTCTGGACCGAGGTCAAGGCGCATTTCAGGCCCGAGTTCCTGAACCGCATCGACGAGGCGGTGGTGTTCCACGCGCTCGATGCGAAGAACATCGAGAGCATCGCGCGCATCCAGCTCAAGCTGCTCGCGTCGCGGCTGGAGAAGCTGGAGATGCGGCTCGAGGTCTCGCCGGCGGCGCTGGCCGAACTGGCCAAGGTCGGTTTCGACCCGGCCTTCGGTGCGCGGCTGCTGAAGCGGGCGATCCAGCAGCGCATCGAGAACCCGGTGAGCAAGCTGATCCTGCAGGGCAAGTTCGGGCCGAAGGACGTGATCCCCGTGGACGTCGAGAACGGCGAGTTCTCGTTCACCCGGGTTGTTCACTGAGGGCGCGCGGCCCTATTGCGGCGGTTCGACGCGTTCGAGCTGCATGCGCGCCAGCGTGACGTTGCCGGTGGTCGCCGAGAGCACGAGGTGGACGACGATGCCGGGGTGACCCGGCACCGGGCGCAGCAGCAGGTGGTGGCCGGCGACGGTGATGGCGGCCTCGGCCTGCGAAGCGCCCATGCCCAGCGAGCGCGCGGCGTCGTTCATCGTCGTCAGCAGGAGTGCACCCTGCTGGGCCAGCCGATCGGCGGCGGGCAGGCCACCGGCGTGCGCCAGCGGCTTCACCGTGTGCATGTCGAAGACGCAGCAGCTCAGCGCGCCCTTGATCGCCGCGCAGCGGTCGACATAGTCCTGCCAGTCGGTACGGCCGCCAGGGCGCGGCATCGGCTGCGGCGCCAGGGCCGGGCGCGGCTTGGGTGGCGGCGGCGCCATGGCGGCCGCCGGCAGGGTGGCGGCGGCCATCACCGACGGCGCCGCGGCCGCCGCCGCGGCCGCATCGAGCTCCATCGGCTGCGTCTCGGCCTCGGTATTGGGGACGCGTCGCGGCGCGACGACCTGGGCGATGTCGGTCGACAGCGCGCGCTCGCCGCGCGTGCCGCCGTGCAGCCGGTTCCAGGCGCCGCCGATGAAGGTCCAGACCTGGCGCGGCCGCGACGCGTGGGGCGTGACATGGACCGCGACGCCGCTCTGGCCGGCGAGCTGGGTCGCCTGCGCGGCCAGCGCCGTGCCCGATCCCAGCGGCACCATCAGCAGGTCGCGGTTCGGCCAGGAAGCGCGCTGCAGCGCGTCGCGCAGGGGCGCGAGCTGTGCCGTCAGCGCATGTGGCACGACGGGGCCGACGAGCAGCACGCCGAGCCGGCTGTGCGCCAGCAGCACCTTGGCGATCTGATTGCGCGCCGGGCCCTCGGCGTCGGTTTCGGTCGAGTAGACGCGCACCGGCGTGCCGTCGGCCAGCGGCGCCTCGACGAACTGCAGCACCGCGAGCGCGACGCCGTGGCCCTGGCGCCGGATCGACAGGCGCTGCACGCGCGCCCCGGCGGGCCCGGCCAGGCTCGTCAGCAGGCGCAGCGACGCGCTCGATCCGACATCGTGCAGGGCGACGAATTCGGGCTGCTGGCGCGTGAACTCGGCCTGCAGCGCCTGCGCCACGTCGGTGCTGACGAAGAGCTCGACCTGGTCGTCGGCGATGCGGCGGCCGATGTCGCGGCTGTCCTGGCCGAGGTAATCGTCGCGGTCGGTGACGATCTGCGTGCGCGGCGCGAGCAGATCCTCGCGCGCACCCGCGCGCTGCGCTTCGTTCCTGGAGCTGTCGTCGCGAGGGCCGGTCATGGTTCGATGATAGGCGCGCCGCGGGGTCCCGGGCCAGATGCCCCGGGAGCGCTGTCCTTAGAATGCCTCGAACGCCGCACGAATCCACCCCCCTTGACATGAATCAGCAGCTCAACCTCGCGCCAGCGCCCGTCGTCGTCGTCGGCGCCGGGCTCGGCGGCCTCGCGGTGGCGCTGCAACTGGCCGATCAGGTCCCGGTCATCGTGCTGGCCAAGCGCGAACTCGACGAAAGCGCTACCGCCTGGGCCCAGGGCGGCATTGTCGGCGTGCTCGGCGAGGATGACAGCATCGCGTCGCATGTGCGCGACACCCAGGAGGCCGGCGCCGGCATCGTCGACGAGCACACGGCGCGCTTCATCGCCGAGAACAGCCAGCGCGCCATCCAGTGGCTGGTCGATTGCGGCGTGCCGTTCTCGCCCGACCCGGCCGGCCCGCTGGGCCTGCACCTGACGCGCGAGGGCGGCCATGCGGTGCGCCGCATCGCGCACGCCGCCGACGCCACCGGGCGCGCGATCCACGAGGCGCTGCTGGCGCGTGCGCTGGCGCATCCCAACATCAGCCTGCGCCAGCGCTGGATGGCGGTCGACCTCGTGACCTCGCGCCATCTCAAGCGCCAGGAGGCGCCGCGCTGCTACGGCATCTACGCGCTGGACATCGACAGCGGCCGCGTGCAGACGCTGGCGGCGACCGCCGTCGTGCTAGCCACCGGCGGCGCCGGCAAGGTCTACCGCTACACGACGAATCCCGAAACGGCCACCGGCGACGGCATCGCCATGGCCTGGCGCGCCGGCTGCCGGGTCGGCAACATGGAGTTCATCCAGTTCCACCCGACCTGCCTGTATCACCCGCTCGAGCGCAGCTTCCTCATCACCGAGGCGCTGCGCGGCGAGGGCGGCCATCTGACGCTGCCCAGCACCGGGCCCGGTGACCCCGGCGGCGCGCGCTTCATGGCCGCGCACGACCCGCGGCTGGAGCTGGCGCCGCGCGACATCGTCGCCCGCGCCATCGACTTCGAGATGAAGAAGCATGGCCTGGACCATGTCTGGCTCGACGCGCGCCACCTCGGCGAGGAATTCCTGAAGTCGCATTTCCCGACCATCCACGCGCGCTGCCTGGCGCTGGGCATCGACATCGCGCGGCAGCCGATTCCGGTCGTGCCGGCGGCGCATTACACCTGCGGCGGCGTCGTCACCGACCTCGAGGGCCGTACCGACCTGCCAGGGCTCTACGCCGTCGGCGAGACGACCTACACCGGGCTGCACGGCGCGAACCGGCTGGCGAGCAATTCGCTGCTCGAATGCGTCGTCCTCGGCCGCACCTGCGCCGAGCGCATCGTGGCGCAAGGCGCGGGCGAGGCGCCGCGGCTGCCGATCTGGGACGAGAGCCAGGTCGAGGATGCCGACGAGCAGGTCGTCATCGCGCACAACTGGGACGAGCTGCGGCTGCTGATGTGGAACTACGTCGGCATCGTGCGCACGACCAAGCGGCTCGAGCGCGCGCTGCACCGCATCAAGCTGCTGCGCAGCGAGATCGACGAGTACTACGCCAATTTCCGCGTCAACCGCGACCTGCTCGAGCTGCGCAACCTCGTCTGCTGCGCCGAGCTGATCGTGCGCTCGGCGCTGCGCCGTCACGAGAGCCGCGGCCTGCACTACAGCCGCGATTTCCCCGACACGCTGCCGGTGAGCTTCCCGACCGTGCTGACGCGGCCGGCGCGCAGCAAATGAGGTCGGCGCGCCTCAGGTGAGGGTGCCGAAGCCGGTGCGCGGCGCCATCTCGACGCGCGCCCGGCCATGGTTCTTGGCCGCGTAGAGGCCACGGTCGGCGCGCATCAGCAACTGCTCGAGCGTGTTGCCGTGGCGCGGGAACTGCGCGATGCCGGCCGAGAACGCGCCGCGCGGCAGGCGCCGGCGGCCGATCTCGAGCTGCAGATCGTGGAACGACTCGAGCAGGCGGTTGATGACCTGCTGCGCGCCGTCGCCGTCGATGTCGGGCATCACGGCGACGAACTCCTCGCCGCCATGGCGGCAGACGACGTCGCTGCGCCGCAGGATCTGCGTCAGCAGGCCCGAGAAGCGCTGCAGCACCTGGTCGCCGGCCTGGTGGCCGTAGGTGTCGTTGAGCAGCTTGAAATGGTCGAGGTCCATCAGCACGACGCAGAGCTGGCCGTTCTGGCGCCGCGCCAGCTCGATCATCCCGGGGCCGATCTCGAACAGGTAGCGCCGGTTGTGCAGGCCGGTCAGCGGGTCGCGCAGCGCCTGCTCGCGCAGCTTGGCGTGCAGCATCTCGGTCTCGGCGATCTGCGATTGCAGCGCGCGGTTGAGCTGCACGAGCCGCATGCGGTCGTCCTCGGCCGAGCGGCGCGAATCGAGCGCGAGGTCGCGTTCGCGCTGCACCTCGGCCAGGTGGTGGCTGACCTGGATGGCGATGAAGCGGGCGCGCGCGCTGCGTCCGACCAGCTTCTCGTAGACGGCGTGCATCCCGCGCATGTGGCGCAGCGCCGCTGCGGCGTCGCCGCCGGCCTCGCAGGCGTCGGCGAGCACGCTGTAGAGCTGCATCAGGTCGTAGGGTTCGTCGCCGAGGCCGTTGTGCTGGCGCGCGGCCAGCGTCGTCTCGGCAATGCGCCGTGCGGCCTGCGGCTCGTCGCGCGCCAGCAGGCAGCGCGCGGTCAGCCAGGTCCATTGCGTCTGGCCGTCGCTCTGGCCGAGCTCCTTGATGGCGCCGCCTTCGAGGCGGCTCATCGCAGCGTCGATCTCGCCCACCGCCAGATGGCCCATCGCCAGCTGCAGCGCCGAGCGCTGCAGCTCGCCCGGCAGCAGTTCGTCGGGGTGGCTCAGCATGAACTCGGCCATCGCCCGCGCCTGCGCGAACTCGCCCGCGGCGTAGTAGACGATGATCAGGTTCTTCGCCGAGACGCCCACGGCCTGGCGCGCGCCGGCATGCCTGGCGGCGGCCAGCGCCTCCTCGCTCAGGCGCCGCGCGTCGTCGAGGTTGAACAGCGTCTGGTGGTAGCCGCCCAGATTGCACCAGGCGGTGATGCGCGGACCGGCCCAGCCGAGGCGCAGCGCGGCATCGCTGGCGGCGTAGAAATGCTCGAGCGCGCCATCGCTCTGGCCGAGGTGCTTGCAGGTGATGGCGCGCGAGTTGTGCGCGATGAACGCATGCATCGGGTCGCGGTCGGCCCCCTGCTGCGCGTCCAGCGTCGCCTGCAGCGCCGCCGATCCGGCGAGGTCGCCGGCGCGGCGCAGTTCGATGGCGCGGATCTCGTCGCACAGCGCGACGCCGCGGGCGTTGCCGGCTTCGCGATAGCACTGGCGCGCGCGCCGCACGGCATCGGCGGCGATCACGGCGTCACCGAAGCGGACTTCGCCGAGTGCGACATGGAACCAGCCGTCGGCCGCGGCCGTGCCGCCGCGCTCGATCAGCGCACGGCCGATCTCGCGTGCCGCGACGGCGTCGAGGTAGCACAGCTCCCAGGCCGCGGCGACGAGCTCGGCGCTGTCGACGCCGGGGTCGGCGAGCAGCCGCGCCAGCGCCGGCTGCTCGGGGCCAAGCGGCTGCGCGGGGGCGGCGGGTTCTTCAGGCACGGGCCCTCATCGCCGTGCGCGCCTGCACGAAGCCGAAGGCGTAGTCGACGGCGTCGAACAGGTGGCGCTCGTTCTCGCTGCGCTCGCGCTCGCTGAGGTAGAAGACGAAATCGACCTCGTGGCGGATGTAGCGCGGCGGCAGGCGGTTCAGCGCCACGCAGGCGACGTCGGCCAGCAACTCGGGGTTGTGGGAGATGCCCGGGTAGCGTTCGGAGAGCTGCTGCACCAGTTCGTAGACGGCGCGCTCGTTGTGATTGCGCACCGAGCTGAAATCGGTGCTGACGACTGCGGGCAGGGTGGCGGGCATGGCGGGTCCTTCACCCCAACCGTGGGGTACGTCGGGGATATCGGCCGCGACGGGGGTGAAATCAAACGTGATCGTCGCACGCCCGGCCGCGCCATGGAACATTTTCTTACGCGGCACCAACCTGGGGCACGAAACCCCGCGGCGCACGCGCCAGGCTATCGGGATGGCGGCGCACGAAATCGAGCATGCGCTCGATGCAGCCCAGGGCCTGGCTGCGCACGGGTTCGTCGACGTGGATCTCGCCGCGGCCGTGCTCGAGGCAGGCGACGACGCCCTGCAGCGCGTTCATCGCCATCCACGGGCAGTGCGCGCAGCTCTTGCACGTGGCGCTCGTGCCAGCGGTCGGCGCCTCGATCAGCGTCTTGCCCGGTGCGAGCTGGCGCATGCGGTGCAGGATGCCGTTGTCGGTGGCGACGATGTAGGCCGGCGCGCTGCCGCGCACGACGGCGTCGAGCAGTTGCGAGGTGCTGCCGACGACGTCGGCCTGCTCGACCACGCTGCGTGGCGACTCCGGGTGGACGAGGATCAGCGCGCCGGGGTGCTCGCGCTTGAGCAGTTCGAGCTCGAGCCCCTTGAACTCGTCGTGGACGATGCAGGCGCCGTCCCACAGCAGCATCTCGGCGCCGGTCTGCTCCTGGATGTAGCGGCCGAGATGGCGGTCCGGCGCCCAGAGCACGGGCTGGCCCTGGGCCTTCAGGTGGGCGACGATGGCCAGCGCGCAGGAACTCGTCACCATCCAGTCGGCGCGCGCCTTCACCGCCGCGCTGGTGTTGGCGTAGACGACGACCTGATGCCCGGGGTGGGCGTCGCAGAAGGCGGCGAAATCGGCCGGCGGGCAGCCGAGGTCGAGCGAGCAGGTGGCCTCGAGGTCGGGCATCAGCACGCGCTTGTGCGGGCTGAGGATCTTCGCCGTCTCGCCCATGAAGCGCACGCCGGCGACGACCAGCGTCTGCGCCGGGTGATCGCGGCCGAAGCGCGCCATCTCGAGCGAATCGGCGACGATGCCGCCGCTGGCCAGCGCCAGGTCCTGGATGTCGCCGTCGACGTAGTAATGCGCGACGAGCACGGCGCCCTCGGATTTGAGCAGAGCGGCGGCTCGCGCCATCGCGGCGTCGCGCTCGTCGCGGCTGAGAGCCGCTGGCACCTGGGCCCAGGCGCGGGCGGTGCAGGTGCGGCCCTCGGCGTCGGGTCGGTCGTAGTCGTAGGCGATCTGGGTCATGCGGCGTTCTCGGTCCTCGGGCGATCGTAACTCGGTGACGCCGCGCGCGTGCCCGGCCGCCGGCGGCGGAGGCGACGGTCTCAGCGCCGGCGACCGAGCAGCAGCATCACGACGCCCACGAGCACGACGCCGGCAGCCGACCATTCGAGCTGGCTCACCCGTTCGCCGCCGAGCCCCACGCCCAGCAGCAGTGCGATCACCGGGTTCACGAACGTATAGCTCGACGCCAGCATCATGCTCGTGCGGCGCAGCAGCTCCATGTAGGCGAGGAAGCCCAGCAGCGATCCCGCGACGACGAGGTAGGCCCAGCAGGCGAGGGCGCGCGAGTCGGGCGGCCAACGCGGCTGTTCGCCGGCGGCCACCGACGCCGCCAGCAGCATCGCGCCGCCGATCAGCATCTGGCTCGAATAGCCGGCCGCGCCGGGGGCCAGCGCGAGGTCGCGCCCGCCCGGCAAGCCGCGCAGCGACCACACGCTGCCCAGCGCCCAGGTCGTGCAGGCCAGCACCATCGCGGCGAGCCCCGCGGGCGAGGCCGCGAAACCCTGGCCACGCACCAGCAGCAGCACGCCGGCGAGGCCGAGCGTGATGCCGGCGCTCTCGAGCGCGGTCGGGCGTACGCCGTAGGGCCATTGCGCGATGGCCACCAGCGCCGGCGTGACGGCGATGAAGGCGACCACCAGCCCCGACCCGACCGTGACCTCGGCCAGCGCCGTGCCGCCGTAGCCGCCGCCAAGCATCAGCGCGCCGAGCCAGGCGGCATTGACCCACTCGCGCCGCGACGGCCCCGGCGCGCCGCGCCAGCGCGCCCAGGCGCCGACGAGCAGGCCGGCGGCGATGAACCGGGTGCCCATCTGGAACAGCGGCGGCAGGCTCGTCAGCGCCCATTTGATCGCCAGGTAGGTCGAACCCCAGATGAACCAGGTCGCGGCCAGGCAGGCGGCGACGACCGCGGAGCCCGGCGCCGCCGGATCGATGGCTGGGGGCGTGCGGTTCGGCATCGCGCTATCGTAGGTGAGCCCGACCGGCCCTCGATCGAGCGGATCCGCTGGCCGGTCTTGTCAACCGCCCCAAGCGCCCCACGTTGAGGTGCCGTGCCCAGGAGGACCGCGCAGTGACTGCCGCCACGATCGAAATTCTCGATGCTCCATCCAAGGCCGACGACCTCCAGGCCGTGGCCGCGCGCTGCCGGCGCCGCGTGAGGTCACGGGCGCTGTTCGCCGCCGGCGTCGCCGCGGTGCCGTTGCCGGGGCTCGACTGGGCCACCGACCTCGGGCTGCTGATGCAGCTGTTGCCCGAGATCAGCCGCGAATTCGGCCTTACCGTGGAGCAGATCGAACGCCTGGCGCCGGATCGCCGCGTCGTCGTCTACAAGGCCATCAGCGCCGGCGGCGGCATGCTCGTCGGCAAGGTCGTGACGCATGAGCTGCTGATGCGCGTGCTGCGCCTGGTCGGCGTGCGCCTGACGGCGCAGCAGGCCGCCAAGTTCGTCCCGGTGGCGGGTCAGGCGGTGTCGGCGCTGCTGACCTACACCGCGTTGCGCTATGTCTGCGAGCAACATATCCGCCAATGCCTGGCGGTCGCGCGGCAGCTGCAGTTGCCGGCACCTGCCTGAGGCGGCAGCGGCCCGACCCGTACAATGGCGGGTTCGGGGCGTAGCGCAGTCTGGTAGCGCATCTGGTTTGGGACCAGAGGGTCGTAGGTTCGAATCCTATCGCCCCGACCAATAAAATCAATAACTTAGCGTCA
>JAGWTU010000015.1 GCA_028868825.1 Burkholderiales bacterium | reverse complement strand
TGCACGACCTGCTGGGCGACATCCTGGATCTGGCCAAGATCGAGGAAGGCAAGGTCGAGATCGAGCACATCGACTTCGAGCCCGTGCGGCTGCTGGGCGACATCGTCGAGGTCTACCGGGGACTGGCGGCGGCGCGGGGAACGGCCCTCGTGACGCAATTCGATGCCCAGGCGGCGCCGCCGGTGCGCGGCGATCCGCTGCGCTTCCGGCAGGTCGTGACCAACCTGCTGGGCAACGCGATCAAGTTCACCGACCAGGGCCGTATCGCGCTCAGTTGCCGGGCCATCGACGGCCCGGCCGGCGATGCGCGGCGCTGGTTGCGCGTGCAGGTGCGCGACACCGGCGTGGGCATCGCGGCCGAGGTGCTGCCGCAGTTGTTCCAGCGCTTCACGCAGGCGGATGCATCGACGACGCGCAAGTTCGGCGGCAGCGGCCTGGGCCTCGTGATCTGCAAGAACCTCGTCGAACTCATGGGCGGGACCATCCATGTCGACAGCCGGCCCGGCGAGGGCAGCCGCTTCTGGTTCGATCTGCCCTTCGATGGCGCCACCGGGCCCGCGGCCGCGCCGCGGCCCGAACCCGGGGCGGTCGGCGTAGCGCTGCGCGGCGCCCGCATCCTCGTCGCCGAGGACAACCCGATCAACCAGCAGGTGGTGCGCGCGATGCTCGAGCGCCAGGGCATGCAGGTGACGCTGGCCGAGGACGGCGCGCGCGCGCTGGCGGCGATGGCGGAAGGAACGTTCGACCTCGTGCTGATGGATTGCCAGATGCCGGTGATGGACGGTTTCGAGGCGACGCGCCGCATCCGCGCTGCGCAGCCGACAGGTGCCCGCGTCCCCATCGTCGCACTGACGGCGAACGCGATGGCCGACGATCGCCAGCGTTGTGCCGATGCCGGCATGGATGGCTATGTCACCAAGCCGATCACCGGGGCGGCCCTGGTCGAGGCGCTGAACCGGCATCTGCACCGGGGCGGTCCGTCGCCGGCCGGTGCCGCGGCCGCGTCGACGCCGCCGGGCGAGGCCGGCGGCGATGCCGTCCCCGCGTTCGACCCGCGGGTGCTCGCGTCGCTGTCCGCGCTCGCCGAGGGCGGCCGGCCCGCATTCGCCGAGGAGCTGCGGACGCTGTTCGCCGCCACCGCGGCGGGCGAGCTGATCGAGATCGATGCCGCGCTGGCGCGGGGCGACGCGGCGCGCGCGCAGCAACTGCTGCACACGCTGAAGTCGTCCAGCGCGCAGGTCGGCGCATTGGAGTTGTCGGCACTCGCCGCGCGCTTCGAGACGGCCTTGCGCCGCGGCGCATCGGTGCAGGACGACTGGGCCGGCGAATTGCGGGGCGCCTGGGCCAGGCTGGAAGCGGCCTGGCGGCTCGAGGACCGCGCCGTCGGCTGACGCGGTATCCGGCGCAGCGCCCCGCTCAGCGGCGGGCGCTGCCCAACGTGGTCTCGATCAGCCGCTGCGCCTGCGGCGAGTCCCAGTCCTTGGAGCCGGTGATCTTGGCGCGCACGCGGCCCTGGGCATCGACGAGCACCGTCAGCGGCAGTTGCTTGGCGCCGAGCAGGCTCTCGAGCACGAGGCCATGGTCGATGTAGTGGTTGTAGGTCGCGTTGGACTGCCGCAGCCAGGCCAGCGCGCGATCGCGGTAGTCGTCGGTCGAGATGCCGATCACGGCGATGCCGCGCGCGGCGTCGCTCCAGGCCAGGCGTTCGAGCGATGCGGTCTCGGCGCGGCAGGGGCCGCACCAGCTCGCCCAGACATTGATGATGAGCGGGTGGCCGCGGTACGAGGCCAGGGCCCGCGCGGGGCCGTTGAGGCCGTCCATCACGGTGTCGGGCAGGGTCTGGCCGACGGCGACCTCGGCCGGCGGCGCGGCGGTCGCGGGGTTCGCTGCGACCAGCGCGATGGCGATCGACAGGAGCCCCAGGCGCGGCGCCAGCCGCTGGATGCCGATCATCGCGCCGTCGCCTGGCGGATCGCGTGCTCCCAGGCCTGGATGCGCGCGGCGGCCTGCGCGCGCGGCATGGTGGGCAGGAAGCGGCGCTCCTCGCGCCACAGCGCGGTGAGGGCGCCGAGATCGCTCCAGACGCCGGCGGCCAGTCCCGCGAGGTAGGCCGCGCCGAGCGCCGTCGTCTCGACCACCGCCGGCCGCACGACCGGGATGCCGAGCAGATCGGCCTGGAACTGCATCAGCAGATCGTTGACGCTGGCGCCGCCGTCGACGCGCAGCTCGGCCACGGGCGCCGCATCGCCGGCCATCGCCTGCAGCAAGGCCGCGCTCTGGAAGGCGATGCTCTCGAGCGCCGCGCGCGCGATATGCGCGGCCGTCGTGCCGCGGCTGATGCCGACGATGGCGCCGCGCGTCGCCGCGTCCCAGTAGGGCGCGCCCAGGCCGGTGAAGGCGGGCACGAAGGTGACGCCACCGCTGTCGGGCACGCTGGCGGCCAGCGCCTCGACGTCGCTGCTGCTGCGGATCGTGCGCAGCCCGTCGCGCAGCCATTGCACGACGGCGCCGCCGATGAAGACGCTGCCCTCGATCGCGTACTGGCGCTGCGCCGAGGTCTGCGCCGCCGCCGTCGTGATGAGGCCGCTGTGCGACTCGCGCATCTGGCTGCCGGTGTGCATCAGCATGAAGCAGCCGGTGCCGTAGGTGTTCTTCGCCAGCCCGGCCTCGAAGCAGGCCTGGCCGAACAGGGCGGCCTGCTGGTCGCCGGCGATGCCGGCCACGGGGATCGCGGCGCCGAACAGCGTCGTCTCGCCGTAGGCGTGGCTCGACGGCCGCACCTGCGGCAGCACGCTGTCGGGGATGTGCAGCGCGGCCAGCAGTTCGGGGTCCCAGGCGCCATGGCGGATGTCGTAGAGCATCGTGCGCGAGGCGTTGCTGACATCGGTGGCGTGGACGCGGCCGCCGGTGAGCTTCCACAGCAGCCAGCTGTCGATGGTGCCGAAGGCCAGCTCGCCCTGCGCCGCCGCGAGATGCGCCCCCGGCACGTGGTCGAGCAGCCAGCGCAGCTTGGTGGCCGAGAAATACGAGTCGACGACGAGCCCGGTGCTGTGGCGGATCGTCGGCTCCAGGCCCCGGGCGCGCAGCTCGGCGCACAGCGGCTCGCCGCGCCGGTCCTGCCAGACGATGGCGTTGTGCACCGGCTCGCCGCTGGCGCGGTTCCACAGCACCGTTGTCTCGCGCTGGTTGGTGATGCCGATGGCGGCGATGTCGCCGGCGGCCAGGCCGGCCATGGCGAGCGCCTCCTGCGCCGTGGCGAGCTGGTCGCGCCAGATCTCGTTGGCGTCGTGCTCGACCCAGCCCGGCCGCGGGTAGATCTGGCGCAGCTCGCGCTGCGCCTGGGCGACGATGCGCGCCTGCTCGTCGAAGACGATGCTGCGCGAACTCGAGGTGCCCTGGTCGAGGGCGAGCAGGTATTTGCGGGTCATTCGGCTCTCCGTCCAGCCGCGAGCATAGCGGCCGGGCAAAATGCCCCGATGAGCACCGAGAACGACGAATACGGCATGCGCCTGGCGCTGGACCAGGCGCACAACGCCTGGCTCGTCGGCGAGGTGCCCGTGGGCGCCGTGATCCTGCGCGACGGCAAGGTCGTCGCCACCGGCTACAACCGTCCGATCACGACGCACGATCCGACGGCGCATGCCGAGATCGTCGCGCTGCGCCACGCCGCGACGCTGGTCGAGAACTACCGCCTGCCCGACTGCGAGCTCTACGTCACGCTCGAACCCTGCGCGATGTGCGCGATGGCGCTGCTGCACGCACGCTTCAAGCGCGTCGTCTACGGCGCCGCCGACCCCAAGACCGGCGCCGCCGGATCGGTGCTCGACCTCTTCGCCGAGCCGCGGCTGAACCACCAGACCGAGCGCGTCGGCGGCGTCCTCGCCGAGCCCTGCGGCGAGCTGCTGCGCGGGTTCTTCGCCGAACGCCGGGCGCAGCAGCGGGCCGAGCGCGCCGAGCGCGACGGGGGCGTCGATGCGCCGGCCATGCCGGAGGCCGCCGCCGGGCCCGAAGCCGTCCTCGATGTCATACCCGCCGGCGACGCGACCGAACTCGGCGCCGCCCCGTTTCCCGAACCCGAACCCGAACCCGAACCCGAACCCTGAGCCTGCATCCCATGACCTCATTGACCCTCTACACGCCGGCCGGCGTCGTCGGCCGACCGCCCGCGCTGCGACTGGCAGCCAGGCGGCTGCGCGGACTCGGCTTCGACGTCACGCTCGACGAAGTCGCGCTCGCGCGCAGCCAGCGCTTCGGCGGCGACGACGAGGTCCGGCTCGGGGCGCTGCACCGCGTCGCCGACGCCGCGCCGTCGATCGCGATGGCCACGCGCGGCGGCTATGGCCTGACGCGGCTGCTCGACCGCATCGACTGGAAGCGCATCGGCCGCAGCGTCGAGCGCGGCACGCGCTGGGTCGGCTACAGCGACCTCACGGCGCTGCAGATGGGCCTGCTCGCGCATGGCGGCCAGCCGAGCTGGGCCGGGCCGATGGCGCTCGACGACTTCAGCCGCCGCGACGAGGACGGCGGTGTCGACGAGGTCACGCGCGACTGCTTCGTCGAGGCGATGGGCGGCGAGCTCGAAGCGGTGGGTTTTCGCACCGAGACCGGCTTCGACGGCCTGCAGGCGCGCGGCCGCCTCTGGGGCGGCAACCTGGCGCTGCTCGGCTCGCTGCTCGGCACGCCGCATTGGCCGGCGATCAAGGGCGGGATCCTCTTCGTCGAGGACGTCAACGAGCATCCCTACCGCGTCGAGCGCATGCTGCTGCAGCTGCACCAGGCGGGCGTGCTCGAACGCCAGAAGGCCGTGCTGCTCGGCCATTTCAACGCCTGGAAGCCGGTGCCGCTGGACCGCGGCTACGGCCTGGGCACGGCCATCGCGCATCTGCGCAGCGTCTGCAGCACGCCGCTGCTCACGGGTCTGCCGTTCGGCCATGTGCAGCCCAAGGTGACGCTGCCGGTGGGCGCGAAGGTCGATCTCGTCGTGCAGGGGCGCGACGTGCTGATCGGCTGGTGACGCGTCTCGCGGCCGCGGTCGATATGTCTATACAATGCGCCGCTTCGCCTTCGACGATGCCGGGCCAACAGCCGCGGCCACCGGGGGCGGGTCGTTTTGTCGGCTGCACGGCCCGGTGATCCCGCGGTGAGCGGCCCGGAATCGGGAGACCGCATGGGCGGAACGAGCGGTGCTGGCAGTGCATTCGGACGGAGCGTGAGGGCCCTGCGCGCGGGCGGTCTGGCTGCGGTCGCCGCCTTCGTCTGCCTGGCGACGGGCTGCGACAACAACCCCTGGCCGCATGGCGCCGCGGCGGCGAACACGCTCTACACGACGACGCAGGAAGCCTCGCCCCGGCATCTCGATTCGACGGCCTCGTACTGGAGCAACGAGACCCCGTTCACCTATTCGATCTACGAGCCGCCATACGGCTACGACTACCTGAAGCGGCCCTACCAGCTCGTGCCGAAGTCGGCGGCCGCAGTCGTCAAGCCGCATTATCTGGATGCCGCGGGCCGGCCGCTGCCCGCCGACGCACCGCCCGAGGCCATCGCCGAGAGCGTCTACGACGTGCCGATCAAGCCCGGCATCCTCTACCAGCCGCACCCGGCGTTCGCCAAGGACGAGGCCGGTCGTTACTACTACCACCACATGCGGCCGGGTGAACTCGGCGCCCGGCGCACGCCCTTCGATTTCGAGCACCAGGGCACGCGCGAACTGGTGGCCGAGGATTACGTCTATGCCTTGAAGCGCCAGGCGACGACGCGCATCACGACGCCTATCTTCAGCACCTTCGCGCAATACGTCGTCGGTCTGGCCGAGTACGGCGCGATGGTCAAACTCGAGGACGCCAAGCTGCAGGCCGGCATCGACAAATCGAGCCTCGACAAGCCCTTCCTCGATTTCCGGCAATGGCCGCTGGCGGGCGCGAGCGCGCCGAGCAAATACCTGCTGCGCATCCGCATCAAGGGCAAGTACCCGCAATGGGATTACTGGATGCAGATGACCTTCATGGCTCCGGTGCCGTGGGAGCAGGACGCCTTCTACGCCCAGCCCGGCATGGCCGAGCGCGGGCTCAGCGCCGACACCTGGCCCATCGGCACCGGCCCCTACATGATGGCCGAATACGTGCGCGACCGGTATCACCGCCTGACGCGCAACCCGAACTACCGTGGCGAGCCCTATCCCTGCGAGGGCGCGCCGGGCGACCGCGAGGCCGGCCTGCTGGCCGATTGCGGCAAGCGCATGCCCTTCATCGACGACATCGTGATCGTCGTCGAGCGCGAGAAGGTGCCGCGCCAGGCCAAGTTCCGCCAGGGCTATTACGACAACGAGGTGCTCGACCGCAACGACACCGGCATGCCCTACCGCGTCGAGATGCAGGACAGCGAGGAGGTGCGGCGCAATTACCTCGACAAGGGTTTCCGGCTCGACCGCAGCGTCGACGTCAACAGCTATTTCATCGCCTTCAACATGCTCGACCCGGTGATCGGCGACACCGACGACCCGGTGACGAAGGAGCGGCATCGCAAGCTGCGCCAGGCGATCTCGATCGCGATCGACTGGGAGGAGTATTCGAAGGTCTTCCCGCAGAAGGCCGGCGTCGCGGCGATGAGCCCGCTGCCGCCGGGCATCTACGGCTCGCGCGAGGGCACGCCCGAGGGCGTCGACCCGATCACCCACCGCTGGGTCGACGGCCACGCCGTGCGGCGGCCGATCGCCGACGCCAAGCGGCTGCTCGCCGAGGCCGGTTATCCCGAGGGCCGCGACGCCGTCACCGGCAAGCCGCTGGTGCTGAACTACGATTTCTACGCCGCCGCGACGCCCGAGTTCAAGACCGAGATCGACTGGGTGGTGCGCCAGTTCGCGAAGATCGACATCCAGCTCGAGGTGCGCGCCACCGACAACAACCAGTTCCAGGACAAGGTCCGCAAGGGCAAGTACCAGGTGTTCTGGCTCGGCTGGAACGCCGACTACCCGGACGCCGAGAACTTCCTCTACCTGCTGACGACCTCGGCCGGCAAGACGAAATACGACGGCGAGAACACCTCGAACTATTCGAACCCCGAATTCGACCGCCTGTTCGAGCGCATGAAGTCGCTCGACAACGGGCCCGAGAAGCAGCATCTGATCGACGAACTGGTGGCGATCGTCCAGCGCGACGCGCCGTGGACGATGGGCTTCTTCCCGTATTCGTCGGTGGCCGTGCAGCGCTGGGTGCACAACACCAAGTCGGCGATCCTGATCCGCGACGAGGCGCGCTACCTGCGCCTGGATACCGCCGACCGCGTCGCCGCGCAGGCGGCCTGGAACCGGCCGGTGTGGTGGCCGCTGACGCTGATCGCGGCGGCGCTGCTGGCGCTGCTGTGGACGGCGCGGCGCACGCTGCAGCGGCGCGAGCGCACCAACGCGCGCGGCGAGGTGCTCGCCGGCGACGGCGCCGCGGATTGACGGAGACCCGATGCGATGCTGAATTACCTGCTGCGCCGCTCGTTCTACGCCATCCTCGTGCTGCTGGGCGTGAACCTGATCACCTTCGTGCTGTTCTTCACCGTCAACACGCCCGACGACATGGCGCGGCTGAACCTCGGCGGCAAGCGCGTGAGCCAGGACGCGATCCAGAAATGGAAGGTCGAGCGCGGCTACGACAAGCCGCTGTTCGTCAACCAGGCGCGCGAGGGCAGCGAACAGATCACCGACACGATCTTCTGGGACCGTTCGGTCTCGCTGTTCGCGCTGCGCTTCGGCCGCGCCGATTCGGCCAGCGGCGGCGACATCGGCCACGAAGTCGCCACGCGCATGGGGGTCAGCCTGCAGATGGCGCTGCCGCTATTCATCCTGCAGGTGATCGCGAGCACCGCGTTCGCCTTGCTGCTGCTGATGTTCCGCAATTCCGCGCTCGATTTCTGGGGCGTCGTCGCCTGCGTCGTGATGCTCTCGATCTCGAGCCTGTTCTACATCATCGTCGGCCAGTTCCTGTTTTCGCGCGTGTTGCGGCTGGCGCCGATCTCGGGCTACGCGCCGGGGCTGGACGCGATCCAGTTCCTGGCGATGCCGATACTGCTCTCGCTGCTGTCGCGCCTGGGCACCGAGGCGCGGCTGTACCGCGCGATGTTCCTCGAGGAGACGGGCAAGGATTACGTGCGCACGGCGCGCGCCAAGGGCCTGTCGGAGACGGCCGTGCTCTACGGCCATGTGCTGCGCAACGCGCTGATCCCCATCGTCACCAGCGCCGGCAGCTATCTGCCGTATGTCTTTCTCGGCAGCCTCGTGTTCGAGAGCTTCTTCGGCCTGCCCGGGCTCGGTGCCTATGTCATCGAGGCCATCGGCAAGCAGGACTTCGCCATCGTGCGCACGATGGTGTTCGTCGGTTCACTGCTCTATATCGCGACCTACATGCTGATCGATGTCGTCTACACCTGGGTCGACCCCCGCGTGCGGCTGGGCTGACGGGGACCGGGATGCCGAAATTCGTACTCCTGTGGACCGACGCCTCGACCTGGCTGCTCGCCGCGGCGCTCGCCGGCTATATCGTGATGGTGCTGCGCCGGCCGCAATTGGCGGCCAACTGGGGCCGCGTGTTCCGCGACCCGGCGGCGCTGGCGTCTTCGCTGGTGCTGGCGTTGTGCCTGGCGGTCGCGCTCGTCGACAGCCTCCATTACCGGCCGCTGCTGCCGCCGGTGCCGGGCTTGGCCAACGAGGCACGGGCCTACGATTCGCGCACGCGCTCGCTGCTCGACGCCGCGCTCTCGCGCCTGATCGAAGCGCGCGAATCGAGTTATTCGCGGCCGCTGGCCTATCTCGCCTTCGGCAAGGAATCGGTCGTCGTCGGCGGCGAGGTGCGTCGCGTCGCACCGCGGCTGCAATACGGCGGGCGCCATCTCGACGATCCCGAACATCAATGGGCCGGCGACATCGCGCGTCGCATCGGCATCGGCCTGCTGCTGGGCGCTGCGGGCGCGCTCGCGCTCGGTCTCGCGCTGGTCGCCGCCATCGCGCGCGGCACGGGCTCGACGTTGCGCGACACCTGGCAGCGCATCCGGCGCGGCGACACGGCCGTGCCCTGGCCGGTGGCGCTGGCGACGCTGGCGGTGCTCGCGCTGCTCGCCGGCCCGGTGGCGATGCTCGCCGGGCCCTACCATGTACTGGGCACCGACACGACCGGCAACGACGTGCTCTACCAGTCGCTGAAGAGCATCCGCACGGCCTTCGTCATCGGCTCGCTCGCGACGGTGGCGACGCTGCCGCTGGCGGTGACGCTGGGCATCCTCGCCGGCTACTTCAGGGGCTGGGTCGACGAACTCATCCAGTACCTCTACACCGTGCTGTCGTCGGTGCCCAACGTGCTGCTGATCGCCGCCTGCGTGCTGATGGTGCAGGTCTTCCTCGACAAGAACCCGGACCTCTTCCAGACCGGCGCCGAGCGCGCCGACCTCAAGCTCTTCTTGCTGTGCACGGTGCTCGGGCTCACCGGCTGGGCCGGCCTGTGCCGGTTGCTGCGCGGCGAGACGCTGAAGCTGCGCGAACTCGATTACGTGCAGGCCGCGACGGCCTTCGGCGTCAGCGACGCGCGCATCATGCGCCGCCATATCTTCCCCAACGTCGCGCACCTGATGCTCATCGTCACCGTGCTCGACTTCTCCTCGCTCATCCTCTACGAGGCCGTGCTGTCGTACGTGGGCGTCGGCGTCGACCCGTCGATGAACAGCTTCGGCGGCATGATCAACATGGCGCGCAACGAGATGAGCCGCGAGCCGGTCGTCTGGTGGTCGTTCGCATCGGCCTTCGTCTTCATGGTGACGATGGTGCTGGCGGCCAACCTCTTCGCCGACGGCGTGCGCGACGCCTTCGACCCGCGCGCCGGCGCGCGCGCGCTGCGCCGCCGTCGCAACCGGGTGCAGAAAGCCTGAGATGCTGAATATCGACGATCTGCAGGTCGAGATCGACGCCGAGGCCGGCGTCGTGCGCGCGCTCGACGGCATCAGCCTGGCGATCGACCGCGGCGAGACCTTCGCCCTCGTCGGCGAATCGGGCTGCGGCAAGAGCATGACGGCGCTGGCGCTGATGCGGCTGCTGCCCGACGCCGGACTCGTCACCGGCGGCGATGTCGCGATCGGTGCCGGGGGCGACCGCGTCGACCTGCTCGCGCTGCCCGAGCGCCGCATGCGCGAGGTGCGCGGGCGCCGCATCGGCATGATCTTCCAGGAGCCGGCGACCAGCCTCAACCCGGTGATGCGCATCGGCCGCCAGATCGTCGAGGCGATCGAGGCCCACACGCCGCTGCGCGGCGCCGCCGCGCGCGCGAAGGCGATCGACTGGCTGCGGCGCGTCGGCATCCCCGACCCCGAGCGCCGCATCGACGAATATCCGTTCCGCATGAGCGGCGGCCAGAAGCAGCGCGTGATGATCGCGATCGCGCTCGCCGCCGAACCCGATTTCCTCGTCGCCGACGAGCCGACGACGGCGCTCGACGTCACGATCCAGGCCCAGATCCTCGACCTGCTGAAGGATCTGCAGCGCGAGCAGCGCATGGGCATGCTGCTGATCACGCACGACCTCGCCGTCGTCTCCGGCATCGCGCACCGCGTGGCGCTGATGTATGCGGGCCAGATCATCGAGGTCGCGCCGGCCGAGGAATTCTTCGCCCGCCCGCGTCATCCCTATGCGCGGGCGCTGCTGCGCGCGTTGCCCGACGCCGGGCGCCGCGGCGTGCCGCTGGAGGCCATCGCCGGCACCGTGCCGCCGCTGACGCAGCCTTTCGATGGCTGCCGCTACGCGCCGCGTTGCGCCGAGGCGATGGCGCATTGCGCGACGACACGGCCGCAGCTCACCGATGCGGCATCGCGCCACGCCGTGCGCTGCCTGCTGTATGCGGAGCCGGGCGCCGCGCATGCGCGGGGCGCGGCCACGATGGCCGCGGCAGTGTCGCCGGCGGTGCCGGTGCCCCCGACGCTGCGCGCACCGAAACCCGCGGGCGATGCGGCGCTCGCGCCGTTGCTCGCGGTCGAGGACCTGCGCGTGCGCTTCGCGATCCGCGGCGGTCTGCTGCAGCGGCCGCGCGGCTGGTTCGACGCCGTCGGCGGCGTCTCGTTCGAGGTCGGCGCGGGCGAGACGCTGGCGCTGGTCGGCGAATCGGGCTGCGGCAAGACGACGACCGGCAAGGCCATCGTCCAGCTGTTGCGTCGCATCGCGACGATCGAAGGCCGCGCGCTGCTCGACGGCCGCAACCTGTTCGAGATGGCAGGCGCCGAGCTGCTCGCCGCGCGGCGCCAGGTGCAGATCATCTTCCAGGATCCGTACGCCTCGCTCAACCCGCGCATGCGCGTGGCCGAGATCCTCGACGAGGGCCTGGCCGCGCTGCAACGCGACCTCGACGCCGGCGAGCGTGCGCGCCGCATCGCGCAACTGGCCGACCAGGTCGGGCTGCGCCAGGATGCGCTGGCGCGCTATCCGCACGAGTTCTCGGGCGGCCAGCGCCAGCGCATCGCGATCGCGCGCGCGCTCGCGGTGCAGCCGCGGCTGATCGTCTGCGACGAGCCGACCTCGGCGCTCGATGTCTCGGTGCAGGCGCAGATCCTGAATCTGCTGCGCGAGTTGCAGCGCGAGCTCGGCCTGTCGTACCTGTTCATCACCCACAACATCGGCGTCGTCGAGTACATCGCCGATCGCGTCGCGGTGATGCAGCGCGGCCGCATCGAGGAGCAGGGTCCCTGCGCCCGCGTGCTCGCCGAGCCGGCAAGCGCCTATACGCGCACGCTGCTCGCGGCGGTGCCGCGGCTGAAGAACGCGGTGGCCTGAGTCCGCTGCCGATGGCGCCGGCGACAGCCCGGCAACGGCTTCATGAGCCTGGTCGATCGCAGGCCGAAGCATCCAAATCTTTCGAATTGATTTGTTGTTTCAATTCAAGACTCAGATAGACCTTAGTCGATTTATTGACTTTCAATAACATGGGAATTCCATGTTGTTTGATGACAACAAAGTCCAATTCATTGGCATTCCGATAGCGGCGTGTGGTTTACGTAAACCATTGATTCGGCAGCATATAAATCTCAATTCGGGGGTGTGGTCAGTGTTTTTTCGTTTACCCGAATACCTCCTAAGGGCAATTGGGTTCACACTGGGCTCACAGTACTTCGTGGTGCGGCAATTAAGTTGCAACCGCCTTGGTGGATGTGCGCCGCAGCAACGAGCCCACCCAACCTGAGCCAAAGGAGAGTTGACGATGTTGAAGCCCACTCAAATTCGCAGTGCCGTGTTGGCAGCGATGAGCGGCGGATGGCTGGTCGGCTGTAGCGTCGCCTACGCGCAGCAGGCGACGGAAACGCCGGACAAGACTCAATTGATCGAAATCACCGGTTCGCGGATCAAGCAGATCGCCACCGACACACCGTCGCCGATCGTGACCTTGACGGCCGAGTCGCTGAAGATCGCCGGCACGACCAACGTCGAGGAGATGCTCAACAACCTGCCCCAGGTGTTTGCCGGCTTCGGCGCCCAGGTCTCGAATGGCGCCACCGGCACGGCGACGGTCGATCTGCGCGGCCTCGGGCCCTCGCGCACCCTGGTCCTCGTCAACGGCCGGCGCCTGCCCGCGGGCGATCCGGGTTATGTGCCTGCCGACCTGAACCAGATTCCGACACCGCTGGTCAAGCGTGTCGAAGTGCTGACCGGCGGCGCGTCGGCCGTGTACGGATCCGATGCCGTCGCCGGCGTCGTCAATTTCGTCATGAACGACCGCTTCCAGGGCGTGCAGCTCGACGTCAGCCGCAGCGTCTACAACCACCAGCAGCACGGCGAGACCGATTACGCGCTCAACGCCAAGAATTACGCGATACCGGGCAATGTCGGCGGTGACGGTGGCATCACCGATCTGAGCCTCACGATGGGTTCGAATTTCGCCGACAACAAGGGCAACGCCGTCGTCTTCATCGGCTACCACAAGCAGGCCGCCGTGCTCCAGGCGGCGCGTGACTTTTCAGCCTGCGCGCTCGGCCTGGCCGGGTCGGGTTACACGTGCGGCGGATCGAGCACGACCTTCCCCGGCCGCTTCATGAACGGCGAATCGGGCGACAGCTATTCGCTCGACAGTGCGGGCAACGTCATTCCGTACAAATCGTCGATGGCGTACAACTATGGACCGCTGAACTATTTCCAGCGTCCCGACGAACGGTATACGGCGGCGGCCTACACCCATTACGACATCAGCGACGCCGCACGCGCCTACGCGGAATTCAATTTCATGGACGACTATTCGGTCGCCCAGATCGCGCCCAGCGGCCTGTTCTTCGGCACGCCGTACACGGTCACCGGTTTGAACCCGCTGATCACGCCGGCGATGCAACAGGCGCTGGGCCTGACGGCGGGCAGCAGCACGCCGGTGCCGCTGTACATCGGGCGTCGCAACATCGAGGGCGGCGGGCGCCAGGATCAGCTGCGGCACACGATGTTCCGTGCCGTCGCCGGCGTCAAGGGCGACATCGGGCCCTGGAGCTACGACGCCTCGGCGCAGGTGGGCAAGGTCATCTACCAGGAACGGTACATGAACGACATGTCGACGGTGAAGACGCAGCGTGCGCTCAACGTCGTCGCCGATCCCACCACGGGGGCGCCGGTGTGCGCGTCGGTGCTCGACGGCACCGACCCGAATTGCGTGCCCTACAACCTCTGGCAACCGGGCGGCGTCACCCAGGCCGCGCTCGACTACCTGCAGACGCCGGGGTTCCAGAACGGCTATACCTCGCAGATCGTCTACACGGCCAGCGGCTCGGTCGATCTCGGCGCGTATGGCGTCAAGCTGCCGACGGCGAGCGCCGGCGCCAGCCTCGCTTTCGGTCTCGAGAGCCGGCACGAGACTCTGGAGCTGAACACCGACCAGGAATTCAGCAGCGGCGACCTCGCCGGTCAGGGCGGCCCGACGATCGGCGTCGGCGGCGGCTATTCGGTGCGCGACCTCTTCGGCGAATTCAAGTTGCCGCTGTTGGACAAGCTGCCCGCGGCCGAGAATCTCGCGCTCTCCGGAAGCTACCGGAATTCGAAGTTCAGCACCGGCAACACGACCAACACCTACGGGCTGGGACTGGACTGGACCGTGATCAAGGGCTACCAGTTGCGCGGCAGCGTCCAGCGCGCGGTGCGGGCGCCCGACGTCATCGACCTCTACCGCGCGCAGTCGATCGGCCTGTACAACAACAGTGCCGATCCCTGTGCCGGTCCCGTCGACCCGACGACCGGTGTCGTGGAAAGCGGCGCGACGGCGGCGCAATGCGCCAACACGGGCGTCACGGCGGCGCAATACGGCCATGTCATCGACAACCCGGCGCAGCAGTACAACGCGCTGTACGGCGGCAACCCGGACCTCAAGCCGGAAACCTCGGACAGCTACACCATCGGTCTCGTATTGCAGCCCGTCCGGGACTTGAGCCTGACGCTCGACTACTTCAATTTCAAGGTCAAGCAGGCGATCTCGACCGTCGATCCGACGCTGTCGCTGGCGCAATGCCTGTCCTCGGGCAATCCGCTGTATTGCTCGCTGATCCACCGCAGTACGGGCAGTGGCAGCGCCGGCGGCTCCTTGTGGACCGGCGATGCCTATATCAAGTCCACCAATGCCAACCTGTCGGTGCTCGAGACCGCCGGTCTGGACCTGGGGATCGACTACGGCTTGAAGTTGAGCGGGGCAGGGCGGCTCGATATGAGCCTGCTGGGCACCTGGACCGAGAAATGGGTCGCCGAGCCGTTGCCGGGCGAGGGCTCGTACGATTGCGCCGGCTTGTTCGGCAATACCTGCGCCTCGCAAGGTCTGGGTGGCGCGCAGACGGCCAAATGGCGCCACACGGCGCGCGTGACCTGGGTCTCGCCGTACAACCTCGATCTGTCGTTGACCTGGCGCTTCGTCGACAAGATGAAGGACCAGTCGACGAGTTCGAATCCCTTGCTTTCGACGAACACGGCGCCGATCACGCTGGCGCAGAGCATGCCGGCGATGAACTACTTCGACCTCTCGGCCGCCTATCACGTCACGAAGAACCTGACGGCGCGCGTGGGCGTGCGCAATCTCTTCGACAAGGATCCGCCGCTGGGTGTGACCGGTGCGCCGTTCGGCAACGGCAATACCTATCCCACCGTCTACGACGCTCTCGGCCGGCAGCTTTCGCTGCGACTGACCGCCAGCTTCTGACTCGAGGAGGTGCCGGCGCAAGCCGGCTGGCCTCGTACCAACGCCCCGGGGCATCCGCCTCGGGGCGTTTTCGTTTCTGTGAGATGAAGGAAGGGGGACTGAGGTTCGTATTTTGTTGCAATCGATTGCATCAAATGTCTCGATGCGGGCCTGAACCCATACCTTCGCGGTATGTTGCAAGCAGACAACAAGACCCGCGCACATTTTCAATGTCAAGAAACATTGCTGCGCCCGGGAAATCGGCCTAAGCCACTGTCAGCAAAGGGAAATTCAGAAGAACTGCAGAAGGTTCCATGACGGCGTGGGTTTGTCCGGACGCTGGGTCAAACCCGATGCCCTTCACAATGAATTCACAACGCCTTCTTACCGGAAGGCGGAGGGTCTCAGATCGGGTGCGCCGCTTGCGTACAAGGCGGTGAATTCATGTATCTCACACTTTAAGGAGTTGTTGCATGTTCAAGAAAACCAAGGTTTGCACTGGCGTCGTGCTGGCGCTGGGCGGCGGGATCCTGATGAGTGCGCTGCCGGCGTTCGCCCAGAATGCCTCGACCCCTGAGCGGGTCGAGATCACGGGTTCGCGCATCAAGGCGATCGCCACCGACACGCCGTCGCCGATCGTGACCTTGACCGCCGAGTCGATCAAGATCAGCGGCGCGACGACCGTCGAAGACATGATGAACAACCTGCCGCAGGTGTTCGCCGGCTACGGTGCCCAGGTCTCGAACGGCTCCACCGGCACGGCCACGGTCGACCTGCGCGGTCTCGGGCCGTCGCGGACCCTGGTGCTGGTCAACGGGCGTCGCCTGCCTGCCGGCGACCCGAACTACATCCCTGCCGACTTGAACCAGATCCCGACCTCGCTCATCAAGCGCGTCGAGGTGCTGACCGGCGGCGCGTCGGCTGTCTACGGCTCCGACGCCGTGGCCGGCGTCGTCAACTTCGTCATGAACGACCGCTTCCAGGGCGTGCAGATCGAGGCCAACCGCAGCGTCAACAACCACTCGCAGCACAACCCGAGCGGCGTCGATGCGGCATTGAACGCCAAGAACGACTACGTCCCGGGCAATGTTGGCGGCGACGGCGGCGTGACCGACCTGAGCATCACGCTGGGTTCGAATTTCGCCGACAACAAGGGCAATGCGGTGCTCTTCTTCGGCTACCGCAATCAGGCGGCCGTGCTCGAATCGGCGCGCGACTTCTCGGCCTGCACGGTCGGCATCTCGGGCGGCAAGTTCGCCTGCGGCGGCTCGAGCACTTCGTTCCCCGGCCGTTTCTACAACACGAATACGGGCAAGAGCTACTCGCTCGACGGTTCGGGCAACGTGATTCCCTACACCAGCGCGCTGGCATTCAACTACGGCCCGCTGAACTATTTCCAGCGCCCCGACGAGCGCTACACCGCATCCGCCTTCGGTCACTACGACCTGAGCGACATGGCGCGCGTCTACACCGAGTTCAATTTCATGGACGACCATTCGGTCGCCCAGATCGCGCCCAGCGGCCTGTTCTTCGGCAACACCTACAACCTGACGGGACAGAATCCGTTCATCACGCCGGCGATGCAGACGGCACTGGGCATCACGCCCGGTTCGAGCGCGCCGGTGGCCGTCTACATCGGTCGCCGCAACGTCGAAGGCGGTCCGCGCCAGGACGAGATCCGCCACACGATGTTCCGCGCCGTGGCCGGCGTGAAGGGCGATATCGGCCCCTGGAGCTACGACGTCTCGGCCCAGATCGGCAAGGTGATCTACCAGGAGCAGTACCACAACGACGTCTCGGTCGTGAAGGCGCAACGCTCACTCAACGTGGTCACCGATCCGGCCACGGGCAAGGCGGTCTGCCAGTCGGTGCTCGATGGCACCGACCCGAACTGCGTGCCGTACAACATCTTCCAGCCCGGCGGCGTCACCGCGGCGGCGACGAACTATCTCAACACCCCCGGCTTCAAGAACGGCTTCACGTCGCAGATCGTCTATTCGGCGTCAGGTTCGGTCGACCTCGGTGCCTATGGCGTCAAGCTGCCGACCGCCAAGAGCGGCGCCAGCCTGGCCTTCGGCGCCGAGAGCCGGCAGGAGAAGCTGCAGTACAACACCGACTACGAATTCTCGAGCAACGACCTGGCCGGTCAAGGTGGCCCGTCGATCGGCGACGCCGGCGGTTACGGCGTGCGCGACATCTTCGGCGAATTCAAGCTGCCGCTGATCGAGAACATGCCCGGCGTTGACAGCCTGACGCTGGACACCACGTACCGGAACTCGAAGTACACGATCGGCAATACGACGAACACGTACAGCCTGGGTCTGGACTGGGTGATCGCCAAGGGCTACCAGATTCGCGGCAGCGTCCAGCGTGCCGCGCGGGCGCCGAACATCATCGACCTGTATTCGTCGCAATCGATCGGCCTGTACAACAACAGCTCCGATCCTTGCGCGGGCGCGTCGCCGACGGCGACGGCGGCCCAGTGCGCGAATACCGGTGTCACCGCGGCGCAGTACGGTCACATCATCGACAACCCGGCGGGCCAGTACAACGGCCTGTATGGCGGCAATCCGAACCTCAAGCCCGAGACCTCGGACAGCTTCACCTTCGGCATCGTGCTGCAGCCGATCAAGGATCTGAGCCTGACGCTGGATTACTTCAGCTTCAAGGTCAAGAACGAGATCTCGACCGCGGACCCGACCCTGTCGCTGGCGCAATGCCTGTCCACCGGCAACCCGGTGTACTGCGGCCTGATCCATCGCAGCACCGGTGGCGGTACGTTGTGGACGGGTGATTCCTATATCGCGTCGACGAATGCCAACTTGTCGGTCTTCAAGACCTCCGGCATGGACCTGGGTGCCGACTACAGCCTGAAGCTGGCGGCCGCCGGTCGCGTCGACCTCAGCATGCTCGGCACGGTGTTGCAGAAGTACTCGACCGAGCCGCTGCCGGGCCTGGGTTCGTACGATTGCGCCGGCCTGTACGGCAGCACCTGCGGCACACCGAATCCGAAGTGGCGCCACACAGCGCGCGCGACCTGGGTCTCGCCGTACAACCTCGACGTGTCGCTGACCTGGCGTTATTTCGGTTCGGTCAAGGACCAGTCGACGAGCAGCAACCCGCTGCTGACGACGAGCCCGATCTCGCTGGCCCAGCAGTTCCCGGCCATGAACTACATCGACCTGTCGGCCGCTTACCACTTCACGAAGAACCTGTCGGCGCGGGTCGGCGTGCGCAACCTGTTCGACAAGGATCCCCCGCTGGGCGTGACCGGTGCCCCTTTCGGCAACGGCAACACCTATCCGGTGGTGTACGACTCGCTCGGACGCCAGTTGTCGCTGAATCTGACGGCAACGTTCTGACGCTCGGATCCTGAGCTCCAAAGCAGGCCCCAAGGCGCGAGCCCTGGGGCCTGTTTCCCTTTGATCGCGAGGCGGCCGATGACGATGCTCCCGCATGCCCAGGTGGCCGAACTGCATCAGCGCGCCCGTCAGGCGCTGCAACAGCAGCGCGAGGCCGAGGCCGTGGCGATGTGGCAGCGCATCGTCGAGATCGCACCCGGCGACGCGCCGGCCCAAAGCGGGCTGGCCCGTTGGGCGATGCGGCGCGGCGACCTGAGCGCGGCGGCGCTGCACTTCGGCCTCGTGGCGCGCGCCGAGCCTGGCCAGGCCAGGCATTGGACGGCGCTGGCTCAGGTGCAGCGCCAGCGCGGCGACGACGCGGCCGAGGAGGCGGCGCTGTTCGAGGCGCTCAAGGCCGACCCCCAGGACCTGTTCGCGCTGCTGATGCGCGGCCAGCTATACGAACGCCAGGGCCGCGACCAGGCGGCGGCGCATGCCTATATCGCGGCGACGATCGTCGCGCCGCCCGTCGATCGCCTGAGTCCCGAGTTGCGGCCGCTCGTCACGCATGCGATCGAATACCGCCTCGCCTATCAGCAGCGGCTGGCGAACCACGTCGACGCGGCACTGGAAGCGAGCCTGCGCGAGGAATCGAGTGCCGACACGGACCGGTTCCGGCTTTCGCTGGACATCATGGTCGGGCGCAAGCGCCGCTACGACAGCCAGCCTTCGCGCTATTTCATGCCGCGCCTGGAGCCGATCGAGTTCTTCGACCCTGCGCTGTTTCCGTGGATGGCCGCGATCGAGGCCGGCACCGACGCGATCCGCGACGAATTCCTGGCCGTGCTGCATGACGACAGTGGCTTCACGCCCTATGTCGAATACGGGCCGGACCAGCCGATCGAGCAATGGGCCGAACTCAATCATTCCCTGCGCTGGAGTTGCTACCACCTCTGGCGCAACGGCCAGCCGGTGCCCGAGCATGTCGCGCGCTGCCCCGAGACGATGCACCTGCTCGAGGCCAGTCCGCGTCCCGACCAGCCCGGGCGCACGCCGGTGGCCATGTTCTCGCTGCTCAAGCCGCGCACCCGCATCCCGCCGCATGTCGGCGTCAGCAATGCGCGCCTGGTCTGCCATCTGCCGCTGATCATCCCGCCGCGCTGCCATTTCCGGGTCGGCAACACGACACGCGAATGGGTGCCGGGCCGGGCCTGGGTCTTCGACGACTCGATCAACCACGAAGCGGTCAATGACAGCGATCAGCTGCGCGTGATCCTGATCTGGGACACCTGGCACCCGCATGTCACCGAGGCCGAACGGCGCCTGATCACGGCGCTGTCGCGGGCCTTGAACGCGTTCGGCGGCGTCGACGTCGATTACGGCGCCTGATCGCCGAGCGCCAGCCGCAGCGGCTCGAGCTGGCGCGCGTAATGCCGCCAGCGTCCCGACGACCGCGTGTACAACGGCTGCCGCACCTGCCAGACGCTGGCCGTGCGCACGTCGTTGGCGACGCGCTCGAAATGCAGGCAGTCCTCGCACCAGGGCAGGCCGAGGAAGTCCAGCAGCCGCCCGGTCTCGGGCCGCGGGTCGCGCACGAGGCGGTCGTAATCGATGTCGACGATGTCGTCGCCGTAGATCGATTTCCAATGTGCCATCAGGCGCCGGTACTGGCCGTAGTAATGGCCGATGTCGTCGAGTGCGAGCGCGTAGCCCATCGAAGGGTCCAGGTGCAGGAAATAGACCGAGAGCGCGTTGTCCAGCGGGTCGCGTGTCGTGTGGACGATGCGCGCGTCGGGGAACAACGTCTTGATCAGGCCGATGAGCAGGAAATTGTCGGGGCGCTTGTCGGTGACATGCCGCGCACCCGGGTGGCGCCGCGCCAGTTGGGTGTGGTATTCGGCCGCGATCGCCGCGCCCTGCGCCGGTGTCCATTGCGCCATGCGCGCCGGGAACGGCGCCAGCCGCGTGCGCACGAGTTCGGGCAGGAAGGCGATCTCGCCGCCGGCCTCGACCTCGGGGTGTGCGGCCAGGATCTGCTCGACCAGGGTCGAGCCGGAGCGGAACATGCCGCAGATGAAGATCGGCGGTTCGCCCGCGCCCGGCGTCGCCGCGGCGCGGCCGGGGAACGCGGCGATCAGGGCCTCGACATGGCGTTCATGCGCCGCGCGGTCGTAGGGCGGGCCTGCCAGCGTCGCGCGGCTGTGCGCGTTGGCCCGGACGGCGGCGGCGTAGGCTTCGTCCCAGGCGCCGCAACCGTCCAGCAATTTGGCCAGCGCAAAGGCCAGACTGGCGCGGGCGGCGTGGTCGGCGCGTCGATCGTCGAGCGCGGCGCGCAGCCGTTGCACGATTTCCTCGTCGGTGCTCCCGGCGCCGCGCAGCGAGGCGTAGCGCGCCAGGGCCTCGTAGTGGTGTGGCGCGTCGGCGCCGAGCGCGAGCAGCCGCTCGTAGGTGCGCAGCGCGGCGTCGCGGCGGCCGCGGTCCTCGTGCAGGTTCGCCAGGTTCAGCAGCGCCGGCGCGTAGCGCGGGGCGATGGCCAGCGCGGCCTCGATCTCGGCCAGCGCCGGTCCGTCCTGATGCAGGTCCTCGGCGTAGATCACGCCGCGGTTGAGGTGCACCTCCTCGGGGCCGTCGATGCGTCGTTCCAGTGCCTGCCGGTACGCAGCCAGGGCGTCGTCGTAGCGGCCGAGCCGGCGCCGCAGCCGCGCCAGATTGAACCAGCTGTTGGGCAGGTCGGGCACCAGCCGCAGCAGCTGTTCGTAGCAGGCCACGGCCTCGGCATCGCGGCCTTCGCGCTGGTGTCGTGCAGCCGCGTCGAGCAGCGCCTGCGGATCGGCGGCGGCCATCGTCGCAGCCTCGCAGCCGGTCGCCCGCGCGAGCTACTTCGGCGCCAGCCGGATCGCCCCGTCCAGCCGGATCACCTCGCCGTTGAGCATGTCGTTCTCGACGATGTGCGTCACGAGCTTGGCGTAGTCCTGCGGCGTGCCCAGACGACTCGGGAACGGCACGCTGGCGGCGAGCGCGTCCTGCACGGCCTGCGGCATGCCGAACATCATCGGCGTGCCGAAGATGCCGGGGGCGATCGTCATGTTGCGGATGCCGCTGCGCGCGAGGTCGCGCGCGATCGGCAGCGTCATGCCGACGACGCCGCCCTTGCTCGCCGAATAGGCGGCCTGGCCGATCTGGCCGTCGTAGGCGGCGACGCTGGCGGTGCTGATCAGCACGCCGCGCTCGCCGGTGGCCTCGGGCTCGTTCTTCGACATGGCTTCGGCCGCGAGGCGGATCATGTTGAAGCTGCCGATCAGGTTGACGGTGATCGTCTTGTTGAAAACGGCCAGCGGGTGCGCGCCGTCCTTGCCGACCGTCTTCACGGCGGGCGCGATGCCGGCGCAGTTGACCAGGCCCATGAGCTTGCCCATGGCGGTGGCCGCGGCGACGGCGGCCTGGCCGTCGGCCTCCTGGCTGACGTCGCACTTGACGAAGGCGCCGCCGATCTCGGCCGCGATGGCCTGGCCGCGATCGACCTGGAGGTCGGCGATGACGACCTTGGCGCCGTGGGCGGCGAGCATGCGCGCCGTGCCTTCGCCCAGCCCCGACGCGCCGCCGGTGACGATGAAGACCTTGCCTGCGATTTCCATCCGGATGTTTCCTCGATCTGAATTGAACGGTTCAGGCGCCGAGCGCCGTCATCACGCGCGACGTGATCGCGTCGACGCTGCCGGTGCCGTCGATGCGCGCGTAGCGCGGCGCCTGGGCGTCGCCCGTCGTCGCCCATTGTCCGTAATAGTCGACCAGCGGCCGCGTCTGGCGCTGGTAGACCTCGAGCCGCTTGCGCACGGTCTCTTCCTGGTCGTCGTCGCGCTGGATCAGCGGCTCGCCGGTGACGTCGTCGCGGCCTTCGACCTTGGGCGGATTGAACTTGACGTGGTAGGTGCGGCCCGAGGGCAGGTGGGCGCGGCGCCCGCTCATGCGCTCGATGATGGCGCTGTCGGGGACGTCGATCTCGACGACGAAGTCGAGCTTGACGCCGGCGGCCTTCATCGCGTCGGCCTGCGGGATCGTGCGCGGGAAGCCGTCGAACAGGAAGCCGTTGGCGCAGTCGCTCTGCGCGATGCGTTCCTTGACGAGGCCGATGATGATGTCGTCGCTGACGAGACCGCCGGCGTCCATCACCTTCTTCGCGGCGATGCCCAGCGGCGTGCCCGCCTTCACCGCGGCGCGCAGCATGTCGCCGGTGGAGATCTGCGGAATGCCGTAATGGCGGCAGATGAAGGTGGCTTGCGTGCCTTTGCCGGCGCCGGGGGCGCCCAGGAGGATCAGTCTCATCGGTTCCTCGATCGTTCGTGTTCTGCCCGCGCGCGCGCCCACGCGGGCGCACGCTTGTCTCCGATCGAGAATAGCATGGGCTTCCCGGCGCCTAGCTGACGCCGCGCCCGGCCCAGATCGCGCGCACGCGCGCCAGGTCCTCGGGCGTGTCGACGCCCGGCCCCGGGGCCCGCGCGGCGCGATGCACGACGATGCGGTCGCCATGCCAGAGCACGCGCAATTGCTCGAGCGCCTCGCAGCGCTCCAGCGGCGCCGGTGTCAGCGCCGGAAAGCGCCGCAGGTAGCCGGCGCGGTAGCCGTAGAGGCCGAGGTGCCGCAGCGGCGCCGGGTCGGGCAGCTGCCGCTCGCCGCGGGCGCGGCCGTCGCGGTCCCAGGGCACCGGGGCGCGGGTGAAATACAGCGCGCGGCCGGCGGCGTCGACGACGACCTTGACGACGTTCGGATTCTCGAAATCCATCCATTCGGTGATCGGATGCGCCGCCGTGCTGACCGGGCAATCGGGCTGTTCGTCGAGCAGTTCGGCGCAGCGCCGCACGAGAGCCGGGTCGATCAGCGGCTCGTCGCCCTGGACGTTGACGACGCGGTCGTCGCCGTCGAGGCCGAGGATCTCGCAGGCCTGCGCGAGGCGGTCGCTGCCGCTGGCGTGGTCGTCGCGGGTGAGGATGGCCTGCACGCCATGCGCGGCGCAGGCGTCGACGATGCGCGGGCTGTCGGCCGCGACGACGACGCGCGCGGCGCCGCTGGCGGCCGCGCGCTCGGCCACGCGCACGACCATCGGCTTGCCGGCGATGTCGGCCAGCGGCTTGTCGGGCAGGCGGGTCGACGCCAGCCGCGCCGGAATCAGCACCGTGAAGCGGCCGCGCTCGCCCGGCTCGCTGGCCTGCGGCGCGCCCATCAGGCTTCGATGGGCAGTGTGCGCGCCTCGCTCTCGAGCATCACGGGAATGCCGTCGCGGATCGGGAACGCGAGCCGGTCGGCGTGGCAGCTGAGTTCGGTCGGGCGCTGCTCCTCGTCGCGCAGCAGTTCGAGCGGGCCCTTGCAGACGGGGCAGACGAGCAGATCGATCAGGCGGTGGTCGAGTGACATGGCGGCTAGGCCCCGGGTTCGGTGCGCGGCAACAGGGCCAGCAACTCGTCGACGAGGCCGGCCGGAAGCGCCAAGTCTAGCGGCACGACCCAGACCCGCGTTGCCCCGATGCGGCCCGGATCGATCTTGACGGCGTCCTTCTCGGTCGTCACGACCTCGGCGGTGTCCGCGGGCCAGGGCAGTTCGTCGTAGGGCGCGTGGTCGGGCAGGGCAAGCAGCTCGACCGCCAGCCCCGCCGCTTCGAGCATCGCGCGAAAGCGCTGCGGCGCGGCGATGCCGGCCACCGCCAGCAACCGGCGCCCGCGCAGCGCCGCCAGCGGCACGGCGGCCGCGGCGCGGCCGGCATGCCAATCGGCCAGCGGCCAGGCGCGCTCGACGCTGCGCAGCGCCAGTGCGCCCGGCAGCGGTGTGCTCGCCCGGCCGCCGGTGTAGAGCACGCGCATCGTCGGCGCCAGACGCCGCGGCAGCGGTTCGCGCAGCGGGCCGGCGGGCAGCAGCAGGCCATTGCCGATGCCGCGCTCGTCGAAGACGGCGATCTCGGCGTCGCGCGCCAGCGCATGGTGCTGCAGGCCGTCGTCGGCGAGCAGCAGGTCGACTTCGGGATGTGCCGCGCACAGGCCGCGCGCCGCGGCCAGACGCTGGCGCGCAACCCACACCGGCACGCCGCAGCGGCGCCGGATCAGCAGCGGCTCGTCGCCGACATCGGCCGCGCGGTCGCCGGGCTCGACGGCGCGCGCCGCGCGGCCGCTGCGGCCATGGCCGCGCGAGATCACGCCCGGGTGGCGCCCGGCACGGCGCAATGCGTCGACGAGCGCGATCACCGTCGGGGTCTTGCCGGCACCGCCGGCGATGAAATTGCCGACGACGATGACCGGCACCGGCGCCCGTTCGGCCTGCGCCGCTCGGCGACGGCGCGTCGCCTCGAATCCGGCCAGTGCCGCCAGCGGCTGCAGCAGGCGGGCCAGCGCGCTCGGCCGCTCGCGCCACCAATGGGGCGCCAGCAGCGCCTCGAGGCGGTCGCGGGGCTTGCCGCTCAATGCCCGGCGGTGCTCTGGGCGGCGAAGGTCAGCCGCGTCAGCCCGGCGCGGCGTGCCGCGTCGAGCACGTTGATGACGGCCTGGTGCGGCGTCAGCGCGTCGGCCGAGATGATGACGACGGTGTCGGCCTTGCCGCCGGCGGCGCCGGCGAGCGCGCTCGTCAGCAGCTCGACGCTGCGGCCGTCGATGGCCTCGTGGTTGACGGCGTAGCGTCCGTCGGCCGACACCGCGACGATGACCTCGCCGGGGCGGTCGCCGAGCTTCTCGGCATTCGCCGAAGGCAGGTTGATCTGCAGTTCGGTGAAGCGCGAATAGGTCGTCGAGAGCATGAGGAAGATCAGCACGACGAGCAGCACGTCGATGAACGGGATCAGGTTGATCTCCGGTTCCTCGATGTGGCGGCGGCTGAACTTCATGCGGCGCCGATCAGGTGGTGCGCACGGCGAAGCGCATCAGGTGCGGCACCAGGCGTTCGGCGGCGAGCTCCATCTCGAGCTGGAACTCGTCGACGCGGCCGCGGAAGTAGCGGTAGAACATCAACGACGGGATCGCGATCATCAAACCGAACGCCGTGTTGTACAGCGCCACCGAGATGCCATGCGCGAGCAGCTGCGGGTTGGTCGCGCCGGCGGGCGCCTGCGAGCCGAAGATCTCGATCATGCCGACGACGGTGCCGAACAGCCCCATCAGCGGCGCCGCGGCGGCGATCGTCCCCAGCGTGTTGAGATAGCGCTCGAGCGCGTGCACGGCGCTGCGGCCGGCGTTCTCGAAGGCCTGGCGCAGCGCCGCCTCGGTCAGCCGCGGCTCGACGATGACGGCGCGCAGGCCGCTGGCGAGCACGCCGCCGAGCACCGACGTCGCCTCGAGCTTGTTCACGACATCGGCCGCGGGCAGGCTGGTGCGGGTCACGCTCAGCACTTCGTCGAGCAGCGATCGCGGTGCGATCAGCGGCTGGCGCAGGTGGTACAGGCGCTCGAGGACCAGCGCCAGCGCCACGATGGAACACAGGATCAGAGGCCAGATGGGCCAACCGGCCGCTTGTATGATCGAAAGCAAGTTGTATCCGCGCGGCGCGCTCGGCGTGAGACGCGCGGGATTATGGCCGATGGCGGCCGCTGCAGTGACCTGATTGCGGCCCGGCGGCGGCCCCATTCGGGCGCCGGCACAAAGCGCCGCCGACTACGCCGCCCAATGTTGTGGATAACTATGTGGACAAAGGGTCTGCAATCGTGGAATTCATTTGAGCCCAATGATTTCGGGAATCGGATCCCGCCCATTCGGTGCTGGATTTCCATTGAAAATCAACAACTTGCGTCGGAACATCGACACATTGACCGGCCTTGCCGCGCGGCAGACCAGAAACCACGCGCCTGTGGAGTTCACGCGCCGCGCCAGCCTTGGGTTTTGGCGTGACTGAGCCCGGAATGCCGCCGCCGGCGCGCATGACCTGGGGCGTTTCCGCGCTGCTGCTGGCCACCGGGGACGCGCTGGCTTCGCGCTTCGGTGCGGTCGCGGTGCGCGGCGAGCTGTCCGGGTTCTCGCGCCCCGCCAGCGGCCATTGCTACTTCGCGCTCAAGGACGCCGACGGCGCGCCGGCGCTGCTGCGCTGCGCGATGTTCCGCCGTGCCGCGACGCTGCTCGACTTCGCGCCGGCCGATGGCCAGCAGGTCGAGCTGCGCGGCCGCCTGGGCATCTACGAGTCGCGCGGCGAGTTGCAGATGGTCGTCGAATCGATGCAGCGCCTGGGCGCCGGCACGCTTTACGAGGAGTTCCTGCGCCGGCGCGCGCGGCTGCAGGCGCAGGGCCTGTTCGACGCCTCCCGCAAGCGCGCGCTGCCGCCGTTCCCCGCGGCGCTGGGCATCGTCACCTCGCTCGCCGCGGCGGCGCTGCGCGATGTGCTGACGACGCTGCAGCGGCGCGCGCCGCAGGTGCGCGTCGTCATCTATCCGGCCGCCGTGCAGGGCGCCGAGGCGCCAGCGGCGCTGGTGGCGGCGCTCGCGCTGGCCGGCCAGCGGCGCGAAGTCGACGCGCTGCTGCTGGTGCGCGGCGGCGGCTCGCTCGAGGACCTCTGGGCCTTCAACGACGAGCGCGTCGTGCAGGCCGTCGCCGCCTGCCCGCTGCCGGTCGTCTGCGGCGTCGGCCACGAGACCGACGTGACACTGGCCGACCTCGCGGCCGACCTGCGCGCCGCGACGCCGACGGCGGCGGCCGAACTCGCGGCGCCGGCACAGGGCGAACTCGCCGATGCGCTGGCCGCGCGCCGCGCGGCGCTGATGCGGTCGGTGCAGCGCGCGCTCGACGTGCGCGCCCAGCGGCTCGATCAGTTCACGTTGCGCCTGGGCCAGCCGGCGCGTGGGCTGCAGGGCGCCCAGCAGCGCGTCGCCGAACTGGGGAGGCGCATGCAGCGCGCCGTCTCGCAGCGCCTGGCCCGCCATGACGAGGAACTGCCGCGGCTGGCGCAACGCCTGGGCCAGGCCTGGCGCGTGCGCTTGGATGCCAGCCAGCTGCGCCTGGCCGCGGCCGAGCAGCGGCTGCAGGCCAACGACCCGCACCGCATCCTGCGCCGCGGCTACGCCTGGGTCGAAGGCGGCGACGGCCGGCCCGTGGTCTCGGCGCTGGCGCTGCGGCCGGGGCAGTCGGTGCGCGCGGTCTGGTCCGACGGCACGGCGCTGGCCGCCATCACCGCGATCGAGCCCGGGTCCCGACGCGAATGAGACGCGCTGCCTACAATGGCCGAGCCCGGTCCTAGCCGCCGACACGACCCCCAATCAACGAGGAAACGCACCATGGAACATACCCTGCCCGCATTGCCCTACGCGATCGACGCGCTGGCGCCGAACTACAGCCGCGAGACGCTCGAGTACCACCACGGCAAGCACCACAACGCCTATGTGGTGAACCTGAACAACCTGCAAAAGGGCACTGAATTCGAATCGATGGCGCTCGAGGACATCGTGCGCAAGGCCAGCGGCGGCATCTACAACAACGCGGCCCAGATCTGGAACCACACCTTCTTCTGGAACTGCATGAAGCCCAACGGCGGCGGCGAGCCCGGCGGCGCGCTGGCCGCGGCGATCAAGACCAAGTGGGGCAGCTACGCAACCTTCCGAGAGGCCTTCGTGAAGTCGGCGGTCGGCAATTTCGGTTCCGGCTGGACCTGGCTCGTGAAGAAGCCCGACGGCAGCGTCGACATCGTCAACATGGGCGCCGCCGGCACGCCGCTGACGACGGCCGACAAGGCGCTGCTGACCGTCGACGTGTGGGAACACGCCTACTACATCGACTACCGCAACCTGCGCCCGAAGTTCGTCGAGACCTTCCTCGACAAGCTCGCGAACTGGTCGTTCGCCGAAGCCAACTTCGCCTGATCGGTCAATTGCCGAAGGGCCTGCCGCGCAGCTTCAGGCCCGCTTTCAGGCCGCGCTTGGCGAACCAGCCCTGACGCATCTCCAGCACGAACCGCACCGGCTTGATCGAGCAGTGCGACGTGTCGGTCTGCGGCGCCATGTCGGCGAGGTTGACGATGGTGCCGTCGTCGTCGACGAAGGCGGCGGTCAGTGGAATCAGCGTGTTATGCATCCAGAAGCAGCGCAGGCCGGGCTCGTCGTTGGCGAAGAGCATGCCTTCGTTCTCGCCCATCGTGCGCCGGAACATCATGCCGGTCTGCTGCTGGGCCTCGCTGATCGCGACTTCGGCCTGGATGCGGTACATGCCGGCGCTGATCTCGATCAACGGCAGGCGCGGCTGCGGCCGATCCTGGGCCGGCGCGGGGGCGGACGCGAGCGCGAGCAGCGCGGCAATCCAAAGGGTGGAGGTCTTGATCAAGGTCATGCGGGTCGGGCGGCGGGGCGCGTAGATTAACCTGTCCGATCTCGTGCCCAAAATGCCCGCCAGCGCTGCGAACGCCCCCCTCGCCATCATCGACGATCCGATCGAGCAGGGCCGCTTCACGCGCTGGATCGCCGGCGAACGCGGGCAGCGCATCGCCGAATCGTCGCTGCAGCTCGGCGGCATGCATTGCGCGGCCTGCGCCGGACTCATCGAGCAGGCGCTGCGCTCGGTGGCCGGCGTCGCCTCGGCGCATGTGAGTGCCGCTGCCGAGCGCGCCACCGTCTGCTGGGACCCCGAGCGCACGAAACCCTCGGTGCTCATCGATGCCGTGCGCCGCGCCGGCTACGAGGCTGTCCCCGATGCCGCGGCGCCGGCGCGCGAGATGCGGCGGCAGGACCATCGGCGCGCCGTCTGGCGGCTCTTCGTCGCCTCGTTCTGCGCCATGCAGGTGATGATGCTGGCCACGCCGAGCTACCTCTCGGGCGCCGGCGAGATCCCTGCCGACATGACCGAGCTGCTGAACTGGGGCAGCTGGCTGCTGTCGCTGCCGGTGTTGCTGTTCTCGGCCGGGCCGTTCTACCGCGGCGCCTGGCATCAGTTGCGCGCCGCTCGCATCGGCATGGATGTGCCCGTGGTGCTCGGCGTGACGATCGCCTTCATCGCCAGCACGGCGTCGACCTTCGACCCGACGGGGCCGTTCGGCCACAAGGTGTATTTCGACTCGCTGACGATGTTCGTCGCCTTCTTGCTCGGCGCGCGCTACCTCGAGCTGCGCGCGCGCCAGCGCGCGGCCGAGGCACTCGAGGCCTCGCTGGCCTGCCTGCCGGAGACGGCCTGGCGCGTCGCCGACGACGGCAGCGAGGAGGCCGTCAGCGTCCTGCGGCTGCGCGTCGGCGACCGCGTGCGCGTGCCCGTGGGCCAGGCGTTCCCGGGCGACGGCGTCGTCGAGCAGGGCCGCACGCGTGCCGACGAATCGCTGCTCAGCGGCGAATCGGTGCCGCTGGCCAAGCAGCCCGGCGCCGAGGTCGTCGCCGGCAGCATCAACCTCGGCGCGCCGGTGCGCGTGCGGCTGCTGCGCGTGGGCGGCGACACGCGGCTCGAGGCCATCGTCTCGATGATGCGCAGCGCGATGAGCCAGCGCCCGGCCGCGGCGCGCCTGGCCGACCGCTGGGCCGGCCCCTTCACCTGGGGCGTGCTGCTGCTGGCCGCCGGCGCGGCGGCGGTGTGGACGCTGTTCGACCCCGAGCGCGCGATCTCGGTCGCCGTCGCGGTGCTGATCGTCACCTGCCCCTGCGCGCTGTCGCTGGCGGCGCCGGCGGCGCTGGTCGCCGCGGCACGCGGGCTGGCGCGCCGCGGCGTGATGCTGCAGCGGCTCGACGCGATCGAGGCGCTGGCCGGCGTCGAGCAGATCTTCTTCGACAAGACCGGCACGCTCACCGAGGACCGGCCGGGCCTGCGCGGCGCCGTGCTGACGCCGGCCGGCGCGGCGCGGTTCGCGAGCCCCGACGCCGCCTTGCGCCTGGCCGGCTCGCTGGCGCGCTGGTCGGCGCATCCGCTGTCCCGCTCGCTGGCGGCGGCGGTGCCGGACGAGGGCGACGAGGCCGACTGGTCGGACGTCGAGGAGACCGCCGGGCAGGGCGTCGCGGCGCGCGATGCCGACGGCCGCTGCTGGCGCCTGGGGCGCGGCGACTGGGTCGGCCCGGTGGGCGACGCGGCAGTCGAAGGACGCGTCTGGCTCGGCTGCGACGGCGAGCGCGTGGCCGCATTCGAATTCGAGGAAGCGCTGCGCGCCGGCGCCCCCGAGGCGCTGCGCGCGCTGCGCGAGGCTGGTCTGCGCGTGACGCTGCTGACCGGCGACCTGCCCGACCGGGCGCTGGCGCTTGCCGCGCGTGTCGGGCTCACCGACGCGCGCGAGGTGCTCTCGCAGGCGACGCCCGAATCCAAGCTCGAGGCGGTCTGCGCGGCGCAGGCCGCGGGCCGGCGCGTGGCGATGGTCGGCGACGGCATCAACGACGCGCCGGTGCTGGCGCGCGCCGATGTCTCGCTGGCGATGGGGCAGGGCGCGCTGGTCTCGCGCAGCCAGGCCGACGCGGTGATCACGTCGAACGATCTGCAGGATGTGGTGCGCGCGCGCAACGTCGCGCTGCGCACCGTCGCGATCGTGCGCCAGAACCTGGGCTGGGCGCTGGCCTACAACGCCATCGGCATACCACTGGCGCTGACCGGCTGGCTGCCGCCCTGGGCCGCCGGACTCGGCATGGCGACCAGTTCTCTGGTCGTGGTGCTGAACGCCTTGCGCGCCGGGCGCTGAGGGCGGTCGACTCATGGAAATCCTCTACTTCCTGATACCCATGTCGGTGACCGTCGTGCTCACCATCATGGCCGTCTTCGGCTGGGCCCTGCACAGCGGCCAGTTCGACGACCTAGAACGCGAGGGTGAACGCATCCTTACAGACGAGGCACCCCCGCTTGACGATGGTCAAGTCCCCAAGGGCGGTTAGCCCGAACAATTTCACATATCGGTCCGTGGCATTCAGATTGAGGAGATTCCTATGGCACAAACAGCCGCAACAGCGGTAAACCAGGACGCCGTCTACGACGATTCCGTCGTCCGACTGTTCTCGATAGCCGCCGTGCTGTGGGGTGTCGTCGGCATGCTCGTCGGCGTCATCATCGCCGCGCAGCTGGCCTGGCCCGAACTCAACTTCGGCCTGCCCTGGATCAGCTTCGGCCGCCTGCGTCCGCTGCACACCAACGCGGTGATCTTCGCGTTCGGCGGCTGCGCGCTGATGGCGACCTCGTTCCACGTCGTGCAGCGCACCGGCCAGACGCGGCTGTTCGCGCCGGCACTGGCCAAGTTCGTGTTCTGGGGCTGGCAGCTGGTGATCGTCTGCGCCGCCATCACGCTGCCGCTGGGCTACACGTTCAGCAAGGAATACGCGGAACTCGAGTGGCCGATCAAGCTGCTCATCGCCGTCGTCTGGGTCGCCTACGCGATCGTCTTCTTCGGCACCGTGGGCATCCGCAAGGTGCGCCACATCTATGTCGCGAACTGGTTCTTCGGCGCCTTCATCATCGCCGTGGCGCTGCTGCACATCGTCAACAGCGCGTTCATCCCGGTCGGCTTCCTGAAGAGCTATTCGGTCTACGCCGGCGCCCAGGACGCGATGATCCAGTGGTGGTACGGCCACAACGCGGTGGGCTTCTTCCTCACCGCGGGCTTCCTCGGGATGATGTACTACTTCATCCCCAAGCAGGCCGGCCGGCCGGTCTACAGCTACCGGCTGTCGATCGTCCACTTCTGGGCGCTGATCTTCGTCTACATGTGGGCCGGCCCGCACCACCTGATGTACACGGCGCTGCCCGACTGGGTGCAGAGCGTGGGCATGGTGTTCTCGCTCGTGCTGCTGGCGCCGAGCTGGGGCGGCATGATCAACGGCATCATGACGCTCAGCGGTGCCTGGCACAAGCTGCGCGACGACCCGATCCTGAAGTTCCTCATCGTCAGCCTGTCGTTCTACGGCATGAGCACGTTCGAGGGCCCGATGATGTCGATCAAGACCGTCAACTCGCTCAGCCACTACACCGACTGGACGATCGGCCATGTGCACAGCGGTGCGCTGGGCTGGGTCGGCCTGATCTCGATGGGCGCGCTCTACCACCTGATCCCGCGCATGTACGGCCGCAAGGAGATGTACAGCATGAAGGCGATCGAGGCGCACTTCTGGATCGCCACGATCGGCATCGTGCTCTACATCGCCTCGATGTGGATCGCCGGCGTCATGCAGGGCCTGATGTGGCGTGCGGTGAACCCGGACGGCACGCTCGTCTACACCTTCGTCGAGAGCGTCAAGGCCTCGCACCCCTATTTCATCGTGCGTCTGCTCGGCGGTCTGCTCTACCTCACGGGGATGCTGATCATGGGCTGGAACACGGTGATGACGATGCGCGTCGGCAAGCCCGTGCGCAATCCGATCCCGGCGGTCGTCGCCCACGCCTGACCACCAGCTGAGGACTACCCATCATGGCCAACCACGTTGTCGCCGGTCACGAGAAGATCGAGACCAGCAATTTCCTGATGATCGTGTTGATCCTGCTCGCCGTCGCGGTGGGCGGGGTCGTCGAGATCATTCCCCTGTTCTATCAAGCGTCGACGACGCAACCGCTGCCCGACGTCAAGCCCTACACGGCGCTGCAGCTCGCCGGGCGCGACATCTACCAGCGCGAAGGTTGCTTCTATTGCCACTCGCAGATGATCCGTCACCTGCGCTCGGAGACGATGCGCTACGGCCCGTATTCGCAGGCCGGCGAGTCGGTCTACGACCACCCGTTCCTGTGGGGCAGCGAGCGCAAGGGCCCGGACCTGGCGCGCGTCGGCGGCAAGTACAGCGACGAGTGGCATGCCACGCACCTGAACAACCCGCGTGACCTGGTGCCCGAGTCGATCATGCCGGCCTATCCCTTCCTGCTGCAGAACACCGTCGACGCCGCCGGCATCGCGCCGCGCATGAAGGCGCTGCGCATGGTCGGCGTGCCGTACACCGATGCCGACATCGCGGGCTCGTTCGAGGCCGTCAACGGCAAGACCGAAATGCAGGCGCTGGTGGCGTATCTGCAGGGCCTGGGCCTGGCCGTCAAACAATAACGGGAGTCGAGCGTGAACATCTACAGCCTGCATACCGCAGCCACCCTGTTCAGCGTGGCTTCCTTCTTCGGCATCGTCGTCTGGGCCTGGTCGAGCCGGCGCAAGGCCGAGTTCGCCGAGGCCGCGCAACTGCCCTTCATCGACGAGTCGGGAGAGGCGCAATGAGCGACTTCGTCAACTCCGGCTGGTCCTTCTTCGTCGCCGCGCTGGTCATCGCCGGCCTGCTGCTGTGCATCGGCGTGCTCATCGTCGCCAGCAAGCGCAAGGTGATGGCCGGCGACAACACCACCGGCCACATCTGGGACGAGGACCTGCGCGAGATGAACAACCCGCTGCCGCGCTGGTGGATGTGGCTGTTCGTCATCACCGTCGTCTTCGCCGCCGTCTATCTGGCGCTCTACCCGGGCCTGGGCAGCAACCCTGGCATGCTCAACTGGACCAGCACCGGCCAGTGGCAGGGCGAGCAGGACAAGGCGCGCGCCGGACTCGAGCAGGTCTACGCCAAGTACACCGACATGCCGGCCGAGCAGCTGATGAAGGATCCGCAGGCGATGGGCATCGGCAATCGCCTGTTCCTCAACACCTGCGCGCCCTGCCATGGCTCGGATGCGCGCGGCGCCAAGGGCATCCCGAACCTGACCGACAACGACTGGCTCGGTGCCGGCACGCCCGAGTACATCGAGAAGACGATCCGCGAAGGCCGCACCGGCATGATGCCGTCGATGGCGGCGGCCGTCGGCACGCCCGACGACGTGCGCAACGTCGCCAACTACGTGCTCAGCCTCTCGGGCAGCGCGCACAACAACGTCGCTGCCGAGCTCGGCAAGCCGAAGTTCGCGGTCTGCGCCGCCTGCCACGGACCCGACGGCAAGGGCAATCCCACGATCGGCGCGCCCAACCTGACCGACAAGATCTGGCTCCACGGCTGGGGCGAGCAGGCGGTGATCGACATGGTCACCAAGGGCAAGACCAACGTCATGCCGCCGCAGGGCCGGCTGCTGACATCCGGTCAGATCCACGTCCTCGCGTCGTACGTCTGGAGCCTGTCGCACGGCAACCAGGTGGCGGCGAATTGATGCGCGAGTGACGCAGCCGCCGCAAACGGCGGGCGCCACGGTGGCGTCCGCTGGTGATGTGCTCGACGAGGCGGTGGCGCGCGACGATGTGCGTGCCGCCGTCGTCTCGCTCTACCAGAAGACGCCGAAAATCTACGCCCGCGCCGTCAGCGGCTGGTTCGCCGGCTGGCGCTGGGCACTCGTCTGGTTCACGCAGCTGGTCTTCTACGGCCTGCCCTGGCTCGAGTGGAACGGCCGCCAGGCGGTGCTCTTCGACCTCGGGGCGCGCCGCTTCTACATCCTCGGCCTCGTCCTCTACCCGCAGGACTTCATCTACCTGACGGGCCTGCTGATCGTCAGCGCCTATTCGCTGTTCCTGTTCACGACCGTGGCCGGGCGGCTGTGGTGCGGCTATGCCTGCCCGCAGACCGTCTACACCGAGATCTACATGTGGGTCGAGCGCCGCTTCGAGGGCGACCGCATGCAGCGCATCAAGCTCGACGCCGCTCCCTGGACGCTGAACAAGGTCTGGCGCAAGAGCGGCAAGCAGCTCGTCTGGATCGCGATCGGGCTGTGGACGGGATACACCTTCGTCGGCTATTTCTCGCCCATCCGCACGCTCGCCGGCGAGGTCGTCTCGTTCGGGCTCGGTCCCTGGGAGACGTTCTGGATCCTGTTCTACGGCTTCGCCACCTACGGCAACGCCGGTTTCATGCGCGAGCAGGTCTGCAAGTACATGTGCCCCTACGCGCGCTTCCAGAGCGCGATGTTCGACAAGGACACGCTGATCATCAGCTACGACGCGCACCGCGGCGACCCGCGCGGCACGCGCGGCCGCAAGACCGACCTCCAGGCGGCCAAGCTCGGCCATTGCATCGACTGCGACCTCTGCGTCCAGGTCTGCCCGACGGGCATCGACATCCGCAACGGGCTGCAGTACGAGTGCATCGGCTGCACGGCCTGCATCGACGTCTGCAACGGCGTGATGGACAAGATGCAATATCCGCGCGGCCTCATCCGCTATGCCACGCTCGACAGCATCGCGCGCCAGCTGCCGCGCGAGGAACTGCTGCGCCGCATCTGGCGCCCGCGCGTGCTGGTCTACACGGCGGTGCTGGTCGTCATCGTCGGCGCGCTCGCCACCAGCCTGGCCCTGCGCTCGCCGTTCAAGGTCGACGTCGTGCGCGACCGCGGATCGCTGTCGCGCATCGTCGATGACGGCTGGATCGAAAATGTCTACCAGCTGCAGATCATGAACACGACCGAACGCGTCCAGCATTACCGCGTCCAGGCCAGCGGCCTGGACCGCATCGCCACCGACCTCAAGGGCGAGGTCGCCGTCGATCCGGCGCAGACGCGCTGGGTGCCGGTGGCCGCGCGCGTGCCGCCCGAGGTCGCGCAGGCGGCGGGCCCCGGTGCGCACAAGATCGCCTTCGCAGTCGAGCGCGTCGCCGATGCCGCCGACGCGCAGCCGCGCACGCAGACCGAGCAATCCACCTTCATCGTGCCGCGCTGATCCGCTGCGCACCTACTTGTTTTTCGGAGAGACCGATGACCTCAAAGGCAAAACCACCCGCCGGCAGCGACGGTGACGGCGCGCGCCGCTGGTGGCAGTTTCCCCTCGTCTGGCTGGTGATCAGCGGGCCGGCCGTCGTCGTCGTCGCCGCCTTCGTCACGCTGGCGATCGCGATCACGCATCCCGACCCCGAGGTCGGCGCCGGCGCCCAGGCCGCATCGACGCCGCACAGCCACGGCGCACCGGCCGCGCCCTGAGACCGCGCCCATGAAGCGCACCGCGCGCCGCGCCGCCGCCGTCGTCTGGCCTGCGTTCATGGTCGCGGGGGTGCTCGAGATCGCGGTCTTCGCCTGCGTCGACCCCGGCTCGCTGCACACGCTGGGCGGCGCCAGCCTCGACCTCTCGGCCACGGCGATCTACTCGATCGCGTTCTTCGGGTTCTGGATCCTTACCGCCGCGGCCTGCCTGCTCACGCTGCTGCTCGACCGCAGCGGCGAGGAGATCAACTCGCAGCCCGTCTCGCGGGCCTTCGAATCGGGATTCAGGCGCCGGCGCTGAAGCGCTGCACGCTCAGGCCGCGCCGCAGGCGCTGCCGTTGACGAGCGCCTGCAGCGCGTCGGCGTTGAGGACGCGGATCTGGCGCTGCTTGACCTCGAGCAGGCCGTCGTCCTGGAATTTCGAGAACGCGCGGCTTACGGTCTCGAGCTTGAGTCCGAGGTAGCTGCCGATCTCCTCGCGCGTCATGCGCAGCACGAGCTCGCTGCCCGAGAAGCCGCGCGCGCGCAGCCGCTGCGTCAGGTTGAGCAGGAAGGCGGCGAGCCGCTCCTCGGCGCGCATGCTGCCCAGCAGCAGCATCACGCCATGGTCGCGCACGATCTCGCGGCTCATGATGCGGTGGAACTGGCGCTGCAGGTCGGTGAGCTCGCGCGAGAGGTCCTCGAGCTGGTGGTAGCCGATGACGCAGACCTGCGAGTCCTCGAGCGCGACGGCGTCGCAGGTGTGGCGGTCGGTGCCGATGCCGTCCAGGCCCAGCAGCTCGCCCGCCATGTGGAAGCCGGTGACCTGGTCGCGCCCGTCCTCGCTCGACACGCCGGTCTTGAAGAAGCCGGTACGCACGGCGTAGAGCGACGCGAAGGCGTCGCCGGCGTGGAACAGGGCATCGCCGCGGGCGACGGTGCGCCTGGTCGCGACGATGGCGTCGAGCCGGTCGAGCTGTTCGGTGGACATGCCCACGGGCAGGCAGAGCTCGCGCAGGTTGCATCCTGAACAGGCAACCTTGAACGGCTCGAGCCGTATCGGGTGGGTAGGGTTTTGCATTTGGACTGGCTCGGCATCCCCGGCGGGGCTCAAGTATCGCCCATCGGAGCTGACTTTCGAATGGGTTCCCGGAACCGGTGTTCGTCGTGCCCGCTTGAGAAAAGTCAAACGAGGCGGGGCGGAGTTTGGCAGAGTCGCGCGATGAATCCTCCTGCCGTCATCGAACATCCCGAAGTGCTGCTGACAGACGCGATGCTGCAGCGCCTCGATGTGCCGGGTCCCCGGTACACCTCCTACCCCACGGCAGACCGCTTCGTCGAGGCCTTCGGGCCGGCCGAATACCGCCAGGCGCTGCGCCAGCGCGCCGAGGGCGCGATCGCGGGCGGGGCGCCGCCGCTGTCGCTTTATGTCCACATCCCGTTCTGCGACTCGCTCTGTTACTACTGCGCCTGCAACAAGATCATCACCAAGCACCACAGTCGCGGCCGCGAGTACCTGGCGCTGATCGAGAAGGAGATCGCGCTGCACGCCGCCGAACTCGGTCGCGTGCAGCCGTTGTCGCAGCTGCATCTGGGTGGCGGCACGCCGACCTTCCTCGACGACGGCGAGCTCGCCGACCTGATGACGATGCTGCGCGGCGCGTTCAAGCCGATCGACGGTGCCGAGATCTCGATCGAGGTCGACCCGCGCACCGCCTCGCGCGAGCGGCTGCGCCATCTGGCCGCCATCGGCTTCAACCGCATCAGCTTCGGCATCCAGGACTTCGACCCCGATGTCCAGCTCGCCGTGCACCGGGTGCAGAGCTACGAGAGCGTGGCCGAGCTCGTCGCCGAGGCGCGCGCCCTGCGCTTCGAGTCGATCAACGCCGACCTCATCTACGGCCTGCCCAAACAGACGCCGGAATCGTTCAAGCGCACGATCGCGCAGATCGCCGAGCTGCGGCCGACGCGCATTGCGCTCTACGCCTATGCCCACCTGCCGGCGCGCTTCAAGCCGCAGCGCCGCATCGACAGCGCGGCGCTGCCCACGCCCGAGCAGCGCATCGGCATGCTGCGCGCGGGGCTGGCCGGCTTCGGCGCCGCGGGCTACGTCTACATCGGCATGGACCATTTCGCGCTGCCCGGCGACGCGCTGGCCATCGCCAAGCGCCAGGGGCGGCTGCACCGCAACTTCCAGGGCTACACGACGCAGCCCGATTGCGACCTCATCAGCCTCGGCGTCTCGGGCATCGGCCGCGTCGGCGCGACCTACAGCCAGAACGCGAAGACGCTCGTCGAATACCAGGACGCGCTCGCCCACGACGAGTTCCCGATCGTGCGCGGGCTGGCGCTGACGCGCGACGACCTGCTGCGCCGCGCCGTCATCATGGCGCTGATGTGCCAGGGGCGGGTCGATTACGAGTCGATCGAGCTGGCGCATCTGATCAGGTTCAAGGAGACCTTCGCCCCCGAACTCGAACGCCTGGCGCCGCTGCAGGAACTCGGGCTTTGCGAGGTCAACGGCAGCTCGATCCAGGTCACCGCCCTGGGCTGGTACTTCGTGCGCGCCGTGGCGATGACCTTCGACCGCAACTTGCAGGCCGACCGCGTCCGGGAGCGCTTCTCGCGCATCATCTAGGGGTGGACCTCACTCTGATCGTCAGCGCCACGCTGTTGGGCCTGGCCGGCGCGCCGCATTGCACCGTGATGTGCGCGGCACCCTGCGCCGCCGCCGTCGGGCGCGGCGGCATGCGCGCCACGCTCGCCTTCCAGTTCGCCCGTCTGTCCGGCTACGCGGCTGTCGGGGGGCTGGCCGCGGCCAGCGTCTCGACGCTCGGCGACTGGTCGCGCGTGAGCCCGGCGCTGCGGCCGGCCTGGGCGCTGCTGCATGCCGCTGCGCTGGCGCTGGGGCTGTGGCTGCTGCTGCGCGGGCGCCAGCCGGATTGGATGGCGGCGCTCGGGCGGCAGCCGGCGGCGCCGACTGACCTGTCGACCCAGGCTGCGTCGCGTGGCGCCATTCCACCCATGGTTCGCGCCGGCGCGGCCGGCGCGCTCTGGGTTGCCTGGCCCTGCGCGCTGCTGCAATCGGCACTGTTGGTGGCGGCGATGGGCAACGGTGCCGCCACCGGCGCCGCGGCGATGGCCGGCTTCGCGCTCGCCTCGGCGCCGGGTCTGCTGCTCGCGCCCTGGATCTGGCGCCGGCTGCTCGCGGGGGGGCAGGCACGCGGCCGCGAGGCCTGGGCCACGCGCGGCGGCGGCGCGCTGCTGGCGGTGGCGTCGGTGTGGGCGCTGGGGCACGACTGGTGGCCGCGCGTGGCCGCTTTCTGCCGCACGCTCTGAGCGCCGCAGGGCGTCGCCCCCAGAGGGCGCTGAACTAGAATTTCCGGTTGGACCACGCCACGGCGGATGCACCGCCGGCGATCCGGGAGATCGATCACATGTACCAGCATATCCAGGTGCCCGCGGGCGGGCAGAAGATCAGCGTCAACGCCGACTTCTCGCTCAACGTCCCCGACCAGCCGATCATCCCGTACATCGAGGGCGACGGCACCGGATTCGACATCACGCCGGTGATGCTCAAGGTCGTCGATGCGGCGGTCGCCAAGTGCTACGGCGGCCAGCGCAAGATCCACTGGATGGAGGTCTACGCGGGCGCGAAGTCGACCAAGATCTACGGCCCCGACGTCTGGCTGCCCGAGGAGACGCTGGCCGCGGTGCGCGAATACGTCGTCTCGATCAAGGGCCCGCTGACGACGCCGGTGGGCGGCGGCATCCGCTCGCTCAACGTCGCGCTGCGCCAGGAACTCGACCTCTACGTCTGCCTGCGCCCGATCCAGTATTTCAAGGGCGTGCCGAGCCCGGTGAAGGAGCCCGAGAAGACGAACATGGTGATCTTCCGCGAGAACTCGGAGGACATCTACGCCGGCATCGAATTCGAGGCCGAGAGCGACAAGGCGAAGAAGCTCATCAAGTTCCTCACCGAGGAGATGGGCGTGCGCAAGATCCGCTTCCCCGCGACCTCGGGCATCGGCATCAAGCCGGTCAGCCGCGAAGGCACCGAGCGCCTCGTGCGCAAGGCCGTGCAGTACGCGATCGACAACGACAAGTCCAGCGTCACGCTCGTGCACAAGGGCAACATCATGAAGTACACCGAGGGCAGCTTCCGTGACTGGGGCTACGCCCTGGCGCAGCGCGAGTTCGGTGCCGAGCCGATCGATGGCGGCCCCTGGAGCCAGTTCAAGAGTCCGAAGACGGGCCGCGAGATCGTCATCAAGGACGTCATCGCCGACGCCTTCCTGCAGCAGATCCTGCTGCGTCCGGCCGAGTACTCGGTGATCGCGACGCTGAACCTCAACGGCGACTATGTCTCCGACGCGCTGGCGGCGCAGGTCGGCGGCATCGGCATCGCGCCGGGCGCCAACCTCAGCGACTCGGTCGCGATGTTCGAGGCCACCCATGGCACGGCGCCGAAGTACGCCGGCAAGGATTACGTGAATCCGGGTTCCGAGATCCTCTCGGCCGAGATGATGCTGCGCCACATGGGCTGGACCGAGGCGGCCGACCTCATCATCGCGTCGATGGAGCGCTCGATCCTGAGCAAGAAGGTCACCTACGATTTCGCGCGGCTGATGGAAGGCGCGACCCAGGTGTCGTGCTCTGGCTTCGGCCAGGTCATGATCGACCACATGTGACGGGGTTGCCAGGAATCGCCTGGCATCAACCGGAAACCCCAGATCGTTGATTCGACTGGGGTTTTTTCTCGCCTGCTGTCGACTCTTGTCGATTGACATCACCCTAGAACGGGGCCATGATCGGGGCCATGGACAATTTCCATGGCCCCGCCAGGTGACACGATGGCCCAGAAGCGACACGTCAACTACACGCTGAAGCCGGCAGCGATCGACAACGCCAAGCCCCGGGAAAAGGCCTACGCCTTGACGGACGGCGGCGGGCTGTACATCGACATCCTCCCGGGCGGCTCGAAGGTCTGGCGGTTCAAGTACCACCGCGACGGACGACGCGAAAAAGTGACGATCGGGCAGTACCCGTCGATCAGCATCAAGGATGCTCGCGACCGTCACGAGGCGCTGCGCGAGCAGCTGCACAAGGGTGACAGCCCGGCCAGGGCCAAGCAGCAAGAGGCGGCCGAACGGCGCGCGGTCGAGGCGCGGTCGGTCGATTTCCGCGCCTTCGCTCAGCGGTGGATCCGTGAAACCCTCTTCGCACGGTCGGAGACCTACCGCGCGCAAATCGCCCGCTGGCTCGACTCGTACGTGTACCCGGCCATCGGCGACCGCGCGCTGGACAAGGTGACGCCGGCCGACGTGCTCGCCATCATCGAAAAGCGACAGGACACCGCTGTAACCGCCGAGCGCATCCGGGTCATCATCCAGCAGATCTTCAACTACGCCATTCGCAAGCTGCTGGTCGAGACGAACCCGGCACAACCCCTACGCGGGAGCATCGCGCGTCCGGGCGTCGAGCATCACCGCCACCTGAGCGAGAAAGAGCTGGCCCGGTTCTGGCGTCAACTGGGCGAGCAGGGGGCCCACGCGACCACGATCGCAGCGTCCCGGCTGCTGCTGCTGACAATGACCCGGAAGAGCGAACTACTGCGGTCCAAGTGGCCGGAGTTCGACCTCGATGCCGGCCAGTGGGATATCCCGGCCGAGCGCATGAAGATGGGCAAGCCCCATCGGGTGTTCCTGTCGACGCAGGCCGTGGAACTGCTGCGTCAGGTGTACCAACTCACGGGACATGGGGAGTACGTCTTCCCGTCGATCTTCCGGGGCAGCGTGCCCATGGGCGACGTGACCTTGAACCACTTTTTCAAGCGGATCGACTTCGGGGTGCCGGACTTCAGCCCGCACGGCACGCGCAGCACGGCGGCGACGCTGCTACGGGAGCACGGCTTCGGCCGCGACGTTGTCGAGCTGCTGCTGGCCCACTCTGAGAAGAACGCCACCGTGGCCGCGTACAGCCACATGGAGCTGGCGCCCGAGCGGAAGCGGGCGCTGCAGTTCTTGGCCGACTACGTCGAAAAGCTCGCCGCCGGAGGGGAAGTGATCCCCCTGCGCGCGGCGTGAGAACCCCGCCCGAGGTTTCGGGCAACCGGCGCCGCGGCGGTCCCGCGGCAAGGCGGCCGGCCGGGTGTCATTACCACCCGACCGACCTAAGCCACCACGCGCAACCACGAAAGGAACCGCGCAATGACCTCCCGAAACCATACCAGCACCGGCAAGGCCGCTGCACCGACCACCCGCGCACGGGCCGCCGCTGACGGCCCCGCCGCCAGCCTCGCGGCCGCCCGAGCCGAGGCCGCGATCGTGATGGGCAAGCTCGATAGCGCGCTCGAGGCATCCCAGGCCGGCGCGCCGTCCGCGGCGCCGGCCGCCGCCGTCACCGTCGAACGCGTCAATGGCGCGGGCAACAAGCTCGCAGACCAGGCCTACAACGTGTGGGCGCTCCTGAACGCGGCCGGGGCGCGCATCGACGAAGCGATGAACGACGACGGCGCGGTTCAGTACGACGATGTCGGCGAGATCAAGCGCCTGATCCGCGTCGCTGCCGGCCTGTCCTATTCGCTGGGCGACAACGCGCTCGATCTGGGCGCGAAGGTACGGGGGGTCGATCGTGGTTGATATATCCGTCTAGTACATGCGCTGGGACTGGGCCGATGCATATGGTGGCACCAAGGCGGCGTTGCAGGCCCTCGGGATTGGCGTGGGTGAGGCCTTCCCGGGCGAACTGGGTTGCCATCTGCGGCTCAGAACGAAGGACCCGCGCGGCTATGACGTCAAGGTCACGCATTGGCTCAAAGGGCTGTTCCTGGCGGTCGTGAGCTTCCCGGGCTGGCCCGAGTCGCCGAGTCGCGATGTCTCATGGTCGGATCCGATCGAAGGAGTCCGGCGGCGAGCGAACCTGTGGCATGACGAATACCGCGGGAGGGCAGAAGCACTGGCCGCCGCCGGACTCGTGCATATCGACCACTTTCCTGGGAAGCCGGGTATGCGCAAAGTGCGCGTGCAAGTGCTACCTGATGGGTCAGTCCTGGGAGGTCCGCCGACTGCGGTATGCCCTGCGACGAGATTGCCAGGCGCCCGCTGCGTCGAGCGCGCGTCCGCTTCTACTTACCGCGTCAGCATCGTCGTGTCCGAAGTCGAGTCTGAGCGCCGCATCGCGGAGTTCGACCGCCGCTCTCGGGAGTGGTTGGCTGAGGTGGAATCTCTGCCCCGGCCGGCGCGTCTCGACAGGTTGCGCCCAGTCGGTTCGCCCCCGCCGCACCGGCCGAGTGAATGTCGCAAACCTGCAGCAGTGCGTCGCCCGCTGCCCGCCGGCTGGGCCGTGCATACCGGTGGCCAGGCTCAGGAGGCGCGCCATGTGTAGCCCCGCCTCACCCCGCGCGCTGCCCGGCCGCTGGCGCGAGGCCGGAGGCGTTGACAGCCTCGTGCAGCTCGACATCGACGCCGTCACGGTCGGCATGGTCGTCGTCGGCAAGATCGGCGAGGACTGGGCCGCCCGGCCCGAGCTGCGCTGGCAGGCGTGGCCGGAAGACCTCGAGCCGATGCCGGGCGCGGCGGCGGCCGTCGCATTCACGCGACGACACCGCGCAGCGCCTGCCGGGCGCGCAGCACACGCGGGCGACCGGGCCGCAGCATGAGCAACGCCGCGCCCAGCGACTGGACGGAGCCGTTTTCCGACTGCTTGGCGCGCGCTGAGTCCGGCGATGTGATTGCGGCGCGCGATGCGCTCCACACCATCGCCGTGCTGCTGGCGACGAACAACGTGCACCCCCAGACCGGCGAGCCCCTGCCCGTGCCGCCGAACGTGCGCAACTACCTGGCGCGCGCGCTTTCGCGCATGGCGGCAGGAGTCGACGCCAACAAGGCCTTTCACCTCAAGAAGCCTGGCCCACGCGCGTGGAGCCACGACGACAAGCTACGCGGCGCCGCGATGGTCGCAGCGCTGGTCAAGGAAGCCAGCATGGCCGTCGATGCGGCGACCGCGGAGGCGGCGCACCAACTCGAGAGCCTCCAGGCCGAGCGAAAGGCGGATCCGCTGGGCCGACCTGTCCCGATGCGCGGCCGAAAGGTCAGCGCGGAGACGCTGCGGGGCTGGTATTTCGAGCTCAAGGATGAGTTGGCGCAGCGCGGGTTATGAATCCCGCCCCGTTTTCATAACTGACAGCGGCGCCGCCGCAAATCAGCATCTCGCATCCCATCAATCCGGATGCGTTTTGCACCAAGACGCATCGATTCACAGGAGATGCGTCAAATGCAAGTCACCCAACCGATCTACCCCGCCGGCGCGCTGGTGAGGGTCACCGACATCTGCCGCAATCGCAAGCGCGGCACGCTCGGACTCCTTCCGATCAATCCCGCCACCTGGTATCAGTGGGTGAAGGACGGCCGCGTCCCGCCCGGCCGCCAGCTGGGTCCGAACACCGTTGCATGGCCGATCGAGGTCGTTCTGGCCATCGGCAAAGGCGCACCGGACGCCGCTCACGCCTCGAGCGCGGCGTGAAGGGGTGGCCATGCACAACGATGAAGGCCGCTGCGCGGGCCTGGATGAGTCTGAGCGCGCTTTTTCTGGCTCGGGTGTGCCTGTGGTGGCTCCCGGTGCTGGAGACGGTCCTATAGCCCCAGAAACACAAATGCCCCGTTCCCGCGGGGCATTCGCTGAATCGCAACTCACTTCAACCAACGCCGAGATTGTGATTGACCTCGATGGCGACCGCAAGCCGTTCGCCACGATGACCGCGCAGGCCGCGCGCTGCGGCTGCACCTTGCACGAGCTATCGAGCGGCGGCTACTTGCTGTCCCGCTGGGGCATGTCCCGCGAATTGCCCAGCCTGCGCGATGTCGGCGACATGCTGCGCCTCATCGGGGGTGATCGCTGATGGCCCGGATCCGCAGCATCAAGCCCGAGTTCTGGGTGTCCGAGCAAATCGCCGAGTGCTCGACGAATGCTCGCCTGACGTTCATCGGCATGTGGGCGTTCTGCGATGACAACGGCGTGCATCCGGCGAAGCCGAAGACGCTGAAGGCCGAGCTCTACCCGATGGACGATTTCTCGGCGGCCGACGTGGCGAGCTGGGTCGACGAACTGGTGCGCGTCGGCCTGATCGCCGAATTCACCTATGAAGGCGTCGAGTTCTGGCACGTCACCGGCTGGGCCAAGCACCAGAAGATCGACCGTCCGTCCTTCAAATACCCGGCGCCTCCTGATCGAAATTCGGAGAGCGCTCGCGGATCGCTCGTCGATGGCTCGTCGAATGATCGTCGAGCGCCACCCCCCGGAGAGGAGTGGAGAGGAGAGGAGGGGAAGGGAGAGGATGCCTCCTCGCCGAAGGCTCGGGCCGCCCCCAAGTCCGAGGCCAGCGGAACCAGGCTGCCAAGTGACTGGGCGCTGACGGAGGAACTGAGGGCCTACTGCCAGCAGCGGCGCACAGACCTCGATCCCGATGCCACCGCCGATGGATTTCGGGACTACTGGTGCGCGATCCCCGGCGCGAAAGGTCGGAAGACCGACTGGGCAGCAACGTGGCGACGCTGGGTGCGCGAGCAGCGACAGCCCATGGTCATGCGGGCCAGCGCGGGCGCCGTGTCTGATCCGTTCGCGGGGGCCGCATGAAAGGCGCGCACAACCTCGTTACGACTCGCATGGCCGGGTTCGCGCCGCCGATCGTGACCTTGCACCTGGCCGAGGGCGATTGGCCGATGGTCAACTTGGACGGCTACATCCAGGCCAGCGTCGACGAGAACTTCGAGCGCGCCGACTTGCGCTGCCTGTTCGGCCTGAAGGTCGTGGTCCACGGCCCGGCGAATCGCCAAGACGCCGTGATGCGCGCATGCAAGGCGGTGGCCAGAGCGCAGCCCGCCTGCGTCCTCGGCTTCGCCACCGACAAACCGCGGCTGGATCCCGCCGCGCTGATCGTCGCCGCCGGCGACTTCGCATGGATCGAAGAACAACTGGAGCGCGACCCGTGGCAGAACTGATCCCCGACGATTTCGACTTCGCCGCCTACATGCGGCAGACGGACGCGAGCGCGAAGGTCCGCAAGGCCTCGCAGTTCGGCGACGAGTTGCTGAATCGATTCCGCACACAGGACGATCGCGAAGCGTCGCCGTCAATGATCAGCACCAAGTTGCGGGACCGCATCGAATTCCGGCCGGGCGAGATTACGGCCTGGGTCGGCTACTCCGGCCACCGCAAGTCGATGTTCACCGGCCAGGTGGCGCTCGACCTTTGTCGACAGCGTCAGCGGGTCCTGATGGCATCGTTCGAGATGGCGCCCGGCGACACGCTGGCCCGCATGGCGCGGCAGTCTTTCGCGGTCTCTAGGCCTGCTCCGTCGAGCCTGCAGCAATTCGCGCGCTGGACCGATGGCCGGCTCTGGCTGTTCGATCACATGGGACGAATCGGCCCGGACCAGTGCATGGCGGTCGTGCGCTACTTCGCCGAGGAACTGCGCGGCACCCAGGTGCTGATCGACTCGATGATGATGGTCTGCAAGAGCGAGGAACACCTCGACGAACAGAAGCAATTCGCCACCGATGTCGTCCGCGCCGCGCAGGAATTCGGCGTTCACATCCACCTCGTGGCGCACTGCCGCAAGCCGCAAGCCGGCGAGGAAAAACCGCCGACGAAGTACGACCTCCGCGGGTCGGCAGCGATCAGCGACCAGGCGCACAACGTGATCACGGTCTGGAGCAACAAGGCCAAGCAGCGCGCCCTCGAAGTCGATCCACACGACCAGAAGGCGCGAGCTGAACCGGACGCCCGCGTCTGCGTCGAGAAGCAGCGCAACGGCAGCTTCGAGGGCGCGGTGAAGCTCTGGTTCAACGAAAGCTGCTTGCGCTTCAGCGATTCGCGCACGGCGCCGGATGAGCCCTATGTGCTCGAGTGAACCCCAAAGCGCCGAGCGCGCCGTGTCGCAGTTCGACGTGCTGGTGGCGCAGCTGCTTGGCAAGCGGTTGCCCCGGTTGCCGGCGATCCGGGGCCGGGTGTTCAAGGCGCCGCCGGTCGTCGACGCCGACCCGTTGGCGGTCGAGCTCGAGCAGGTCCCGATCTGGCGCGCGCTGGCCCGAGCGGGCGAGCAGGGCGGTGGAACGTGAGCGTCTATCACCTGCTCGTCGACGGCCCTCTCCTCTGGGTGCGGCAGCCCTCTTGGGCCGCAACCGCGGCGATGGCCCCGCGCATGGCCCCATCCGAGTCGACACACCCCATCAACCCCGCGCCGCCGGCGCATCGAAAGGCCCCCAATGAGCGACCAGAGCGACACCCCCGAGACCGTGACCGTGACGCCCAAGCGCACATGCATCTTCACGTTCCCCTCGGCCGATCGACCGGACGAGCTCGGCGACCGCGTCCGCTTCACGGCCGGCGTGCCGGTGCAGCTGCCGCCCGCTCGCGCGCAGATGTTCCTGACCTTCGAGGCGATGGCCGAGCAGGACATCGGCTCGATGCCGTACCCGCCGACGCAGCAGTGACCCACCAGGCGCGCAGCACCGGCCGCGCTGCGCGCAGAGATCCAGGCCAGCACCCCAACCACCCGCGCGTGAAGCGCAATAGGAGCTTTCCAAATGACCGTGAGCATGAATTTCGGAAACGGATTCACCGGCAACTACACGATTCCCGCGCCCTCTGGCGCCATCGTCGCACTCGTCAACGGAGTCGGCCAGGTCGCGCCTGCCGATGTGCCGGTGGCACTGCAAGGCGGCGCAACGATCTTGCCCGGCTCGAACTGGCCCGCCGTCCGCGTCTACCACATGACATTGCCCACGATAGGCAACTGGGCCGGCGCGGCGAGCGTGCTCACGCCGGATGGCACCGTGCTGCCGGTCACCGCCGGCAATCTGCTGGTGCCGATCGCCTGGCTCAACTGGGCACGCGGCTACGGCTTCACCGCGACTCCGGGCTGGGGCTGCGAGGGCATCTGATGACCGCACCCACACCAAAATCGGTGGCCGAGATGACCCCGGCCGAATACGAAGCCGCCAAGCGCAAGGCGATCAAGAACACCGCCGGCACCCAGGCCCAGCGCGACGCTCGCGCCACGGCCGACGCCGCCAAGCGGCTGGGCATCAAGCCCGGGGAGACGAAGCCGTGAGCTATGACAACGTGCTGCCCGATGGCGGCCAGGCGCGACGCCCTCGTGCAATCGTGAAGGTCAACGGCACGGCCGTCCCCGGCTGGGTCGACTGGGAGGTGAACAACAACAGCCATTACCAGGCCGACACGTTCCGGGTCTCGTTCGCCCGGTCGCAGTTGCCGGCGCAGTTCGGGCACGACTGGTGGGCCTCTCAGACGGCAATCAACGTCGAGATCCTCGCGGGCTTTCCGCCCGACCCGAACAGCTTCACCGAGAACCAGCTCACGAGCTGGATCTATGGGAACGTCGACGAGATCGACGATGACCCGGTGTCGGGCCTGCTGACGGTCTCGGGCCGCGACCTCACGTCGCTCCTGATCGACACCAAGACCACCGAGGATTTCCGCGAACAGACCGCCTCGGGCATTGCGACAACGCTGGCAAACCGGCACGGCCTCGATACGTCATACATCGCGACGACGCGATCGAAGGTCGGCACCTTCTACAAGCAAGACCATGTCCACATGGTCCACGAGCACAGCGAATGGGACTTGCTGTGCTACCTGGCTGCCCATGAGGAATTCCAGGTCTACGTCGATCGCCTGAGCCTGCGATTCGAGCCCCGCAGCGATCCATCCTCGGTGACGCAGTACCTGCTGAAATGGGACTCGCAGCGTAGCGATCGGGCCTCGCCCGCGTTCAATGGCATGCAACTGAACTTCGTCCGAAACCTGACGGTTGCCCGCGGCATCGTGGTGATCGTGCGCTCGTGGCACTACGGGAGAAAGGGCGCCGTCACCTCGACCTACCCGAAGAGCGCCACGGGCATCAAGCCGGGCATGTCGGCCACCGCCGGCGGCCAGCAGGTCTACACCTTCACGCGGCCCAACCTCACGCAGCAAGAGGCCGACGACTTCGCCACAGCCAAGCACCGCGAATTGACCCGGCACGAGATGAAGCTCCGGGCCAGCATGCCGGCCGATGACGTGCTCCGCGCCGACAGCGTCGTGCAGGTGCTCGGGGTCGGATCGCAGTTCGACCAGTCCTACTTCCCCGACTCGGTCACGCGCCGAATGAGCCTCAGCGAAGGCTACGTGATGACGCTGACGGCCAAGAACCACAACACCGATTCCGAGACCCTTCCGTAACGCTTCCCCCACCGCAACCACCTGGAGCAATCAATGAACCAAACCATGCACCGCGGCCGCCTGGCGCCGCAAAGCAAATTCGAGCCGCAAGCGCAAATCGCGGCGCAGAACGAGGCGCCGGTCGTCAATGCCGCGCACATTCCCGCCGAGGCCGCGCCGATCGCGCCGCCCCTGACGCTGCACGACGAGCTGCGCGCAGCGATGGCGCAGGCCGACCGCTACCTCGAGCAGGAGACCGCGATCCGCACGAAGGTGCAGACGCTCGCGACGCAGCGCGACCAGCTCGCCAGCAAGGCCGCGCAGATCGAGCGCGAGATCGCCGAAGCACGCGGCGCGCATGTGGCGGCGCTGCTGGCCGGCACGCCGGCGCCGAAGTCGACCGCGGCAGCGCTCGAGGAAACGCGCCAGGCCATCGCCGCCGGCCAGGAGGCCATCGCGCAGCAGGAGCGCGCCGCCGAGGCCGAGCTCCACAACTGCTTCCGCCTGCGCAACGAGCACGAGCGCAACGTGATCGGTGATGTCCGGTGGCGCATCGCGCTGGGCCGCTACGCCGCCAAGATCGCCGAAGCGCTGCCGCTGGTGCGCGAGCTGGGCGAGCTCTCCCGGATCCACGGCCGCAGCTTCGCATGGGGGCAGGGCCTGGTGCTCAACGCCCACGGCTACGACATCGTCGGCGTTCCGCTCGCCGACGCGCTGCGCCTAGCCGACAACCTGGGCGAATGAACAAGGCGCCGAATTAGCCTCTCTGCGATATGCTCGCGCTGGGCGAGCCGGTTTCGCAGATCGATGATTCGGCGCGTGGTGCCAGATTCAAATCGCAATAGTTGGGGTAACCGGCATGTTTGAGGCCTATCACATCGGAGTACGTATATCGCTCAAGAACGAGGTCAGCAGCGGCCTCGCGTCCATCATCACGACGGCCACCCAGGCGAGCGAGAAATTCGAGGGGCTGAACTCGATCCTCAAGTCGGTCTATCAGACCTCGCAGAAACTGAACAAGTCCTTCGCCGAAACCACGGCGGCGGCCTCAGGCGCGGCCAGCACGGCCGCGAAGGCCGCATCGGCAGCGGTCGCGCAACAGCAAAGCATCGTCGCCGCTCAGGTCGCGCAGATGGGCGAGATGCGGCGCGCGGCGGCATCGATGGGCGGCGTGCTCGCCTTACCGATGCTGCGCGAGCGCGGCGGATCGGGCGGCGGCGGCGTGATCGGCACCTACTACGAAGGACGCCGCGAGCTGCTGACGAACTCCGGCAGCGGTGGCGGCGGCGACATCATCGTGCGCGGCGCGACCGGCCTGGGCAACGGCGACCCGCGTCGCCGGCGCATCGGCGGCGTCGAAGTGCTCGATGCGATCCCGGGCGGCGGCGGCCGCGGTGGCGGTGGCTCTGGCGGCGGAGGCAGCGCCGGCGGCGGATTCGGCAGCGCGATGGAAGGGATGTACATCGGCAGCCAATTGACCTCCGCGGGCGTGGCCGGCCTGGGCCTGATTCGCAAGGCAGTCGACGCGGCCGGCGAGCTCGATCAGCAGGTGCTGAAGTTCAAGCTCTACGGCATGAGCGACGCAGTCAACGCCGAGGCGCTGAAGTTCGCCAAGGGGATGCGCATCATCGGCACCAGCACGACCGACGCCATGCGCCTGGTCAGCGAGGCGCAAGGGGTGTTCCGCGAATCGGGACTGGAAGGCGTCGAAGCGCTGAAGGGCGCCGAGCTGGCCGCGCCGCTGCTGGCGAAGATCGCGATTGCGACTTCGAGCCTTGACGAGGCCTCGAGGTCCAGCATGCGGCACTCGGGATTGCAGCTGATGCGCTTCGTCGAGATGCGCGGCGGCCTGCAGAGCGCCGAGAAGTTCAACCAGATCGCCGACGCCGGGTGGAAGGCGATTCAGACCAGCGGCGGCAACATCAACTGGGAGCAGATGCGCCAATTCATGGCGCGCGGCGGTGTCGCGGCGCAAGGGCTGTCGAATGAGGAACTCTTCGGCAGGCTGGAGCCGATCATCGGAGAGCTGAAGGGCTCGACGGCCGGCTTCGGGCTGCGGACTTCGTACAACCGCCTGGTGGGCGCGATCCGCATCCCGAACCAGGTCGCGCACCTTCTCACCGACAGCGGGATCTGGGACGCTCGAAAGATCACTTGGAATTCGCAGGGCGGCATTAAGCGAATCAATGGCAACCCGCTCAAGGACATGGCGCTATTCAGTCGGTCTCCGACCAAGTTCTATGACAACGACATCGTCCCGCTGTACAACAGGCTGAAGCTTTCTGCCGCGGAGCGAGCCCGAGAGAACCAGCTCATTTTCGGCAGCACCGGCGGCGCGTTGTTCACGCTGTACGACCGCCAGCGCGAGGTCGCAGAGCGATCGGTCGAGGCGCAGCGAAAGGCACTCGGGGTCGATGCATCGTATGCAGTCGCGTCCACCGGCATCCAGGCCCAGGAAGGCGACCTCAATGCCAAGTACAAGAACCTCATGACCGAGTTCGGCCTCAAGGTTCTGCCGATGGCAATCAAGGGCGTCGAGGGGCTGACCTCGATCATTCAATCCGCCACCGACGCCGCCGATCGGTTCCCGGTTGCGGCCAAGGGCGTCATTCTGAGCCTCGGTGCCCTGGCTTCGGCGATGGTCGTCGGCGGCAGCATCTTGATGGCGGCCAGCGCCCTCCGCGGCCTGCGCATGGGGCTGTCGCTCGTGAGCAGCGGCGCGACGGCGGTGGCGCGCGGGTTGCCACTGGTCGCATCCGGCCTCGGCGCGATCACCAACGCGGCCACGGTCTTCGCCTCGGCCTACGCCGGCTGGAAACTCGGCGAGGCCGCCGGCAGCGCGATCGACAGGCGGATCCAGAAGGGAACGGACTACGGCACTTCGAGCCTGCGCGACTGGCTCAATGGGACCTGGCTCGGCCAGAAGACCGGGCTGTTCAAGTACGGGCAGAACGAGGCGCTGCACTTCCAGCAGGCGCCATCGCTGACCACCGGACACGCGTCGAGCTTCATCGCGCCGCCGGCAGCGTTCCGGTCGTCGGCGCCCGAGGCCCCATGGTCCGATCCCCACAAGGCGGGCCGGGTTGGCTCTGGCGCACTCGCAGCCGCCGGCGCACCGCCGCAGACGATCAACCTGACCGCGAACCTCGTGGTCGACGGCCGCAAGATGGCCCAGGTCGTGACCGAGCACCAGGTCAAGGGGGCGTCGGCGCCGCAGTCAGGGATCAGCGGCTTCGACGGCTCGATGTTCCTGGCGCCGGTCGGGCTCAGGTAGCGATGGGCCGCCCCGCGAAGCTGACGCCGCGCGAGGAAGACGACATCCTGGCCAGGCTGCTGCGCGGCGAGGTCGCCGCCGACCTGGCGCGCGAGTATGGGATCTCGAAGGCCACGATGAGCGAGCGCTTCGCCGCCGTCGTGCGCGAGCTGCAGGCCATCGCCGCACAGCTGGTGCAGGTCGAGAACACGCTGCGCGCCTTACCGCCGGCGTCGCAGCTCGCAGCCCTGCGCCTGGCCGAGGACATCCGCATGCAGCAGGGGGCCGATCGGCTCCTGGCGCAGACGCTGGCGCCCCGCTTCGGCCAGCGGTAAGCGGTAAGTTTCCGAACGATTTCCAACCGGGGCGCGGTGCGTTTTGAGTTTCTATCCACCATAGCGCGCGGGCGCGCGGAGTTTTCGGATGCCATAACGCGCGGGCGCGCACGATGAAGGCCAGCACCAGGCGCCTCCTGCAGCGGCTGCAGCTGAAGCGCGAGCGGACCGCCGCCCGGGCCGCGCGCGAGCCCGAGCGCATCCGCGCCGCCTGGCTGGCCCACTGGCGGCACGAGCGGCGCCGGCTGCGCCTGGGTAACCGGTTCATGGTCGGGCCGGTGTTCCCGGAGCTGCGGCCGCCGCCGGCGCACCTGGCCGGCGCCTGCTGCTGCGCGTCGACCAGGTCGGGCCCGTGCCAGCGTCAGGACCTGAACCCGCGCAACGGGCGCTGCCCGGCGCACGGCGGGCGCTCGACTGGGCCGAGGACGGCCGCGGGGCTCGCGGCAGCGGCGGCGAATCTGGCGAACCATCCCATGCGGTCCAGAGTGGTCGACCCGCTGCAGGGCGACCAGGCGCCCTAAATCGGGACGCTGCCGACCTGAATTTTCAGGGCAGCCCATCTCCCCAAAATTGGGGCGACGGTCGGGGGTCTACTTGAAGTTCAGCAGACCCCTTTCCTGTCCACAAACTGTGGCCGGGCCGAAGTCAGCCAGGCGCCGGCTTTCCCTCAGATTGAGGGAATCCCCGACCGACTCCTTGAACCCAAGGAGTCCCCTGGCGCGCGAGGACGCGCAGTACCGACAGGACGCCAGCGGCCCGCCGGGGCAGCCACGCGCGCGAGGACGCACCTGCAGGCGACGCTCCGGGAATTCCCGGAGCCCAGTCGCGCGCCGATCGAAGTGGCAAACTGCGACCCGTGACTGCGCCGGTCCTCGTCTGCTCCTTCACCCTAATGCATCTGGGGCGCGGCGAGCGCGTCATATTCCAACGCAAGGCGACGGCCGACGCCATCCAGATGCTGGGCGGCGCCGTCATGCCCGAGACCGTCGAGGTAGTGCCGGCGTACCGCGTCGACTTCAACGGGTTCTTGCTGGACGAGAGCGAGTGCGTGCCGCCTGGGCCGCCGGCGTCGGCGCCCTGACCGTGCTACCTGGGGTGCGCAGAATTGCGCAGGGGTAGCGCTGGCCCGAATTCGAGCCCGTGCGCCTCGCGCGCCGACCTGACGCTACTGCCCCACCAGCCGGCCGCCGATGGCGCGCTGGGCGTCGATCTGGCAACGAATCGAGGTGATCGGCAGAACGGGGCCATGGACGGGGCCACGCGATGACCGTTGGACGCTCAGAGTGGCGTGGATGTTGGCTTATCGGCCGATTGCGAAGTGATGATCGAACATGTGAGGCTGCAGGCGGCTGCCGCCGCCGAACCCGGATTCCGGAGCCCGCCCTTGGCGGGCTTCTTGCTTGTGAATGGACCTAGGAAGCGATGACGTGCGGATTGTCGGGTTGGGCGCTGGTTTCGAGGCTGGGCTGAATGTTCTGGGCCAGCGAACCCTTGGGCCCCTGCACGAGTTCGTAGGTCACGCGACTGCCCTGCTTGAGGGTGCGGAAACCTTCCATCTGGACAGCCGAGAAATGGGCGAAGACATCCGCGCCACCACCGTCGGGTTCGATGAAGCCGAAACCCTTGGCGTCGTTGAACCACTTGACCGTCCCAAGCGCCATGATGCACCTCGCTGCGAAACCGGCGCGATAGTGTCCTCTCGTGCGAGTTGGGGTGTCAAGGACGCGCCGGCGGCTGCGGCCGGTCGCGCCGTCGTTCACGCCAGCGGCCGAAAACGGGGCCTGCTCGGGCCTTGAAGCGGGCCGGCTTGGTGCAATATGCAGACCCTCGGCGCCCGGCTTTCGAGCGCCGTGCGCCTTTGGACCAACTCGATAGAATGAGCCATGCCCGACGAAACCCCACCGTCGCCCCCCAAGACCACCGTCACGCCGCGCCGCGACGGGGGCCAGGGTGCCGTGGTGGCCGAGCGGAAGGCCGCACGCACGAAACCGCCTCAGCTGTACCAGGTGGTGATGCTCAACGACGACTACACGCCGATGGAGTTCGTCGTCATGGTGCTGCAGCAGTATTTTCAGCGTGATCCGGACACGGCCACGCTCATCATGCTGAAGATACATCACGAAGGACGCGGCATCTGCGGCGTCTATACCAAGGACGTCGCCGCGACGAAGGTCGAACTGGTGCTCAGCGCGGCGCGTCGCGACGGGCACCCGCTGCAATGCATTATGGAGGCCGCATGATTGCCCAAGAGCTTGAAGTCAGCCTGCACATGGCGTTCGTCGAAGCGCGCCAGCAGCGACATGAATTCATCACCGTCGAGCACCTGCTGATGGCGCTGCTCGACAACCCCTCGGCTGCCGAAGTGCTGCGCGCCTGCGCCGCCAACATCGACGACCTGCGCAAATCGCTGGCGACCTTCATCAAGGAGAACACGCCGACGGTGGGCGGGACCGACGAGGTCGACACGCAGCCGACGCTGGGTTTCCAGCGCGTGATCCAGCGCGCGATCATGCATGTGCAGAGCACCGGCAGCGGCAAGAAGGAGGTCACCGGCGCCAACGTGCTGGTGGCGATCTTCGGCGAAAAGGATTCGCATGCCGTGTACTACCTGCACCAGCAGGGCGTGACGCGGCTGGACGTCGTCAACTTCATCGCCCACGGCATCAAGAAGAGCGATCCGCCCGAACCCGCCAAGGGCGCCGAGAACCCGGGCGGCAACGGCGAGGGCGAGAAGGAAGAGGGCGGCGACGCCAAGGGCTCGCCGCTCGAGCAGTTCACGCAGAACCTGAACCAGCTCGCGCGCGACGGCAAGATCGACCCGCTGATCGGCCGCGAGCACGAGGTCGAGCGCGTCATCCAGGTGCTGTGCCGCCGGCGCAAGAACAACCCACTGCTCGTCGGCGAGGCCGGCGTCGGCAAGACCGCGATCGCCGAGGGCCTGGCGTGGCGCATCACCGAGAAGGACGTGCCCGAGGTGCTGGGCGACGCCACCGTCTACGCGCTCGACATGGGCGCGCTGCTGGCCGGCACCAAGTACCGCGGCGACTTCGAGCAGCGCCTGAAGGGCGTGCTCAAGCAGCTCAAGGACCAGCCCAACGCGATCCTCTTCATCGACGAGATCCACACGCTGATCGGCGCCGGCGCCGCCAGCGGCGGCACGCTCGACGCCAGCAACCTGCTCAAGCCCGCGCTGAGCAACGGGGCGATGAAGTGCATCGGCGCGACGACCTTCACCGAGTACCGCGGCATCTTCGAGAAGGACGCGGCCTTGTCGCGGCGCTTCCAGAAGGTCGACGTCATCGAGCCCTCGGTCGAGCAGACCATCGAGATCCTCAAGGGGCTGAAGACGCGCTTCGAGGAGCACCACAGCGTCAAGTACGCGGTCGGCGCGCTGCAGGCCGCGGCCGAGCTCTCGGCCAAGTACATCAACGACCGGCACCTGCCCGACAAGGCCATCGACGTCATCGACGAGGCCGGCGCCGCGCAGCGCATCCTGCCGGCGAACAAGCGCAAGAAGACCATCACGCGCAGCGAGGTCGAGGAGATCGTCGCCAAGATCGCGCGCATCCCGCCGGCCTCGGTGTCCAGCGATGACCGCAGCAAGCTCAAGACGCTGGACCGCGACTTGAAGAGTGTCGTCTTCGGCCAGGACCCGGCGATCGACGCGCTGGCCGCGGCGATCAAGATGGCTCGCTCGGGATTGGGCAAGCCCGATCGGCCGATCGGTTCGTTCCTCTTCAGCGGCCCGACCGGCGTCGGCAAGACCGAGGTCGCCAAGCAGCTGGCCTACGTGCTGGGCATCGACCTGATCCGCTTCGACATGTCCGAATACATGGAGCGCCACGCCGTGAGCCGCCTCATCGGCGCGCCCCCGGGCTATGTCGGCTTCGACCAGGGCGGCCTCCTGACCGAGGCGATCACGAAGAAGCCGCACGCGGTGCTGCTGCTCGACGAGATCGAGAAGGCGCACCCCGATGTCTTCAACGTGCTGCTGCAGGTCATGGACCATGGCACGCTGACCGACAACAACGGGCGCAAGGCCGACTTCCGCAACGTCATCATCATCATGACGACGAACGCCGGCGCCGAGACGATGAACAAGTCGACGATCGGCTTCCTCAACAAGCGCGAGCAGGGCGACGAGATGGCCGACATCAAGCGCCTGTTCACGCCCGAGTTCCGCAACCGGCTCGACGCCATCGTCAACTTCCGCTCGCTCGACGAAGACATCATCATGCGCGTGGTCGACAAGTTCCTGCTCCAGCTCGAGGGCCAGCTCGCCGAGAAGAAGGTCGAGGTCACGTTCAGCGACACGCTGCGCAAGTACCTGGCGAAGAAGGGCTTCGACCCGCTGATGGGCGCGCGGCCGATGCAGCGCCTGATCCAGGACACGATACGCCGCGCGCTGGCCGACGAACTGCTGTTCGGCCGCCTCGTCGACGGTGGCCGCCTGGGCGTCGACATCGACGAGAAGGACGAGGTCCAGCTCGACATCCAGCCGCCGCGCAAGAGCGACAAGCCGCGCGCCGAGGCCGCAGCGGCCTAAGCCGCCGGCGCCGCGCTTCAGCGGCGCCGCGGCTGCGGCCGCTCGCCCGCCGGATCCTGCCGGTAGTAGCGCGCGAACAACGTGTACAGCGGGCCATGCTCGCTGCGCATCGTCCACGGATCGACGAAGAAGGCTTCGCTGGCGACGGCGAAGAATTCATCCTCGCCTTGCGCGCCATAGGGATCGAGCCAGGTCTCGTCGCCGGCCTCGACGCGCGCGGTGAAGCGTGCGTACTCGCCGTCCAGCGTCGCGCGCCATTCGCTCGCCGGAATGTCGGCCGGCAACTCGGGCATGCCATCGGACGCGCCGTTGGCCAGATCGAGCACATGGGCGAATTCGTGGATCACGACGTTGTACGCGACGTCGGTGTCGCGCCCGGCGCTACGCACGTCGCGCCAGGACAGCATCACCGGACCGCCGGCCATCGCCTCGCCGGCCAGTTCCTCCTCGTACTCATGCACGAGGCCATGCTCGTCGACGACGCTGCGCCTGGTGACGACGAGGTCGGGGTGGACGACGATGCCGACGAAGCCGTCGTAGCGCGCCAAGCCCAGTTCGAGCACCGGCAACACCGCCTGCGCGGCGATCGCCACCGCCATCGCGTCGGTGAGCTGCAGGCCGTCGGCGGCGCTGAATTCCTTGCGGTCGAGGAAGAGGCTGGTCAGGCGCCGCAGCCGGTCGGCTGCGGCGGCGTCGCGTCGCTGCAGAAAGGGGTAGCGCACGAGGGTGCGTTTCCACAGGTCGTCGGGTATCGGCCGGCGTGCGATCGCGGCGGTCTCACGCCGCGCCCGCCAGGACTCGAGCCAGCGCGTGAGCATGGATGATCGCCTCAGGACGCCGGCGCGATGCGTTCGAAGCCGTCGCGCGTCAGCCGCAGCACGTCGGCGCGGTCGCCGCCGTCCAGGTCCCAGTCGCTGAGGACATGGCGCTGCAGGCCGGCGCCGATGGCATCGTCGCCCGGACGGTGCGTATGGCCGTGGACCAGCGTCGCGGCGCCCGCGGCGGCAAGCCAGCCGGTGGCCTCGTCGCGGTCGATGTCGGTGGCGGCATCGCCGTCGAAGCGCTGGCGCGCGGCGCTGGCGCTGCGCACCTCGGCGGCGACGGCCAGCCGCTCGGCCAGCGGCTTGGCGAGGAAGGCGCCTTGCCAGGCGGGATCGCGCACTTGGCGCCGGAAGGCCTGGTAGTCGTGGTCGGCCAGGCACAGCGCGTCGCCATGGCTGAGCAGCACGATGCGGCCCCAGGCGTCGAGTCGGGTCGGGTCGGGCAGGCGGATCATCCCGGCGTTGCGCAGCAGGTCCTCGCCGACGAGGAAATCGCGATTGCCCGCCATGAAGCCTATCGTCAGGCGCTGCGCCGCGCCGGCGAGGACCTCGACGCAGCGGCGCTCGAACTCGCGCTCGCGCATCTCGTCGCCGACCCAGAGCTCGAACAGGTCGCCGAGGATGAAGACCGCATCGGCCGGTGTCGCGCGCAGATGCGCCGCCCAGGCTTCGAAGGTGCGCGGCAGCGCCGCGCCCAGGTGCAGGTCGGAGATGAAATCGATCGCGCGCCAATGCGCCGGTGCGACAACGTCGAACGCGGCCGGCGCGCCCGCCATCAGCCGACCTCGACGGCGCTTTCGATGCGGACGTCGTCGAGCGGCACGTCGTCGTGCATGCCCTTGCGCCCGGTGCGCACGGCCTCGATGGCGTCGACGACGTCCATGCCCTCGACGACGCGGCCGAACACGGCATAGCCCCAGCCCTGCGGGCTCTCGGACTTGAAGTCGAGGAAGCCGTTGTCGACGGTGTTGATGAAGAACTGCGCCGTCGCCGAATGGGGGTCGCTGGTACGCGCCATCGCCAGCGTGCCGCGCTTGTTCTTGAGGCCGTTGTTGGCCTCGTTGCGCACCGGCGCCGCGGTGGGCTTTTGCTTCATGCCGGGCTCGAAACCGCCGCCCTGGAGCATGAAGCCCTTGATGACGCGGTGGAACACGGTGCCGTTGAAATGGCCCTTGGCGACGTACTCGAGGAAGTTGGCGACCGACAGCGGTGCCTTCTCGTCGTCGAGCTCGATGCGCAGGGTCCCGGCGCTGGTCTTCATTTCTACATGCTTGGTCATTTCATCGCTCCACGGTCGCTTTGTTGATGGTGATGGTCTTCACCGGCAGGTTCTGGAACACGCTCACCGATCGGGTTTCGACGGCCCGGATCCGGTCCACCACGTCCATGCCCTGGACGACATGGCCGAACACGGCATAGCCCTGGCCGTCGCGCGAGTTGGCCTGGTCGAGGCCGACGTTGTCGGCGACGTTGATGAAGAACTGCGAGGTCGCCGAATCGGGGATCGCGGTGCGCGCCATGGCGACGCTGCCGCGCTGGTTCGACAGGCCGTTGCGGCTTTCGAGCGGGATCGGCGGCCGCGTCGGCTTCTCCGACAGGTCGGCCTTGTAGCCGCCGGTCTGGATCATGAAACCGTCGATGACGCGGTGGAAGATCACGCCGTTGTAATGCCCGGCACGCACGTATTTGAGGAAGTTGGCGACCGTCTTGGGCGCCTTCTCGGGGTCGAGCTCGATGACGATGGTGCCCATCGAGGTTTCGAGGTCGACCTTCGGACCCGACGGCTGGGTAGGTTGAGCCGGCGCCGATGCCGGGGCCGATGCCGGCGCGGCCTCGGGCGCCTGGGCCTGTGCCAGTCCGGCGAGCAACAGCGTCGCCGCGGCGAGCATGGGGGACAGCAGTTTCAAACGGGTCTCCTGGGTCGGGTGGCCGAAAAGGGCCGCAGTCTAGCGGGCCGGGGTGGCGCCCGGGGCGGTCGGCGTCGCGACGAGCGCGCGCACGGCCTCGAGCCGCCGCTGCAGGCCGTGGTCGGCGGGTGACTGGACGCTGGCCTCGCGCAGCGCCTGTTCGGCCAGCAGCAGATAGACCTCGGCCAGGTTGGCGCGCGCCACCACATGCTGCGGATCGTTGCGCAGCGCCGTGCGCAGCGCCTGCAGGGCGAGTTCGTAGTGGCCGGCGCGGACCTCGAGCAGCGCGATGTTGTTGTACGGGTCGGGCAGTTCCGGGAATTCTTCGGTCAGCGCGGTGAAGGCCTGCATCGCGTCACGGTCGCGGCCGAGGTCCATCAGTGCGACGGCGCGCTGGAAGCGCAGCTGCGCATTGCGCGGCTCGGCCGCGATCGCGCGGTCGGCGCGTGCCAGCGCCGCTTCGGGCTCGCCATGGCTGATCAGCGCCGCGAGCGCGGCCGCCTCGTCGCTGGCCGCGCCCGCCGGCGCGGCGGACAGGCCGGCCAGCGCCAGCAGCAGCAGCAGTGGCAGCAACTGGGGGCGGATTCGATGCGGATTGCGAGGTGACATGGGAGGATGGTGCACGCACGGCGCGTGCTGGGGGACGGCCTGGCGCCGCCGCTATACTGGATCGATTCTATCGGCGCCCCGGCTACCGTACCCGGGCGTCCGCGCCGGCGGCCTCGCCGGCAGCGACCGCACCCGCCCATGAGCCTAAGCATCCACAACACCCTGACACGCCGCCTCGAGGCGTTCAAGCCCCTGGAAGACCGCCATGTGCGCATGTACGTCTGCGGCATCACCGTCTACGACCTCTGCCACCTCGGCCACGCGCGCTTCGTCCTCGCGTTCGACATCGTCTACCGCTGGCTGCAGGCCAGCGGCTACCGCGTCACCTATGTCCGCAACATCACCGACATCGAGGACAAGATCATCCGCCGCGCGCTCGAGCGCGGCATCCCGATCCGCGCGCTGACCGACGAGATGATCGCCGCGATGCACCGCGACTTCGCGGCTCTCGGCGCGCTGGCGCCGACCCACGAGCCGCGCGCCACCGACTACGTGCCGCAGATGCTGGACCTCATCGGCCAGCTCGAGACCCGCGGCCTCGCCTACCAGGCCAGCGGGGGCGACGTGAATTACGCCGTGCGCCGCTTCGACGGCTACGGCAAGCTCTCGGGCAAGTCGCTCGACGAGTTGCGTGCGGGCGAGCGCGTCGCGGTGCTCGGCGACAAGGAGGATCCGCTCGATTTCGTGCTCTGGAAATCGGCCAAGCCCGACGAGCCCGCCGAAGCGCAATGGCCCAGCCGCTGGGGCGCCGGGCGGCCCGGCTGGCACATCGAATGTTCGGCGATGAGCTGCGCGCTGCTCGGCGCACCATTCGACATCCACGGTGGCGGCATGGACCTGATGTTCCCGCACCACGAGAACGAGATCGCCCAGACCGAAGGCGCCGGCAGCGAGTTCGTGCGCACCTGGATGCACAACGGCTTCCTCAACATCGACGACGAGAAGATGTCGAAGTCGCTCGGCAACTTCTTCACGATCGCCGATGTGCTCAAGAAGTTCGACGGCGAGACGGTGCGCTTCTTCATGGTGCGTACGCATTACCGCAGCCCCTTCAATTTCAGCGATCAGCTGCTCGACGAGACGCGCACGGCGCTCAAGCGCCTGTACACGGCGCTGCAGCTCGCGGGCGCCGTCGCCGCGCCGGCGGCGATCGACTGGAACGAGCCGCGCGCCGCCGCGTTCAAGGCGGCGATGGACGACGACTTCAACACACCGGGCGCCATCGCCGTGCTGTTCGAGCTGGCGGGCTCGATCAACCGGGGCGAGCATCGCGACGCCGCGCTGTTGCGTGCGCTCGGCGGCGTGCTCGGCCTGCTGCAGCAGGAACCGGCCGCCTATCTGCAGGGCGGCGCCGGTCTCGACGAGGCGGCGATCGCCGCGCGCATCGCCGAGCGCGCCGCCGCCAAGGCCGCGCGCGATTTCGCCGGCGCCGATCGCATCCGCGACGAGTTGGCGGCGCAAGGCGTCCTCCTCAAGGATTCGCCGCAAGGCACGACCTGGGTCAAGGCCTGACCATGCCTCGATCTCCCGTTGCACCTGCCGACGCGGGCGCCGGCACACCGGGCTACTGGGACGAGGCCTGCCGCCATCTCTCGCGCCGCGACCGCGTGATGAAGAAGCTGATTCCGCGCTTCGGCGAGGCGCGACTGCGCTGCCGCGGCGACGCGTTCACGACGCTGGCGCGCTCGATCGTCGGCCAGCAGATCTCGGTCAAGGCGGCGCAATCGGTCTGGGAGCGCTATGCCGCGGCGGTCGGCTGCGCGACCGATCTGCTGCAGCCCGAGCGCGTGACGGCGCTGGTGCCGGCGCAGATGCGCGAGGCCGGGCTCTCGGCGCGCAAATGCGAATACCTGCTCGACCTCGCCCGCCATTTCGCCGACGGCGCCGTGCATGTCGCGCAATGGGCGACGATGGAGGACGAGGCCATCATCGCCGAGCTGATCGCGATCCGCGGCATCGGCCGCTGGACGGCCGAGATGTTCCTCATGTTCCACCTGCTGCGCCCGGACGTGATGCCGCTCGACGACCTGGGGCTGCTCAAGGGCATCAGCGTCAACTATTTCAGCGGCGAACCGGTCTCGCGCGCCGAAGCCCGCGAACTGGGCGAGGGCTGGGCGCCGTTCCGCTCGGTCGCGACTTGGTACATTTGGCGCAGCCTGGACCCGCTGCCCGTGGAGTATTGACTTGAGCAAACGCCACTTCCTCGATTTCGAACAGCCGATCGCCGAACTCGAATCCAAGATCGACGAACTGCGCTACGTGCAGAACGAATCGGCCGTCGACATCAGCGACGAGATCGAGCGCCTGAGCCAGAAGAGCCAGCAGCTCACGCGCGACATCTACTCGAACCTCACGCCCTGGCAGGTGACGCAGATCGCGCGCCATGCGCAGCGCCCGTACACGCTGGACTACATCAACGAGATCTTCACCGACTTCAATGAGCTGCACGGCGATCGCCATTACGCCGACGACCTCTCGATCGTCGGCGGCCTGGCGCGCTTCAACGGCCAGGCCTGCATGGTGCTGGGGCACCAGAAAGGCCGCGACACGAAGGAGCGCACGCTGCGCAACTTCGGCATGTCGCGCCCCGAGGGCTACCGCAAGGCGCTGCGGCTGATGAAGCTGGCCGAGAAGTTCGGCCTGCCGGTGTTCACCTTCGTCGACACGCCGGGCGCCTACCCCGGCATCGGCGCCGAAGAGCGCGGCCAGAGCGAGGCCATCGGCCGCAACATCTTCGAGATGGCGCAGCTCGAGGTGCCGATCGTCGCCACCATCATCGGCGAGGGCGGCTCGGGCGGCGCGCTGGCCATCGCCGTCGCCGACCAGCTGCTGATGCTGCAGTACTCGGTGTACTCCGTGATCTCGCCCGAGGGCTGCGCGTCGATCCTGTGGAAGACCGCCGAGCGCGCCTCCGATGCGGCCGAGGCGCTGGGCATCACCGCGCACCGCCTGAAGGCGTTGGGCGTGATCGACAAGATCGTCGCCGAGCCGGTGGGCGGCGCGCACCGCGACCTGCCGTGGATGGCGGCGCAGCTCAAGCGCGCGCTGGCCGAGGCGTTGCGCCAGAGCGCCGACGTCAAGCCCAAGGACCTGCTGCAACGCCGCTACGAGCGGCTGCAGTCCTACGGACGCTACAGCGACACGAAAGAGAGCTGACGTGGGGCCCCCACGCTCACTGCGTTCGCTGTCCCCCACGGGGGCTATCAGTCCCTTCGGAACGGCCGGGCGGGACTGATGCTCCCGCGTGTCGCCGTGGCCGCCAGCGGCGGCCGCGATTCGACCGCGCTGCTGCATTGCACCGCGCGCGCGGCCAGCGCGCTCGGCGCCGAGGTCGTCGCACTCCATGTCCACCATGGCCTGCAGGCCGAGGCCGACGACTGGCTCGAACTCGTGCGCCGCCAGGCGCGCCGCTGGGGCGCCGAATTCGCCTGCCAGCGCCTGCTCGGCAAACCGGTGCGCGGCGCCAGCGTCGAGGCCTGGGCGCGCACCGAGCGCTACCGCGCGCTGGCCGAACTGGCCCATGCCACGGGCTGCGGGCTCGTGCTGCTGGCGCACCACCGGCGCGACCAGGCAGAGACCTGGCTGCTGCAGGCGCTGCGCGGCGCCGGCGCCCCCGGCCTGGCTGCGATGCCGGCGCGCGCCGAGCGCGAGGGGCTGACCTGGGTGCGGCCCTGGCTCGACCAGCCGCGCGACGCGATCGAGGCCTATGTGCGGCGGCACCGCCTGCGCCATGCCGAGGACCCGAGCAACGCCGATCCGCGCTATGCGCGCAACCGGCTGCGGCTGCAGGTCTGGCCGGCGCTGACGGCGGCGTTTCCCGATGCCGAAGCGGCACTTGCCGCTGCCGCGGCGCAGGCGCAGGACGCGGCGGCGTTGGCGGCGCAACTCGCGACGCAGGATCTGGCACGCTTGGGCGAGGGCCCGGCGCTGCGCGTCGAGCCCTGGCTCGCGCTGCCCGCCGCGCGCCGGCGCAATGCGCTGCGCGCCTGGCTCGCGCGCGCCGCCGGCCGCGGCTGTCCCGAGACCCTCGTCGAGCGCCTCGAGGCCGAACTGCCGGGCGCGCAGGCGGCGCGCTGGCCGGGTCCGGGGATCGAGCTGCGGCTGTATCGCGGGCTGCTCGGCGCTGCTTCGGCGCCGACGTCGAACGCCGCATACGTGAAAGACACGGCGACTGGCCCGAGCCCGGACTTGCCCGCGATCACGCTCGACCTCAGCCGTCCCGGCCGCCATCCCGTGCCCGCCTGGCGCGGTCATTTCGAGGTCCGGACGGTGACGCAGGGCGGCGCCGCGCCGGCGCTGCTGCGCGCGCTCGAGGCGCGGCCGCGCACAGGCGGCGAGCGCTTCCGTCTCGCGCCGCGGGCGACGCCGCGCTCGCTCAAGAAGCAGTTCCAGGCCCAGGGCGTTGCCGCCGCGGACCGCGAGGGGCCGCTGCTGTATGCCGGCGCGCGCCTGCTCTATGTCCCGGGCCTCGGCATCGAGGCCACTTTGCAGGCCCCGGCCGACACGCCGCAACTCGAACTGCGCTGGGTCGGCGGGGGCGGGACAGGGCAGCGTCAGCCGCCCGGCTAAAATCCCTGCCTTTTGCGCGGCCGATATCCGGCCGCTGAGGCAGGCGGGTCGACACCGATGGCATTGATCGTTCACAAGTACGGCGGCACCTCGATGGGGTCGACCGAGCGCATCCGCAGCGTGGCGCAGCGCGTGGCCAAATGGGTGCGCGCCGGGCACCAGCTCGTCGTCGTGCCCTCGGCGATGTCGGGCGAGACGAACCGACTGCTCGGGCTGGCCAAGGAGCTGATGCCCGACGCGACGCTGGCGAACTCGGAAGCCGCGCTGCGCGAGCTCGACGCCGTTGCCGCCACCGGCGAACAGGTCTCGGTCGGCCTGCTGGCGCTGGCGCTGCAGGCGCAGGGCATCCCGGCGGTGAGCTATGGCGGCTGGCAGGTGCCGGTGGCGACCGATTCGGCGTACACGAAGGCGCGCATCGCCAGCATCGACGACCAGCGCGTGCGCGCCGATCTGGCCGCGGGCAAGGTCGTCGTGATCACCGGCTTCCAGGGCATCGACCCGCAGGGCAACGTGACGACGCTGGGGCGCGGCGGCAGCGACACCTCGGCGGTGGCGGTGGCGGCGGCGCTGAAGGCCGACGAATGCCTGATCTACACCGATGTCGACGGCGTCTACACGACCGACCCGCGCATCGTCCCCGAGGCGCGCCGCCTGAGCACGATCAGCTTCGAGGAGATGCTCGAGATGGCCAGCCTGGGCAGCAAGGTGCTGCAGATCCGCTCGGTCGAGTTCGCCGGCAAGTACAAGGTGCCGGTGCGCGTGCTCTCGAGCTTCACGCCCTGGGACATCCCGATCGCCGAAGAGGCGAGCTCCGGTACCCTGATCACTTTCGAGGAAGACGAAAAAATGGAACAAGCCGTTGTGGCCGGCATCGCCTTCAACCGCGACGAGGCCAAGATCAGCGTCATCGGCGTGCCCGACCGGCCCGGCATCGCGCACCAGATCCTGGGCCCGGTCGCCGACGCGAACATCGACATCGACGTCATCATCCAGAACGTCTCGCACGAGGGCCGGACCGACTTCAGCTTCACCGTGCACCGCAACGACTACGCGCGCACGATGAACGTGCTCGAGACCCAGGTCATCCCGAGCACGGGTGCGGCCAAGCTCATCGGCGACACGAAGATCTGCAAGGTCTCTATCGTCGGCATCGGCATGCGCAGCCATGTCGGCGTGGCGAGCAAGATGTTCCGCACCCTCAGCGAGGAGGGCATCAACATCCAGATGATCACCACGAGCGAGATCAAGACCAGTGTCGTCATCGACGAGAAGTACATGGAGCTCGCCGTGCGCGCGCTGCACAAGGCCTTCGGACTCGACGCCGGCGCCGTCGTCGCCGACTGACGCCGAAAGGTCGCGCGGATGCCGCTAGAATGCGGCCCTTCGCCGGAGTCGTGACCGAGTGGCCGAAGGTGCTCCCCTGCTAAGGGAGTATGTGGGCAAAACCTGCATCGAGGGTTCGAATCCCTCCGACTCCGCCAGCAAGTCCTTGAATTCAAAGGACTTCTGTTTTTTCGGTGGAATGCCGGCGCATTGAACGCGCCGGCGCGGAATGGGAATTCCGCGTCTCCGCCCACCCGCGTTCCGGTCGATGTCGCGTCCCCTGCGCCGGCCATGAACGCCTCGGCGTGTCCGCGCCCATGCCGCGGCTGTCGACGGCCGGGACCTCCTTCCGCAACCGGACCTGGACAGCTGCCACGCGGCTGTCCAGGCCGGCTTGCCGAGCCTCCGGTTTGACCTAGCTCAAAGTTCTGGCGACGAGCCCTGTCAAGCGCCGGGAGCGTCAGTCGAAACCATTCTGAAGTCTCGTTGTGAGACGGGGAATGCTGGCCGCATCCCGAACCTGGGACTTCCGTAAATACCATGCAGTGGAAGCAACGTCTCGAGACCTCGCGCACGATAGCGGCGCTGGGGATCCCGCTGTTCGTTGCATCAGGGACGTCCAGCCTGGTTCTGTATGTTGGCGCGTCACGGGCCGGCCTGCCTTGGGGCGGTGGCGCGGGCCTCTTTGCGATGGCGGGCCTGGACCTCGGCATTTCGGCCGTGATCGCCACCATTCAATTGCTGTCGTTGCGTCGACTGCTCGAGGTTCCTTCTGGTCGCAGCGTATTCCACCGTGCCTGCCTCGAGATCCAGGTCAAGGGTGCCGCCGAAACCGTCAGTTCCAATTCCGAGAAATTGGCGGCAGCGGCCAACGAGATCGCCTTTTCGGCACAGATGCAGACCCTGGCCACGGGCAGCGTCAACGATCTGATCTCGCAGGTCTCGAACAGCGTCGGCCACGTGACCGACGTGGCGACCAAGGTGCAAGCGCAAGCACGTGACGCGCAGGACCTCTCGGGACGAGGCGGGACGCTGGTCGAAGGCTTCAAGACGAAGGTCGATGAAATCGCGTCGGCGATGACCGTGGCGTCGCAGCGCATGGACACCTTGTCCCGTCACGCCAATGGCATCGGCGAAATCGCCTCGACGATCACCCGAATCACCAGCCAGACCAATCTGCTGTCGCTGAATGCGGCCGTCGAGGCGGCACGGGCGGGGGAGCATGGTCGCGGCTTTGCCGTCGTGGCGCAGGAGGTCAAGCGACTCGCCGGCGAGACGGCTGCCGCAGCCAAGGACATCGGCTCGTCGATCGTCCTCATCCAGTCCGAAGTGCAGGGATCCTCCCAGTCCATCAATGCGGCCCTGCCCCTCATTGCCGACGGCGTCGAGATGGTGCGGCAGGCAGCTGCATCGCTGCGGGCCATCCGGCAGGGCTCGGACGGTCTGCTCGTGACCAGCGACGAACTCGGCGGCGAAATCAATCAGCAGAACCAGCTGATACAGGACATGGTGGGCAGCATCGGGCAGATCCTCGAACTCACCGGCCAGACCAACCAGATCGCCGAGCGTGCACTTGAAACTTCGGTCACGTTGTCGGCAACGGCCGGAGCTCTCATGGAAATCGCGAATTCGTAATTGCATTCAACCGCCGCCATTCACCCACCAAAGGAGTTACGCCATGGCACTGATCACCTGGGGTCCGATACTGACCGTCGGCCACAAGGAAATCGACGAGCAGCACCAGAAGCTGGTCGCGCTCGTGAATCAACTCAATGACGCCATGCATGCCGGTCAAGGCAAGGAGGCATTGCAGCGCGTACTGGCCGAACTGGTGCGATACACGCAGTACCATTTCGGGACCGAGGAGCGGCTGATGGCCGCCAACAAGTATCCCTTGTCCGCCGAGCACAAGGCCGAGCATGTGAAGTTCGTGGCCGATGTCGGGGCGTTCAAGAAGAAGTTCGATGCCGGCAATGCCACGCTCTCGGTGGAAATCATGAACTTCCTGCGCGATTGGCTCGGCAAGCACATCCTGCAGACGGACAAGAAGCTCGCCTTGGCGTTGCGGGGCGCGGCGCCCAAGCAGTCCGTCCATGCCTGATGGGCGGACAGGCCGGTAGCTAGCCGGCCGGGGCGAGCGGGGCCACGACCTTGCGCTCGCCCCTGTGAAGCAGGGGCTCGGGGCGGGACTTCAGGCGTTTTCCCGCCTGCAATGGTTATGCTGCGACGCTTGCCGTCTCCGCCGCATCCGTCCGCGGCCGCCATCGCTGCATGAATGCCATCCCGCTCCATCCCCGCAACCCGGGCTGCCCGCTGGACCTCTCGCTGCTCGAGGGTCTGCGCGTCAACCGCCCCGCGGTCCAGCGCCGCGTCGCCGTGCTCAATGCCTCGCGCTCGGTCAAGAAAGACTACCAGGCGGCCTGGCTCGTCAAGGCGCTGCAATGCATCGATCTCACGACCTTGGCCGGTGACGACACGCCGGCGCGCGTCGCGCGGCTGTGCGCAAAGGCGCGCCAGCCGCTGCGCGCCGATCTGCTGCAGGGGCTGGGGCTGGCGCAACTCCACGTCGCTGCGGTCTGCGTCTATCACGAGATGATCGCGCCGGCGCTCGCCGCGCTCGAGGGCAGCGGCATCCCGGTGGCCGCCGTCTCGACCGGCTTCCCGGCCGGACTGGCGCCTTTCGAGACGCGGTTGCGCGAGGTCGAACTCTCGGCCGCCGCCGGTGCGCGCGAGATCGATATCGTGATCTCGCGCCGCCATGTGCTGACCGGCAACTGGCCCGCGCTGTACGACGAGATGCGCGCCTACCGCGCTGCCTGTGGCGACGCGCATGTGAAGGCGATCCTCGCCACCGGCGAGTTGCAGACGCTGGACAACGTCGCCCGCGCGTCCTGGGTCTGCATGATGGGCGGCGCCGATTTCATCAAGACCTCGACCGGCAAGGAAGCGGTGAACGCGACGCTCGAGGTCTCGCTCGTGATGGTGCGCGCGATCCGCGATTACGCCGCGGCAACGGGTTTCCTCGTCGGCTACAAGCCCGCGGGCGGCATCTCGTCGGCGAAGGCGGCGCTGCAGTACCTGGCGCTGATCAAGGAGGAACTCGGCAACGAGTGGCTGAGCCCGGCGCTGTTCCGTTTCGGCGCCTCGGGACTGCTCACCGACATCGAGCGCCAGCTCGAACACCATCTCAGCGGCCGCTACTCGGCCGCGCACCGCCACGCCTTGCCCTGACCATGCCCGACATCGCCACACTCCTCGACACCATGGACTACGGCCCCGCACCCGAATCGGCCGACGCCGCCCTGCAATGGCTGGACCGCCATGGCCGCCGCTTCGGCTTCCACGTCGGCGGCGCCTGGCGCGACGCGGCCGAGCATTTCGAGACCCGCAACCCGGCCAATGGCGCGCTTCTGGCGCAGATCGGCCAGGGCTCGGCGGCCGATGTCGATGCCGCCGTCGCCGCCGCCGCCGCCGCGCTGCCGGCCTGGCAGGCGCTCGGCGGCCATGGCCGTGCACGCCACTTGTATGCGCTGGCGCGCGCGCTGCAAAAGCATGCGCGGCTCTTCGCCGTGCTCGAGACGCTGGACAACGGCAAGCCGATCCGCGAATCGCGCGACATCGACATCCCGCTGGCCGTGCGGCATTTCTATCACCATGCCGGCTGGGCCCAGCTGCTCGACACCGAATTCGCCGGCCAGCGCGGCGTCGGTGTCGTCGGCCAGATCGTGCCCTGGAACTTCCCGCTGCTGATGCTGGCGTGGAAGATCGCGCCGGCGCTGGCCTGCGGCAATACGGCCGTCTTCAAGCCGGCTGAATACACGAGCCTGACGGCGCTGCTGTTCGCCGAGATCTGCACCGAGGTCGGTCTGCCGCCGGGCGTCGTCAACATCGTCAGCGGCGACGGCCGCACCGGCCGTTTGCTGGTCGAACATCCCGGCATCGCCAAGATCGCCTTCACCGGTTCGACCGAGGTCGGTCGCCTGATCCGCGAGGCCACGGCCGGCAGCGGCAAGAAGCTCAGCCTGGAGCTCGGCGGCAAGTCGCCTTTCATCGTCTTCGCCGATGCCGACCTCGACGCCGCGGTCGAGGGGCTGGTCGACAGCATCTGGTTCAACCAGGGCCAGGTCTGCTGCGCCGGCTCGCGGTTGCTCGTCGCGGAATCGATCCAGGAGCGCTTCCTGGCCAAGCTGCGCCGGCGCATGGAGCGCATCCGCGTCGGCGACCCGCTCGACAAGTCGACCGACATGGGTGCGCTCGTCGACGCGACGCAACTGACCCGTGTCTCGCATTACGTCGAGCTCGCACGGGCCGACCGCGCCAACGTCTGGCAGCCGGCCTCCTGCCTCGTGCCGCAGGCCGGCTGCTATTACCCGCCGACGCTGATCAGCGAGGTCCACGCCAGTTCGGCCGTCGTGCAGGAGGAGATTTTCGGCCCGGTGCTGGTGGCGATGAGCTTCCGCACCCCCGCCGAGGCGGTCGCGCTGGCCAACAACACGGTCTATGGCCTGGCGGCCTGCGTCTGGTCGGAGAGCATTTCGCTGGCGCTGCACGTGGCGCCGCAGATCAAGGCCGGCGTGGTCTGGATCAACACCGCGAACCAGTTCGACGCTGCCTGCGGTTTCGGCGGCTATCGCGAATCGGGCTACGGCCGCGAGGGCGGGATCGAGGGGCTGGCCGAATATCTCGTCGATCGCAGCGAGGATGCGCGGCCGGCGCGGCCCGCGTTCTCGCCATCACCCGACAAGCCTGTGGCCGCAGCGCCGGCGATCGACCGCACCGCCAAGCTCTACATCAACGGCGCGCAGGCGCGGCCCGACGGCGGCTACAGCCGCGAGGTGCGTGTCGGCGAAGCGCTGCTCGGCCTCGTGCCCGAGGGCAATCGCAAGGACATCCGCAATGCCGTCGAGGCGGCGCGCAACGCCGCCGCCTGGACGGCACAAAGCGCGCATGGCCGTGCCCAGGTGCTGTACTTCATGGCCGAGAACCTGATGGCGCAGCGCGACCGCTTCGTCTCGCGGCTCGCTCAGGTGCAGCGCGCCGACGCGGCCGAGCGCGAGGTCGAGACCTGTGTGCGGCGCCTCTTCCATTACGCGGCCTGGGCCGACAAATACGATGGTCGCGTGCACCGGCCACCGCTGCACGGCATCGTCACCGCGCTGCCCGAGGCGCTGGGCGTGATCGGCATCGGCTGCCCGCAGGAGGCGCCGCTGCTCGGTCTGGTGGCGCTGGTCGCGCCGGCGATCGCGCTCGGCAACCGCGTCGTCGCCGTGCCGTCGACGGTGCTGCCGCTGGCGGCGACCGATTTCTACCAGGTGCTCGACACCTCGGACCTGCCGGGTGGCGTCGTCAACCTCGTCACCGGCGACGCCGATGCGCTGCTCGCGACGCTGGCCGGCCACGCCGATGTCGACGCCATCTGGCGCCACGACGGCGATGCCGCCGGTTGCGCGCAGGTCGAGAAACTCTCGGCCGCCAACCTCAAGCGGACCTGGGTCGGCGGCGCGCGCGGACGCGACTGGTTCGATGACGCGCAAGGCGCAGGACCGGAGTTCCTGCGCCAGTCCTGTCAGATCAAGAACGTCTGGGTGCCTTACGGCGTCTAGACGCTCTGGCCTCGCTGCTTAGGCGGCGACGGCGCGGCGGCGCGGCTTGGCAGCCGTCACCTTGTTCGCGACCTTGGCCGCGGTCTTGCGCACCGACTTGACGACCGGCGCCGCGGCCTTCTTCGCGGAGCGGACGGCGCGCTCGGCGCGCGGCGCGCCGGCGATGCGGGCCGACAGCTTGTCGGTGCCGGCAGCCAGGCGCTCGGACAGCGTCAGCGCGACACGCGCGCCGGGCAACGTGGCGCGGGCGGCGACCTCGATGCCGTTGGCCAGCAGCGGCGTCTCGAAGCCGGCGGCGCGCTCGGCGACGCGGTTGACCTGCGACGCGACGATGCCGGCCCCGGTCTCGATGGCGCGGCGGCCACCGGCATCGACGGTCTCGATGAGGCGGCGCACGCCGTTGCAATAGGCATGGACAGCCTGCTCGGCGGCCTTGCGGGTGTTGGCGATGGTCTTCAGCGACAGACCTTGGAGGGTGGTTTGGTTCATGGTGCTCCTTCTTTTTGAAAGCGGTCTTGTCGACCACGGACACAGTGTCCCGAACGGGACTAGGGAGCGATACCCAAAACCGCCGCTGGATCTAGAGCGAGCTCTCGGCTTTTTTCTTCATTCGCGGCCGTAAAGCCGCGCCAGTTCGGCCAGCCGCCCGGCGTGCCAGGGCTGCACCTGGCGCCAGTCGAAACGCCAGCGCCACCAGCCCGATTCCTGGCCCGGGTAATTCATGCGGCTGGCCGTGGGCAGCGCCAGCACGTCCTGCATCGGGTGCACGGCGGTGTCGGCGACGCTGGCCATCGCGGCGCGGATCAGCGTCCACGGCATGTCGTGGCCGTCGGTCGCGAGGTAGCCGCGCGCGTAGTGGCGCTCCTTGTCGGTCGCCGTCGCCCACCAGCCGGCGACCGTGTCGTTGTCGTGGGTGCCGGTGTAGACGACGGTGTCGCGTTCGTGGTTGTGCGGCAGGAAGCGGTCGCTGGCGTCGCCGGCGAAGGCGAACTGCAGGATGCGCATGCCCGGGAATTCGAACTTCTTGCGCAGCGCGTCGACATCGGGCGTGATCACGCCGAGGTCCTCGGCGATGATGGGCACCGGCCCGAGCGCCTGGGCGATGGCCTCGAACAGCGCATCGCCCGGACCCGGCAGCCAGCGGCCCTTGACGGCCGTGGGCTCGCTCGCCGGGATCTCCCAATAACCGGCGAAGCCGCGGAAATGGTCGATGCGCACGATGTCGACGAGCTCGAAGGTGCGCCGCACGCGTTCGACCCACCAGGCATAGCCGTCCTTCGCATGCTCGCTCCAGCGGTACAGCGGATTGCCCCAGCGCTGGCCGGTGGCGCTGAAGAAGTCCGGCGGCACGCCGGCGACGACGCTGGGCCGGCCCTGGGCGTCGAGCTCGAACAGCTGCGGATTTGCCCACACCTCGGCGCTGAGGTAGGCGATGAAGATCGGCGTGTCGCCGATGATCTTCACGCCCTTGGCGTTCGCGTAGGCCTTGAGTGCCGCCCATTGGCGGTAGAAGCGCCATTGGCAGAAGCGCCAGAAGTCGATGCGCTCGGCGTGACGCACGCGCGCCGCGGCCAGCGCCTGCGGCTCGCGCCGCGCCAGCGCCGGCGCCCAGTCGCACCAGTCGCGCCAGCCGCAGGACTCGCACAGCGACATGAAGAGCGCGTAGTCGTCGAGCCAGCTCGCGTGGTCGGCGGCGAAGGCGGCGTAATCGGCGCGCTGTTCGGCCGTGCCCTTGGCCGCGTAATTCGCCGCCGCGCGCGCCAGCCGTTCCATCCGGTAGGGGTGGACATGGGCGTAATCGACCGCGTCGGGCTCGAATTCCGGCAATGGCTTGAGGTCGGCCTTTTCCAGCCAGCCCTGCTGCTGCAATTCGCTGAGGTCGATCATCAGCGCATTGCAGGCGAAGGCCGAATTGCTCATGTACGGCGAATTGCCCGGTCCGATGCCGGCCAGCGGCAGCACCTGCCAGAGCTTCTGGCGCCCGGCGACGAGCCAGTCGACGAAGTGATAGGCCTCGGGCCCGAGGTCGCCCGAGCCATGCGGGCCGGGCAGCGAGGTCGGGTGCAGCAGCACACCGCTGGCGCGTGGGAATCGCATCGCGGTTCTTCCTTTCGATCTTCTAATGCGGTTGCGCGGCGCGCAGCAGCACGACGCTGCGCGCGGCGAGTTCGTAATGGGTCGCCGGCGCCGCGCCGCCGCCCGGGTGGCTGGTCCAGTCGCTGCGGCCGTCGGCCTGCGTGCTGTCGAGCTCGCAGATCCAGCGCCCCGGCGGCAGCGCGAAGTCGGCGTCCATGTCGCGGGCGTTGAACATCAGCAGCAGGGCCAAGCGGCCGCGGCCGGGCGCGCCGATGAGCGCGCCGACGATGCGCGACATGCGGTTGTTCCAATGCTCGGGCGTCATCGGCTCGCCGGTGCGGCGCAGCCAAGCGAGGTCGGCGACGCCATGGGCATCGGGCAGACCGGTGTACCAGCGCGGCGCCAGCGGCAGCAGGCGGCGGCGCAGCGCCAGCAGATGCGCCGTGTACGCCAGCAGCTCGGCGTCGGCTGCCGACCAGGCTATCCAGGTCGTCTCGTTGTCCTGGCAATACGGGTTGTTGTTGCCGCCCTGGCTGTGGCCGAGCTCGTCGCCGGCGGCCAGCATCGGCGTGCCCTGGGCGAGCAGCAGGCTGGCCAGCAGCGCGCGCTGCAGCCGCCGGCGCCGGCCGACGACGTCGGGGTCGGTCGTCGGGCCCTCCCAGCCGCAGTTCCAGCTCAGGTTGTGGCCATGGCCGTCGCGGTTGTGTTCGCCGTTGGCCTCGTTGTGGCGCATGTCGTAGGCGACGAGGTCGGCGAGCGTGAAGCCGTCGTGCGAGACGACGTAGTTCACCGATTCCAGCGGCGAGCGCGAGCGCGCCTGGAAGAGGTCGCTCGAACCCGCCAGGCGCAGCGCGAGTTCGCCGCGCGTGCAATCGCCGCCGAGCCAGAAGGCGCGCAGCGTGTCGCGGCAGCGGTCGTTCCATTCGAGCCAGCCGCGCGGGAACTGGCCGACGCGGTAGCCGCCGGGCCCGAGGTCCCAGGGTTCGGCGATCAGCCGCACGCCCTGCAGCGTCGGGTCCTGCAGCACGGCCTTGAAGAACGGCCCGTCGGGCTCGAAGCCGGCCGTGCCGCGGCCCAGCACCGGCGCGAGGTCGAAGCGGAAGCCGTCGACATGCATCTCGCGCACCCAGTAGCGCAGGCTGTCCATCACCATCTGCAGCACGCGCGGGTGGCGGATGTCGAGCGTGTTGCCGCAGCCGCTCCAGTTGACGTAGTGCTCGCGATGCTCGGGCTCGAGCCGGTACCAGCTCAGGTTGTCGAAGCCGCGCCAGCACAGCGTCGGCCCGCGCGCGTCGCCCTCGGGCGTGTGGTTGTAGACGACGTCGAGCAGCACCTCGATGCCGGCGGCGTGCAGCGCGCGCACCATGTCGCGGAACTCGCGCCGCGGCTCGGCCGTCGCGGCGTAGCGCGGGTCGGGGCAGAAGAAGCCCAGCGTGTTGTAGCCCCAGTAGTTTTTCAGACCGAGTTCGGTCAGCCGCGGCTCGTCGAGGATCTGCTGCACCGGCAGCAGGCACACCGCGGTCACGCCCAGGTGCTGCAGGTGCGCGATGGCCGCCGGTGACGCGAGCCCGGCGTAGCTGCCGCGCAGCGGCTCGGGCACGCCCGGCATGCGCTTCGTGAGGCCGCGCACATGGGCCTCGTAGATCACGAGGTCGGCGGCAGCGATGCGCGGCGGGCGGTCGCCGTGCCAGTCGTAGGCGTCGGCGACGACGCGCGACTTGAGCGCTTCGCGGCCGTTGTCGCGCACGTCGAGCTGCTGCGGGTGTTCGCGATCGGCGCCGTGGTGCGGGCCCTGCGGATCGTGCCGGCCGACGATCTCGCGACCCCAGGGGTCGAGCAGCAGCTTGTTCGGGTTGTGGCGGTGGCCGCGGTCGGGGCGCCAGGGGCCATGGACGCGATAGCCGTAGACGAGCCCCGGCCCGGCGTCGGGCAGCCGGCCATGCCAGATGTCGCCGCTGCGCCCGGGCAGCGGCAGGCGTGCGATCTCGGTGCGGCCGCCGGCGTCGTAGAGGCAGAGATCGACCTGCGAGGCATGGGCGGCGAAGGCGGTGAAGTTGACGCCGTCGCCGTCGCAGCTCGCACCCATCGGCCAGGGGCGCCCGACCTCGAGCGCCAGCGCCAGCGCCGCGCCGTTCACGCTGTCCATTCGAGAAAGACGGTGGCCAGCGGCGGCAGCGTCAGCAGCACCGAATCGGGCCTGCCGTGGGAACGATGCGGCTCGCTGTGCGCGGCCGCCAGCGGTGTGCCGACGTTGCCGCCGGCGTACCAGGCCGAATCGGTGTTCAGGCGTTCGATCCAGCGCCCGGCGCGCGGCACGCCGATGCGCATGCGTTCATGGACGACCGGCGTGAAATTGCTGACCACCAGCATCAGCGCGCCGTCGCGGCTCTTGCGCACGAAGCTCAGCGTGCTGCGGCGCGCGTCGTCGTGGTCGATCCACTCGAAGCCGGCGCCGCTGAAGTCCTGCTCGTAGAGCGCGGGGCTGGCCCTGTACAGCGCGTTCAGGTCGCGCACGAGCCGCTGCACGCCGGCATGCTCGGGGTATTGCAGCAGATGCCAGTCGAGACTGCGCTCATGGTTCCATTCGGCCGACTGGCCGAATTCGCAGCCCATGAACATCAGCTTCTTGCCCGGGTGGCCCCACATGAAGCCGTAATAGGCGCGCAGATTGGCGAACTTCTGCCAGCGGTCGCCCGGCATCTTCGCCAGCAGCGAACCCTTGCCATGCACGACCTCGTCGTGCGAGAGCGGCAGCACGAAGTTCTCGCTGAAGGCGTAGACAAGTCCGAAGGTCAGCTCGCCATGGTGGTACGGGCGGTGGATGGGGTCGCGCGCCATATAGGCAAGCGTGTCGTGCATCCAGCCCATGTTCCACTTGAAGTGGAAGCCGAGGCCGCCGGCGTAGGTCGGGCGGCTGACGGCGGGGAACGAGGTCGATTCCTCGGCCAGCGTCACGGCCTGGGGCCGCTCGCCGCCGATGACCTCGTTGGTGCGCTTGAGGAAGGCGATCGCCTCCAGGTTCTCGCGCCCGCCATGGACGTTGGGGATCCATTCGCCGGCCTTGCGGCTGTAGTCGCGGTACAGCATCGACGCGACGGCATCGACGCGCAGGCCGTCGACGTCGTAGCGCTCGAGCCAGTACAGCGCATTGGCGACGAGGAAGTTGCGCACCTCGGTGCGTGCGAAGTTGTAGATCAGCGTGTTCCAGTCGGGGTGGTAGCCCTCGCGCAGGTCGGCGTATTCGTACAGATGCGTGCCGTCGAAATTCGCCAGCCCATGGGCGTCGCTCGGGAAATGCGCCGGCACCCAGTCGAGCAGCACGCCCAGCCCGGCCGCATGGGCCTTGTCGACGAAGCGGCGCAGACCGGCGGCATCGCCGAAGCGCGAGGTCGGCGCGTACAGGCCCAGCGTCTGGTAGCCCCAGGAGCCGTCGAAGGGATGCTCGCTCACCGGCATCAGCTCGAGATGCGTGTAGCCCATCTCCTGCGCATAGGGCACGAGCTCGGCGGCCAGTTCGTCCCAGCTCAGCCAGCGGTCGCCTTCCTCGGGCCTGCGGCGCCAGCTCGCGAGGTGGACCTCGTAGATGCTGATCGGCGCGTCGAGCGCGTTCGCGGCCTGGCGCGCCGGCGACGGCGGCGCCAGCGGCGGCATCGCGGTGACGACGCTGGCCGTCGCCGGCCGGATCTCGGCCTGGCGCGCGTAGGGGTCGGCCTTCTGCGGCAGCAGCGCGCCATGGCGGTCGAGCAGTTCGAACTTGTAGCGCGCGCCGCTGCCGACGCCGGGCAGGAACAGCTCCCAGACGCCGCATTCGCGGCGCAGCCGCATCGGGTGCCGGCGGCCATCCCAGAGGTTGAAGTCGCCGACGACGCTGACGCGGCTCGCGTTCGGCGCCCAGACGGCGAACGAGGTGCCGTCGACGCCCTGGCGCGTGCAGGGCAGGGCGCCGAGGATCTCGTACGGCCGCAGATGCGAGCCCTCGCCGAGCAGCCAGGCATCCATGTCGCCGAGCACCGGACCGAAGCGGTAGGGGTCGTCGATCAGCGCTTCGCCGCCGTCCGCCCAATGCACGCGCAATTGGTAGGCATCGGTCGGCGCCAGCGTGCCGGCGCTGCCGTCGAAAACGCCGTCGACATGGCGCTGGGTCAGCGGCCAGGCGTGGGCGCCGGCGACGATCTCGACCGCACGCGCGCCGGGCAGGAAGGCGCGCACCCAGGTCGTGCCCGCGGCGTCGGCATGCGGGCCGAGGAGCGCGAAAGGGTCACCGTCGCGGCCGAGCCGGATGCGATCGATTTCGGCGGCATTCAGCATGCTGTGGCTCAGGGTTTGGCCGCCACGCGCCAGACCTGCGAGGCGTATTCGCGGATCGTGCGATCGGACGAGAAGAACCCCATCCCGGCGACATTCGCGATGGCCTTGCGCGCCCAGGCCGAGCGGTCGCGGTACAGCGCGTCGACCCGCGCCTGCGCCGCGACATAGCTGTCGAAATCGGCCAGCAGCATGTAATGGTCGCCGCCCCAGAGCAGCGAATCGACGAGCTCGCGGTAGCGGCCGGGCTCGTCCTCGCTGAACTGGCCGCCGCGGATGGCGTCGAGCACGGCCTTGATGCGCGGGTTGCTTTCGTACAGGCGCAACGGCTGGTAGCCGGCGTGGCGGCTGGCCTGCACCTCGGCCGTCGAGAGGCCGAAGATGAAGATGTTGTCGTCGCCGACCTGCTGGCGGATCTCGATGTTGGCGCCGTCGTCGGTGCCTATCGTCAGCGCGCCGTTGAGCGCGAGCTTCATGTTGCCGGTGCCCGAGGCCTCGGTGCCGGCGGTCGAGATCTGCTCCGAGAGGTCGGCCCCGGGCATGATGACCTCGGCCACCGAGACGCCGTAGTTCGGGATGAAGGCGATCTTCAGCCGGCCGGCGATGCGCGGGTCGTTGTTGATGACTTCGCCGGCGTCGTGGATGAGCCGGATGACGTTCTTCGCCGCGACATAGCTCGAAGCCGCCTTGCCGGCGAAGATCACCGTGCGCGGCACCCAGTCGGCGCCGGGGTCGGCGAGCATGGCCTGGTAGCGCGCGATGACCTGCAGCAGGTTGAGCAGCTGGCGCTTGTATTCGTGGATGCGCTTGACTTGGACGTCGAACAGGCTCGCCGGGTCGACGATGAGTCCGGTGCTGGTGCGGATGTGCTCGGCCAGACGCACCTTGTTGGCGTGCTTGACGGCGAGGAAGGCGTCGCGGAAGGCGGCGTCCTCGGCCTGCGGCAGCAGGCGCTTCAACTGGTCGAGGTCCAGGCGCCAGCCGCTGCCTATCGTCGCGTCGAGCAGCGACGCCAGGCCTGGGTTGGCCTGCGCCAGCCAGCGCCGCGGCGTCACGCCGTTGGTCATGTTCGTGAAGCGATCGGGCCACAGCGCCGCGAAATCGGCGAAGATCGTCTGCACGAGCAGGTCCGAATGCAGCGCCGACACCCCATTGACCTTGTGACTGCCGACGATCGAGAGATTGGCCATGCGCACGCGGCGCTCGCCGCCCTCGTCGACGAGCGAGAGCCGGCGCAGGAATTCGTTGTCGCCCGGGCGCAGCGCCGCGGCGGCGGCGAGGAACTCGGAATTGATGCGGAAGATGATCTCGAGGTGGCGCGGCAGCACATGCTGCATCAGCGCCACCGGCCAGGTCTCGAGCGCCTCGGGCATCAGCGTGTGGTTGGTGTAGCTGAAGACCCGGCGCGTGATGTCCCAGGCCGCAGCCCAGGCGAAGCCATGCTCGTCGACGAGCAGCCGCTGCAGTTCGGCGACGCCGATCGCCGGATGCGTGTCGTTGAGGTGGATCGCGACCTTCTCGGCCAGGTTCGTCAGCCGCCCATGCTCGGCCAGATGGCGCGCGACGATGTCCTGGATCGACGCGCTGCTGAAGAAATACTCCTGGCGCAGCCGCAGCTCGCGTCCGGCAGGCGTGCTGTCGTTGGGGTAGAGCACCCAGGAGATGTTCTCGTACTGGTTCTTGAACTCGGCCGCGCGGGCGTAGTCGCCGACGTTGAAGGCGTGCAGGTCGATCTGCGCCGGCGCCGCCGCCTTCCACAGCCGCAAGGTCGAGACGCGCTGCGTGCCATGGCCCGGGATCACCATGTCGTAGGCCTTGGCGTTGACCTCGCCGGCGGCGCGCCAGGTCGGCGGCTGGCTCGGGTCGGACGCGGGCTCGACCCAGCCGCCGAAGCGCACCGGGTAATGGACGCCGCTGCGCGGGAATTCCCAGGGTGTGCCGTCCTCGACCCAGGGGTCGGGGTATTCGAGCTGGCGCCCGTCCTGGATGGCCTGCTTGAACATGCCGAACTCGTAGCGGATGCCGTAGCCGAACGAGGGCAGCTCGCAGGTCGCCATCGAGTCGAGGAAGCAGGCTGCGAGTCGCCCGAGGCCGCCGTTGCCCAGCGCCGCATCGGGCTCGCGGGCGGCGATGTCCTCGAGCCGGCTCGCGTGCGAGCGCGCCGCCACCGCCATGCCGTCGCCGAGGTTCAGTGCGGCGAGCGCGTTCGACAGCGTGCGTCCGATGAGAAACTCCATCGACAGGTAGTAGACGCGACGCGCTTTCGCGGCACGATCGGCGGCATCGCCGGCCACCCAGCGTCGGGACAACTGTTCGCGCGCGACCTGCGCGACCGCGAGCATGATCTCGGTCGGGGAGGCCGCCGCGGCGGCCGTGCCGACGGTCGTCAGCAGATGGCGGTCGACGGCGCTGGCGGGTTCTGCATCGAGGGGGGTGGTGTTCATCGGTTCGAATATTTCCGAAAAGTTAGGCCGGATTTGCCTGCGCGATCGCAAGCAAGTCCAAGGCCGCCGCGGTCCCCAGTGTCGCCGCGCGCATGGCCCGACGTCAATGATCGGAGCCTCGGCGTGATGTAGTTTGACTACATGATTGTGTTCAGGACTCTATTTCAACACGACCTCAGATCTACTCAGGTGATGTACTACTCCAATAAAAACAAAGCCTTATCTATGCTTTCTCGAGCGGCTTCGCCCCTGCAAGCATTTCCAATCGTCACCGATGATGATTGGCTCGAGACATCGCGGTCCTGTAATTTTCTTGCATGAACGGAAGGGGGAAGACTATGAAGCCTATCGACGTGGCCCAGGGCCTGGATCTGCCTCGGCACGCCGTCGCACTGGTGCTGGCGGGTGGGCGCGGCAGCCGGCTGAAGAACCTGACCGACAGCCGGGCCAAGCCCGCGGTCTACTTCGGCGGCAAGTTCCGCATCGTCGACTTCGCGCTGTCGAACTGCATGAACTCGGGCATCCGCCGCATCGGCGTCATCACCCAGTACAAGAGCCACAGCCTGCTGCGCCACCTGCAGCGCGGCTGGGCCTTCCTGAAGAGCGAGATGAACGAGTTCGTCGACCTGCTGCCGGCGCAGCAGCGCGTCGACGAGGAAAGCTGGTACCGCGGCACGGCCGACGCCGTCTACCAGAACCAGGACATCCTGGCCGCCTACCGCGCCGACTATGTCGTCGTGCTCGCCGGCGACCATATCTACAAGCAGAACTACGCGCTGATGCTGGCCGACCACGTGGCCCAGGGCAGCGAATGCACCGTCGGCTGCATCGAGGTGGCGGTGGAGGAGGCGAAAGCCTTCGGCGTGATGGCGATAGACGACGCGCGCCGCATCATCGACTTCGTCGAGAAGCCGCCCGAGCCGCCCTGCATTCCGGGCAAGCCGGGGCGCGCGCTGGCGAGCATGGGCATCTACATCTTCAACGCGCGCTACCTCTACCGCGAGCTCGAGCGCGACATGGCCGATCCGGCATCGAGCCACGATTTCGGCAAGGACATCATCCCGCGCATCGTCAAGGCGGGCCAGGCCTCGGCGCATCCCTTCGAGTTGAGCTGTGTCGGCACCAAGCCCGGCTTCCCGCCGTACTGGCGCGATGTCGGCACGATCGATGCGTACTGGGACGCCAACATCGACCTCACGGCGACCGACCCGCTGCTCAACCTCTATGACACGAACTGGCCGATCTGGACCTACCAGCCGCAGCTGCCGCCGGCCAAGTTCGTCCACAACACCGACGACCGGCGCGGCATGGCCATCGAATCGATGGTCTCGGGCGGCTGCATCGTCTCGGGGCTGGTGTTCCGCACCGTGCTGTTCTCGCAGGTGCGGGTGCATTCGTACGCGACCGTCAATTGGAGCGTGCTGCTGCCGGGCGTGCAGGTCGGCCGCCACGCCCGCGTCACGCGCGCCGTCATCGACCGCGACTGCACCATCCCGGACCATATGGTGATCGGCGAGGACCCGGTGGCCGATGCCGAGCGCTTCGTGCGCACCGAATCGGGCATCACGCTGGTGACGCGCGACATGCTGCGGCGCCTGCAATAGGTCATGGGCAATCGCGTACCGGCCATGGGAAATCGATGAAGTTGCTGCATGTCGCCGCGGAGGTCTTTCCGCTCGTCAAGACCGGGGGGCTGGCCGATGTCGTCGCCGCGCTGCCGGTGGCGCAGGCGCAGCAAGGCGCCGACGTGCGCCTGCTGCTGCCGGGGCTGCCGGCGGTGCTGGAGGCGGTGCAGGGCGCGCGCAGCGTGATCGACATCGGCAGCTGCTTCGGCGCGCTGCGCGTGCGCCTGCTGCTGGCGCGCATGCCGGGCAGCCGGCTGCCGGTCTACGTCGTCGACGCGCCGTATCTCTATCGCCGCGGCGGCAGTCCGTACCAGGACGACCAGGGAGAGGAATGGCCGGACAACCTGCAGCGCTTCGCGTTGCTGGGCTGGGTCGCCGCGCATCTGGCGGCCGAGGACGCCGACCCGCAATGGGCGCCCGACATCGTCCACGCGCACGACTGGCATGCGGCGATGGCCTGCGCCTATGTCGCCGAACATGCGCCGACGCGCGCCGCCACCGTCTACACCGTGCACAACCTGGCGTTCCAGGGGCTGTTCCAGATGCACGACTGGCCGATGCTGGGACTGGCGACGCGGCTGATGTCGCCGGCCGGGCTCGAATTCCATGGCCAGCTCAGCTTCATGAAGGCGGGGCTGGCGTTCGCCGATGCGGTGACGACGGTGAGCCCGAGCTATGCGCGCGAGGTCGCGACGCACGAATTCGGCTGCGGCCTGGACGGCGTCATCCGCGGCCGCAACGAGCCCGTCGTCGGCATCCTCAACGGCATCGACGAGGCGGTCTGGGATCCGGCCACCGACCCGGCGATCGCGCGCTGCTACGACGCCGAGCGCATGGACGGCAAGCGCGAATGCCGCCTCGCGCTGCAGCGCGAGATGGGGCTCGAGGTCGACGACGATGCGCTGCTGATGACGATCGTCAGCCGGCTGACGTCGCAGAAGGGGCTCGATCTCGTGCTGGCGGCGCTGCCCGCGCTGCTGGCGCAGGGCGTGCAACTCGCCGTGCAGGGCACGGGCGAGCCGGCGCTGGAAGCGGCGTTCCGCATGGCGCAGCAGGCGCACCCGGGCCGCGTGCACGTGCATATCGGCTACGACGAGGCGCGCGCGCACCGGCTCGTCGCCGGCGCCGACGTCATCGCCGTGCCTTCGCGCTTCGAGCCCTGCGGGCTGACGCAGATGTACGGCCTGCGCTACGGCACGCTGCCGCTGGTGCGCCGCGTCGGCGGCCTCGCCGACACGGTGGTCGACGCCACGCCCGAGCGCCAGGCCGATGGCAGCGCCACCGGTTTCGTCTTCGATGCCGCGACCGCCGCGGCGCTCGAGGTCGCCATCTCGCGCGCGGTGGCGCTGCGCCGCGAACCGGCGCGCTGGCGCGCGCTGCAGGCCACGGCGATGGCGAGCCAGCTGTCCTGGGCCGGGCCGGCGCGCGCCTATCTGGCGCTGTACGAGCGCCTGTGCGCGGCCGCCTGAGGTGCGAGACATGAGGGCCATGCTCTTGACGGCGACCGCGCAAGGCGTCTACCCGATCGCACCGACGCCGTTCTTCGACGACGGCCGCATCGACGTCGACTCGCTCGACCGTCTCGTCGACTTCTACGCTGCCATCGGTGCCGACGGCATCACCGTGCTCGGCCAGCTCGGCGAGGCGCCCAAGCTCGAACTGGCCGAGAGCGTCGAGATCGTGCGCCGCATGATCCGCCGCGTCGGCCAGACCGGCCGTGCGCTGCCGGTCGTCGTCGGCGTCTCGGCGCCCGGCTTCGCGGCCATGCGCGCGCTCACGCGCGAGGCGATGGACGCCGGCGCCGGCGGCGTGATGATCGCGCCGCCGCACACGCTGCGCAGCGACGACGCCATCGTCGGCTACTACCGCCAGGCGGTCGAGGCGATCGGCGCCGACGTGCCGTTCGTCATCCAGGACTACCCGCTGACCTTCACGGTGCAGATGACGCCGGGCGTGATCAGGCGCATTGTCGGCGAGCTGCCGTCGTGCGTGATGCTCAAGCACGAGGACTGGCCGGGGCTGGAGAAGATCTCGGCGCTGCGCGCCTTCGAGCAGGCAGGGACGATGCGCCGCATCGCCATCCTGTGCGGCAACGGTGGCCTGTTCCTCGACTACGAGATGGAGCGCGGCGCCGACGGCGCCAACACCGGCTACGCCTTCCCCGACATGCTGTGCGACGTCGTGCGTCTGTCGCGCGCCGGCGAGCGCGAGGCCGCGCACGACCTCTTCGACGCCCATCTGCCGCTGCTGCGCTACGAGCAGCAGCCCGGCATCGGGCTGGCGGTGCGCAAGCATGTGCTGATGCGGCGTGGCATCCTGGCCTGCGCGGCGCAGCGCAAGCCGGCGGCGGCGTTGCCGGCGGCGGCGCTGGCCGAGGTCGAGCATCTGCTGCAGCGCCTGGCCCGGCACGATCCGCGCGCGCGCCTGCCCTGACCCGGCGGTCGCCCGGTCGCGCCGGGGAACCTCGTGGCCATGCGGCCGATCAGACCGCCTTCAGCGTCTTCGTGGAGCGACCATGGCCACCGAACATCCGCAGGGCACGACAGGATCCGCGCGCATCGAGATGCGGCGCGGCGTCGACGTCAACTACTGGTGTCAGGTGCTGCATGTGAGCGCGAGCGAATTGCGTCACGCGGTGCAACAGGTCGGACCGCAGGTCGCCGCCGTGCACCGCTACCTGGCCGAGCATCCGCCCGGGCTCAGCCGCAGCCCGGATTGAGGCCGCGAGCCAGATCGCGCAGCCCGTCTTGCAGCGGCCGCAGATCGAGCCCGTGGTGCCCGCCGCCCGCGCGCAGCCGCGTTTCCAGCGCCGCCGCCGCCGACTCGATGCCGACCAGCCCGAGCATGCCCGCCAGGCCGCGCAGCGTGTGGGCGTGGTGCAGCGCGTCGGGCGCGCGGCCGTCCTGCACGCAGCGCTCGATGCGTGCCGGGTCTTCGCCATGTTCGGCCGTCAGGCCCTGCAGCATCGCCGCGTAGCGCGCGACATCGCCGTTGACGACATCGAGCCCGCGCTTCAGGTCCAGGCCCGAAAGCGCCGCGAGGCGGCTGTGAAGTGCCGCATCGGCGCTTTCGGCGTTCTCGGCGCCAGCGATCGAGTCGGGCTCGCGCCCCGGCGTCTCGACGCGCACGCCGGTCCAGCGCGTCAGTTCCAGGTACAGCGCGTCGGGCTCGACGGGCTTGCGCAAAAGGCCGTTCATGCCGCTGTCGCGGCAGTTCCATTCGTCGTCGCTGTAGCCGCCCGCCGTGACGGCGAGTATCGGTGTCTCGCGGCAGGCGCCGGCGGCGCGGATGCCGCGTGTCGCCTCGACGCCGCTCATGCCCGGCATATGCAGATCCATGAGGATGAGATCGAAGCGCCGCGCCTGTGCCGCCGCCATCGCGGAGGCGCCGTCGCTGGCCTGTTCGACCCTGACGCCGACCTGTTCGAGCAGCTCGGCGATCAACTCGCGGTTGGTCGCCACATCGTCGGCCACCAGCACCCGCAGGCCTTGTAGCGAGCGCGCGGCGCCGTCGCTGCCCAGCGGGCCGCAAGCCGTCGCCGCGGCCCCGCCCTCCGGCGGCGTCCCCAGCACGTGCGCCAGGGCGTCCTCGAGGGCCCAGGGCACGACGGGCTTGTACAGCAGCGGGCCGAGCGCGGCAGGGTCCGCGTGCGCATCGAGATCGACGCCGCCGGCCTCGACCAGGCTCATCAGGATCAGGGGCACGTCGCGCGCGCCGCCATCGAGCACCCGCCGGCCGTCGGCACCCAGGCCGCACAGGCCCGGCACGCGCGCGTCGAGCAGCACGGCGTCGAGCCGCCCGCCCGCGGCCTGCCGCTCGCGCCAGCGCGCCAGCGCCTGCACGGCGTCTCCGGCTTCGATGACCCGCATCCCGCGTGTCTCGAGCATCCCGCGCAAGGCGCCGCGCACCGTGGCGCTGCGTTCGACGACGAGGCAGCAGCGATCGCGCCAGGCCGCATCGGCGGTGGCGGGCGCCGCCGCCGCGGGCACATCGACATGCACGGTGCAGGTGAAGACCGAACCCTGGCCGGGAACCGAGGCGACGTCGATGCGCCCGCCCATGAGACCGGCCAGACGGCGTGCGATCGACAGCCCCAGGCCGGTGCCGCCGTGGTGGCGCGTCGTCGACGCGTCGGCCTGGCTGAAGGGCACGAACAGGCGTTCGACCTGCTCGGCGCTCATGCCGATGCCGGTATCGCTGATCGTGAACTGCAGTTCCAGCCCCTGGTCGTCGAGCGAGCGCGGCGCGACGTCGAGCACGACCTCGCCGGCGGCGGTGAACTTGATCGCGTTGCCGACCAGATTCAGCAGGATCTGGCCCAGCCGCAGCGGATCGCCGCGCAGCGTCGGCGGCAAGGCCGGGTCGATGCGCAGCACGAGATCGAGTCCCTTGTCCTGGGCCGCCAGCGCCGTGACGCAGGTCAGCGTGTCCAGCAGTTCCGCGACGCCGAAGTCGACCTGCTCCAGACTCAGCCGCCCGGCTTCGACGCGCGAGAAATCGAGCACGTCGTTGATCACGCCCAGCAGCGACTTCGCCGCCTTGTGCACGTGCTCGAGGTAATGCCGCTGCCGCGCGTTCAGCGGCGTCGCCAGCGCGAGCCGGCTCATGCCGAGGATCGCCGTCATGGGCGTGCGTATCTCGTGGCTCATATTGGCCAGGAAGGCGCTCTTGGCTTGGTTCGCGGCCACCGCCTCGTCGCGCAGGCGCGCCATCTCGGCCTGCGCGGCGCGCAATTCGGCCTCGGCGCGCGCGCGCCGGTTGATCTCGCGCGTGAGGGCGACGGTGCGGTTGGCGAGCCGGTCGTACATGCCCATCACGGTATCGATGAGGATCCGCGTCGCGCCCGTCATTTCCTCGTTGGCCATCGCCTTGGCGCGTTCGAACGACATGCCGGAGGGCAGCGCCAGCACGACCTTGGCCATGCGCTTGTCGGACTCGATGATGTGCAGCGCCAGCCAATGCGTGAGGAAGGTGACGATCTCCTCGATCACGCTGTCGCGGTCGTCCTCGCCCTCGCGCGAATTGATCTCGGCGACCTTGGCGATGAAATCGACATGCGCCTGGCGGTGCCATACCTCCCAGGGATCGCCGTGGAAGACCTGGCTCCAGATGCGCTCCTCGCTCGCGAAGTGGCCGATCGTGTAGGCGCGCAATTCGTCGAAGACGCGCTCCAGTTCGGGCGCATCGGCCTGGAATGCGAGGTGCGCCACCAGCTTGTTGAGCAGGTGGACGAGGCCGCGGTGCTGCTCGTCGATCGACGCGATGCCGGTCACGAAATTCTCGTTCCACGGGAATATCTCGATCAGCTCCATGGACCCCTCATGCCCGACACCGGGCTCGATTCTGGATCAGAAACGGCGGGCCTTCAGGCCCGCCGCGGCCGTCCGGCAACGCGCGAACGCGCCTGCGGCGCGTGGATCGAAAGACCGGCGGCGTCCCACCGCGGGGCTTGCTCTGCATCAAGGTCGAAGCGGCCGCCCTTCGGGAAACTCGACCTCCTCGGGCGCGGACCGAACCATCGTCCTCTCGGAGCATCCTGCATGGCGTACCCCGGCGTTTCTGAGGCCCCCGTCGCCGCCGGCGAGGAGATCCTGCTCGGCGACGAGGCCGTGGCGCGCGGCGCCATCGACGCCGGTGTCAGCGCCGCCTACGCCTACCCCGGCACGCCGTCGACCGAGATCTTCCAGACGCTGCACAGCCAGGCCCGGGCGCTGGGCTTGCCGCTGCGCGGCCTGTGGTCGACCAACGAGAAGGTGGCGCTGGAGGAGGGCGTCGGCGTGTCCTACGCCGGCAAGCGCGCCATCGTCTCGATGAAGCATGTGGGCCTGAACGTGGCTGCCGACCCGTTCATGAATGTCGCGGTCTCGGGCGTGCATGGCGGGCTCGTCATCGCGGTGGCCGACGACCCGTCGATGCACAGTTCACAGAACGAGCAGGATTCGCGCTACTTCGCCGACTTCGCGATGGTCCCCTGCCTGGAGCCGGCCGACCAGCAGCAGTGCTACGACTACACGCGCGAGGCGTTCGAATTGTCCGAGCGGCTGCGCGTGCCGGTGCTGCTGCGACTCGTGACGCGGCTGGCGCACAGCCGCGCGGCCGTGCGCGCGGGCGATCGGCGAGCGCCGAACGAGGCGAACTGGGCGCCCGATCCCGATCGCTTCACCCTCATCCCCGTCAATGCGCGCCGCGCCTACGCGCAGCTCGTCGACAAGCAGGCCGCGCTGCAGGACTGGAGCGCGAACCATGCCGGCAACCGCCTCGAGATCCGCGGCGCCGGCCGCCCCGGCATCCTCGTCAGCGGCATCGCCTGGAACTATCTCGTCGAGGCGCTGGGCGAGCGCCTGGCCGACTACAACCTGCTGCGCATCGGTGCCTATCCCTTGCCGATCGGCAAGATCCGCAGCCTGCTCGACGCCTCGAGCGAACTGCACGTGGTGGAAGAGGGCTACCCCTTCATCGAGCGTTACGTGAGTGCGCTGGGCCTGATGCGCGAACGCCGGGTGCTGGGCAAGCTGACCGGCGCGCTGCCGCGCATCGGCGAGCTGGGTCCGGATGCGATCAAGCGCTGCTTCGGCATCCCGATCGCCCCGGCGCTGCAACTGCCGGGGCTCGCCGACGTGCTGGTCGCGCGGCCGCCGCGGCTGTGCGACAAATGCCCGCACACCGACGCCTACATCGCGATCAAGGAGGTCATCGCCTCGCTGGGCGACGACGTGCGCGTGATGGGCGACATCGGCTGCTATTCGCTGGGCACGCTCGCGCCGCTGCGGGCGATTCATTCATGCCTGTGCATGGGCTCGTCGATCGGCATGGCGATCGGCGCAGCGCATGCCGGCATGACCCCCGCGCTGTGCGTGATCGGCGACGGCACCTTCACGCATTCGGGCATGACGCCGCTGCTCGACGCCGTGCGCGAGAACGCGAACATCAAGGTCTTCATCCTCGACAACTCGATCGTCGCGATGACGGGCGGCCAGCCGACCCAGGCCACCGACGAGCAGATGGTCGATCTGGTGGCGGGCCTGGGCGTGCCGCGCGAGCACATCCGCATCGTCGAACCCACGCACCACAAGAAGGACCACACGGTGGCCGTGATCCGGCACGAGCTCGCCTACGAGGGCCTGTCGGTGATCATCGCGCGCCGCGCCTGCGTGACCTACGCGAAGGAGATCAAGGCGCTGCGCCGCGGCGACCGGGAGGCGGTGGCGGAATGAATTTCGACCTCGTGCTCGCCGGCGTCGGCGGACAGGGCGTGCTGTCCATCGCCTGGGTGCTGGACCAGGCCGCGCATGCCGTCGGCCTGCGACTCAAGCAGTCCGAGGTGCATGGCATGGCGCAACGCGGCGGCGCGGTGTCGGCCTTCGTGCGGCTGTCGGATGCACCCATCGCCAGCGACCTCGTTGCCGCCGGAACGGCCTCGCTGATCGCCGCCGTGGAGCCGCTCGAGGCGCTGCGCTACACGGCCTTGCTGCGCGCCGACGGCACCCTGGTGACCGATGTGACGCCGATGGTCAACATCGACAACTACCCGGAACCGGCGGCGCTGTACGAGGTGCTGTTCTCGGCCCCGAACCTCGTCGCGCTGGACGCCACCCGCCTGGCGCACGCGGCGGGCACGGTCAAGGCGCAGAACACCGTCGTGCTGGGCGCGGCGGCGCCGTTTCTGCCGATCGCCTTCGAGACCATCGAGGCGCAGTTGCGCGCCTTGTTCGAACCCAAGGGCGATCGCATCGTGCAGGCCAATCTGCGAGCCCTGCGCAAGGGCTGCGCGGCCACCGGCTTCGTGCAGGCCCTGTGCGCCGCCGGCGTGCCCTGCGCGCGCGTGGCGCGGGTGAGTTCGCGCCTGGCCTTCGCGCCGCATGCGGTCGATGCCGAAACGGTGGCCGCGTGGGTGGACCGCTTGTCGGGACCGCACGGCGAGGCCACGGCGGCCCAGGTCTTCGCGGCGCCGCGCCTGGTGCCGCTGGATGCGGTGCATGCGGTAACGGCCTGAGGCGCGAGTCCGCCGCGACGGACCGGTTTCGGATCGCTATCCGATGAAGCCTGGGGGCCGTGGCGGAAGGGGCGTCCCCATCCGTAGAACTTTTTACCACTTCGTAACATCTCACAGACTGCCTGGTTAGCTAGTAAATACGCGGCAGTCTGGCTTCCTGACACTTCCTAACGTATCATCAAATCTTGCGGACGATGATGGGTTGGTTGGAGAGGTTCCGAGATGCCAAAGCTCGCGAAGGAAATGGCCGCCCTGAAGGTGGGTGCTCTGACCGAACCGGGTCTCCACTTCGTCGGCGTCGTGCCTGGTCTGGCGCTGCAGATAAACGCGGCCGGCTCCAAGAGCTGGACCCTCCGCGTCGTCATCGGCGGCAAGCGGCGGGACATGGGCCTAGGCGGTTACCCCGAGGTGACGCTCGCCAAGGCACGCGAGAAGGCGCGGGATGCGCGGGAACTGATCCGGCAAGGCGTAGACCCCATCCAGCGCCAGCAGGCGGTGCTGAGCGCCCTGCGCGCGGCTATGGCTGAGGCCCTGACGTTCAAGGAATGCGCCGCCGCCTACATCAAGGCCCACCGCGCCGGCTGGAAGAACGCCAAGCACGCCCAGCAATGGGAGAACACCCTCAAGCAGCACGCCTATCCGATCATTGGCGACCTCATGGTGCGCGACGTGAAGCTGGCCCAGGTGCTGGCAGTGCTTGAGCCGATCTGGACGACGACGAATGAAACCGCAGTTCGCCTGCGCGGCCGCATCGAGCTCGTGCTGGACTGGGCCGCGGCGCGTGGCCTGCGGGACGGGCTCAACCCAGCCCGGTGGCGCGGACACCTCGACAAGCTGCTGCCCAAGCCGTCGAAGGTCAACAAGGCCGAACACCATGCGGCGTTGCCTGTTGGCGATGTCGGGGCGTTCATGATCCGGCTGCGCGCCGCCGATGGCATGGGTGCCCGGGCCCTGGAGTTCGCCATCCTGACCGCGGCTCGCAGCGGTGAGGCTCGAGGCGCCACCTGGGCAGAGATTGACCTGGCCGAAAAGATCTGGATCGTGCCCAGTGCCCGCATGAAGGCAGGCAAGGAACATCGCGTGCCGTTGTCGCCCGAAGCGCTGGCGCTGCTGAAGTCGCTCCCGCGCATGGCGGGCTCGGAACTGGTCTTCCCCGCGCCGCGAGGTGGAGTGCTGAGCGACATGACTCTGGCTGCCGTGCTGCGACGGATGGAGGTGCCGGCGGTGCCGCACGGGTTCCGTAGCACTTTCAGAGACTGGGCTTCCGAGTGCAGCAGCTACCCCCGAGATGTCGCCGAAATGGCTCTGGCGCATGCGATCGGGGACAAGGTGGAAGCCGCCTACCGCCGTGGCGATTTGTTCGAGAAGCGCCGCCTGATGATGGTCGATTGGGCGCAGTTCCTGAGCCGGCCCGAGGTGAGGGGCAACGTCATCGACGTGCAGACCAAGCGGGCCTAGGCGGCGCAACGATGACGGCACTCCACGAAGAAACTAGGGATTGAAGATGGCAAGAGAGAAAGCCCGATACGTCGGCGATGGAGCCGGAAAAGTGGTTGACCAGTTTGAGCCATTCGTATGGGATGCGCTTCGCAAGCACTATAGGCCTTACTTCAACAGGGAGCAGGTGGGCGTGGCTCGCGAGGTCGCGGAGGGGTTTGATGACCCCGCCTGGCGAGAGGCTGAGGCAGCTGACGAGTTCATTTCTGAGCTTCTTGCCGCCTCGTATCCACTCAAGGTCGAGCTGCGGCAGTTCAAGGAGAGTGCCTTGAAGAAGGGAGAACTCAAAGCCGAGCGCGCTGATCTACTGAAATCTCTGGAGGCTGCTCGCGAGAAACTGGAGACTTTGCGAATGAAGCTTCGCTCGGTGTCAGAAGACCTAAATCGCGTCTTGGGATTCGATACCGCCGTCCTTGACACGGCTGACTGCTTAGAAGTGCTTGAGGCAACGTTGAAAGCAGCTGGCGATAGGCTTGACGCTGCGGAAGATCGACCGCGCGCCCGTGTGTTCTCTTGCAGGATCGCTAACGAGCTCATCGAGGTTGTGTCTGCCGTCGATCTTGAAATAAAAGGGTCTGCATCCGCTCCACAGGTGCGGCCGTCTCTCAGCGTGTTGAAATGCATCGGGGATGCGATTGGTCTCCACCTCACTCTCAAAACTTGGGCAAACAGGATTTCCGAGCTGAGGTCGGAGCAAGTGGATTCCCGCTAGCGAAGCGCCCGCTGGGGGCGCTAGCGGGATCCCAGACACATCGCGGATCGACACAGTACGTATCGCACTGCCTCATATGGAGGCTGCTGGTGGCAGACCACATCTGCCGCAGCATGTGGAGCAATACATGCCAAGCGATCTCGACCCCTTGTTCGGCTCAGGCTACCTGCGCCAGCCTGATCTCATCGGCGCCGACCCGGTCACACCTGAGCAGGCCGTCGCGAACAAGCGCAACGGCAAGAGCCCGACCCGCCCCCGCGCGGGCCGCCCGCGCCTCGTTCCGTTCAGCAGCGCGCACCGAGGAACAGATCATCGGGTTCCTCAAGCAGGCGGAAGCCGGCTTGGCCGTGGCGGAGATCTGTCGCAAGGGCGGGTTTTCGGACGCGACGTTCTACAAGTGGCGCGCCAAGTTCGGCGGCATGGAGGCGTCGGATGCCCGGCGGCTGCGCGAGCTGGAGGCGGAGAACGCCAAGCTCAAGAGCCTGCTGGCCGAGGCGCATCTGGACATGCATGCGCTCAAGAGCGTGCTCGGGGTAAAGCGCTAGCCCCGCAGGTCAAGCGGGAAGCCATCGGGCAGCTGATCAGCAATCATCAGATGTCCGAGCGGCACGCCTGCAGGCTTGTGGGGCTAAGCCGAGACAGCTACCGGCATCCGCCAGCGGACAGTACCGAGACGCAGGCGCTCAGGACGAAGATCGTCGAGATCGCCCATGCGCGCCGGCGCTTCGGCTACCGGCGCGTGCACGATCTGCTGCGCCTGGACTTCCCCGGCGTCAATCACAAACGGGTGTATCGGCTCTACAGCGACGCCAACCTCGCCGTGCGCAAGCGCAAGAAGGTGCGCAGGCCGGCGGCCGAGCGCACGCCGCTGAACATTGCAACCAAGGTCAACGAGGTGTGGAGCATGGACTTCGTCAGCGACAGCCTGGCCAATGGCAGGCGCCTGAAGTGCCTGACCGTGGCCGACGACTTCAGCCACGAGGCCGTGGATATCGCGGTCGACTACGGCATTGGCGGCCAGTACGTGACGCGGCTGCTGGACCAGGCGGCGCTGTTCCGGGGCTACCCGGCAGCGGTGCGAACCGACAACGGTCCGGAGTTCACCTGCCGTGCCTTCATCGCGTGGACGCAGAGCCACGGCATCCGGCACATCTTGATCGAGCCGGGGCGGCCCATGCAGAACGGCTACATCGAGAGCTTCAACGGCCGGTTCCGTGACGAGTGCCTGAACGAGCACTGGTTCGAGACGCTGCCCCAGGCCCGGATCGAGATCGCCAAATGGCGGCGGGACTACAACGAGGTCCGTCCACACAGCAGCATTGGACGAATACCACCCGCGCTCTTCGCCGAGCAGCATCGCCGGCATGCCGGCGATGCTGCTCAACACTTCAACCCGGCAAGCAACGAGATCCAGTAACCTTCGACCCAGGACTTCTGCTGAATCACTGGTACGGCGATTGGGGGCAGGTCAACGTCGGCGAGCGACATCGCGTGCCGTCGGACCTGGGCGAGATTCACGAGTCGAGCGCGGCGAATCGCGTCCGGTGGCCGGGGGCCGCGCCCTCGAAGTCGCCGCTGATCACTGCCGGGTCAGAACGACATGGGTCGCCCGCGCCGAGGCCTCGTGCTTCGTGCAGGTGTAGCCCAGCGCGTGCAGATCGACGCCGTCGAACAGACGCTCGCCCCGGCCCAGCAGGACCGGCGCGATCGCGACATGCAATTCGTCGATCAGGCGCAGGCGCAGGTATTGCTGGATGACGTTGACGCCGCCGCCGACTCGAACATCCCGACCCGCCGCAGCCGCAAGGGCGCGCTCGAGGGCGACGGCCGCGCCTTCGGTGACGAAGTGGAACGTCGTTCCGCCCTCCATGACCAGCGGCGGACGGTCATGGTTCGTCAAGACGAAGACGGGGACACGGTAGACCGGATTGTCGCCCCACCATCCCCGCCAGCGGTCGTCGGGCCAGGGGCCGCGAACGGGTCCGAACATGTTGCGGCCCAGGATCCAAGCACCGACGTTGTGGAAACCGCGGGCGGCGTAATCGTCGTCGATGCCGGCTTCTCCACCATCGCTGCCAAACAGATGCTTCTGAAACGTGCGCGTCGCAAGCGCCCAGCCATGCAAGGCCTCACCGCCCACACCCAGCGGGTGGCTCAGGTCCTGATCGGGGCCGGCACCGTAGCCGTCCAGCGAGATCGTGAAGCTTTCGACGCGAACCTGGGGCATGAAATAAAACCTCGAAGGTGCGGGTGCGGCCTACGTTGGAGGCAACCTGCCTGCCGGAGCGGGTCAGGTTCACCGACGGGTTAGACCGCGCCCGCTATGCGGCCAAGAGAGAGCACCTTTGGATGCCTGCCAACTCTTTTTGAAGAGCCTCCTTTGCAACTGCCGTGTCATACGCGGCCTGCCCGCGCAGCCACCATCCATCGCTCAGGCCGAAATAGCGGCAAAGTCGAAGATCAGTATCAGCCGTGACCGCGCGCTTACCAGACACGATTTCCCCGATCCGCTGCGCAGGAACGCCAATGTCCTTGGCGAGACGGTACTTCGTAAGACCAAGCGGCTTGAGGAACTCCTCCTCAAGCATTTCACCGGGCGAAACAGGCAGAACAGTACGCATGATGCTTCCTTCAGTGATAGTCGACGATTTCGACGTCTGCGGCTCCTTCAGCAGTCCAGGCAAAGCAGACTCGCCACCGTTGATTGATGCGGATGCTGTGTTGCCCCTTCCGATCCCCCTTCAGCGCTTCAAGTTCATTGCCAGGTGGCACCTTCAGATCGTCAAGAGTAGCCGACCAATCCAGCTGCGCCAGCTTCCGAAGAGCGGGGCGTTCGATGCTCACCCAGCGCTTCACACGCTTCCCCTCGAAGAGCGCTTGAGTGTCTTTGCACTTGAAGTTCTTGATAGACACGGGTGGCGATAATAACGTACCGCGTGCATAGTGTCAAGCGGGCAGAACGCCGCACGGGTGGCTTGCGCGGTCCAGCGTTAGAGCTAAGCGGGCGAAGGCGGCGTAGCGCCTGACCCGCGAAGTGGATGATAAACAGCGCCGCTTCGCGAGCCAGGTGCCATGCCGTTGGCGCTCCGCTTGAGCGAGGGGTTAGGCCGCACCGCGTGAGCCAAAGACTGGAAAGCCATGTTCCGAGGCAGATTGCCTCGCCTTCATGTCCTCGTAGGCTGCTCGGATCAGCTGCTTTAGGGCTTTCTCGTCGAGAGCTTGGCCCGGTCGAATCTTCACGTGCCGCATGAACCTCCCAGTGCCCCGCAGCAGGTTCGACGGATCCTTCAAGCTCGTTCCCAGGAAGAAGCCGACGTTCACGTGCCCATTAAAGGCGTTCACGTAGGCAAACGCCAAGTCGCCAACGCAGGCGGTTGGATGACCATCGTGTAGCAGGTCGAGTACCTCGGGGCCAACTTCGCGTATCTCGTTGAACCAGCGCCGCGTAATGATGCTCAGTTCGTCCGGCCGTGTTGCTAGCCAGCGATTGACGTCGGCGTGGCGCTTCTCGGCACCTTCGAGCAGGAAGAGGCGGATAGCTGCCATGGTGCTTCGATTGTGGGACGCCTAACGTTGGAGGTAACCTGCCCGCGCAGGCAGGTGCCGACTGGCCGCGGAAGGACAATGTGCGCTGTGGCCTGGAGCGGCCAGGCGGCGCCTGCCGGAGCGGGTCAGGTTCACCGACCGGTTAGGCGTCGACGAGTCGGTCGTACTCGGCATGCGTGCCGATCCAGAACCAGTGAACGCCACCTTCTCGCGGTAGTCCGAGCGCCCCATAGTGCAACCCAACCCTGGCGCTGTACATCTTGCCGCCCCCGAGCAACTTGAATTGCAGCGAAGGATGGGCCGCGTCCTCTTGGAGCAACTTGAAATTCTTGTCCGCGAGCGCACGGACTTCGGCCGGCAAGGAGTCGTAGCAACGCCAGAACCTTGCTGACGCGGTGTGGTTCACAGAGGGCGGCGAGGCTGACTCTTGTAGTCTTCCTCTGCCTCAGCCAGTAGTGCGTCCAACTTCCCGCCTGAGGCGTCCGCTTCGAGCTGCCTATCCCAGGCCGCCGAGTCGAAGTCGGCAAACCAACGGCGAAACTCTGCCAACGCTGAAGGTGGCAGAGCTTGAACAGCTTCCTCTAGGGCCTTGACGTCGGGCATGATGGCGCTCCTTGGCTCCGCAGGCTACATTCTGCCGCAAACCCGCCGCGGCGCTTGCACTCGACGCCTAACGTTGGAGGTAACCTGCACGCGGAGGCAGGCGCCGACTGGCCGCGGAGGGACAATTTACACCATGGCCTGGAGCGGCCAGGCGGCGCCTGCCGGAGCGGGTCAGGTTCACCGACGGGTTAGGCGTCATTTAGGAGCCTGTCGCGTGAGTTTCTCGGCCATACGCGTTTGCCACCCCGGACCTGTGGCTCTCCAACGCTCGATGACGTCCTCCGGTAGTCGGATTGAAATGAGCCTCTTCGGATTGGCAGACCGAGGGCGACCACCCTTGTTTACAACTCCACGAGCCAGCATCTCGTCTGTAAGCTCGGGCAGTTCATCGTACTCATCTGCTTGAATGACGTGGGCCGCAACCTTTGCAAGGTCAGAACCCAAGGAGCGGCGCGATGCGTTCTTGCTCTCGGTCATTGGCTTTCCTCATGCTGAAAACGTGACGATCCGCGCCACGCGGCGTGTAGCCTACGACCACCATCCGATCTCGAAGCATGCCGAAGCAGATGAACCGCTTCTCTCCGTAGTCCTTGCGTAGGTCTTCCGCTTCGAACGTTGGGCCTTCAAACACGAAGCGAGCATCGTCGAAGTCGAGACCTCGGTCAGCCAGAGTGAGCGCCCGTTTGGCTGGATCGTAGGTGATTGCCACGCGGTTAGTGTATCTACAACAACACCGGAGCGCAAGGGGCGTGGCAGATGACGCCTAACGTTGGAGGTAACCTGCCCGCGGAGGCAGGCGCCGGCTGGCCGCGGAGGGACAATGTGCGCTGTGGCCCGGAGCGGCCAGGCGGCGCCTGCCGGAGCGGGTCAGGTTCACCGACCGGTTAGACCTCGCTGCACTCATGTCTGGCGAGAGTGCCTTTGAACATATTGCTTCAGGACGCCGTCCATTCGTGCCTGCCAACCTTCGCCAGTTGACTTGAAGTATGCAATGACCTCTGGACTGTAGCGAACAGACAGGAGTAGCTTCTTGTTCTCGGATTTTGGTCGACCGCGAACCGTTCGCAGAGGTACCATGGACTTGAGTTGTGATGCAGACAACGGCTGCGCATCCGGATCCGCCTTCGCAGCCGCGCTGATCTTCCGATCCTCCGTCACCGTCGGCAACTCAATCGGGATCTTCTTCGATGCTTTGGACATAGTGCTTCACCTCTCGTCGATTGGCGCGCCGCAGGCTGATGATTCGCCGAATCGTGCCGCGATCCACGAAGGCAACGTAGTAGAGAATGCCTGTCCTTGGCGCGAGCGCGATCATTCGAAGTTCGCCGTATTCCTGCCTATCGTCGATCCAAACCAAGGCTGCGTCCCAGTCAAGCTCAACGGCAAGCGCCAGCGAGACACCATGCTTCTCGAGATTGCTCGCTTCCTTGGCGGGATCGAAGTCGATGCGCATGGTTTAGTGTAGCTACACAAATGCGCTACGTCAATCGATTTTCGAAGCTTTCGGCGTTGCAGAGAACGCCGGCGCTACGCGACGGCGACTGTCTGCACGATGCGGAGGAGCGAATTTGATGGTCGATGCATTACGTGGCCGCCGCGCGTCGCTTTCATCAGCAATGCGGTTGTCGTGTAACGGGTCTTCCCGTCGTCGCTTAGCTTGGGGTTGCGTTCGGTTCTCGGTTCTCGGTTCTCTGCGCCCGGCGCCCGTCCTTCCCGGCGTGCGCATCCCCCGCACGGGCGCTTGAACTGCGGCGCCAAAGCGGATACTGTATGAATATACAGCTTCTTCGAAACCGAGCCCAACCATGTCTGCGTCAACCACGTCGCCGCCGCTGCGCCTGCTCGACGCTCTGCGCGCCCAGATCCGCTACCGCCACTACAGCATTCGCACCGAGGAGGCCTACGTGCACTGGGTGCGTGCCTTCGTGCGCTTCCACGGCCTGCGCCATCCGGCCGAACTCGCCGGCCCCGAGGTCGAGGCCTTCCTGACCTGGCTCGCCACCGAGCGCCAGGTCGCGCCGTCGACGCACAACCAGGCACTCTCGGCGCTGCTCTTCCTCTATCAGAGCGTGCTGCGCCAGGACCTCCCGTGGATGAGCGAGATCGGCCGCCCCGGCGGCAAGCAGCGTATCCCGGTCGTGCTCGGTCGCGACGAGGTCGCGCGGCTGCTCGCTGCGCTCGACGAGCGGCAGCGGGTCACCGGCACCCCGCATGGCCTGCTCGGCCGCCTGCTCTACGGCACCGGCCTGCGCCTGATCGAGGGCCTGCGCCTGCGCGTCAAGGACATCGATTTCCAGCGCCGGGCCATCGTCGTGCGCGAAGGCAAGGGCGCTGCCGATCGGGTCGTGATGCTGCCCGCGGCGCTCGAGGAACCCCTGAAGGCGCAACTGACAGCCGCCCATCGCTGCTGGCAGGCCGACCGCGAAGCCGGCCTGCAGGGCGTGGATCTGCCCCATGCCCTGGCGCGCAAGTACCCGCGCGCGGCCTGTGCCTGGGCCTGGTTCTGGGTCTTTCCGCAGGCCCGTCCGGCGCTCGACCCGCGCGGCGCCGGCTTGCGCCGCCACCATCTGCTGGAAGGGAATTTCCAGTCCGCCTTCAGGCAGGCCATGGCCGCTGCGGCGATCGCCCGCACGGCCTCGCCGCACACGCTGCGCCATTCGTTCGCGACCCACCTGCTCGTCGCCGGCTATGACATCCGCACCGTGCAGGAGTTGCTCGGCCACGCCGATGTCAGCACGACGATGATCTACACCCATGTGCTGCGCCTGGGCGGCGGCGCCGTGCGCAGTCCGCTCGATGGCCTTGGTGCCGAACCTGCATCGGTCTTCACACCCGCCGTGCCCGCCGTGCCCGCCGTGCCCGCCGTGCCCTCCATGCCGGCCGCACCTGCCGCACCCGCCTCATTCGGCCCTGCCGCCGTCACCCGTCGCCACGTCCGCGAACCCGCGCTCCCATGTCACCCCGCCTACCGCCGTCATCGCTGCCCGCCTACGCCGAACTGCATTGCCACAGCAACTACAGTTTCCTGAGCGGTGCCTCGCACCCCGAGGAACTGGTGGCGCGCGCGCAGGCGCTGGGCTACGCGGCGCTGGCGATCACCGACGAATGCTCGCTCTCGGGTGTCGTGCGCGCCCATGCCGAGGCCGAACGGCTGCGCATGCGGTTGATCGTCGGCGCGACGATGCGCTTGTCGGCGGGCGGCGCCGTACCCGCACCCGCACCCGCGACCGCAGCGTCGCAGGGGTCGCCGGCCGGCTCGGCACGGGATTCGCCACCCGACCCCCAGCTCGTCCTGCTCGCGATGTCGCGCCGCGGCTACGGCAATCTGGTGCAGTGGATCACCGTCGCGCGCCGGCGCGCGCCCAAGGGGCAGTACGCGGCCTGGGCCAGCGACCTCGAGGGCAAGACCCCGGGCGCGCCGACGCTCACCGGCCTGCCGGGCTGTCTCGCACTGCTCGTCGCGAACGCGACGCTCGCCGCGCCCGATCCCTTCAACGCGCTGTTCGCACAGGCGATCTGGCTCAAGACCTGGTTCGGCGACCGCGCCGCGATCGCGCTGTCGCTGCTGCGCCAGCCGCATGACGCCACGCTGGCGGCGCTCGTCCAGCGCGTCGCCGCGCTGACCGATCTGCCCATCGTCGCCACCGGCGCCGTGCGCATGCATCGGCGCTCGCGCCAGCCGCTGCTCGATGCGCTGACGGCCACGCGCCTGAAGTGCACCGTCGCCGAGGCCGGCGCCGCGCTGGCCTCGAACGCCGAAGCCCATCTGCGCTCGCGCTTGCGCCTGGCCGCGCTCTACTGCCCCGAGTGGATCGAGCAGACGCTGGTGCTCGCCGGCCGCTGCGCCTTCTCGCTCGCCGAGCTGCGCTACGAATACCCGCGCGAGATCGTCCCCGACGGCCACACGCCGGCCAGCTGGCTGCGCCACCTGACCGAAGCCGGCGCGGCCGAGCGCTACCCCGGCGGCGTGCCGCCGCGCGTGCGCGGGATGCTCGAGTCCGAGCTCGCGCTCATCGCCCAGCTCGGCTACGAACCGTATTTCCTCACCGTCGCCGACATCGTCCATTGGGCGCGCAGCCAGGGCATCCTCTGCCAGGGCCGCGGCAGCGCCGCCAATTCGGCCGTCTGCTACTGCCTGGCGGTCACCGCCGTCGACCCCGAGCAATCGACGCTGCTGTTCGGCCGCTTCATCAGCGCCGAGCGCGGCGAGCCGCCCGACATCGACATCGATTTCGAACACCAGCGGCGCGAGGAGGTGATCCAGTACATCTACCGCAAATACGGCCGCCACCGCTCCGCGCTCACCGGCGTCGTCATCAGCTACCGCCCGCGCTCGGCGCTGCGCGACATCGGGCGCGCGCTGGGCATCGACCTCGAGCGCATCGAGTCGGTGGCCAAGAGCCAGCATTGGTTTGACGGCCGCGGCATCGCGCCCGAGCGCCTGCGCGAGAACGGCTTCGACCCCGACGCGCCGCTGTGCCGGCTGTGGATGGAGCTGACGGCCGCGCTGATCGGCTTCCCGCGCCATCTCTCGCAGCACCCGGGCGGCTTCGTCATCGCGCGCGACGACCTCGCGCGGCTCGTGCCGGTCGAGAACGCGGCGATGGAGGCCCGCAGCGTCATCCAGTGGGACAAGGACGACCTCGACGCGCTCGGCCTCATCAAGGTCGACATCCTCGCCTTGGGCATGCTCAGCGCGATCCGCCGCGCGCTCGAATTCGTCGGCGCCAAGACCGAGCCCGGCGGCGCGCCGCTGCCGCTGCACCGCGTCCCGCGAGAGGACGCCGCCACCTACGAGATGCTGTGTCGCGGCGACAGCGTCGGCACCTTCCAGGTCGAGAGCCGGGCCCAGATGAGCATGCTGCCGCGGCTGCGGCCGCGCTGCTTCTACGACCTCGTGATCGAGGTCGCCATCGTGCGCCCGGGGCCGATCCAGGGCGGCATGGTCCACCCCTATCTGCGCCGGCGCAGTGGCGAGGAGCCCACCGACTACCCCAGCGACGAGGTGCGCCAGGCGCTCGAGCGCACGCTCGGCGTGCCGATCTTCCAGGAGCAGGTGATGCAGCTGGCGATGCTGGCCGCCGACTTCAGCGCCGGCGAGGCCGACCAGCTGCGCCGCGCGATGGCGGCCTGGAAGCGCAAGGGCGGGCTCGAGCCGTTCCGCCAGCGTCTCGTCGGCCGCATGGTCGAAAAAGGCTACGAGCTCGAATGGGCCGAGCGCATCTTCAAGCAGATCCAGGGCTTCGGCGAATACGGCTTCCCCGAGAGCCATGCGGCGAGCTTCGCGCTGCTCGTCTACGCCAGCGCCTGGATCAAGTGCCACCATCCCGACGCCTTCCTCGCCGCGCTGCTCAACAGCCAGCCGATGGGCTTCTACGCCCCGGCCCAGCTCGTGCGCGACGCGCGCGCCCATGGCGTCGAGGTGCGGCCCATCGACCTGCTGCGCAGCGGCTGGGAAAGCGGTCTCGAAGCAGATGAGGTTCAGGCGGCAGGGCAGGGCGGCCTGCGCCCGGTGCGCCTGGGCTTCGACCGCATCAGCGGTTTCAGCGAGGCCGCCGCGGCGCGCATCGTCGCCGCGCGCGCCGAGGCACCATTCGCCGGCGTCGAGGACCTCGCGCGCCGCGCCGCGCTCGATGCGCACCATCTTGCGCTGCTCGCGCGTGCCGACGCGCTGGTGCCGCTCACCGGCCACCGCCACCAGGCCGCCTGGGCGGTGGCCGGAGTCGACACGCGGGCCACGCCGCTGCTGCGCTCGACGCGCACCCACGAGGCCGCCGCCGAACTCGCGCCGCCCGACGCCGTGGCGACGATGTTCGCCGACTACCGCGCCACCGGCCTCAGCCTGACCCAGCATCCGCTGGCGCTGCTGCGCGACGAGCTCGCCGCGTTCAAGGTCCGGACCGCGGCCGTGCTGCGCGACTACCCGAACGGCCGCCTCGCGCGTGTCAGCGGCATCGTCACCCATCGCCAGCGCCCCGAGACGGCCAAGGGCGTCGTCTTCGTCACCCTCGAGGACGAGACCGGCGCCGTCAACGTCATCGTCTGGCCCGCCGTCGTCGAAGCGCAGCGCCGCGCGCTGCTCGGCGCCACGCTGCTGACGGTGTTCGGCGTCTGGCAATGCGAGGGCGAGGTGCGCCACCTCGTCGCCAAGAAGCTGATCGACCACAGCGACCGGCTGCAGGGCCTGAGCGCGCGCAGCCGCAACTTCCGCTGATGGCCGGGCCGATGCTTTGCGCTTGCGCTGAAAATGCGCTCCATGCTGTTCCTGCTTTCACCCGCCAAGACCCTCGACTACGAAACCCCGCTGCCGGCGGCGCTGCGCCGCAAGGCCACCACGCCGCTGCATGCCGACCGCGCGGCCGAGCTGATCGAGCTGCTGCGCCGCCGCTCGCCGGCCGAGATCGCGCGGTTGATGGACCTCTCGCCCAACCTCGCCGAGCTCAACGCCGCGCGCTACGCCGCCTGGCAGCCGCAGGCCACGCCGGCCAACAGCCGCCCGGCGCTGCGCGCCTTCGACGGCGATGTCTACGACGGGTTGCAAGCGGCCACGCTGGCCACCCCCGACCTCAACTGGGCGCAGGACCATCTCGTGATCCTGTCGGGCCTGTACGGCGTGCTGCGGCCCTTGGACAGCCTGCAGCCGTACCGGCTCGAGATGGGCACGTCGCTGGCCACCGCGCGCGGCCGCGACCTCTACGCCTATTGGGGCGACCTCGTCGCCGAGCATCTCAACGCGCGCCAGGCCGACGAGAAATCACCCGTCGTCGTCAACCTCGCCTCGATCGAATACGCCCGCGCCGCGCTGCGCCCGGCGCTGCGCGCGCGCGTCGTCGACTGCGTGTTCGAGGAGAGCCGCGACGGCGAACACAAGATCGTCGGCTTCTTCGCCAAGAAGGCGCGCGGGATGACGATGCGCCATGCCATCCTGCGCCGCGCCCGCAGCCCGCGTGCGCTGCTCGATTTCGATGGCGGCGGCTACGCCTGGGACCGCGCCGCGTCGACGCCCGAGCGGCTCGTGTTCAGGCGGCCGGCCACGACCTGAGGGCGGGCAGCGCGGCGCCGCACTGCGCCAGAATGTCGCCATGGCTGCCCCCGTACAAACCGTCACCGAAGACCTGCGGCGCTGGATCGTCGCGCAGGCCGAGTCCGGCTGTCGCCCCGAGGACGTGATCGCGGCGATGCGCGCCAGCGGCTGGGCCGCGGACGTCGCCGCTGCGGCGCTCGAACAGACGCTCGAACGCCACCTCGCGCAGCGCGGCGCGGCGCGGCCGGCAATCGTCAAGCCCGCCGCACCCGGCCCCGCCGCCGACGCCGCGACCACGCAGCGCCTGTCCGACGGCTGCGAGGTGCGCATCCTGGCGCGGCTGCAGCTGCCGCGCGTCGTCGTCTTCGGCGGCCTGCTGGCCGAAGCCGAATGCCGCCAGCTGGTCGAACTCGCGCGGCCGCGTCTGTCGCGATCCGAGACCGTCGACAACAGCACCGGCGGCAGCGAGGTCAACGCCGCACGCACGAGCGACGGCATGTTCTTCACGCGCGGCGAGCATCCGCTGATCGCCACGCTCGAGCAGCGCATCGCCGAGTTGCTGCGCTGGCCGGTCGACCATGGCGAGGGGCTGCAGATCCTGCGCTACCGCCCGGGTGCCGAATACCGGCCGCATTACGACTATTTCGATCCCAAGCACCCGGGCACGATGCGCGTGCTCGAGCGCGGCGGGCAGCGCGTCGGCACGCTGGTGCTCTATCTCGATACGCCCGAGAGCGGCGGCGCGACGACATTTCCCGACGCCGGCTTCGAGGTCGCGGCGCAGCGCGGCAACGCCGTCTTCTTCGGCTACGACCGGCCCGATCCGTCGTCGCGCACGCTGCATGGCGGGGCGCCGGTCGTGGCGGGCGAGAAATGGGTCGCGACGAAATGGCTGCGGGAGCGGGTGTTTACCTGAATTTGCTGAATTTCATTCGTCGTGCGTGAGGGTGAGCCGGTAATTGGGCTGGTGGCACGCTGGCGACCAGTGACTGGTCGCAGACGCCTGCGGCTCAGCGGAACTGATCCAACAACCGATTCAGCGTCATCGTGAACGGCTGCTGCAGCATCGGCAGCGTCAGCAACAACCCGAGCAGCCCGACCCCCAGCGTCACCGGAAATCCGATCGCGAACACGTTCATCTGTGGCGCCACCCGCGAGATCGCGCCGAGCACGAGGTTGACGAACAGCAGCATCGTCACCAGCGGCAGCGCGATCCACAGCCCGGTCGAGAAGATCTCCGCACCCCAGCGCTGCGGCTGCATCTGATGCAGGAAGGCGAACGGCTCGGGCCCCACCGGAAACGCGTGGAAACTCTGCACCAGCGCCGCGATGACCAGCAGATGGCCGTTGATGACGATGAACAGCCACGCCACCGTGGTGCCGAAGAACTTGCTCGTCGCCGTCTCCTGGCTCGCCGAGATGGGGTCGAAGAAGCCGGCGAAATTCAGCCCCATCTGCAGCCCGATGACCTCGCCGGCGAAACCCACGGCGGCGAACACGAGCTGCACCGCGAAACCGAGCGTGAGCCCGATGACGACCTGCTGCGCGACCATCATCAGCGCCGGTGCCGAATCGAGCGCGACGACCGGTGCCGCCGGCAGGCTGGCCTGCGCCGCGTAGGCGATGAAGGCGGCCAGCCCGATGCGCACCGGCACCGGCACGGTCGCCGTGCCCAGCACCGGCATCGACGAGAACAGCGCCAGCGTGCGCAGGAAGGGCCAGAGCAGCGGATTGATCCAGGCCAGCACCTGGGCCTCGCTGAAGGTCAGCATGATCCGTCAGCCGGTCAGCCTACCGCCGAGGGCAGCGCCATCAGCGTTCGCTGGATGTATTCGACCAGCGTCGTCACCATCCAGGGCCCGGCGATCGTCAGCACGATGCCGACGGCGACGACCTTGGGCACGAAGCTCAGCGTCTGCTCGTTGATCTGCGTGGCGGCCTGGAAGATGCTGACGACGAGGCCGACGACGAGCACCGCCAGCAGCACCGGCGCGGCCACCATCATCATCATCGTCAGGCCCTGCTGGCCGAATGTCAGTACCTGTTGGGCATCCATCGAAGTGCTTCTTCGTCTACGTTGCGAATGAGGCGGCCAAAGAGCCGAGCAGCAGGTTCCAGCCGTCGGCGAGCACGAACAGCATGAGCTTGAACGGCAGCGCCACGAGTACCGGGCTCAGCATCATCATCCCCAGGCTCATCAGCACGCTGGCGACGATCATGTCGATGACGAGGAACGGGATGAAGATCATGAAGCCGATCTGGAACGCGCTCTTCAACTCGCTCGTCACGAAGGCCGGCACCAGCACCGACAGCGGCACGTCGGCACCCTTGACGTTGGCCGGCAGCTTGGCGAGCTTGGAGAACAGCTGCACGTCGCTTTGCCGCGTCTGCTTGAGCATGAACACGCGCAGCGGCGCGACGCCGGCCTCGAACGCCTTGTCGGCTGCCAGCGTGCCGGCGGCATAGGGCGCGTAGGCCTCGGTGTAGATCTTGTCGAAGGTCGGCGCCATGACGAAGAAGGTGAGGAACAGCGAGAGGCCGACGATGACCTGGTTCGGCGGCGCGCTCTGCGTGCCCAGCGCCTGGCGCACGAGCGACAGGACGATGACGATGCGCGTGAACCCGGTCATCAGCAGCAGCACCGCGGGCAGGAAAGACAGCGCGGTGAAGAACAGCAGCGTCTGGATCGGCACCGAATAGCTCGTGCCGCCGGCGCCCTGCGCCATCAGCAGCGGCAGGCCGGCGGCGCCGCCGGTGCCGCTCGTCTGCGCCCAGGCGGGCGACGTGGCGGCGAGCGTCAAGAGGGCAGTCAGCGCGGCGAGCGCGAGGCCGCGGCCCCGGGAACTAGGCCGCATGGTCGCCCTTGTCGTTGCGCAGCCGCCCCAGCAATTGTGCGAAGGCGGCCGCCGGCGGCGTCGGCACCTCGGCCTCGGGCTGCGCCGCCATCGTGTGCAACGTGCGCAGGCCCTGCGGCGAGACGCCGACGACGAGCCACAGGCGCTCCTCGCCCTGGCCGACCTCGATCGTCATCAGCTTGTGCTGGTTCGACACCGGCAGCATCGCGATGAGCCTCGGCGTGCCGGCGCGACCGCCGACGCCGGCCAGCGGCGTGCGCTTGAGCAGCCACAGCGCGAACGGGATCGCCGCGACGATGGCGACGAACCACAGCGCCGAGGTGAGGTAGCTGAACGGCATGCGGCCTTCAGTTGCGCGAAAGGCGACGCATGCGTTCGCTCGGCGTGACGATGTCGGTGAGCCGGATGCCGAACTTGTCGTTGACGACGACGACCTCGCCCTGGGCGATGAGGTAGCCGTTGACGAGCACATCCATCGGCTCGCCGGCCAGCGTCTCGAGCTCGACCACCGACCCTTGCGCCAATTGCAGGATGTGCTTGATGGGGATGCGGGTGCGACCGAGCTCGACCGTCAACTGGACCGGGATGTCCAGGATCATGTTGATGTCGTTGCCGGCATTCGCCGGGCCGCTGGGCGCGAAATTCGCGAACGACGCCGGCGCCACCGTCTCGGCGGGCCCCGCGACCTCGCTCGCAACCTCGTTGCCCGCCGGTTTGCTCTCGGCCAGCGCGGCGGCCCATTCGGCGGCCATCTTGTCCTCTTCGGACATCGCGCCGTTCTCTTGGGGGTCAGCCATGTTGTGATCCTTCCAACCAGCTCAGGTTGTGGCCGGTCAGCAGTGAATTGATCTTGATCGCGTAGCGGTTGTTGCTGGTGCCGTAATGGGCGTCGAACACCGGCACGCCGGCAACCTTGGCCTCGATCATCGGATCGAGGTCGAGTTCGACGAAATCCCCCGGTTTGAACGCCAGCAACTGTTCCACCGTCGCCCCCGCCGTGGCGAGTTCGGCGACGAGTTCGACCTCGGCCGCCTGCAATTGGTGCTTGAGCAGGTTGACCCAGCGCCGGTCGGGTTCGGCGGCGTCGCCCTGGATCGTCGAATACAGGACGTCGCGGATGGGCTCGAGCGTCGAATACGGCAGGCAGAAATGGATCGATCCCGTCGTGTCGCCGATCTCCAGCGTGAAGTTCGTCGCCACGACGACCTCGCTGGGCGTGGCGATGTTCGCGAACTGCGGCTGCATCTCGCTGCGCTGGTACTCGAGTTCGACCGGGTAGATGCCGACCCAGGCCTTCTTGAATTCGGCCGAGATGCATTCGACCAGGCGCAGGATCACGCGCAGCTCGGTCGGCGAGAAATCGCGGCCCTCGATGCGCGTGTGGAACTTGCCGACGCCGCCGAACAGCGAATCGATGACGGCGAACACCAGGCTCGGGTCGCAGACGATGAGCCCGCTGCCGCGCAGCGGCTTCACGTTGACGATGTTGAAGTTCGTCGGCACGACGATCTCGCGCAGGAAGGCGCTGAACTTCTGCACCTTGATGCCGCCGATCGCGACCTCGGGGCTCTTGCGGATGAGGTTGAAGATGCCGATGCGGATGTTGCGGGCGAAACGCTCGTTGATGACCTCCATCGTCGGCATGCGGCCGCGGACGATGCGTTCCTGGCTCGCCAGGTCGTACTCGCGCATGCCGCCGCTGGGCGTCTCTTCCTGCTCGAGTTTCTGACTCTCGCCGGTGATGCCCTGGAGCAGGGCGTCGACTTCGTCTTGCGAAAGGATCTGTTGGTTCATCGCGTGCGTCGGACCGCAGGGCTCACTGGATGATGAAATTCGAGAACTGCACTGCGCGCACCGGCAGCTCGGCCTCGGCCTTCTTGGCCTTCTTCTTCTTGGGCTTCTTCGCGCCTTCCTCGTCGCCGGCGGCGCCTTCGTCGGCCGCGGCCTCGGCGGGGACGTCGAAGCCCATCGCCTTCGCGGTCTCGAGCCGGATCGTCGCGGCGAGCTTGTTCTTGCCCTCGCGGTCGAGCAGATCGGCCGCCGTGCGCTCGGAGATCGCCAGCAGGATGTTGTTGCGGATCGCCGGCATGTACTTCTTGATCTCCTCGGCGACCTTCTCGTCCTCGACCTCGAGCGTGATGCCGATCTGCGCGTAGCGGTCGGCCTGCTTGTCGGCGAGGTTGACGGTGAAGGAGTCCAGCGGCACGAAGGCCGGCGCCCCCTTCGATTCGTGCTTCTCGGCCTTGGCCGGTGCGGCGTCGCCGTCGCCGCCCTCGGCGTCGGCCGATTTCTTCTTCATCAGCATCAGCGCCGCGCCGCCGCCGAGCAGGACGACGAGCAGGACGGCCGCGATGATGATGATCAGCTTCTTCTTGCCCTTGGCGGGCGGCGGGGCGTCGGCGGCGGCTGCGGCGGCGGTGGACATCGGTTACTCCTGCTGGGTCGGTGCGCCGGCAGGTCGCGCGGTGCGCGGCCGTATTCGGCGCTGTCGAACCATTATTGAGACCGGCCCGCCTCGGCGAAGGCTGGATAAGGGCAGCGAATTGGGGCCTGTCTCGGGCCCCGGGGTGTCAGGCGATCAGATCGACGACGCCGCGCCGGCGCGGCGGCGCCACGGCGGTGGCCCCCGGGGTCGAGGCCTCGTCGCTCTTGGCGGCGCCCGCCGAGGCGCTGGAAGCGCCCCCTGCGCCGGCGTCGCCGCCGGCCGCTGTCTGCTGGCGCGGCTGCTCGAAGACGCCGCCGCCGGCCAGCGTCAGCCCGGCTTCGCGCAGCGTTCCCGCGAGCTGCGGCATCGCCTGTTCGAGCGCCTGGCGCGTCTGCGCGTTGTCGCTCGAGAGGTGGACCTGGGCGTTGTTGCCGTGGAGCCGGATCTCGACCGTCAACGGCCCCATCTCGGCCGGATTGAGCGCCAGTTGCGCATGTTCGACGCCGCCGCGGGCGTAGGTGACGAGCTGGGCGCCGAGTTGCGACGCGAAATCGGCGCTGCCGGGGCTCGCCGTGAGCGGAGTCGGTGCGGGAGCGTTGGCGGGCGGGGCGGTCGTCGCCGGCTGCGCGGCCAGTGGCAGCGGCAGGACAACTGGCGTCGCGGCGTCGGCGCTCGGGTGGGTCGCGGTTTTGGGCGCCGGTTCGGGCAGCGTGAATCCGGCCGCCTGGGTTGTCGTGGCGAGCGTCATCGATAGGGCCGCATCGGGCGCGGCGGCCGGTGCCGGCGCGTTTGCGGCGGCGGCCGCGGCGGACGCATCCGCGCCGGCGGCGCCGCTTCCGAGGGTCGGGGCTTGGACGAGCGAGGCCCGGCTGCGGTCGCCGGCGGCGCCGCGCGTGCTTGCGGCGGCGGTCCC